>NZ_JAIUIL010000004.1:0-540076 GCF_020165595.1 Mesorhizobium sp. BR-1-1-10 | reverse complement strand
GTGCGCGCCTTTCGGCGCGCGACGCCTCAGGAACCAGCGCCGCTGAGCGTGGTGACGGCGCGGCGATTCTGCGACCAGCAGGAGATGTCGTCGCATACGGCGACCGGACGTTCCTTGCCGTAGGAAATCGTCTTGAGACGGCTCGCCGAAACGCCCTTGGAAACCAGGAAGTCGCGCGTGGCGGCGGCACGGCGGGCACCGAGCGCCAGATTGTATTCGCGCGTGCCGCGTTCGTCGGCATGGCCTTCGACGACGATGGCATACTGCTTGTACTGGTTCAGCCACTGTGCCTGGCGCGACAGCGTCGTCTGTGCGTCGGCACGGATCGAGGTCGAGTCCGTATCGAAGAAGATACGGTCGCCGATGTTGACGGTGAAGTCCTGTGCCGAGCCGGGTGTTGCGGCACCCGCGCCATTGAGGCCAAGGTCAGCGGCGCTGTTCGGGGTCTTCTTCGAAGCGCAACCGGTGATGGCGAGCATCGCCACCAGCGCGATCATGGCCGGGTTTCTGGTCAGTGCTGCGATACGGCCCATGCCGCCTCTCCTTCGTATTCGAGTGATCATGTTTCGAGTGATTTCGTTGATCACCCAGTAACCACGTTTGGGTTAACCGGCATTCAAGAAACACGGTTAAAATTTGGTTTAGGCTGCCCGTCCGCAGCTGTTTTGTCATAGGCCACAGTTGGCGCGGACCCTAGGCGGAAATGCGGCCAAAACGCGACGAAGGCATGGAAAAGGGGAATGTAAGAGGGGAATTGAAGAGTTGGAGAACTGAAGAATTGAAGAAGGATGGTCACCCTAGCTTCACTCTGAGGTTCACCAGCATTCCGTACACCTGGCCATACGATTGTAGCCACTCGTCCCGTTGCGCCTGCGAGATGTATTCGAGATCGAACGCGTATGAAATCCACGTCTCCACTTCACTGCACGATCCTATGGCCATCGAAATGAACCGGCCAAATTCGGCTTTGGAGTGGCTCTGTTTGGCAAATCCCTCAGCCAGATTGGCGCAAATCCCTTTGCTGGAACGCCGCAACTGATCGGCCAGCGCGTATTGCTCTATCTTGGGAAAAGCGAGGGTGGCCTTGTGAACCGCCAGAGAGACCACGTAAGCGCGCTTGTAGACCTCTAGATCCTTTGCTCGCTTAACGTAGCCCTCTGCTTTCACCATCTCTTCAATTCTTCAGTTCGCCAATTCCCGTTCTATTCCAGCAGCGGCGACCAGGCCGGATCCGAAGCAAAGTTCGTCGTCGGGATCGGCTGCTCGTTGCGGCCGGTGAGATCGACGGAAACCAGTTTCGGGCCGCCATTGGCGTCGCGGAAGAACATCAGCACGCGGCCGTTCGGCGCCCAGGTCGGGCCTTCCTGCTGGAAGCCGGACGACAGTATGCGCTCGCCCGAGCCGTCGGTCTTCATGACGCCGATCTGGAATTCGCCGCCGCTCTGCTTGGTGAAGGCGATGAGGTCGCCGCGCGGCGACCACACCGGCGTCGAATAGACGCCGTCGCCGAACGAGATGCGGGTCTGGCCCGATCCGTCGGCGCCCATGACGTAGATCTGCGCGCGACCGCCACGGTCGGAGGTGAACACCACCTTGCTGCCGTCGGGCGAGTAGGAAGGCGAGGTGTCGATGGCGGTCGAGTTGGTCAGCCGCGTCGTCGAACGGCTGCGCAGGTCCATGGCGAAGATGTTGGAATTGCCGTCGTCGCGCAGCAGGCTCATGATCACCTTCTGGCCGTCGGGCGAGAAGCGCGGTGCAAAGGTCATGCCTGGAAAATTGCCTACCAGTTCACGCTGCCCGGTCTCGATCTGCAGGAGATAGACCCTGGGCTGGCCGCTCTCATAGGACATGTAGGTGATTTCCTGCCGGTTCGGCGAGAAGCGCGGCGTCAGCACGATCGACCTGCCGTCCGAAAGGTAGCGGACGTTGGCGCCATCCTGGTCCATGATGGCGAGGCGCTTCTTGCGCGCGTTCTTGGCGCCGGACTCGTCGATGAAGACGACGCGCGTATCGAAATAGCCCTTCTCGCCGGTCAGCCGTTCATAGATGGCGTCGGCGATGATGTGGGCGACGCGGCGCTGATTGGCGTCATTGGCGAAGAACTGCTCGCCGGCCATCTGCTGGCCCGCGAATGTGTCCCATAGCCGGTACTGGGCGCGGATGCGGCCGTCTGCTTCCTTGCTGACGCTGCCGGTGACCAGAGCCTGCGCATTGATCACCTTCCAGTCGTCGAAGCGGGGGGTTGCGTCCGGATTGGCGATCTTCTCGATGAAGGCGCTCTTGTCGATCGGCGCGAACAGGCCGGAGCGCTTCAAGTCGGCGGTGACGATCTGGGAAATCTGCGCGCCAAGTGCGTCGCCGCCCTGGAAATCGGTGATGGCGATCGGCAACGGCTCGACATTGCCCTTGTTGACGTTGAGTTCGACCAGCGCCCAGGCAGGCATCGGAACGATGGCCGTCATGCCCAGCGCCATGGCTGCAATCGTCAGGAGCGGCTTGAGGATTGATTTCATGTCTTCTCGCTTCTCATACTGATCTTCGGATATCAGGGCCTAGAGGCCGAGCATCTCCCTTGGGTCGAATGTGACCCGGATGTCGTTCCAGATGTCCTGCTTGCCGGCGGGAACCTGCAGGCCGGCCATGTCGCATTTCTGAACCGCGCGCACCGCGCTCTCGTCGAACTGCCTGTTGCCGCTCGACGTTTCAACGGAAGGACGGCCGTCGAGCTTGCCGGAGTTGTTCAGGTTGAAACGGACGACGACGACGAAATTCTCCGAACCTTCAAGCCCGACTGGCAAGGTCCAGCAACCGCCGAGCTGGCTTTCCAGGGCGCCCTGCTCCGACTTCGACAGCTTCTGGCCCTGATCCTTGTCGCCGCCGAGCGACGCTTGCTGCGTCGAGCGCTTGGCGCCGCCACCGGACGGCTTCTGCTTGTCGAGCAGCGCCGAAATCTCGTTGGCGTTGAACTGCTTGTCGTCCGACTTTGGCTTGGACGAGGCTTCCTTGACTGGCTTGTCGGCATCCTTGCGTTCAGGCGCCTTGGCGCTTTCGGCCTGTGCCGGCTGCGGCTTCGGCCGGGCCTCCGGCGCGGGCGCCGAATTCGGCAACTGCGTCTCCTCGGTGGGCGGGTCCTTGGCTATGGCCTCGGCGACGGCGTCGGGCTTGACCTCGGGCGTCGGATCGATGGCGGCGGTCTTGTCCTGCGGCGGCGGTGTCGGCGCGGGCTTTGCCGGAGTGGGCTTCGGCTCGGTCTGCTTGACCGGCTCAGGCTTGACCTCTTCCTTGGGCGTCGGCGCTGGCGCCACTTCCGTCGCCGGAATGGGCTTGGGCTTTTCCTGCGGCTTCGGCACGTCCTCGGTCTTCGGGATTTCCTTCGGGGTCGGCGCGGGCGCCGGAGCCGAGGTCGTGTCGACGGGTTTCGGCTTGGCCTCAGGCGTTATCGGCTTGTCGGTGTCGACGCTGTTTTCGCCGACCTTCTGTGCATTCGGCACGATATCGGGACGCTGCGTCGGCAACGGCGCCGGCTTTTCATGCATCACGGCCTTCTTGTCGCCCTGCAGGGTCTGCGCAATGGCTTCCATCGGCACGATATCGACCGCGACGGACTCGACATCGGCGGACGGAAGCGCGGCCGGCGCCGACAGCGTGAACAGGCCGAAGGCCAGCACCGCCGTGTGCAAGATCACCGATGTGGTGAGGCCGGTCCTCATCGTGCGTCTATTGATCCTGTTCCTGCAGTGAAACCAGGCCGATGTTCTTGTAGCCAGCGGCCGAAATGCGGGCCATCACCTTCATCGCCGTGCCGTAGTCGGTCGACTTGTCGCCCCGGATGAAGATGCGCTCTTCATAGCCGGTCTTCGAGATCGCCTGCAGCTTGGCCACCAGCTCCTCGATCGGAATCTCGGTTTCCTGCAGGAAGATCTTGCCGGTCGCATCGATCGACACGGTGATCGGCTGGGTGTCGGCATTCATCGCCTTGGCCTGCGTGTCGGGCAGGTCGATCGGCACGCCGACCGTCAGCATCGGTGCGGCGACCATGAAGATGATCAGCAGCACCAGCATCACGTCGACCATCGGCGTGACGTTGATCTCCGACATCAATGCATGGTGACGGCCGCGCCGTCGATGACCCCTGCCGCCACGTCCACCACCTGCGCCTACAGACATTCCCATGATCGTCCCTCAGGCCTTCGGCGCGACTTTTTCATCGATTTGGCGCGAGAGTATGGCGGAGAACTCGTCGGAGAACCCCTCCATCCGCACGGCGATCTTGCTCGCATCTGATGACAGCTTGTTATAGGCGATGACCGCCGGAATGGCGGCGAGCAGGCCGATGGCCGTCGCCAGCAGCGCCTCGGCGATGCCGGGCGCGACCACCGCGAGACTGGTGTTCTTTGAGCCGGCGATGGCCTGGAACGAGGTCATGATGCCGATGACGGTGCCGAACAGGCCGATGAAAGGTGCCGCCGAGCCGGTGGTGGCGAGAAAGCCGAGGCGGCCCTCCAGCTTTTCCATCTCACGGGTCAGCGCCAGGTCCATGGCCTTGTCGATGCGGGTCTGCAGGCCGAGCGGCGACTTGGCGCCTTTCTCGAAACTCTTCTTCCATTCGCGCATGGCGGCGACGAAGATGGCGCCCATGCCTGTCGTCTTGCGGTCGGCAAGGGTGCGATAGAGCTCCTCCAGCGACTGCCCGGACCAGAAAACCTGCTCGAAGCGGTTCAGCGCCAGGCGCATGCGGCCATAGGCAACCAGCTTGTCGACGATGATCGCCCAGGTCCACACCGAGGCGCAGAGCAGCCCGATCATGACCAGCTTGACCACCCAGCTGGCCTGCATGAACAAGGCCCAAATCGACAATTGCGCGCCCGGTTCGGCGAGTGCGATATTTTCCATCGTTACGTCCTTAAGATTTTCCGGGCGAAGCTGGCGGCTGGCCCATGGCATCCCTTGTGGTCGGTTCGCAAGAAGCTACCGGACACCCCAAACCGTGCCGTTAGCGGCCTTTTCGGGGCAAATATTGGTGAAAGGAAGGCGCTGGATAACGCCAATCTTCACCAATCTCTTCATGAACCGTTATGGTTAAGGATGGGTTAGTCTAGAAGGCGCGGCGCATTGCCGCGCCCCAGCGGCGGCGCTGGCGAAGTCGGCACGCGATCCGTCCAATCAGTCCTGGGGAACGACCTTGGGCATGAACGCCGCCACCCATTCCCTGGGAAAACGCCTCGGCCGGCCGTTCTCGCCGATGATCGCCGCCTCGACCTTGGCCTCCACCAGCACCTCATCGCCGCGCTTGAGCTGCTGCGCCATGAAGATACGCGCGCCGGAAATGGTCTCGGTGCGGGTGTCGACGGTCAGGATGTCATCGATACGGGCGGGGATGCGGAAGTCGATCTCCATGCGGCGCACCACCCACACGATCTTCTCGCCGTGCTTGCCGTCGGCGAGTTCGGTGTGATGCACGCCGGTGAGCCTGAGATAGTCGGAGCGGCCGCGCTCGAGGAATTCCAGATAGCGCGCGTGATAGACGACACCCGAGAAATCGGTATCGGCATAATAGACCCGCGCCATCAGCCGGTGGCCGAACGCGGTCAGCGCACCGGAAAGCCCTGCCAGCAATGCCGCGGATTCACCATGATCGCCCATTGCGCTTCCCTTTTGGATGCCGACGCGGCAGGTATTTTTGGCGCATGAACCCGATGGCACTGTTAACGACGATGATCAAGACCTTGATGGCGGTCGTGCTGGCGCTGGCCGCTTCCACACTGTCGGGTGAGGCGGCGACCTTCACGATGAAGCGCGGTCTCAATCTCGACCAGTGGGTCACCTGGCCCGGCGAGGACCAGTGGGGTGATGCCAAGGCCATCCTGCCCTACCCGGAATGGCGCAAATTCCTCAACGAGGACGACCTCAAGGCGCTGAAGGATGCCGGCTTCGATTTCCTGCGCATGCCGGTCGATCCGTCGCCTTTTCTCTCGGACAAGACAACGGACCTTCGTGACCAACTCAATGCCAGCGTGCTGGACTCGGCGCGCATGATCAATCGCGCCGGACTGAAGGTCATCGTCGACATGCACCTGATCCCGGCCGGCGGCGGCCGCAAGATCGGCATGGGCGAAGTGATGGACGACCCCGCGACCTTCGACCGCTATGTCGAGGTGGTTCGCGGCATGGCGCGCACGCTGGCCGCCGAAGATCCCGAGAAGGTCGCTTTCGAACCCATGAACGAGCCGATCGTCGATTGCGACAGCGACGGCACCAGCCTGTGGCCCGACCGCCAGCGCAAGCTGTTCGCGGCGGCGCGCGCCTCGGCGACGAAACTGACGCTGGTCCTGACCGGAGCTTGCTATTCCGCTGCTTCGTCTCTGGAAAAGATCGACCCGAAGACGATCCCAGACGACAACGTCATCTGGACCTTCCACTCCTATGACCCGTTCCTGCTCACCCATCAGGGCGCGACCTGGGCCGGCGACTTCATTCCCTATGTGACCGGCCTGCCCTATCCTTTGACCGCGGTGCCGAAGGCGCAGCTTGATGTGACGCTGGACACCATCCGCGCCCGGATCAAGGCCGAGGCGCCGTGGACACGGCAGCATGGCCTGCTTGCCTACCTCGACGAGCAGGTCGCCAGCATGGACAGCGCCGACAAGCTGCTTGGCTTGATGGATGCGCCGTTCAAGGCTGTCGAGGCTTGGGCGAGGGCCAACGGCATCAAGCCGGAAGACATCACGCTGGGCGAGTTCGGCATGATCCGCCAGGAGTATGGCAATGCCTACGTGATGCCGGCCGAATATCGGGCCGCCTATGTCAGGGACATGATCGCTCGGGCCGAAGCGCATGGCTTCTCATGGTCGGTGTGGAGCTATGGCGGGGCTTTCGGCATCGTCGACGCATTCAATGGCGACAAGGCCGAGCCTGACGTGCTGGACGCAATCCGAAGCCTGCCATGACCCGAAGCCTGCCATGACGCGCCGGTCAGCCGAGGTCTATCTGCAGGATTTCCGGGCGCATTCCGAAACGGATCGGCAAATTGCTGAAGCCAAGCCCGCCCGAGACGATGAGGTTGCGGTCGTTCTCGACGACATGGCCATAGGCGTAGCGATTGCCGAACTGGGATGGCACGATCGGCGAATAGCCGAACAGCCGCACCTGCCCGCCATGGGTGTGTCCCGATAGCGTCAGCGACACACGCCACGGCACTTTTGGAAAAATGTCCGGTTCGTGCGCCAGCAGGATGACGGGCGCGGCATCGCTGATCTTGGCCAGCGTGCCGTCGAGATCGTCCAATCCCCTGGGAGGCTCGTGTTTCTTTTTCGGCAACAGCGCCAACTGATCGGCGAGGCCCGCGATCCAGACGCCATGTCCGTCCTTTTCCAGACGCACGGCGTCGTTCTCCAGCACCGGGATGCCGGCTTTCTCCAGAGCCTTGCGCGCGATCGTCGGGCCGACTTCGGCACGCTGCGCAAAGCCGTCGGCCCACCAGTCGTGATTGCCGAGAATCGACACCACGCCGAGCGGCGCCTTGAGGCCCGACAGGGCGCCAGCCCATTCCGGCGGCGTCACCCTTTGCGACACCAGGCGCATGCCGGCTATGTAGTCGCCGAGCAGCACGATCAGGTCCGGCTGCAAGGCATTCGCCTCTTCGGCAAGCGACGCGATCCGCTCCGGCGTCATCCACGGCCGGCAAGCATGGATGTCGGCGAGCGCGACGACGCGCAGCTTCAATCCGGCCGGCCAATGCGGTGGCGTCAGCGCATAGCGCTTCACATGCGTCAGCAGCATCGGCTCGATACCGACGGCGTAGGCGCTGAAGGAGGCGACCGACAGGAACGACCCGCCGATAAAGCGCAGGAACCCGCGTCTGGTTATCATCAAGTGGCTCCGGCACCTCATTTCGGCATGCGCTGCTACATGTCGCCCAAAAGCGATCTCGGTCGGGAGGAGGACATGCATGGATGCAGCGAACCCGATACAATCCAGCAATACGCCGGTAAGCCGGCGAAGATGAGGAGAATTTGCGCAGGCCCGTTCACTGATGCTTGATCGCTGGTCCGAGAAACCCGCGCCTGATCGCTTGCGTGGCTATTCTTCCTGGAAGAGATTGATCTGCTGCTGCGCCGAATCCTTCGGCGCATCGAGGCCGAGATGGCGCCAGGCATTGGCGGTCAGCATGCGTCCGCGTGGTGTGCGCTGGATGAACCCCTGCTGGATCAGATAGGGCTCGATGATGTCCTCGATGGCATCGCGCGGCTCGGACAGGCCGGCGGCGATGGTCTCGATGCCGACCGGACCGCCGCCGAAATTACGGGCGATCATGCTGAGATAGCGGCGGTCGAGGGCGTCGAGGCCAAGCGCGTCGACTTCGAGCCGGGTCAAGGCCTCGTCGGCGATCAGGCGGTCGACATGGCCGTCGCCGGCCACCGAGGCGAAATCGCGCACGCGCCGCAGCAGCCGTCCGGCAATGCGTGGCGTGCCGCGCGCGCGCCGCGCGATTTCCAGCGCACCGTCGTCGCCGAGTGGCATCTGCAGGATGCGCGCGCCGCGCCGCACGATCTGCTCCAACTCCTCGACGGTGTAGAAGTTGAGCCGCACCGGGATGCCGAAGCGGTCGCGCAGCGGATTGGTGAGCAGGCCGAGCCGCGTGGTGGCGGCGACCAGCGTGAAGTGCGCTAGGTCGATCTTCACCGAACGCGCCGCAGGACCCTCGCCGATGATCAGGTCGAGCTGGAAATCCTCCATCGCCGGATAAAGGATTTCCTCCACCGCCGGGTTGAGCCTGTGGATCTCGTCGATGAACAGCACGTCGCCTTCTTCGAGATTGGTAAGCAATGCCGCGAGATCGCCGGCCTTGGCGATGACCGGCCCGGAGGTCGAGCGGAAATTGACACCGAGTTCGCGCGCCATGATCTGCGCCAGCGTCGTCTTGCCCAGCCCCGGCGGTCCGACGAACAGCACATGGTCGAGCGCTTCCTTGCGGCCCTTGGCGGCCTCTATGAAGACCTTGAGATTGGCCCGCACCGCCGCTTGGCCGACGAAATCGTCAAGCGTTTGCGGCCGCAGGGTCTGCTCGGCATCCTCGCCGCGCTTTTCCGGTGCAATGAGGCGGGGGGAAAGGCTCATGGGACCTTCCTTGCACAGGGCAGCGCCCCGGACAAGCGATGGCTCACCGTGCCAGTTCCTTCAACCCAAAACGGATCAGTTTGGACGCATCGGCGCCCTCGCCCGCCGTCTTCAGCGCTGCTGACACGGCGTTGGCGGCGGTGTCGCGGGAATAGCCGAGATTGACCAGCGCCGAGACGGCGTCGGTGATCGGCGCCGGCGCTACGCCTTCGCCGAGTTCCTGCTTGAGCCCAATGGTGCCGGTGGCGGTGCCCGCATAGGCCGGCGCCTTGGCCTTCAATTCGGTGACGATGCGCTCGGCCACCTTCTTGCCGACGCCGGGCGCGCGGGAAACCATGGCGATGTCGCGCAGTGCAATGGCATTGGCAAGGTCAGCCGGCGCCAGCGTCGACAGGATGGCCAGCGCCACCTTGGCGCCGACACCCGGCACATTGTTCATCAGCAGCCGAAACCATTCGCGCTCGAGCTGCGACTGGAAACCATAGAGCCGGATCATGTCCTCTCGCACATAGGTCTCGATGAACAGCACCACCGCTTCGCCAGGCGAAGGCAGCGCGGCAAGCGTGCGGGTTGAGCAGTACGCGACGTAGCCGACGCCGTGGATATCGACGAGACAATGGTCTTCGTCGACCTCGTCGAGCGTACCCTTGAGCTTGCCGATCATGCCAGATCTTTCATGGGAGATAAGCCCCTCATGGGTGCGTTTCCGGAGAGATGATATCGAGATCGGGGAAATAACTGCGATAGCGCGCGGCGTCGCGGGTCAAAAGACGATGTCCGGCAACAGCCGCATGAGCACCAATAAAGAAATCAGGCAAGATGCGTTCCCGAACGCCGCCGGCCCGGCGATAGCGGGAATGCGTGACGCCCGCAAGGAATGCCGCGTCCCAAGGTACAAGTTCGCGATCCATTTCGAGCATGTCGAAGCGCCGTCTCCGTCGGGATCAGCGGCGCGAGCTCAGACCAGACGATTGTATTGACGACCAATGCGCCGTCGCTACGGCATGAAACGATTGCAGACGCTGACCATTCCGTCAGCGGCCCGGTTGGCCCCCAAACGTCGATGAGGACATTGGTGTCAATCAACGTCGAGATCTTCACGCGGACCTCTCAACCACTCCATGTAAGCGTCGGCGGTCATGCCTCCCAGATCCAGTGTGCCCGCCATGCCGTGGAGAATATTCCTGAACCTGCGCGCGACTTCTTCATCGGACAGGTTTTCATTGACGGCAACGAGCCGAGCCCCTTCCTCGGTGGCCACGAACTCAACCTCGGAGCCCGGTCCGATGCCCAGATGGTCCCTTATCGGCTTGGGGATTGTGACTTGGCCCTTGGTGGTCACGCGCATGGTAATACCTCTAGGGTATTACTACGCGCGCAGCGTGAACAAGTCAAGAACATTGCTATTCGGCAAGCGCCATCCGGTAAGCGGCACTTTGCCGGTGATGCACGTGACAAATCGCGATGGCCAGAGCGTCGGCGGCATGTTCGGTGTCGAAGATCGCTTTCGGCAACAGCACCTTCACCATCATGTGGATCTGCTTCTTGTCGCCGTGACCGACGCCGATCACCGCTTTCTTCACCGCGTTCGGCGCATATTCGGCGACGACGAGGCCGGCGCGCGCCGGCACCAGCATGGCGATGCCGCGCGCCTGGCCGAGCTTCAGCGTCGCCACGGCATCCTTGTTGACGAAGGTCTGTTCGACCGCGGCTTCATGCGGCATGGCCCGGTGCAGGATGTCGGCGAGCCCGTCATGCAGCTGGCAGAGCCGCGTCGCCAGCGCCGCCTTGTCCTCCGAGCGGACGGTGCCCGCAGCAACAAAGCGCAAGGAATTGCCGAGGCTCTCGACGATGCCCCAGCCGGTGCGCCTGAGCCCCGGATCGATCCCGATGATGCGAATCGCGTCCCCCATGCCGTGAGTGTACCTCCGGCGGACAGCGATGCCAGCGAAAAGTGAACAAACCGGAAACGTTCAGCCAACCGGGAGGCCTCGACGTTTCTCAGTTGCGGGCGAAAGCCGTGTTGAGCAGGCTGATCTGGTCCGACACCGGATTGGGCCGGCGGGCCACGGGCTGCATGTCGACCACGGCGCCTGCGCCATAGATCTCTTCGTCCATGCGGCGCACCAATGCCTGCAGGCGCAACGACCGGTTGACGAGATCGAGGAAATCGGTCGGCAGTTCGGCCCAGCCGGCCGCCTCGTCATGGGCGGAAGCGGTGTCGAGACGCACCTTGGATTTTTCCGAAGCGACCTGATCGCGCGTCATCTCGCCGGAATTCGCCGCACGCTGCAAAAGCAGCCACGAGGCAACCTGCATCAGCCTGGTGGTCAGCCGCATCGATTCGGCCGCGTAGAGCGTGGCCGCCAGCCGCGACAGTTTCTTGGCCTCTGCCCGGCCCTTGCCGTCGAGATACTCCGCCGCCTGTTCGACCAGGCCCATGCCTTCCTGGTAAAGCGGTTTGAAGGAGTGCGAAAACACCCGGCGTTCCGCCAGCTTGACGGTTTTCGCAATGCCCTTCGAAGGCTCGTTCATTGATACGCCCCTGCACTTGCGACCGGCCGATTCGGCTCTCTGCCGATACACCCGTGACCCTATAAAACTGAAGCTTGAAAATGCGCTTCGTCCGGGGTGAAGGCAAGCACATGTTTAACAGAAGGTTAACGGCGTTCGGCCGTGCGGAATGCCGCCTGGGTGCGGACAAAAAAAGAGCCGCGGATAAGGCGGCTCTCAGGAGTTTAACAGGGAGGCGTCAAACAAAGTGGCTCCAACCACTCGGTAAGAATCCAGATCACTGGATGGACATAGTAAACGCCTGTAAAGCTTAATGAACCCTTAACGGCTCTGATGTTTTTTTACCCAACACCGTGCTCCTGTGCCGTAACAACACAGCCGCACCGGCTGGGTTTCAGCCTTCACTCAGGCTTTTTTTCCACACCACCGGCAAGGCGATGAAGGCAAACAGCAGCATGCCTGCGTAGAAGCCGATCGAAGATATCCCCAGCAACGGCTCGATCCCCGGATTTCCGGCAAGCAGTATATAAAGGCCGATCATCAGCCCGATGCCGCTGATTGCCGTCAGCCAGAAATGGACAAGGGCCAGCGTCTTTTGCCCGGCAGCCGGAAACAGGTGGTAAAAGAACGCGAAAACCGCCGACATCAGCCAACCGGCCACCATCGTGTGGGCGTGGGTCGGCATCTGGCCGTGGTCTTCGCTGATCGCCATGTGAATGCCGAGCGCCATGCCGCACAACGCGTAGATGATCGCCAGCGTGAAGAAATTCCGTGCTACCCCTTGCATATTAGTCCCCCGAATTGGCTTTTCCCAAGCTGGGAATGGGTTGATCGTCAGGCGAGCGCTGTCGCCGCCGGACTTCCGGCGTCGGCACTAGCATCGGCAGTGTTTCCGGACGATGTCGCTCCCCGACGCTGCCGACGATAGCAGAAAACCGGGCGGTGGGTTCATCATATTAGTTTCTCCTTTCGTTAGCCGGCAGCCTGAAACACAGCCGGTTTTTCCACGACATCGTCCTGAAACAGCCGCGGCGCTAAACGCTGCGGCATCGAAGCGGCGGGCGGGCAATGGCGCGGCCTCGCCAGCAACCATTGGACATCGGGGAGAAAGCCATGGATTGGTATTCCATCATCAAATTGCTGCACATCCTTTCGGCGATGCTTTGGGTCGGCGGCGGCTTCACGCTGATGGTGCTGGCGACGCTGGCGGATCGCGCCGGCAACATCCAGGGAACGCTGCAGGCGATGCGCGCCACTGGCGAACTGGGCAACCGCTTCTTCGCTCCGATGTCGATGCTGACATTGGTCTTCGGATTGATCATGTGCTCGTTCTGGGTCGGCTTCTCCGATCTCTGGGTCCTGATCGGGCTTGCCGGATACGCCACGACCTTCTGCATCGGCATGTTCGTCTTCAAGCCGACCGCCGACCGCATGGGCGCGATGATCGCCAGGGATGGCGTGACGCCTGCGGCACTTGGCTATGGACAGCGCATCCTGCGGGCGGCGCGCTTCGACTATGCGGTCATGCTCATCATCATCACCGACATGGTTCTGAAGCCTACCCTGCACGACGTCGGGATTCTCGCCGGCATGGTGGTGGTCCTTGCCGCCGGTGCCACAATGGCGCTCAGCCGGCCAAGACGCATGGTGCCCAGCGCCGCCTGACGCGGCTGGAGCGCTACATGATGCCGGCGATCCCGTCCCACAGAAGCTTCACTGCCACGACCGCCACGGTCGCATAGGTGAAGGGATAAAAAATTTCTGGCCGCATCCGCCGCACCAGCCAGGCACCGGCGATGGTCGACAGTGGCGCCAGCGGCATCAGCACGGCGGACGCCGTCAGATTGGCGGTGTCGAACTGGCCGAGCGCGAAATACGGGATGAGTTTCAGCGCGTTGGTAGCGGCGAAGAAGATCGCTGCCGTGCCCGACAACACCTTGGGGTCGAGCCGGATCGGCAAGGCATAGACCTGGAAGGGCGGGCCGCCGACATGGGCGACGAAGCTGGTGAAGCCTGCGACCGTGCCCCATATGGCCGCGGCCACGCGATTAGGTGCGGCCGCATGGTCGGAACCATGACGAAATTGCAGGTAAAGCCAGCGCAGCACGAAGACGATGGCAACGGCGCCGACGATGAGCCGCACCGCTTCCTCGGTGACCAGTGCCGCCGTCAGCCAGCCAAGCCCTATGCCGAGAACAGCGCCCGGCATCATGTCGACCAGCATCTTGCGGTCGTACACGCCCCACCATGTCCACACCGAGACGATGTCCATCAAGCACAGGATCGGCAGCAGGATGGCGGCCGCTTGAACCGGCGGCATGGTCAGCGCCATCAGCGGCACGCCGACGAAACCGACCGCGCCGCCGAAGCCGCCCTTGGACAGGCCGACCAGGATGACCGCCGGAATGGCGGCCGCGTAGAACCACGGATCGAGAAGCAGGCCTGACATGAGGAGGAACTGATCTGGAGGGAAAGCGCGTCGACGCCTGAATAGCCCACAATCTTGAGTCGAGCGACAGCAAAAGCAACCCGCGCGCCTCGCCATGCCCCTATTCTATCGGCACGCCGAAACCAGCAGGAACATCGGCCGCTCGAGTTCTTCCGCCAGGTCCGGTCTGGCCGCGATCTGCGCGTCCGTCGGACGGAATTCCTCGACATGCTCGATCGTGAAACCCGCGCGGATCAGGGCGTTGAGCGTGGTGCCGATGGTGCGGTGATGTTTCACCACCCCCCTTGGTCAGCCAGTTGGTCTTGCGCGGCCCTTCCACCAGATATTGGTCGACAGGCCAGGTCCTTTTCCCCTCCCCATCGATCGACCAGCCCGGATTGGTCGGCGCCATGTAGATCGGATGCTCGGTCGAGAAGACGAAATGCCCGCCGGGCAACAGGGCTTCGTGCACGGCCCCGAACAGGCGCTCAATGTCTTCGACGTAATGCAAGGCGAGCGAACTGTAGGCGAGGTCGAAGCCGCCTTGCGGCAGGCTGAGCTGGTCGAGGTCGGCTCTCTCGTAGGTGATGCCGGTGTCCGGGCCGGCCGCTCTCGCACGGGCCAGCATCTTCTCCGAGAGGTCCAGCCCAAGGACTTCCCTCGCTCCATTTTCATGTGCCCAGCGGCAGAACCAGCCAAAGCCGCAGCCGAGGTCGACGACCCTCAGGCCACCGACATCGGGCAGCATCGCGCGCAACGCCGGCCACTCGGCGGCACCATCCAGGCCTTCGACGGAGCGGCCAAGCTGGCTGTAGCCCGCAAAGAAATCGGGTTGATCGTAAATGTTCTGCGCCATCTTTTTTTGGCTCCTCGGACGGTCATCCGGCGGAAGACTGACATATGGTGGACTGGCCGCGCCTTTCCACCACTGCCATGCCGTGTCAAGCCTACGAGGCCGCCGGCAACCCCAGTGGCGGCGGTCGCCGCCGGATCGGCTGTGCCTTGATAATGGCGGTGCTGGTCTCGGCCTTGTCGGCGATGCGATCGAGAATGCCGTCGAGGTCGCCGATCGAGCGCACGAACAGCCGGGCGACGAAGCAGTCGTCGCCGGTCACCTTGTCGCATTCGCCAAACGCCTCAATCTCCTCGATCAATTTCTGAACGATGTGCAGCTTGCCCGGCAGAGGCTTGATCCGCACGATCGCCTGCAGCGTATAGCCGAGCGCCAGCGGATCGATCTCGACGGTGAACGCCCGGATGACGCCGCGCTCCTCGAGGCGCCGCAGCCGCTCCGAAACGCTCGGCGACGATAGCCCGACCTGGGCCGCCAGATCCTTCAGCGAGGTTCGCGCATCCCTGACCAGGATTTCCAGCAGATTTCGGTCTAAATCATCCAGCATTTTCTATTTCTCGTTGATTTCGAGCGGATGCCTAATTTAATTAGGCACTATCATTATATTGCCTTTCCTAGGAGATGGATAGCCCAGACCTCACATGAGATTATGCCGCCTCAACGGGTTCAGAGGCTTATTATGAACGATACGGTACGAGGCACGGTCGAAATGTCGGCCGCAATGGCGATCCTGGGAACGATCGGCTGGTTCGTCATCATGTCCGGTCAGCCGATCATGGATGTCGTGTTCTGGCGCTGCGCGTTCGGCGCGCTGACGCTGCTCTTCATCTGCGCTTCGCTTGGATTGCTGCGCAACAGGCTGTCGTTGCGCGTCATCGGCCTTGCCGCGCTAGGGGGTGCGGCGATCGTCATCAACTGGCTGCTCTTGTTCAGCGCCTTCTCCCGCGCGTCGATCTCGATCGCCACTGCCGTCTACAACACGCAGCCTTTCATGCTGGTCGGCTTCGGCGCGCTCTTGTTCGCCGAGCGGCTGACATTGACCAAGCTGACATGGCTGGCAATCGCCTTCGCCGGCATGCTGCTGATCGTCGCCGCTGCTCCCGATGCCGCTGATGTCGGCACGAACTATTTCGCCGGGATCCTGATGGCCCTGGCCGCCGCCTTTTTCTGGGCCGTCGCGGCAATCGTCACCAAGAAGCTCAAGGGCACGCCACCGCATCTGATCGCGCTGATTCAGGTCTGCGTCGGCGTCGTCATGCTCGCGCCCTTCGCCAATCTCGCGCATCTCCCCGGCGATCCATGGAGCTGGGCCATGCTGGCAACGCTCGGCATCGTCCACACCGGCCTGATGTACATCCTTATGTACGGCGCCATCCAGAAGCTGCCGACGCATCTGCAGGGGTCGCTGTCCTTCATTTATCCGGTCGTTGCCATCCTGGTCGATGTCACCGCCTTCGGCCACCGGCTGCACCTCAGTCAGGTCGCCGGCGCCGCCGCCATCCTGATCGCGGCCGCCGGCATGAACCTCGGCTGGACATTGTGGAAACCGAGACCGGCCGCCGCGAGCCCCGAGCCGATCAAGTAAGGCGACGCGCCGGCTGTCCGGCGGATCAAAAATCGCGATCCCGGCTGCCCGCCTGTTCAAAGCGGGCAGTTTGCTCTATGCCGCAATCCAACCATCTTCGCCCGGCATAGGCGAAACCCGGGATCGAAGAACCATGAATGACGCAACGCCCCCCAACCGCTGCCGCATCGTGCTGATTGCGCCGTCCGGCGTACCGGCGGATCGGATCACGGCCGCATTCGACGGCGGCGATGTCGCCTCGCTGATCCTGCCCGAGAACGGCATGGACGAGGCCTCCTTCCAGGCCTTCGCCGAGCGTATCGTGCCGGCCGCGCAGGCCGCCGGAGTGGCCGTCATTATCGCTGGCGACACCCGCATCGCGGGCCGCGTCCAGGCCGACGGCATCCATGTCGAGGTCTCCAAGGCCGAACTCGCCGAGACGATCGAACATTTCCAGGCGAAAATGACGGTCGGCGCCGGCGGCGCCAAGACGCGTGACGACGCGCTCGAACTCGGCGAAGCCCGGCCCGACTACATTTTCTTCGGCCGGTTCGGCTACGACAACAAGCCCGAGCCGCATCCGCGCAACCTGTCATTGGGGCAATGGTGGGCGCAGATGATCCAGATCCCCTGCATCGTCGAGGCCGGTTCCGATCTTGCCTCTGTCGAAACCGTGGCCGCCACCGGCGCCGAATTCGTCGCGCTGTCGAGCGCCGTGTTCGCCGACGGCATCGATCCGAAGGTGGCGATCGCCCGGGCCAATGCGCTGCTCGACGAAACAGCGCCGCGCCTTGAGGACTGACGTGTTCCTGGCAAGGCTTTCCCTTCAGGCCCTGCTCGCGGCGGTGATGATCCAGGCCGCCGCCGCCGAAACCGTTCCCTTGCCGCAGCCCAAGCCTGAAACCGGCGTGCACACCGACAAGCCGATCGAAAAGCAGCTGCCGCAGCCCGCCACTACATCGGAACCCGCGCCGTTGCCGTCGGCCGACAGCGTCAATCCCGACCGCTTTGGCGCCAAGCCGGCGGACGCTGCCTATGGTGCCTTCCAGCGTGGTCTTTACAAGACCGCCTATAATCTGGCGCTGGTCCGCGCGCAGAATGGCGATCCGGCGGCGCAGACGCTGGTGGCCGAGATCTTGTCGCGTGGGTTGGGCGTGCCGTTGAACGCGGCCGAAGCCGCGAAATGGTACGCGCTTGCCGCCGAGCAGGGTGTGCCGGAATCGCAGTTCCAATATGCGCTGATGCTGCTCGACGGCCGCTACGTCAAGAAGGACGCGAAGGAAGCCTACGCCCTGATGCAGGCCGCCGCCGAAGCCGGCAATCAGCTTGCGCAGTTCAATTTCGCGCAGATGCTGGTCCAGCAGGATCCCGGCAACGCCGGCCTGGCCAAGGCGGTTTCCTACTATGAGCGCGCCGCCGCGACCGGTCTTGCCGACGCGCAGTACGCCATGTCGCAGATCTATGCCAACGGCGTCGGCGGCAAGCCGCGCGACGATGCACAGGCACGGCGGCTGCTGGCGCAGGCCGCCCGTCAGAACTACGACACCGCGCAGATCGATCTCGCCGCCTGGATGATCGAGGGCCGCGGCGGCGCGCGTGACCTGAAATCGGCCTTCGGCTGGACGAAGCAAGCCGCCGAAGGCGGCAATGTCGCGGCGCAGAACCGGCTGGCAAAACTCTATATGCAAGGCATCGGCACCGATCCCGACCTCGTGCTCGCCGGCGCCTGGTACATCGTCGCCCGCCGCGCCGGTCTCATCGATCAGCAGATGGACGATTTCCTGCAAGGGCTGAGCGACGACCAGACCAAGCAGGCCCTGCAGAAGGCCAACCGCCTGCCCTGATGGCGGTAGGCGGAACCGGCCGGTGCCCGCCCCCGTTGCTCAGCCGCAACCCGCCCTCCCTTGCCTCTCCGGACGATTTGTGGTCTTGGAGCCTTAAATCGCCTGTCGGCGAACATCCCATACCAATGGCCCGGCCGTTGGCAGCATCCCGGATCCCATCATCATGGCCAAGATCAATGGCAACGAAATCCGCCCCGGCTACGTCATCGAACACGATGGCGGCCTCTGGGTGGCGGTCAGGACCAACACCGTCAAGCCCGGCAAGGGCGGCGCCTACAACCAGGTTGAGCTGAAGAACCTCATCAACGGCACCAAGCTCAACGAGCGCTTCCGCTCGGCCGAGACGGTCGAGCAGATCCGGCTGGACCTGAAGGACTTCTCCTTCCTCTATGAGCAGGACGACGCGCTGGTGTTCATGGACACCCAAAGCTACGAGCAGCTCGAACTGAACAAGGATTTCGTCGGCGACCGTGCCGCGTTCCTGCAGGACGGCATGATGGTGACGGTTCAGCTCTACGAGGAGCGGCCGATCGGCATTTCGCTGCCCGATTACGTGACGCTGACCATCACCGAGGCGGATCCCGTGGTGAGGGGCCAGACGGCGGCATCCTCCTACAAGCCGGCGGTGCTGGAAAATGGCATTCGCGTGCTGGTGCCACCCTTCATCGGTGCCGGCGAACGCATCATCGTCGACACCAACGAAATCACTTACGTGCGCCGCGCCGACTGATGCATGCATGTCGCCCGGAAGCGGCCCCGGTTTGGGTCGCCGGCATGCATCGAGACAGAATTTAAAGCGCCGCACCAGGAAGAAGCACTATGGCACGCTCAGCCCTCCTCAACGTCATGGTCCAGGCCGCAATGAAGGCCGGCCGCTCGCTGTCGCGCGACTTCGGCGAGGTCCAGAACCTGCAAGTCTCGATGAAGGGCCCCGGCGACTATGTCAGCCAGGCCGACCGCAAGGCCGAGGACATCGTTTTCGCCGAACTGTCGAAGGCACGTCCTGGCTACGGCTTCCTGATGGAAGAGCGCGGCGCCGTCGCCGGCGATGACAGCCAGCACCGCTGGATCGTCGACCCGCTCGACGGCACCACCAATTTCCTGCACGGCATCCCGCTTTTCGCCGTCTCGATCGCACTGGAGCGCCAGGGCCAGATCGTGGCGGGGGTCGTCTACAATCCCGCCATGGACGAGCTCTACACCACCGAGCGCGGCGGCGGCGCCTTCATGAATGATCGGCGCCTGCGCGTTGCCGGCCGCACCAAGCTTGTCGACACGGTGATCGGCTGCGGCGTGCCGCATCTCGGCCGCGGCCATCACGGCAATTTCCTGGTCGAACTGCGCAACGTCATGGCCGAGGTCTCCGGCGTCCGCCGCATGGGCTCCGCCTCGCTCGATCTTGCCTATGTCGCCGCCGGCCGCATGGACGGCTTCTGGGAAGTGGGCCTGTCGGCCTGGGACATGGCCGCCGGCCTGCTCTTGATCCGCGAAGCGGGCGGCTTCGCCTCCGACATGGATGGCGGACAGGACATGCTGGACACCGGCACGGTCGTCGCCGGCAACGAGATCATCCAGCGCGCATTGCTGAAGACGGTGAAAAAGCCGCTCCCGCCGCGCTGAAGCAATTCCGGAAAAAATGTTCGCGGTTTTGCATCTGGCATTGCGTCAAGGCAAAGCGCGCAGTCGTAAAACCGCAAACAAAGCTTGAAATACTGTCCGTCGGTTGCCCAGATATGGGGTGATGCAGGACGATAGATGACCAACACCCCGCCACAGATCGAGATTCCGTTCATCGGACGCTGGCACTATTCGCGCGCCGAGATGATCGCCGACGGGATCGTCCATGCTATCGGGATCGTGCTGGCGATCGCGGCCGGTTCGGCACTGCTGGCGCTCGCTGCCTTCCGGGTCGGGCCTGGCGAATATATCGCCGCCGCCTTCTATGTCGTGTCGCTGCTCACCGTGCTCTCGGTATCGCTGACCTACAATCTGTGGCCGGTGACCTCGCCCGCGAAATGGATCCTGCGGCGCTTCGATCATGCCGCTATCTATCTCTTGATCGCCGCCACCTACACACCCTTTCTCGCCCAGTTGGGAAACTCTGCGCTGGCGCGCTGGATGATCGTCCTGGTCTGGGCCGCGGCCGCAACGGGCATTGCCATCAAGGTGTTTTTCCCCGGCCGTTTCGACAGGCTGGCGATCGTCTTCTATCTTGCCATCGGCTGGAGCGGCATCGTTCTCGTCAAGCCGCTCGTCGAGACGCTGCCGACCACGTCGATCGTGCTCATCGTCGCCGGGGGCGTCGTCTATTCCTGCGGCGTGATTTTCTTCGCCTGGAAGGCGCTGCGCTTCCACAACGCACTGTGGCACGGCTTCGTGGTCACCGGCGCCGGCCTGCATTTGGCGGCCATGGTCGACTGCCTCGTCATCAACCGCCTCTGATGCGCCGGCTCCAAAGGCCGCCTGTGGCAATATTGCCAAGCACCATTCAATTTGGTCATAATTCCGTTTAGAGTTGCCAACTACGTGATCGGCGGCAGCGGCAGCGGCATCGGAAACGGGGCACGGATGGCTTTTCTCAGATCCTTCGGCATGGGCAGGCGCTCCGACGTGCTGATCTACGACCCGCATAAACTGTCCAGTCCGCAGGTCTTCCTGCTGACCATGGTCATCTTCCTGGCCATCGTCGCTTTCATCGCCGCCATCCTGACCCGCCAGGTCACCACCGCTTTCGTCACCAACCCCGGCCTTAACGGCCTGATCGTCGGCGTGCTCGTCGTCGGTATCCTGCTGGCCTTCACGCAGGTCGGGCGGCTGTTTCGCGAGGTCCGCTGGGTCAACTCTTTCCGAGCCGGCTCCGAAACCACCGAACCGGTGCTGCTGGCGCCGATGAAGGCGATGATCGGCCGTTCCTCGTCCATGGCCTTTTCGACCTCATCGATGCGCACAATGCTCGATTCCATCGCCACCCGCCTCGACGAAAGCCGCGACACCTCGCGCTACCTTGTGGGCCTTTTGGTGTTCCTCGGCCTGCTTGGCACTTTCTGGGGCCTGCTGAATACGATCGGCTCGATCCGCGAGACCATCGAATCGCTCGATCCCGGCACGGGTGACGCCGCCGCGGTGCTCGATTCGCTGAAACAGGGCTTGTCGGCGCCGCTGGCCGGCATGGGCACGGCCTTCTCGTCCTCGCTGTTCGGCCTCTCCGGCTCGCTCGTGCTCGGCTTCCTCGACTTGCAGGCCGGCCGCGCCCAGACACGTTTCTACACCGAGCTCGAGAACTGGCTGTCCTCGGTCACGGATCTGTCGTCCGACATCGTCGTTTCCGACCCGGCCAAGGCCGACTCTTCCGACGAGATCCGCGTCCTGTCGGAGCGGCTGCGCAGCATGCAGGAGAATGGCGGCGGCTCCAACCCGCGCGTCGCCACCGCCATGGCCAATCTCGCCGACGGCATTTCCGGCTTGGTCAAGAACATGCGCTCCGAACAGCAGATCATGCGCGACTGGGTCGAAGCCCAGTCGGACGAACAAAAGGCGATGCGCAACACGCTGGAAAAGATCGCCGACGCGCTGAAGAAGCCCGGGGTGCACTAGCATGGCGCTTGCCAGGGGCCGGCGTACCGATCGCCGCATCGACTATTGGCCGGGCTTCGTCGACGCGCTGTCGACGCTGTTGCTCGCCATCATGTTCCTGCTCACCGTCTTCGTGTTGGCGCAGTTCCTGCTCGGGCGCGAAATCTCCGGCAAGGATACAGCGCTGTCGCGCCTCAATTCGCAGATCAACGAACTGACCCAGCTTCTGGCGCTGGAGCGCTCGACGGCACAGGACAAGGACGATTCGCTGGCCAACCTGCAGGCGTCGCTGTCGGCGGCGGAGGCGGAGAAGAGCCGGCTCGAACAGTTGCTGGCGCAGGGTGCGGGTGCCGGCGACGCCGCCAACCAGCGAGCCGCGGCGCTGGGCGGCGAACTGGACAGCCAGCGCCAGATCAGCCAGCAGGCGCTGAGCCAGGTCGAGATCCTCAACCAGCAGATCGCGGCATTGCGCAAGCAGATCGGCGCGCTCGAGGATGCCCTCAACGTCTCCGAAACGCGCGACCGCGATTCCAACACCAAGATCGCCGATCTCGGCCGTCGCCTGAACGTGGCGCTGGCGCAGCGTGTGCAGGAACTGAACCGCTACCGCTCCGATTTCTTCGGACGTCTGCGCGAAATCCTGGCCGATCGCGAGAACATCCGCATCGTCGGCGACCGCTTCGTGTTCCAGTCGGAGGTTCTGTTCCCGACCGGATCCGAAGTGATCAACGATGCCGGCAAGGTCGAGATGAAGAAGCTCGCCGACGCCATCATCGAACTGCAGAAAGAGATCCCGCCGGAGATCAACTGGGTGCTGCGCGTGGACGGCCACACCGACAACAAGCCGCTGTCCGGCAACGGCCGTTATCGCGACAATTGGGAACTGTCGACGGCGCGCTCGACCTCGGTGGTCAAGTTCCTGATCGAGAATGGCGTGCCGGCTAACCGGCTCGTCGCCGCCGGCTTCGGGGAATTCCAGCCGCTCGATCCCGCCGACACCGAAGAGGCGCGCAACAAGAACCGCCGCATTGAACTGAAGCTCACCGAACGTTGATCCATCATCACGCGAACTCACGCGAAATTGTTCGCCGGCTCAACTCTAGGGCGCAGGCATCCGCCGGCAAGGCCTGAAAAGATTATCTTTTTTTAATTACACTTCGCGCCGAAGCGCTCCTAGCTTGCTGCGCAGGGCCGAGAACCGCCGGCGATGCCTCCCATCGCGACGCGACGGGACTGGACGACCCGAAATGGTCGGAAGGCGAGGCGGCGCGGCCGCTCTCCCTTCCCAGCAGGAGGAAGCACACCATGCGCTCATCAGCATCTCTCAAGACTGCAACGCTTGCCGCAATTCTCATTGCCGTCCCGCTCGCCGGCGCCTATGCCGCGGGCCACCACAAGGGTGCTCTCGACGCGACCGCCCCCACCGACATGGCAGGCCCCCGTGTCGAGGCGCTCGTTCAGCAGGTCCAGGGTGTTCATCAGGGCATCGTCGACGCCAGGCAAGCCAACCACATCACCCCGGCCGTCGCGGAGCGCCTGGAAATGCGCACCGCCCGCATCAGTCAGGTCGCCGAGAGGATAGCCGCGTCGGATCACGGCAGGATCCCGGCCGCGCAATACCATGACCTGCTGCGCCGGCTCGACAATGTGGATCAACGCCTGATGATCGACACCGGCAGCGGTTTCCTGATGGGTGATGGCGCCGACGGCGGAAACTATCCGAACGGCTGAGGCTATTCCGGCCTGGAAACCTCCTCGGGGAAGGGACCCATTGACGCCTTCGGGAACCCAATCCCGCTGGCGTCCTTTTTTTCCTTACCAGCCCATCCTGCCTACCAACCGAGCCAGGCCGCGACCAGGGCGACCACCGCCGGCACGGTTTGGATGTACAGGATCTTGCGGCCGACCGTCGCCGCGCCATAGAGACCGGCAATGGTCACGCACAACAGGAAGAAGACCTCGACCTGGAAACCGGCGGCGCCGAGGTAAAGCCCCCAGATTAGGCCGGCGGCGAGAAAGCCGTTATAGAGACCCTGATTGGCGGCGAGCACTTTGGAGGCGCCGGCGAATTCCGGCGTCAGGCGGAATGTCTTGTGCCCGCGCGGCGTGTCCCAAAGCACCATCTCGAGATAGACGATGTAGACATGGATCAAGGCCACCAGCCCGACCAGGATGTTGCCGATCATTCTGCTCCCCCTTCATCCATCGCCGGCAGCATTTCATGCCCAACCTCGCTTGCGCAAGCTGCATCTGCCGGATGGTATCCGAGGGTTGCCAATGCTTTTGCGTTGGTGTCTTTTCGCCCCGTCCCCAACCACGGAAGCCGCCATGTCCTTTCACAAACTCGACGATCTCGGCCGCAAGCTCGAAGCGCTTGAGCACGCGCTGGCCATCCTCGGCGCCGATGAGGCGACCCACATGGCCGTCGGCGGTGGCGAGAAGCGCGCCAAGGCGATGGCGGCCCTTGCCGGCATGTATCACACCAGGGCGACCGCGCCGGAAATACCGGACTGGATCGCCGCGGCCGAAGGCGAGGAATTGGACGATGAGCAGCGGGCGGCTCTCGCCGAGCTGCGGCGGCAATACACCAACCTGACCTGCCTGCCGGTCGAATTCGTCGAGCGCCAGACGACGGCGCGCATGCGCTGCGAGCAATTGTGGCGCGCCCTGCGCGCCAAGAACGATTGGGCGGGTTTTCAGCCGGCGCTTGAAGGCGTGGTGGCGCTGGTGCGCGACGAGGCCGCCCTGCGCTCCGACGTGCTCGGCCTTGCCCCCTATGACGCGCTGATGGAACAATACGATCCCGGCAATCGCACGGCCGACATCACGCCCGTCTTCGCCGACCTCAAGGCCTTCCTCAAGGGCTTCGTGCCGGAGGCGCTGGCGATCCAGGAAGCGCGGCTGCGCAAGCATCCGCTGAAGCCGCTTTCGGGTACCTATGCCATCGACCGGCAGCGCGAACTCGGCCTTGCCATGATGGCGGCGGTCGGCTTCGACCTGACGCACGGCTCACTGTCGGTATCGCACCATCCGTTCTGCGGCGGCGTGCCCAGCGACGTGCGCATCACCACGCGCTACAAGACCTCGGATTTCCTGTCGGCGCTGATGGGCGTGCTGCACGAGACCGGTCATGCGCTCTACGAACAGAACCTGCCCAAGGCGTGGGCGCACTGGCCGCTCGGCAAGGCCCGCGGCATGGCCGTGCATGAGAGCCAGAGCCTGTTCGTCGAAAAGCAGATCGGGCGCAATCCTGCCTTCTGGCGCTGGGCGCTGCCGGTGGTGGAGAAGCATCTCGGCGAAGCCTGGTCGCTCGACGATATCCTGCCGCATGTGCATCGTGTCGAACGTGGCCTGATCCGCGTCGACGCCGACGAGGTGACCTATCCCTTGCACGTCATCCTTCGCTACGAACTGGAGCAGGAGCTTGTTTCGGGCAGCCTCGAAGTGGCTGATTTGCCCGAAGCCTGGGATGCCAGGATGCGCGACTATCTTGGTCTCTCGACCATCGACAACCCCGCCGACGGGCCGATGCAGGACGTCCATTGGCCGGGTGCCGCCTTCGGTTATTTCCCGTCCTATACGCTGGGCGCGATGATGGCGGCGCAGCAATGGGCCGCGCTGACGCGCGAGCGTCCTTCAGCCGACGAAGACCTTGCAAAGGGGAATTTCGAGGCGATCAACGGTTGGCGCCGCGAGAAAATCTGGTCGCAGGGGTCGCGCTGGTCGACGCCGGACCTGCTTGAGCGCGCCACCGGCGAAAAGCTCAACGCGAAGCATTTCGTCAACCACTTGAGGCAGCGCTACGGCGGCTGAGATGCCGCCTGGGACGACAATTTTCGTTACGCCGAGGCGAACTGAACCTGCTACTCCGCCGCGCCCCTGAAGGCGCTGGCGCCGGTCTCGAACTGCAGCTTGGCGAGCCTGGCATAGATGCCACCCTTGGCGACCAGGCTCTGATGCGTGCCTTCCTCGACGATGCGGCCGCCATCCATGACCAGGATCCTGTTGGCCTTCAGCACCGTCGCCAGCCGGTGGGCGATGACGATGGTGGTGCGCCCCCGCATCAGCCGCTCGAGCGCGGTCTGCACCAGCGTCTCGCTTTCGGCGTCGAGGGCCGAGGTGGCCTCGTCGAGCAGCAGGATCGGCGCGTCGCGCAGGATGGCACGTGCAATCGCCACACGCTGGCGCTGGCCGCCGGACAGCGTCACGCCACGCTCGCCGACCTGGCTGTCATAGCCGTTCTCGAGCCTGAGGATAAACTCGTCGGCCAGTGCGTCCTTGGCCGCGGCCTCGATCTCGGCCTCGCTGGCGCCTGGCCGGCCGAAGCCGATATTGTCGCGCGCGCTCGCCGCGAAGATGGTGACGTCCTGCGGCACGATGGCGATGCGCTGCCTGACCACGACGGGATCGGCCTCGCGCACATCGACGCCGTCGATCAGGATCTTGCCGGTTTCCGGATCGTAGAAGCGCAGGATCAGCGAGAACACCGTGCTCTTGCCGGCACCCGAGGGGCCGACGATGGCGACCGTCTCGCCGGGCATGACTTGAAAACTCAGGCCGTGGACGGCGGCGCGATCGGGCCTCGCCGGATAGGAGAAGGACACATTCTCGAAGACGATCGCGCCCTTGGCAACCGCCGGCAGCGGCTTCGGATCGGCCGGCGCCTGGATTGCCGGCGTCTCGGCCAGAATCTCGGTCAGCCGTTCGGCGGCACCTGCGGCTTGCGCGAGTTCGCCCCAGACTTCCGACAGCGCGCCGAGCGCGCCAGCGGCGAACACCGAATAAAGGAGGAATTGGCCAAGCGTGCCAGGCGATATCGTGCCGTCGAGCACGTCGCGCGAGCCGAACCACAGCACCGCCACGACCGAGGAGAAAATGGTGAAGATGGCAAAGAAGGTGAGGAAGGAGCGCGCGAAGATCGAAGCGCGCGCTGCCTCGAAGGCCGCTTCCACCGCGCCCGAGAATCGTCCGGTGACCAGTCTCTCATTGGTGAAGGCCTGCAGCGTGCGCACCGCGCCGATCTGCTCGCTGGCATAGGCCGTCGCGTCGGCAAGCGTGTCCTGGGCCTGCCTTGACTTGCGCCGCACCGAGCGGCCGAAGGCGACCAGCGGCAGCACGATCACGGGGATCGCCCCGATGACCAGGCCGGAGAGTTTCGGGCTGGTGACGACCATCATGCCCACCGCGCCGAGGCCGAGGATGACATTGCGCAGCGCCACCGAAGCGGTGGCGCCTACCGCCGACTTGACCTGCGTGGTGTCGGCGGCGAGCCGTGACACGATTTCCCCCGACTGGGCGGTGTCGAAGAAGGCAGGCGACAGCGTCGTCACATGGGCAAAGACATCGCGCCTGATGTCGGCGACGACGCGCTCGCCGAGCGTGATGACGAAGTAATAACGGCCGGCCGACGCCGCGGCCAGCACGGCGGCCATCGCCACGAGGGCGCCGAAATATTCGGCGATGAAGGTGGTGCTGGCCGACGAGAAACCGTGGTCGATCATGCGCCGGACGGCCAGCGGCAGTGCCAATGTCGTTGCCGCCGCGATGGCCAGTGAGATAAGGGCGCCGATGACCAGCGTGCGATATCCGGCGATATACGGAAACAGGCGCCTGAGCGGCTTGAGCGAGCGTCGGCGCTCGTCTGCGCTGCTTGATTGCACCATCTCGGTGTTTCCTCTAGCCACTTCAGCCTATGCGCCTCAATATGCGCTTGCCGCGGCCTTGTGATTCAATTCCGGCTGATGTATAGGCACGCCGACCGTTTTAGAAGCCGCGGCTCCTCAATAGCTGCGGCTTCGAGTTTTAAAAAGAGGCGCATCGACGCAGGCTTATGCCCGTCCGCCGCGCCGGCAAGCCAGGAACAGAGCCATGAAGAGCGCAATCCATCCCGACTACCACACCATCAAGGTCGTCATGACCGACGGCACCGAATACACGACCCGTTCGACCTGGGGCAAGGAAGGCGATACGATGAACCTCGATATCGACCCGACCACCCACCCGGCCTGGACCGGCGGCCAGCAGACCCTGCTCGACCGCGGCGGCCGCTTGTCGAAGTTCAAGAAGCGCTTCGAAGGTTTCGGTCTCTAAAGCGAAGAGCTTTTTCGCGGATCAAGAGCCCGCCCTTGTGGCGGGTTTTTTGTTGCTTGGCCGAAGGCTGGGTCTTCGGCCCTATTCGGCCAGCAATTCCCTGAGTGCCATGCGCTTGTAGGCCGCGACCAGCCTGTCGCCCTCCTGCCTGTCGACCGAGATCGCCAGCCGCATGGCCGCCTCGCCCATCTGCCACACCAAGAATGCCGTCGTGTCGAGCGCCACCGGATCGGCATCGGGCCGCAGGCGCTTGAGTACCGCGATCAGAAATTCCGCGTTCGCGCGGCTGTCGGCGAGTTCGAGCTGGCGCAGCGCCTTGTCGGCCTGCGTGCCCGACCAGATGTCGCGCATCACCGGCTCGGCCAGGAACAGCTCGTAGTAAATATCGACCAGCTCCGAGAAAGCCTGCCGCAGGCCTTTGGCGTCGCTGACATCCCTGAGTGCCGCCGAGATACAAGCCTGGCTTTCCGCTGTGTAGCGTTCGGCCAGCGCCCAGACGATCGCCCTCTTGTCCGGAAAGAACTGGTAGAGCGAGCCGATCGACACCCCAGCCCGCTCCGCCACCTCGCCCATGCGCATTGCGTCGCTGCCTTGTTCGGCAATCAGCGCCGAGGCGGCGGCCAGCATGCGCTCGACCCGCTCGCGGCTGCGCTGCTGGCTTGGCGCCCGGCGCGGCGAACCGATCCGCTCATTGGTTTGCGTGCCTTCCATGACCGTCTCCAACAAACGCGCCCGGCAAAATCGCCGGGAACGACTTGACTTACAAAATACGAGGGTTTATCACGTTTTGCAAATGTGAGGTATGCTCACATTTTAGAGAGCAAACCGCCGCAACCGGCGTCTGGAGCAACTGAGATGATCAAGCTTCTTCCAACCCTCACCTTCATTGCCGCGATCGGCGCGGGCGTCGTCGGTGGCGTATTCTTCGCCTTTTCCAACTTCGTCATGGCGGCCCTTGCCCGGCTGCCCGTCCCAGCGGGCATCGCCGCGATGAATTCGATCAATGTCACGGTGATCACCCCGACCTTCATGACAGCGCTGTTTGGCACCGGCCTCATCTGCCTCGTTCTCATTGCCGCCGCTCTCTTGGGCTGGAGCCAGTCCGGCTCGTACTGGTTACTGGCCGGCGCGGTGATCTATCTGGTCGGCAACCCTATCGTGACCATGGTCTTCAACGTGCCGCTCAACGATGCTCTCGCCGCCGTCGACCCGGCCAGCAGCAACGGCGCTGCCGTGTGGGCGAACCATCTGAGCCAATGGGTGATGTGGAACCACGTCCGCACCGTCACCGCCATCGTGGCGATGGCGTGCTTTATCTTCGCATTGCTCTGAAGAGGTCTAACGAGACGCAGAAAAACTCCGCTCAGGCGAGGTCTTTCTGCGTGTCACCCTTGTGGCCTTTGCGGTCGGCGTGACCGAGATCCCGATCCGGATCGATCACGTCGCGGACCAGCTGCTTGAGTTTGGCCGCGTCAGGGAAGCCGCCGTCGCGCTTGCGGTCCCAGACCAGCACATCGTTACAGGAGATGGTGAAGATGCCGCCGGTGCCCGGCACCAGCGTCACCTCGCCGAGATCGGTACCGAAGGTGGACAGCAGCTCCTGCGCCATCCAGCCGGCACGCAACAGCCACTGGCATTGCGTGCAGTAGGTAATGCGGATGGCCGGCAACTGAGCTTTGCTCATATCGGACGACCTTCGCTCACGCCGCGCTGAGCTTCGCCATCGTCTCGTCGTCGACTTCGAAGTTGGCGTACACGCTTTGCACGTCGTCATCATCCTCGAGCGTGGCAACCAGCTTCATCAGCGATTGCGCCCGCTCTTCGTCGACGGGGACATTGTTCTGCGGCTTCCAGATCGCCTTGACCGATTCGGCCTCGCCGAGCGAGGTTTCAAGCGCCTTAGACACCTCGCCGAGAGTCTCGAAGGAGCAATAGATCGTGTGGCCTTCCTCGTCCGATTCGACATCGTCGGCGCCGGCTTCGATCGCCGCATCCATGATCTTGTCCGCGCTGCCGGCCGAGGCCGGATAGTAGATTTCGCCGGCGCGGTCCCACATGAACGACACCGATCCGGTTTCGCCGAGCGCGCCGCCGGCCTTGGTGAAGGCGGCGCGCACATTGGACGCCGAACGGTTGCGGTTGTCGGTCAGCGCCTCGACGATCACGGCGACGCCACCAGGCCCATACCCTTCGTAGCGCACCGCTTCGTAGTTTTCGGCGTCGCCCATCGAGGCCTTGTTGATGGCGCGCTGGATGTTGTCCTTGGGCATCGACACCGCCTTGGCGTTCTGGATCGCCAGGCGCAGACGCGGGTTCATCGATGGGTCCGGCGTTCCGCTCTTGGCGGCGACGGTGATTTCGCGCGCCAGCTTGGAAAACATTTTCGACCGCACCGCGTCCTGACGGCCCTTGCGGTGCATGATGTTCTTGAACTGTGAATGGCCAGCCATGGCACCCCTGTCGTGTTCGGCTAGAGCGTCTTGCCGCGAGATGCGTCATCTCGCCTTTGCAAAAGGCTCGAATTCAATTTCAGAGCGTCCCGATGCGTCCGGGTGAACGTACGGCGCCCTGTGTCGGAATGGCCGGCTTATAGATAAATCGGCTCAATTCGTCCAGCCGCGCCGCGTTGCCGGGGCGCTCGGCATGCGGCGGCCCGGCAAGCAGGCTGTCCTACCCTTCCAGATCGGACTTCAGCCGGTCAATGATGCTGAGCGCATGGCCGGCATACTGGCTGATCCAGCGGTCGTGAATCTGCTTGATCGGCAACGCATTGAGATGGTTCCAGCGCTCGCGTCCGTCGCGGCGCGCGACGATCAGGTCCGCGTCCTCCAGCACCTTGAGATGCAGCATGACCGTGCAGCGGTCGATATCGGGAAAAGCTTCGCACAGCATGCCGGTGGTCTTTGGCTGGTCTTTCAACAGATCCAGCATTTCGCGCCGGCGCGGATGCGCCAGCGCCTTGAAAACATGGTCGTCCTGCGATCGGCTTGACATGTTATGTTTTTATAACATATTGTTGGCTCGTTCAAGCAAGGAGCTGTGGATATGTCTCTTGGATTCAGCGTTTCAGGGCGCATCGGCAAACCGGTCGCCGAAGTCTTCGACGCGGTCGTCAACCCCGAGAAGCTGAGCGGCTATTTCACCACCATCGGCGGTGCCAGCGCGCCATTGGTCGCCGGTTCGGCTGTCGTCTGGTGGGGCAAGGTGCCGGTCGAGGCCGACGAAGTGGTCAAGGACAGCCGCATCGTGCTGCGCTGGGATGCCACCGACGCCGACGGCAACCCCGCCTACAAGACCCGCATCGAGATGAATTTCGAGCCGCTCGACGATGGCGGCACCTTCGTCACCATCGCCGAGAGCGGCTGGCAGGAAGGCGCGGTCGGTCTGAAGAAGTCCTACCTGAATTGCGAGGGCTGGTCGCAGATGCTGGCCTGCATGAAGGCCTATGTCGAATACGGCATCAATCTGCGCGACGGCTATTACCGCAGCGAGATGAAGGGCGAACCCGCCAGCGAAAACAACATTTGAAAACAGAGCCCAGCCATGACCGCGAAGATCACCGGCGGCATCAACATCGCCATGAAGGTGCCATCGCACCAGTACGAAGCGACGATCGCCTTCTACCGCGATGTCGTCGGCCTCAAGCCGTTCACAGCCAAGGCGCCGGCCATCGGCTTCGAGCTCGGCCCCAACAGGCTTTGGATCGACGAGGCGCCGACGATGAGCCAGGCCGAGATCTGGCTGGAGCTTTTCACGCGGGATTTTCCGGGCGCCGCGGATCATCTGGCCAAGGCGGGAATTGTGCGTTGCGATGCCGTCGAGCCCTTGGACGCGGGTTTCCGAGGTGGTTGGATCACCAATCCGGCCGGCATCATCCATATGGTGCGCGAACCCGACGCCTGGTGAGGGCGTATTCGAAAGGAGATCGCCATGGAAATCCGTGAGACACCGACAGCCGAAGCCGCCATGCTGATCCGGCGGCCGGTCGCTGAGGTTTTCGAAGCCGTCGTCGATCCGGCGATCACGACCAAATTCTGGTTCACCCATGGCAGCGGCCGGCTTGATGGCGGCAAACCGGTTCAGTGGGAGTGGCGCATGTATGGGGTCTCGACGACAGTCGAGGTCAGCGAGATCGCCAGGGACAAGAAGATCGTCATGACGTGGAGCGATCCGCCGACCACGGTGGTCTGGACCTTCACCGAAATGCCTGGCGAAGCGACATTCCTCGAGGTCCACAATTTCGGCTTTGCCGGCAATGGCGACGAGCAGGTGAAACAAGCGGTCGGCTCAACCGACGGCTTTGCGCTTGTGCTCGCCGGCGCCAAGGCCTGGCTGGAACAGGGCCTGACGCTCGGCTTGATGGGTGACCGCCATCCGAAGGGTGTTCCGGGGCACTAGGCTCGCCCCGGCCGACTAGTATCAGTGGCCGTCGCCGGTTTTCGCTTTCTTGCGCCGCCGCGCCAGCATGTTGAGCCCCTCGACCAGCGCCGAAAAACCCATCGCCGCATAGATGTAGCCCTTGGGCACATGATAGCCCATGCCGTCGGCGATCAGCGTCATGCCGATCATCAGCAGGAAGCCCAGCGCCAGCATGACGATGCTCGGGTTCTTGGCGATGAAGTCCGCCAGCGGTCCGGCCGCCAGCATCATCACGGTCACGGCCGCGATGACCGCGATATACATGATGGCGATCTCGTCGGTCATGCCGACGGCGGTGATGATGGAATCGATGGAGAAGACGAGGTCGAGCAGCAGGATCTGGAAGATCGCGCCGGCAAGCGAGATCTTGAGCGTTTCGCCCAGCATCGTGTCCTGATGGTCGTCGGGATCGACCGTGTGGTGGATCTCCTTGGTCGCCTTCCACACCAGGAACAGACCGCCGGCGATCAGGATCAGGTCGCGCCAGGAGAAGCCGTGGCCGAACGCCGTGAAGACCGGCGTCGTCAGTTGAACGATGATGGAAATGGTGGCGAGCAGCACCAGGCGCATGACCAGCGCCGCTGAGATGCCAAGACGCCGCGCGCGAGCTCTCTGCTCCACGGGCAGCTTGTTGGTGAGGATCGAGATGAAGATCAGGTTGTCGATGCCGAGCACGATCTCGAGCACCACCAGCGTCAGCAGCGCGACCCAGGCGGTCGGGTCCGAAACGAATTGAAAATGCGGCGCCAGGAATTCGATAAGCTGCATGGAGGTCGTCCCCTACGATCTAGAGCAGTGTCGCCGGCAATTAGGTACTGCGACCCCCTATATCAATGTCACGCCCAGAAGGACGGAGCCGTTTCTTCCAGCCTTGGCCCGCGACGAAACGGCGCGATCTTCTCGGTCAGCCCCGTGCGGTCGGAAATATCGACGCCGACGCCGCACAACGTCGCCGGTCCCGTCGCCGCCTCGAAACGCCCTTTCGGCACTTTCGACAGGAACCGGTTGAGCGGTTCTTCCTTGTCCATGCCGAGCGAGGAATCATAGTCACCGCACATGCCGGCATCCGACAGGTACCCGGTGCCGCCATTGAGGATCTGGTGGTCGGCGGTGGGCTGGTGCGTGTGAGTGCCGACGACGAGACTGGCGCGGCCATCGACAAAATGCGCGAAGCACATTTTTTCCGAGGTTGCCTCGGCGTGGAAGTCGATCACCACCGCATCCGCCTGCTCGCCGAGCGGACAGGCGGCAAGCTCGCGTTCGCCGGCCTGGAACGGGTCGTCGAGTTCCGGGTGCATGAACACCCGGCCCATAATGTTGGCGACCAGCACGCGCGCGCCGTTTTTGGCGATGTAGACACCGGAGCCGCGCCCGGGCGTGCCTTTGGGGAAATTGGAAGGCCGCAGGAACCGCTGCTCGCGCGGCGCGAAGGCCAGAGCGTCGCGCTGGTCCCAGACATGGTTGCCGGTGGTCACGACATCGCAGCCCGCCGCGATCGTCTCACGCAAGATCTCTTCGGTGATGCCGAAGCCGCCGGCCGCGTTCTCGCCGTTGACGATGACGAAATCGAGCTTGAAGTCGGAGATCAGGCCAGGCAGTTGTTCCCATACCGCGGTGCGGCCCGTCTTGCCGACCATGTCCCCGAGGAAAAGAAGTCGCATCTATGCCTGATCCCGAAAAGTTGCATGACTTTTCGGCAAAGATCATGCGTTTCAAAGAACTATCTACAATTTTGGCGCAAAGCGGCGCAACCCGCTCTCGGTGAGTATTTCCGGGATGACCACGTCATGGGGTTCGTCTGGAACTTGCGAAACTTCTTGGCAGTCGAAGGCGATGCCGATCAGCCGGGGCGCGAGTCCCTTGTCGACGAGCTTCGCGATCGCCCGGTCGTAATAGCCAGCGCCATATCCGATGCGGTGACCGCGCGCGTCGAAGGCGGCGAGCGGCACCAGCACGACCGAAGGATCGAGAACTTCGGCCTCGGCATGCGGCCCGACCGTGCCAAAGCCCATGTCGACCATCGGCGCGCCGCGAACCAGTTCGCGAAAGACGATGGTGGTCTTGTCGAGAATGGCAGGCAGGCAGAGCCGTGCGCCCTTCTCTCGCAAGGCGAACATCAGCGGCCTGACATCGACCTCCGAGCGCATCGGCCAGAAGCCGGAGACGATCTGACCGGGCCCGATCTCCAGATGGTCGCGCGCCGTCTCCGCCATTTCGAGCGCAGCCTCCACCCGCCAGAATGCATCGAGGCCGTCGCGGCGGGCGAGTGCCTCGAGGCGCAGCTTCTTTTTCAGGTCTTTAGGAGAGGTCATGCGGCCAAGGTAGAAAAGGTCAGAGCTGTGCGGGGTCTCAAGTGCGACGTTTTCCACCGCATCATCCACCAAGATGCGTGGACGCCTTGCGACAAGTGACGATCCACACAACCGGTGGAGAGAGCGATCCCGGGAACCTACAAAGTAGGTGGGCGCCGTGTGAGAAAACCCACGGGTCTTCCCAGGGACAGCTCCCTAAGGATCGTTAAGGCCCCGGGGAAAATGTTCTCCTGCCGGGAAGCACAGACCGTCCTGCCCAATATAGGCCGCTGGTGGCTCAAGCGCCAGTGACGCAGGCAGTCACGGCGGCTTTATTCGCCATCCGGCGCAACCCTTGCACAGCCGCGGCGGCGTCCTTACGGTCGCGACGACCAACCAAGGAGCAAAAATGCGTTTCGAAGGCACGGCGGCCTATGTCGCCGACAAGGATCTGATGGTGGCGGTCAACGCGGCGATCGCGCTGGAGCGGCCCTTGCTGGTCAAGGGCGAGCCCGGCACCGGCAAGACGGAACTCGCCCGCCAGGTGGCGGCGGCACTCGGCCTCGAGCTGATCGAGTGGCACGTCAAATCGACGACGCGGGCGCAGCAAGGTCTCTACGAATACGATGCGGTGTCGCGGCTGCGCGACAGCCAGCTCGGCGATGTCAGGTTCAACGATATCAAGAACTACATCAAGCGCGGCAAGCTTTGGGAGGCATTCGCGGCCGACAAGAAGGTCGTGCTTCTGATCGACGAGATCGACAAGGCCGACATCGAATTCCCCAACGACCTGCTGCAGGAGCTCGATCGGATGGAGTTCTTCGTCTACGAGACCGGCGAGACCATCCGCGCCGCCGTTCGCCCGATCGTCATCATCACCTCCAACAACGAGAAGGAGTTGCCGGACGCTTTCCTGCGCCGCTGCTTCTTCCACTACATCCGCTTTCCCGACGTCGACACGCTGCACAGAATCGTCGACGTGCACTATCCTGGCATCAAGCAGAACCTGGTGCGCGCGGCCCTCACCCAGTTCTATGAAATCCGCGACGTGCCAGGCTTGAAGAAGAAGCCATCGACCTCCGAGGCGCTCGACTGGATCCGCCTGCTGGTCGCCGACGACATCGCGCCGGAGGATTTGCGCGCCGACCCCAAGAACGCATTGCCCAAACTGCATGGCGCCCTGTTGAAGAACGAGCAGGACGTGCATCTGTTCGAGCGGCTGGCATTCATGGCGAGAAGACAGCAATAGGGCAGCGCTTTCCCGGCTGTGGACCGTTGCCGCGGGCCGAAGAGAAGGTCAGCTTCGGCCAGAACCCTTCGGAGGAGATAAAAATGTCTGAGATCGTTGTCCGCCCGCTCGCGCAATCCGACCACGCCGACTGGCACCGCCTGTGGACCGATTATCTGACCTTCTACGAAACCAAGCTGCCGGAAGAGGTCTATGCCATCACCTGGAAGCGGTTATTCACCGAAGGCGAGTTCGAGCCGAAGGGTTTTATCGCCACATCGGACGGCAAGGCCGTGGGCCTCACCCATTATCTCTACCACCGCTCCGGCTGGTCCGAGAAAAACAACTGCTACCTGCAGGATCTGTTCGCCGACCCGGATGTGCGCGGAAAGGGCATCGGCGCGGCCCTCATCGAGGCGGTGAAGCAGGAGGCCGGCAAAATCGGCGTGAAGAACGTCTACTGGATGACGCACGAAACCAATGCCACCGCCCGCAAGCTCTACGACCATGTCGCGCGCAGGACGGGCTTTATCGAGTATGATTTACTGTAACCGGCCATGTTCATCCCCTTCTTCCTCGAGCTGAAGGCAGCGCGCGTTCCCGTCTCGCTCAGGGAATACCTCTCTCTGCTGGAGGGGCTGGACGCCGGGCTGGTCGATTACGACGTCGAGGGTTTTTATTATCTCGCCCGTGCCGCTTTGGTGAAGGACGAACGCCATATCGACCGCTTCGACCAGGTCTTCGCGCATGTCTTCAAGGGCGTCGAGGCACTGGGCGGGCCGGATGCGGTCGACGTCGCCAATATTCCCGAGGAATGGCTGCGCCGGCTCGCCGAAAAGCACCTGACCGAGGAAGAGAAAAAGCTGGTCGAGGCGCTGGGCGGTTTCGACAGGCTGATGGAGACGCTGAAGCAGCGGCTCGAGGAACAGAAGGGCCGCCACCAGGGCGGTTCGAAATGGATCGGCACCGGCGGCACCTCTCCCTTCGGCGCCTATGGCTACAACCCCGAAGGCGTGCGCATCGGCCAGAACGAAAGCCGCAACCGTCGCGCGGTGAAAGTCTGGGACAAGCGCGAGTTCCGGAATTTCGACGATGCGGTCGAACTCGGCACCCGCAACATCAAGATCGCGCTGAAGCGCCTGCGCCGCTGGGTGCGCGAGGGCGCCGAGGAAGAATTCGACCTGCCCGGTACCATCCACGCCACCGCCGAGCACGGCTATCTCGACGTCCAGACACGGCCCGAGCGCCGCAATGCGGTGAAGCTCCTGATGTTCTTCGATGTCGGCGGCTCGATGGACGATCATATCAAGAGCGTCGAGGAGCTGTTTTCCGCCGCCCGCGCCGAATTCCGCCAGCTCGAATATTTCTATTTCCACAACTGCCTCTACGAAGGCGTGTGGAAGGACAATCGCCGCCGCCATGCCGAGACGATCTCGACCTTCGATCTCATCCACAAATATGGCCCCGACTACAAGGTCATCGTCGTCGGTGATGCCTCGATGAGCCCATACGAGATCGCCCACCCAGGCGGCTCGGTGGAACACTGGAACCCCGAGGCCGGAGCCGTCTGGCTCGGCCGGCTGCTGCGGCAATGGCCGAACGCGGTGTGGCTTAACCCCGAGAACGAGAAGAACTGGGGCTTTACTCATTCGATCGCGATAATCCGTGACATCTTCGGCGGCCGCATGTTCCCGTTGACACTGGCCGGACTGGAGGGCGCCACGAGGCAATTGTCGGGCAAACATTGAGATATCCGGAGCGGTCGGACTGGGCAGGTCTGTAACAAACCCCTATCTTGTTGCGAATATCCGGTTGCAACCAAGAACGAGCCGCCAAGGCTGAGGAGATCAAATGGACACCCACACCTACCCCGTCACCCGCACCGACGCCGAATGGCGCGCCCGGCTGACGCCGGAGCAATACGCCGTCATGCGCAACCATGGCACCGAGCGGCCGGGAAGCTGTGCCCTGCTGTACGAGAAGCGCGCCGGTACTTTTTCCTGCGTCGGCTGCGACCAGCCGCTGTTCCAATCCACGCTGAAATTCGAGAGCGGCACCGGCTGGCCGAGCTTCAACGATCCCGTGCCGGGCTCGGTCGAGAACACCGTCGATCGCAGCTACGGCATGGTCCGCACCGAATGCCATTGTGCCCGTTGCGGCAGCCATCTCGGCCATGTCTTCGAGGACGGCCCGCCGCCGACCGGCCTGCGCTACTGCATCAATGGCGTGGCGCTGAAATTCGAGCCGGCCGGCTGAACAACGCGTCGTGAATGCTTGCCAAGGGCGGCTCCGGCCGCCCTTTTTCGTGCGGGCAGCTTCGTCAGACGACGATCGTGGCGATCAGCCAGAGCGCTGATCCCAGCATGAAGAGGGAAGCCCTGGCACCACCGGCCTTCTCAGCCGTGCGCCAGACCGCCAAAGCCAGGAAGATGCTGTAGGGCACCGGTGCGAAATGCACCGCAAGGACAAGGCCGAGCGGCATCTTCAGCCCAAGCAAGATCAGCGCCCCGGCAGACGACGCAATATTGATCGCGGTTCCGACAAGCATCATGTCGCGCCAGAACAGCCGGTCGATCGGCACCTCGCCAAGCCAACGCGAGCGGAAGAAATCCGCGATCACTTACCCCTGCCTCAGCACTTCGGTCACGGCGCACTCGACCCGCGAGCATTCCGTCACCAGCCAGTCGGTCATGGCAGGCCAGTTGTCCTCGGCAAAGCAATTGACGCGCCACATCGAATTGATGCCAAGGCCCTCGCAGCTTTGTTCCGGCCTGAGCTTCAGCCTGTCTTCGATCGCCGGCCGGAACGGCTCCAGCCGCGACCAGCTTTGCGTGGCGCCGAACTTCTCGTTGCGGCCGAAGAAGACACCGACATGGTTCTGCGCCGGCGCGACATACATGGAAAGCACCAGAGCGAAATCGGGCAGTCCGCGCTGCCAGAACCAGGGTCCGCGTCGCGCCAGCCGGGCTCTTTCTTCCGGATGCCGTTCGGCAAACAGCGACCAGAAGCCGCGATGGCGGAATTCCGAGGCGCGGCGGCCGCCGAAGTCGAATTCGCTCATGGTTCGAACCGTATCACCGGCAACCGCGTCGGGCACCGGCCGGTTAGTCTTACACCATTCCGAGCGCGGCCATGTACAGATCGAGGATGGCGTCCTCCTCCTGGCGCTCGGCCTGGTCCTTCTTGCGCAGACGGATGATGGTGCGGATTGCCTTCGTGTCGAAGCCGGTGCCCTTGGCTTCGGCGAAGACTTCCTTGATGTCGTCGGAGATCGTCTTCTTTTCTTCCTCGAGCCGCTCGATGCGCTCGATCAAGGCACGCAGCTGGCCGGCGGCAACAGTCTGGCTGGTCTCGGTGATATCGTCGGCCATGTTTTCTCCAAATCGGTTCCGCGCCGCGACTCGGGGAACGTGCCGCGACGAATTTCAGCGGTTCGATGCCCGACCGGAGCCGGCGGGTCAAGCCGTTATCGAACAGCTCGCCAAGGCCTGCCGTCATGAGCCGACAGCCTGCCCGTTCCTTGCGAGCTCTCAGTTGAAGGCGATCAGGAGATCCTTCGCATCGATCTGGTCGCCGGCCTTCACCAGCACCTCGGCGACCGTCCCGTCGCGCTCGGCGTGCAGCGCCGTCTCCATCTTCATCGCTTCGATGGAGAGCAGCACGTCGCCGGCCTTGACCGCTTGGCCGGCGGCGACCGAAAGTGCGGAGACCACACCCGGCATCGGCGCCCCGACATGCGCCTCGTTGCCGGGCTCCGCCTTGCGACGCGCCTTGGCCGCCGACGCGCCATGCGCGCGATCGGGCACCTTCACGCGCCGCGGCTGGCCGTTGAGCTCGAAGAACACCGTGACCATGCCCTTGTCGTCGACATCGCCGAACGCCTGGCAGCGCACGACCAAGGTCTTGCCCCTTTCGATATCGACGAAAATCTCGTCTTCCGATTTCATGCCGTAGAAATAGGTCGGCGTCGGCAGAACGCTGACCGGGCCGTAGGTCTCCTGCGCGGCGACGAAGTCGGAAAACACCTTCGGATACATCAGCCACGAGGCGAACTCGTATTCCGACAGCTTGCGCTCGAGCTTGTCCTCGATCTCCTTGCGGCTCTTCTCGAGGTCGGCCGGCTTGAGCAATGAGCCGGGCCGCGCCGTGATCGGCTTGTCGCCCTTGAGTGCCTTCTTCTGCAACGCCTGCGGCCAGCCGCCAGGGGATTGGCCAAGATCGCCGCGCAGCATCGAAACCACCGAGTCCGGGAAGGCGATGTCGCGGGCCGGGTTCTCGACATCGGCAACGGTCAGATCCTGGCTCACCATCATCAGCGCCATGTCGCCCACGACCTTGGAGGACGGCGTCACCTTGACGATGTCGCCGAACATCAGGTTGACGTCGTGATAGGTCTGCGCCACCTCGTGCCAGCGTGTCTCCAGCCCCAGCGAACGCGCCTGTTCCTTCAAATTGGTGAACTGCCCCCCCGGCATTTCGTGCAGGTAGACCTCGGAAGCCGGGCCTTTCAGGTCGCTCTCGAAAGCAGCGTACTGATTGCGAACGGCTTCCCAGTAGAACGAGATCTTTCGGATCCATTGCGGGTCGAGGCCTGGATCGCGCTCGGTGCCTTTCAGCGCTTCGACGATTGAACCCAGGCACGGCTGCGAGGTGTTGCCGGAGAAGGCGTCCATCGCCGCGTCGATGGCGTCGACACCGCTTTCCACGGCCGCCAGCACGGTTGCCGCCGACAGACCCGATGTGTCGTGGGTGTGAAAATGGATCGGCAGGTCGGTCGCCTCGCGCAGCGCCTTGAACAGCACGCGGGCAGCACTCGGCTTCAACAGGCCGGCCATGTCCTTGACGGCGATGATATGGGCGCCGGCGGCCTGCAATTCCCTGGCGAGCCCGACATAGTATTTCAGGTCGTACTTGGCCCTCGCCGGATCGAGGATGTCGCCGGTATAGCACATCGCCGCTTCGATCAGCTTGCCCTCGGCGCCGACCGCGTCCATGGCGACGCGCATGTTCTCGACCCAGTTCAGGCAGTCGAAGACGCGGAACAGGTCGACGCCGCCCGACGCCGCCTGCTTGACGAAATGCTGCACGACATTGTCGGGATAATTGGTATAGCCGACGCCGTTGGCGCCGCGCAGCAGCATCTGCAGCAACAGGTTGGGGGCGGCTTCCCGCACCAGCGACAGCCGCTCCCATGGATCCTCGGTGAGGAAGCGCATGGCGACGTCGAAAGTGGCCCCACCCCAGCATTCGAGCGACAGCAACTGCGGCAAGGCGCGCGCATAGGTGCCGGCGATGCCGGCAATGTCATGCGTGCGCACGCGGGTGGCGAGCAGCGACTGGTGGCCGTCGCGCATCGTCGTGTCGGTGACCAGCACTTCCTTCTGCTCGCGCATCCAGGCGGCGAACTTTTCCGGCCCGAGCACGTCGAGCTTCTGCTTGCTGCCGCTCGGCACATTGCCGTTGAGATAGGGCACCACGGGCGGAGCCGCGTCGGCCTTTGGCGTCGGTCGGCCGCGCGTCTCGGGATGGCCGTTGACGCTGACGTCGGCCAGGTAGTTGAGCAGCTTGGTGGCGCGGTCCTGGCGCTTGACCTGCTGGAACAGCTCCGGCGTCGTGTCGATGAACCTGGTCGTATAGGAATTGTCGGCGAAGCTCGGGTGATTGATGATCGCTTCGAGGAAGGTGAGGTTGGTGGCGACGCCGCGGATGCGGAACTCGCGCAGCGCGCGGTTCATGCGGGCGATCGTCTCGGCCGGCGTCGGCGCCCAGGCCGTGACCTTCTCCAGCAGCGGATCGTAGAAGCGGGTGATGACCGCGCCGGAATAGGCCGTGCCGCCATCGAGGCGGATGCCGAAGCCGGTGGCGCCGCGATAGGCGGTGATGCGGCCGTAGTCCGGAATGAAATTGTGTTCGGGATCTTCCGTGGTGATGCGGCACTGCAAGGCATGGCCGTTCAGCCGGATGTCCCTCTGCGCCGGCACACCCGATTCCGGCGTGCCGATGGCGAAACCGTCGAGGATGTGGATCTGCGCCTTCACAATGTCGATGCCGGTCACCATTTCGGTGACGGTGTGCTCGACCTGGATGCGCGGATTGACCTCGATGAAGTAGAACTTGCCGGTATCCGCGTCCTGCAGGAATTCGACGGTGCCAGCGCCGATATAGCTGGTCTCGCGCGCGATCTTCAGCGCGTAGCCGCAAAGCTCCTGGCGCAGGTCCTCGCTAAGATAGGGCGCCGGCGCGCGCTCGACGACCTTCTGGTTGCGGCGCTGGATCGAGCAGTCGCGCTCGAACAGGTGCACTGCATTGCCGTGTGTGTCGCCAAGCACCTGCACCTCGACATGGCGGGCGCGCTCGATCAGCTTTTCGAGATAGACCTCGTCCTTTCCGAAGGCGGCCTTCGCCTCGCGCTTGCCTTCCATGACCTCGCGGGCGAGGTCGGCCTCGGAGCGGATGGCGCGCATGCCGCGGCCACCGCCACCCCACGAGGCTTTCAGCATGACCGGATAACCGACCGTCTTCGCGAGTTCCTTGACCGCCTCCATATCGTCCGGCAACGGATCGGTCGCCGGCACCACGGGCACGCCGACCTCGATGGCTAGATTGCGCGCGGCAACCTTGTTGCCCAGCCGGCGCATCGTGTCGGGCTTGGGACCGATGAAGGTGATGCCTGCTTGCGCGCAGGCCTCGGCGAATTCGGGGCTTTCCGACAGCAGCCCGTAGCCGGGGTGGATGGCATCGGCGCCTGAAAGCCTGGCGACGCGGATCACCTCCTCGATCGACAGATAGCTCTCGATCGGACCCATGTCCTTGCCGAGATGCGGGCCGCGCCCGACCTGGTAGCTCTCATCGGCCTTGAAGCGGTGCAGCGAGTATTTGTCTTCCTCGGCCCAGATCGCCACGGTTTTGAGGCCCAGCTCGTTGGCCGCGCGAAAGACGCGGATGGCGATTTCTGACCGGTTGGCGACGAGGATCTTCGTGATGGCCAAGGACTGGGCTCCAGCAGCGGAAGGAACGGGAAATCGGGGCAATGATTAGCGCGAAAATGCTGCAGTGCAAACAAAATCGACGCTAATTTAAACCGATTTAGATCGATTATCCGGCCAACACTCGCACGCATCGGTTCGAACGGACGGAACAATGGCGACAATTTCGATCCTGGATGCGATCTTCGTAAGGAAGGCTCGCCGTGACGTAACCCGGCTGCCGGGGCGCATCAAAAGAAAATGCCCGGCGCGAGGCGCCGGGCATCGTTGGTTTCGGATCCGAATGGATTACGACTTCGGGAACCAGGAATACTTCCCGTCGTCCTTCTTCTTCCATTCGTACATGATGTAGCCTGGCAGCTTCGGATCGCCCTTGGCGTCATAGGCGAGATCGCCCAGAACGGTCGGGAACGGTCCGCTTTCATGCATCGCCTTGGCGACGGCCTGCGGATCGTTCGTCTTGGCGGCAGCGGCCGCCTCGGCGACCACCTGCACGGCGGCATAGGCGTAGAGCGTGTAGGCTTCCGGCTCGAAACCCTGCGCGCGGAACTTCTCGACGAGTTCCTTATTGGCTGGGATCAGGCGCGGGTCGGGGCCGAACGTGTTGAGGGTGCCGGCGACAGCGTCGCCCGCGATGGCGGCGAGTTCGTCCGTCACGATGCCGTCACCCGACATCATCGGGGCCTTGAGGCCCTGGTCCGCCGATTGACGGATGATCAGACCGGCTTCGGTATGCAGGCCACCCCAGTAGATCAGGGTGACGCCGGCTTCCTTCATCTTGGCGATCAGCGCCGAGAAGTCCTTGTCGCCGACATTGACGCCTTCATACATCACTTCCTTGATGCCGGCGGCGTTCATCGCCTTCTTGGTTTCGTCCGCGAGGCCCTGGCCATAAGGGGTCTTGTCATGGATCACGGCGACTTTGGCATCCTTGAAGTTCGCGGCGATATAGGCGCCAGCGATGCTGCCCTGCTGGTCGTCGCGTCCGCAGGTACGGAACACATTCCACAAGCCGCGCTCGGTAAACTTCGGGTTGGTTGCGGCCGGCGTGATTTCGACGATGTTGTTTTCGGCGTACACTTCGGAGGCCGGGATCGACACGCCCGAGTTGAAGTGGCCGATCACGAACTTGACGCCGTCGCCGACGAACTTGTTGGCGACCGAGATGCCCTGCTTCGGATCGGAGACATCGTCGCCGACTTCGAGCTTGATCTGCTCGCCATTGATGCCGCCCTTGGCATTGATCTCGGCGACCGCCGCTTCGGCGCCCTTCTGCAACTGTGCGCCGAAGGCCGCGTTCGGACCGGTGATCGGCCCGGCGACGGCGAACATTACATCAGCCCACGCGTTGCCGCCGAACGCGACGAGCGCGGTCAGGGCCACGGCGGACAAAAGTGACTTTTTCATTTAAACGCTCCCATTAACGGAGTGGGCGTGGATGAAGCTTTCATGCGATGCCCACCCTTATCGCAGAAAGCATAGTTTGCCGATTTTCAGGCACTTGTCACGCCGATTCATCCCTGACGCGGCGTTAATGATGAACGTCAACCTTTCGGTTTCCAGCTCAAGATTGAAGCTCTTTCGTAGAGCCAATTATACTGTGTGACCATCTGGTTGGTTCGCGTGTATTGATAGCCGACGAAGCCCAGTATCATCAGCACGATGGTGTCAACGATATAGTAATGCAGCGAGAACATCGTGCCGTCGAACAGCGCGTGATGGATGAAGCGGATTCCAATGCCGAGCCCGAGCAGATAGGCAAACAGCTGGATGAAGCTGCGCCATGTCTGGGCACTGGCCTTGCCGGTCATCCATGCCGCCCATCCGCCGAGCAGGCAGGTGACGAAGAAGAACTGCCAGATCGACGGTTCCTCGTAGAGAATGCCTTGCATGGGAAGTCTCCTGAACTTAGTGATGTCCGCCTTCGAGATAGGCGGCGCGCACTTCCGGATTGGCGAGCAGCTCCTTGCCGGTGCCGCTCATCGTCACATTGCCGTTGACCATGACATAGCCGCGCGTGGCGAGCTTGAGCGCGCCGAACGCGTTCTGCTCGACCAGGAACACGGTCAGCCCTTGGGTGCGGTTCAACTCACGAATGGCATCGAAGATCTGCTTGACGATCAGCGGCGCCAGACCCAGCGACGGCTCGTCGAGCAGAAGCAGTTTCGGCCGCGCCATCAGTGCGCGTCCGATCGACAGCATCTGCTGTTCGCCGCCCGACAGCGTACCGCCACGCTGGGCGATGCGCTCCTTCAGCCTGGGAAACAGCGTGAACACCTTCTCGACGTCCTCGCCATAATATTTGAGGTTGTCGAGGCTGGCGCCCATCTGCAGGTTTTCCATCACCGTCATGCGCGGAAAGATGCGCCGGCCCTCGGGCGACTGGGCAATGCGCATGCGCGCGATTTCGTGTGTCGGCAACTGGGTGATATCGGTCCCGTTGAAGGTGATGGTGCCCGTGCGGGCGCGTGGAGCCCCGAAGATGGTCATCATCAGCGTCGACTTGCCGGCGCCGTTGGCGCCGATCAGCGCCACGATCTCACCTTGCTTGACACTGACATTGACGCCGTTCAGCGCACGGATATTGCCGTAATAGGTCTCCACGCCCTTGATATCGAGCAGCGTTGTCGTGGCCATCACTTGCCCCCTCCACGCTTGCCCTGAACGGGCTTGGCTGTGCTCGCCTTGGCTTTGCCGGACACATGACTGGTCGCCACCTTGCCGGCATCGACGCGGCGCGAGAATTCCGTATCCTTGCCTTGGCCGAGCAGCTTGGCCTGCTTGACCCACTCCTCGCGCGCGATGCGTCCGTCAAAGGCCAGGTAGGCCTCGACCGCCTCGACGTCGGCCTTCTTCCAGGCGCCGATCTGGTCGAAGTGGAAGATGCCGTGTTCGTTGAGCTTCTTCTCGTTGACCGTGCCGATGCCCTTGATGCGGGTCAGATTGTCGGCCTTGCCGCCACGGGGGGCAGCGAGGCGGTTCGAAACGCCTTCGGCCTTCGCGGCAGGCGCCTTGGCGGCCGTTTTCCGTGGTGCCGCTTTCTTCGCGGCGGGCTTGGCCGGCGCCGGTGTCGGGGCAACAGGCCTGCTTGCCACGCTGGCGACGCGGGCATCGACCTGCGCTGCCTTCGAGGCGCCTTTCGACACGGTTACGCGTTCGCCTTGGCTATGGCCGACGGTGTCGCTCACCGGCCCGGCCAGATACGACGACGATGTCCCCGGGCCATGCGCGGAGTCGGGACCGATGTCGAGCTGTTCGATGACGTCCTCGTCGCCGACTTCGGTAAGTACGGTCTCGACCTCCTCGTCGTCGACGCCAAGATAGGCAGCGATGACGCGCGGGTCGGTGCGCACCGACTGCGGATTGCCGTCGGAGATCTTGCGGCCATATTCCAGCACAACGACATGGTCGGAGATCTGCATGACCACCGACATGTCGTGCTCGATCAGGAGGATCGAGGTGCCTGTCGTGTGCTTGATCCCCATCAGCAGTTCGTTGAGAGCCGCCGATTCCTTCGGGTTGAGACCGGCCGCCGGTTCGTCGAGGCACAGAAGCTCGGGACCGGTGCACATGGCGCGCGCGATCTCGAGCCGCCGCTGTGCGCCGTAGGGCAAGTCGCCGGCCGGATCGTCGGCGCGATCGACGAGATCGGCCTTTTCCAGCCAGTGCTTGGCAAGCTCCACCGATTCGGCCGAGGCCTTGCGGTAGCCGCTGAAGCCGAACAGGCCCAGGATCGTATACCCGGAGGCCTTCATCAGCTTGTTGTGCTGGGCGACGAGCAGGTTCTCCAGCAGCGTCATGCCCGAGAACAGGCGGATGTTCTGGAAGGTGCGCGCCACCTTGGCGCGCGCCGGGATCTCATGGTTGGGCAGCCGTTCCAGCAGGTAGCTGGAGCCATCGGCCCGGTTGAGCGTGATCATGCCTTCCGACGGCTTGTAGAAGCCGGTGATGCAATTGAACACGGTGGTCTTGCCGGCGCCGTTGGGGCCGATCAGCGCGGTGATTTCGCCGCGCCTGGCAGTGAAGGACAGGTCGCCGATGGCGACTAGGCCGCCGAACTTCATCGACAGATGATCGACCTGCAGGATGGCGTCGTTCATTTGTGCGTTCGCATTCATCAGCCGTGACCCTCCTTGGTGAAGGAGCTTGAGACAGCCCTTCGCTCCTTGAGGAAGGCTGTCGGTTCACGACTGCCGACAAAGCCCCGCGGCTTCCACAGCATGACGATGACCATGGCCATGCCGAACAGAAGCATGCGGTAGAGTTCGGGGGTGAAATCTTGCCCGAAGACCTGTTTGAGGAAGTCGAGCTCGCGCAGCGCCTCGGTGCCGCCGATCATCACCATCGCGGCGACGGCGATGCCGACCAGCGACCCCATGCCGCCAAGGACGACGATGGCCAGGATGATGGCCGATTCCAGGAAGACGAAGGATTCCGGGCTGACGAAGCCTTGCCGCGCGGCGAAGAATGCCCCGGCAAAACCGCCGAACATGGCACCGGTGGCAAAGGCCGTCAGCTTGGTCGTGGTGGTGTTGATGCCGAGCGAGCGGCAGGCGATCTCGTCCTCGCGCAGCGCTTCCCAGGCACGCCCGACGGGCATGCGCCTCAGCCTGATGGTGACGAAGGCGGTGAGCATGCAAAGCGCCAGGATCAGGTAATAGAGGAAGATCTTGTAGTAGGCGCTCGATGTCGCGAGGTGCAGGACCTTGGCGATGTAGTTGGGGTCCGAGACGTTGAAGGTCATCAAGCCGAAAAAGGTGACTTTCGGGATGCCGGAGATACCGGCCGAACCGTTGGTCACATCGCGCCAGTTGATCAGCACCAGGCGGATGATCTCCCCGAAGGCAAGGGTGACGATCGCCAGGTAATCGCCGCGCAGGCGCAGCACCGGAAAGCCGAGCAGCACGCCCCAGAACGCGGCCATGGCGCCGGCCGCCGGAAGCAGGATCCAGAACGACAGGCCGTAGGTTGTGCCAAGCAGCGCATAGGCGTAGGCCCCGACGGCGTAGAAGGCGACGTAGCCGAGATCGAGCAGGCCGGCGAGGCCGACGACGATGTTCAGCCCCCAGGCCAGCATCACGTAGATCAGGATCTGGATGCCGAAATTGTCGACCCATTTCAGCGAGCCCTGCAATCCGGTGGCGACCGACCACGACATCAGCGACAGCACGACGATGACAAGGATCGGATAGAGCACCAGCGCGGCAATGCCGAGCTTGGTGAAGTTGGCGTGGATGAAGCCGCGGTAATAATAGATCACGCAGGCCAGCGCATAAATGATTGCGAGCGCGCGCAGGAACTGCAGATAGCCGGCCGCCTCTGCTCCTATCCATCCGGGAAGCGAGCCGTTGAACACGAACAGCAGCACCACCGCGATCATCGCCACGACAAACGCCGGCAACAGGAAGAAGCGCGACGCCGCACTGGCCGGCAACAGGCCGGTGGCGACATCGGCGATCTTCTGGTTGGCCATGAAGGGTTGACCATAGGCGACATAAAGGAAACGGCCGATAGCCGTGGCGATCACCACGGCGGCCAAGAGGCCCCAGCGCTTCACCAGGACCAGTTCATTGGAGATGTTCTGGTCTGTCTTGAGGCCGATGAACAGCACGAACAGGCCAAGCGAGATGGCGCCGGCATAGAAGCCCTCGCGCAGCGCGCGCTGCATGGGGCTGGCGACGGTGTCGCGCTCTGGAGATACGGTCACGGCCATGGTCTCAGACCTTTTCGACTTCTGGCCGGCCCAATATGCCGGAAGGCAGGAAGATCAGCACGATTGCCAGGATCGAGAACGCGGCGACGTCCTTGTAGTCGATCGAGAAATAGGCCGACCACATGCTCTCGATGAAGCCGATCAGGAGGCCGCCCAGCACCGCACCTGGCAATGAGCCGATGCCGCCAAGAACCGCCGCCGTGAATGCTTTGACCCCGGGGGTAAAGCCGTCCGAGAAGGCGATGACGCCGTAGTACATCAGGAACAGCGTGCCGGCGACGGCGGCAAGAGCGGCGCCCATGATGAAGGTGATCGAGATGGTGCGGTCGACGTCGATGCCCAGCAGTGCGGCCATCTTGCGGTCCTGCTCGCAAGCGCGTTGCGCCCGGCCAAGCGAGGTCTTGTTGACCAGGTACCAGAACAGCGCCAACAGCAAAGCCGTGACGATGACGATGATGATCTGCTTCAGCGAAACGCTGACGCCGTTGATGTTGTAGACTTGGCTGACCATCGGCGGGATCGGCTTGTTGCGCGGGCCTTGCGTCACCTGGACGAAGTTCGACAGCGCGATCGACATGCCGATGGCGGTGATCAGCGGCGCCAGCCGGAACGAACCGCGCAGCGGCCGGTAGGCCACTTTCTCGATCGTCCAATTGTAGAGGCTGGTGAGCAGCATCGCCACGATCATCATGACCAGCAGCGCGATGACCACGGGCACCGAATAAAACAGCGCGCCGAGGATGAGGAAGACGATCAGCGCCGTGAAAGCGCCCACCATGAAGATGTCGCCGTGGGCGAAATTGATCATGCCGATGATGCCGTAGACCATCGTGTAGCCGATCGCGATCAGCCCATAGATCGATCCCAGCGTCAGCCCATTGATAAGCTGCTGGACAAAGTACTGCATGTGTACATGGCTCCCCTGGAATGTCGCCCATGCAGACGCATTCCTTTTCGTATTTCCCCTAGTCGTAAAGTTTCGAGCCCGGATTGCAACGTGATTTTTTTGACCGCTCCGCGTGTTTGCAAGTCACGTCTTCCCGATCGCCCGTTTTTCGCACCCAGCCCCTGGACTATCGCGGACCCTATCATTGGCATAACGCAATGTCTTTGACGATTGAGCCGCATCATGCGCTCCGTTTCGAAGAAATCACCGTCAAAATTAGGTGATGAGAGGAATTGTTGCGTTCCTGACACGGTTCGTTTTTTCGTCACACTCCTTTCCGCAGGGTCAGGATTCTCCTACTTGACCACGAAACCCAGCGCGAACGGATCGCGGTCGTCGATGAAGATCGTGTTCAGTCCAGTCATGCGGGCCCAGCCGCCGATCGAAGGGATGATGGCCGGCTTGCCGGCGACGGTGACGTCCTTTTCAACCTTGCCCTTGAACAGCGAGCCGATGATCGATTCATGGACGAACGCATCCCCCGCCTTGAGCTTGCCCTTGGCATGGAGTTGCGCCATGCGTGCCGAGGTGCCGGTGCCGCAGGGCGAGCGATCGATCGCCTTGTCGCCGTAGAAGACGGCATTGCGGGCATCGGCTCCCTCGACCGTCGGCTTGCCGGTCCACAGCATGTGCGACAACCCGGTGATCCCGGGATTCTCCGGATGCACGAAGGAATACTTCTCGTTGAGCCGCCGCCGCACCACCGGGCTCCAGGCGATGAGGTCGCCGGCGGAATAGTCGGCCATATCGCGATAGTTCGCCTGCGGCTCCACGATGGCGTAGAAATTGCCGCCATAGGCGACATCGACGGTGATCTCGCCGAGCCCCGGACATTCAACCGTCAACCCTTCGGCATAAAGGAAGGACGGCACGTTGGTGATGCGCACCTCCTCGACATACTCGCCGACCTGCTTGTATTCCGCGATGACCAGGCCGGCGGGCGTGTCGAGCCGCAGCACACCCGGCGTCTTCGGCTTGATCAGCCCATGTTCGACCGCCATCGTCACCGTGCCGATGGTGCCGTGACCGCACATCGGCAGGCAGCCGGACGTCTCGATGAACAGGATGGCGATGTCGCAATCCTCACGGGTCGGCGGGTAGAGGATCGAGCCGGACATCACGTCATGGCCGCGCGGTTCGAACATCAGGCCGGTGCGGATCCAGTCGTATTCGGCCAGGAAATGCGCCCGTCGCTCCATCATGGTCGAGCCCTGCAGCAGCGGGCCGCCGCCGGCGACCAGCCGCACCGGGTTGCCGCAGGTGTGGCCGTCGATGCAGAAGAAGGATTTCTTGGCCATGTCGCTCCTCGAGATCAAAACCGTTGTGGACTGAAGGGGGCCAGATCAACGGATGAAGTCTGCCCCAGAACGAATTCCCTGATCAACCGCCCGGTTGCCGCGGCCTGCGTCAGGCCGAGATGGCCGTGGCCGAAGGCGTAGATCACGGACTGGCTTCGCGCCGCCTTGCCGACGACGGGCACCGAATCCGGCAGGGAGGGCCGGAACCCCATCCATTCGCGCCCGCCCGAGGGATCGAGCCCCGGCAGGAATTCCCGCGCCTTCCGCAAGAGCGCTTTCGACCTGTTGAAATTGGGCGGCCGCTCGATGCCGCCGAGTTCCACGGCACCGCCGACACGCAGGCCGGTTTCGAGCGGGGTGATGACGAAGCCATGGCCGGAAAAGATCAACTGTCGCCTCAGGTCGAAGGCGCTCGTCGGCAGCGTCGTGTTGTAGCCGCGTTCGGTCTCCAGCGGAATGCGATCGCCGAGTTGCCGCGCCAGCAGATGCGACCAGGCGCCCGCCGCGATGACAAGGCGCCTGGCTTGCCTGCTCGTGCCGTCGGCCAGCGTCAGCGTCACGGCATCCTGATCCGCCGCGACGCGGTCGATGCGGGCCATCTCGAAGCGGGCGCCCTTGGACTGCGCGTACGCCCACACCGCCTTGCCGAGCAGTTTTGGATCGGCGACGGTCTTCCATCCAGGCACGAAAGTGCCCTTGACGAAGCGCGGTGACAGCCCCGGCTGCAGGTCCGCTAGGTTCTCGCCCTCGACATGGCGGAAGCCGATGCCGAAGCGCTCGCGCGCCGCCCAGCCCGACAGCGAGGCGCGGAACTCGGCCTCGCCTTCGTAGAGTTCGAGCGAACCGTCCTCGCGCAGCATCGGCCGGGTGCCGGAACGATCGAGCAGATCCATCCATTCGGCCTCGGCAAGCTTCATCATGCCGGCCTGCGCCGTCAGGCTCGCCTCATATTTTCCAGGCGCGCCGGCGCGCCAGAACCGGATCAGCCAGGGCAGCAGCTTCGGCAGGTAGGCGGGCGGAATGCTGAGCGGGCCGAGTGGATCGGCGAGCCATTTTGGCAGCTGCCGGATCATGCCCTTGTGCGCCAGCGGCAGCACGTCGGAGAAGGCAAAGGCGGCCGCGTTGCCGGAGCTCGTCTCCTCGCAGATGCCCGTGCGGTCGAAGAGCGTGACGTCCAGTCCCGCCTCGGCAAGGAAGGCAGCCGCGCAAATGCCGATGATGCCGCCACCGACGATGGCGATGTCTCTCCCTTCTCCCCGTTCACGGGGAGAAGGTGCCCGCAGGGCGGATGAGGAGCGCCGCCCCTTGTCTGTCGATTTGGACTTTCCTTGCACCTGGGCGCTGCCTCTCATCTGGCTGCCGCCACCCTCTTTAGAACTGCGGCAGTGTCGGCCGCGCCGCCAGCGCATCCTTGATGATCTTCTCGACAGCCTTGCGGCGTTCGCCCGACAGCGGCATGCGCGGCATGCGCACGCGGTCATTGGTGTTGATTGCGAACACTTCGGCAAGCTTGATGTTCTGCACCAGATAGGTCGAGACATCGAGGTCGAGCAGCGGCCGGAACCAGCGGTAGATGGCGAGCGCCTCTTCGCGGCGCCCCTGCTTCATAAGCTGGTAGATGGCGACGGTCTCGCGCGGGAAGGCGGTGACCAGACCGGCCACCCAGCCGATGGCACCCACGGAGAGCGCCTCGAAGGCCAGGTTGTCGACGCCGGTGAACAGGTCGTAGCGGCTGCCCAGGCGGTTGATGATCTCGGTCGAGCGGCGGATGTCGTCAGAGGATTCCTTGATGGCGACGAAGCGCTTGTCCGACGCCAGCTCCTCCATTTGGTCGACGCTTACATCGACGCGGTAGGCGAGTCGGTTGGAATAGATCATGACCGGCAAGTCGCCGGCTTCCGCCACTGCGCGCAGCGCCGCCACCGTCTCTTCCGCGTTGGTGTGGTAGATCGGGCTCGGCACCACCATCAGGCCATTGGCGCCTTCCTTGGCGGCGCGCTTGGCGATACTGGCGGCCTCGCGGGTGCCGGCCTCGTTGACCGTCAGCAGCACCGGCTTCTTGCCAGCGATCTTCTGCGCGGTCTTCAGCACCTCGATCTTCTCGTCAGGCGACAGCATCGGTCCCTCGCCCAGCGAGCCGCAGACGATGATGCCATCGCAGCCGGCATCCATTTGCAGGCCGAAGCAGCGCTCCATCTCGGCGTGATCGAGCCGGTCGTCGGCGGTGAATTTGGTCGTGACGGCGGGGAAAACTCCGGTCCACATAGCTACCTCTCCATCTGATATATCAGCCGTATATCTGTTAGGAAAGCTGCTGTCAATGCGGAATCTGTTATGATATATTCTAGATATATCAGGAGAGAGCCTTTGATATCCATGGAAGCAAGCATCGTGTCGGAGCCCGCGGCGACCAAGGCCTATCGCGTCCTCGAAAACATGATCGTCACGCTCGAACTGGCCCCGGCGAGTTTTGTCACCGAGGGGTCCCTGATCGAGCGGCTGGCGCTCGGCCGCACGCCGGTGCGCGAGGCGATCCAGCGGCTGGCCTGGGAGGGATTGCTAGACGTCAGGCCCCGCGCCGGCATCGCGATCGCGCCACTGCACCCCGGCGACTGGCTGCGCGTGCTCGACGCAAGGCGCGGCGTCGAGGTGGTGCTCGCCCGTTCGGCCGCACGCTTCGTCACCCGCGAGGCCGCCGACCTGTTCCACGAGGCGGCGCTCGCCATGCAGAAAGCAGTGATATCAGGCAATGTGCTCGCCTTCATCCAGGCCGACAAGGCGCTCGACGAGGCGCTGGCGCTGGCCGCCGACAACCCGTTCGCCGCCCGGCTGGCCGCCCCCCTGCAGACCCACAGCCGCCGCTTCTGGTTCCGCTACAAGGCCGACACCGGGCTGGCGGAGTCCGCCGAGCACCATGTTGCATTGATCCGCTCGATCCTGGACGGCGATGAGGAAGGCGCCGCCAAGGACGCCAAGAAACTGATGGCACTGCTGCGCGGCCATGCCGAGGTCGCCGCCACGCGCTAGTTGCAAGAGCGCGAAGGCAAATCGCTCAGGCGCCCGGCAAGGCCGCCTTGAGTGTCGGGCTGTCCCAGCCTTCGCCAACCGACAGGATACAACTCTGGCCTTTCGTGTCGGAAGCCAGGACCGTCCAGCTGCCTTGTTCCGAAACGAAGACCTCGAGGACCACATTGGGGTTGATCAGGCCGCGCCCGGCTTCGCTTTCGTGGAAGTTCTCGCCGAGCGCTTTCACGATATCGGCGCGTGGCGCGCATTGCCCAGCTGCATTTGCCTGAGCAGCGCCCGAGCACATCGCCATCGCCGCAACGAACATTGTCGCCGTAAGACGTCGTGTCATTTGACACCTCCTTGCGCCGGACGATGCAATGCCACCGGCCCGCCGTCAGCGCCCTGGTTGTCTGCCGCGCCTCCTCCACGGCAGGATTGCAGCCCTAAGTCGCGCAATCCCCCACCGGTTCCATCACATTAGCGTTTGCAAAAACAAAAGGCCCAAGTCCGGGGACTTAGGCCTCAGGTTCAATCGATCTTCTCATCCGCCCTGCAGCGAGGAAGACCAGATAAAAAAGCGTCCGGTCAATTCATCGTCGGGATAACGAACTCGGCGCCGTCCTTGATGCCGGACGGCCAGCGCGAGGTAACCGTCTTGGTCTTGGTGTAGAAGCGGAACGCGTCCGGGCCATGCTGGTTGAGGTCGCCGAAGGAAGACGCCTTCCAGCCGCCGAAAGTGTAATAGGCGATCGGCACCGGGATCGGTACGTTGACGCCGACCATGCCGACCTGGACACGGCTGGCGAAGTCGCGCGCGGCGTCGCCATCGCGGGTGAAGATGGCGACGCCATTGCCCATCTCATGGTCGTTGGCGAGCTTGATGGCGTTCTCATAGGTCGGCGCGCGCACCACCGAGAGCACCGGCCCAAAGATCTCTTCCTTGTAGATGCGCATATCGGCCGTGACATTGTCGAAAAGGCAACCGCCCATATAGTAGCCGTTCTCATAGCCCTGCATCTTGAAGCCGCGGCCGTCGACGACAAGCTTGGCGCCTTCCTTGACACCGGTGTGGACGTAACCCTTGACGCGCTCCAGCGCCTGAGCGGTAACCAGCGGGCCGAAATCCGCTGCCGAATCCGTCGAGGGACCGACCTTCAGGCTTTCGACGCGCGGGATCAGCTTTTCCATCAGCCGGTTGGCGGTGTCGTTGCCGACCGGAACGGCCACCGAGATAGCCATGCAGCGCTCGCCGGCCGAGCCGTAACCGGCGCCGATCAGTGCGTCGACGGTCTGGTCCATGTCGGCGTCGGGCATGATGATCATGTGGTTCTTGGCGCCGCCGAAGCACTGCACGCGCTTGCCGGCCGCCGTGCCGCGCGAATAGATGTAGTGCGCGATCGGCGTCGAGCCGACAAAACCGATGGCCTTGATGTCGGGATCGTCGAGGATGGCGTCGACGACATCCTTGTCGCCGTTGACGACATTGAGGATGCCGGCCGGCAGACCGGCCTCGATGAACAGTTCGGCAATGCGCATCGGCACACCCGGATCACGCTCCGAAGGCTTCAGGATGAAGGCGTTGCCGCAGGCGATCGCCGGCGCGATCTTCCACAGCGGGATCATCGCCGGGAAATTGAACGGCGTGATGCCGGCGACGACGCCGAGCGGCTGGCGCATCGAATAGACATCGATGCCGGGGCCTGCACCGTCGGTGAACTCGCCCTTCATCATGTGCGGAGCGCCGATGCAGACCTCGACCACTTCCAGGCCGCGCTGGATGTCGCCCTTGGCGTCGGCGATGGTCTTGCCATGTTCGCGCGCAAGGATCTCGGCCAGTTCGTCATAGTCGCGGGCGACCAGTTCGAGGAACTTCATCAGCACGCGCACGCGGCGCTGCGGATTGGTCGCGGCCCATTTGGGCTGTGCGGCCTTGGCGTTCTCGACCGCCGCGCGCAATTCCGCCTGCGAGGCCAGCGCCACCGTGCCGCGCACAGTGCCGTCCATCGGCTGCATGACGTCCTGCTTGCGGCCGCTGGTGCCGGCGACACGCTTGCCGCCGATGAAATGACCGTAGTCGATCATGATTTCTCTCCCTGGGTTGTGATGTCGCATTGTCCGCCTTTGGCCGGCCGATGGCAACGCGAGGGAGAACGCAACCGTTGTGCGTAAAATAGATATCGATTGACGCGTGAGCATCAATTCTCGCAAATACTCGCCCGAGATCTCCATCAGGGGAACGCCATGAACTGGGATGACGTCCGCATCTTTCTCGCCGTGGCGCGGGCCGGCCAGATCCTTGGCGCCGCCAGGCGGCTGGAGCTGAACCACGCCACGGTCTCGCGCCGCATCGCGGCCCTTGAAGACGCGTTACGCACGAAACTCTTCCGCCGGCTGACCACCGGCAGCGAACTGACCCCGGCCGGCGAGCGCTTCCTCGACATCGCCGAGCGCATGGAGGGCGACATGATCGCCGCCCGCTCGACCATATCGGGCGAAGGCGACGACGTGTCCGGAACCGTGCGCATCGGCGCGCCTGACGGCTTCGGCGTCGCTTTCCTGGCCAAGCGGCTGGGCGAACTCACCGCCCAGCACCGCGAACTCACCATCCAGCTCGTCCCGGTGCCGCGCTCCTTCTCCCTGTCGCGACGCGAGGCCGACATTGCCATAACCGTCGAGCGGCCGACCGAAGGCCGGCTGGTGGCGGGAAAACTGGTCGACTACTCGCTCGGGCTGTTTGCCTCCCGCGGCTATGTCGACGCGCATGGCCTGCCCAAAACCGCCGCCGAACTTGGCCAGCACACCCTCATCGGCTATGTGCCTGACCTGATCGTCAGCCCGTCGCTCGACTACGCCGCCGAATTCAGCGCCGATTGGCGGACCAGCTTTGCCATCTCCTCCGCACTTGGTCAGGCCGAAGCGGTGCGCTCGAGCGCCGGCATCGGCATCCTGCACACCTTCGTCGCCCGCTCGATGCCGGAGTTGGTCGCCGTCGATGTGGTCGCGCCCATCCGCCGCGCCTACTGGCTGGTCTATCACGAATCGGTGAGACCGCTGCGCCGCGTCCAGATCGTTGCCTCCTTCATCACCAAGGCGGTGGAACGGGAGCGGGGGTTGTTTACCTGATTTCGCCCAGATGCCTGCGGGTTTCGCGCCCTTCAGGCAGGGTGCCGACATCACAATAACGCGGGCCTGGATCACGCACGCCGCCTTTTCCTTGCCACAAAACCGACCAGTGTGGCATCAGGCGTGCGGTCGCCGGCCATGGGACAGGTCGGGTGGGGAAATCTTTCAGAAAGCTGGCGCGGATAGACATGCGAGCCGTTCTTGCCATCCTGCCGCTGCTGTTCGTCTCCGCATGCGCCAACCCGTGGACAAAAGTGCCGGAAGCCGAATTGCCGAAACCGATCCGCTACGCCATGGCGCGTCCCTCGCCTTTCGTCATCGGCAATTACTGCGGTCCCGGCACCCGCACCGGCGATCTGTCGGCCCGGCCTGTCGATCGCCTCGACGCCGTTTGCCGAACCCATGATGCCTGCTACATCGCCCGCCGCAACCATTGCGACTGCGACGGCGCCCTTGTCGCCTCGGCGAGGGCGATCCGCGATGACATGACGGCGCCCCGCAAGATGCGCGGCGAGGCGGAACTGCTGATCGCCACCTTCGCCATCCCTGTCTGCAAGGTTTTCCCGCAAGGTTTCATGCCGCCCCGCGACCCGGCGCAGTTGAGCGTCATGAAGGCCGGGGCGACGGGGTGAACATCCGCACGGCCATCCTCGCCCTGTTCGGGCTGGTCGCCCTTGCCGGCTGCGGTGCGGGCCGCAATGCCTGCGACCTATCGGCCGGGCAGGAGGCTTGCGCACGGCCCTCGCTGTCGGCTGGCACGCCCGGGTCGCGGGTCGCGACTGAGCAGTTCTTCGGCAATGACGGCGGCAGCGACTATGAAAGACGGTTCCTGGCACTGCTCGCCCACCACCAGCTCGGCGCCATGGACCGCGCCAACGGCACGGGCCCCTTCGGGCGCAACCGCCTCGATGTCCAGAACCGCGATTTCCAGGCGACCTATTCGACGCTCCAGCACCTGGCCGGACCGGTCGCCAACGCTCATCTGCCGCCGGTCGGTGGGGGCAGCGGTGACGGTCATTTCGACGGCCGCTGGCGGGTGTCGCGGCAGACGCTCTATATCGATGCGGCGGCGCGGCCCTCGGCCCCCAGGATTTTCGATTTCTCCGGCTTGCAGGCACGCAGCACCGAGATCGTCGTGCGACAGGCGGGCAAACAGCCGGCCGACATCGAAGGCAATTGCGACGGCGCGTTGGCGCTCCGCGCTGGCGGAGCCTCACGCACCATCGCCGCCGGCGCGGCATTCCGCTTTCACCTCTCCGGCGAGGACGACACGGTCAGCCTGTTCCCGGGCGACAGCCTGAACCGGTGCACGGCGAGGATCCGCTCCAGCCTTGCGCCCACCGGTACACCGCTCACCATCCGGCGCGAAGAAACCGCGGATCCGGCGCTTGCCAGCTTGGACAGCCGCTACCAGCGCTGCCCAGTCCCCGGCGGTGCCGGCCTCGATGCGCTCGAGCGCGCCTTCTATGCCAGCCGCTGGCTGTCGCAGACCTGCGCCATGCCGATCGGCGAGCCCAGGCTGCTGCGCAAGTCGCGCGACGGCTTCAACGCCAAGGTCGAGGCGCTGATGGGCGCGCCGCTGCCCGATGCGGCAATAGACAGGGGCGATCCGGAACTGCCGCTCGATTTCTCGAAGGCGCCAAGGCTGAAGCTGATCTATCTGTCCTCGCTGGAATTCAAGGCCGACTTTTCCGGGCGCGTCATCGAACGGCTGATCCGCCATCATGCAGCGCTTGGCGCCAAGGTGCGCATCATAGTCACCGACGTGCTGGAGCGCGAAAAGGACGACGCCATGCTGCACCGGCTGGCCGCCGAATTCCCCAATGTGGAGCTGCAGGAATATCGCTGGCGGGCGGACCACGGCGCGCCGATCGACGAGCAGATTTCACAACTGCACAAGGTCCATCATGTCAAGATGCTGGCCACGCTGGCGCAGGACCCCGCGCGCTCGCGCGTCATCATCGGCGGCCGCAACATCCATGACGGTTTCCTGTTCCACCAGCCGATCGATCTGTCGCGCTATCCGGACCTCGAGCAATACGGCAAGACCGACGGGTTTTCGCTGAATTACTACTCGAACTGGAGCGACTTCGACATCGAGTTCGCCGACCGGGCGACGGTCGAGACGCTCGCCGCGCAGCTGTCGACGATATGGCTGCGCGACGCCGACACCAACCTGGCGCGCCCCTTCTCCATCCCGGTCCGCGGAGATGGCCCCCGGGGCAATGCCCGGCATTTCATCTCGATGCCCTATGAGGATGACCATGCGCTGGAGGCCTATTTCGTCGAACTGGTCGATGCCGCCCGGCACCATATCCAGATCGTCAACCCCTACCTCAATCTGACGCCGAGCCTCGCCAAGGCTTTTGACCGGGCGCTCGCCCGCGGCGTCAGGATCGACGTTGTCGGCCGCATCGACCTCAAGGGCGATATCGGGGGCAGGTTTCTCACCGCGCTCAACAAGCTGTTCGTCGAGAAATATGGCGACCGTATCGATATCCGCGAGTTCAAGGCGCCTGACGTGGTGCTGCATTCCAAAATCATGATGATCGATGAAAGGCTGGTTGCCATCTCCTCGGTCAACCTCAACAACCGCAGCTTCTTCCACGATTCGGAGAACGGCATGATGGTGCTCGACCCCGCCTTCTACGCCAGGATGAAGCCGGTCTATGACGACTATCTCGTCCACTCGAACCCGGTCGCCACCAATGTGACGATCCCGTGGGCCTACCGGCTGCTGTTCGACGAGGCGTGGGTCAGGCAGGCGTTCTGATATCGCCCCGGTTCCGGGGCAACGACATAAGCAAAGAACAAAGCGCGAGACGCGCGGCGGCTATTTCAGGTAACGCTCCTGGGCCAAGGCACGCACGTCGATATCGGGCACCCGGTTGGAGATGATGTCGGCCAGAACCTTGGCCGAGCCGCAGGCCATGGTCCAGCCGAGCGTGCCATGGCCGGTGTTGAGATAGAGGTTGGACAGCTCCGTGCGGCCGATCAACGGCGGTCCGTCAGGCGTCATCGGCCGCAGCCCGCACCAGAACGTCGCATCGCGCATCGCGCCGGCTCCCGGAAACAGGTCGCCGACCGAGTGTTCGAGCGTGCGCCGGCGCGATTCATGCAGCCTGAGGTCGAAGCCGGAAATCTCGGCCGTGCCGCCGACGCGAATGCGGTCGCCGAGCCGGGTGATCGCGACCTTGTAGGTTTCGTCCATCACGGTCGACACGGGCGCGGCGGCGGCGTCCTTGATCGGCACCGTGATCGAATAGCCCTTGACCGGATAGACCGGGATCGGTCGCTTCATCCGGCGCATGAAACCAGCCGAATAGCTGCCCAGCGCCATCACATAGGCGTCGGCGGTCAGCCAGCCCTTGCTGGTGCTCATATTGTTGACGCGGTTGCGGCTGCGGATGACGCGCCATATCGTCGTGTCGTATTCGAACTTGACGCCGCGCGCCACGCAGAGCTCGGCCAGCCTGTCGGTGAACATCTTGCAGTCGCCGGTCTCGTCGCCCGGCAGTCTCAGGCCGCCGACGAATTTTTCACGCACCCCCGCCAGCGCCGGTTCCGCCGCGATGCAGCCGTTGGGATCAAGGACCTCATAGGGCACGCCATATTTCTTCAGCACCTCGACATCGCCTCCGGTGCCGTCGAGCTGCTTTTGCGTCCGGAACAGCTGCAGCGTGCCCTGCATCCGCTCGTCATAGGCGATGCCGGTCGCCTCGCGCAGCGCCTTCAGCGTGTCGCGGCTGTATTCCGCCAGCGGCACCATGCGCGATTTGTTGATCGCGTAGCGCTCGGTGGTGCAGTTGCGCAGCATCTTGACCAGCCACGTCCACATGTGCGGATCGAAGGCTGGCCGCACCACCAGCGGACCATGCTTCATCAAGAGCCACTTGATCGCCTTGAGCGGGATGCCGGGGCCGGCCCAAGGCGAGGCATATCCGGGCGAAATCTCGCCGGCATTGGCAAAGCTGGTTTCCAGCCCCGGCCCTTTCTGGCGGTCGATCACGGTCACCTCGTGGCCGGCCTCGGCGAGATAATAGGCCGTGGTCACCCCGATCACGCCACTGCCCAGCACCATGATTTTCATCATTCACTCCTTGCCGCCGAGCGTCCTCAGGACGCCCATGGACGCAGCCGTATTTTTCGATTTGCGCATGATCCCGAGCGAAAATCGATGCCGATCTTCGAGACCACGCGCTGTTGCCCATTCACGCCGCCGAGGGACCGGGGTCGTCGTCGTCTGTCTGCCGCATTCCGGCCGTCTCGCCAAGAGGCCTCCAATCGGCTGCGGCACTGTAGACAAGCCTGAGCCCGTGCGGTCGCTGCGCGTCAGCCTGGTGTTTCTGCCTGACCGTGCGCCGGGCAGCCTCCGGCTGGTAAAGCACGGCCCGGATCAGGATCGACTCCCGCCGGCCGTCGGCGTGTTCGACCATTGCAGTCTGGCCTTGCGCCATGCCAAGCATGCAGAGCCCGCGCCTCGTTGCGACCGACAGGCTGGAGCCGACCGGCCCGCGCACCTCGTGCTGCACCAGGGTTCGCGTCTCCGCGGGACCGGTATCGACGCCGAACACCACCCTGCTGTTCAGCGTGACGATGTCGGGGCCGACCGAATCGATCGGCACGACATCGGCGCATGAAAGCTTGTGTTCGAGCATGCGCACGATCGGATCCGCGAATGCCCGCCGGCGCTCCAGCATGACTTCGAGAACGGCAAAGTCCTTCGTCGTCAGGCAGCAATTCGTGCTCGTCATCACCGCCTCCGCCATCAAGTTCGTTGCGGGCCGGAAGCCGGCGTATCGACGGCTTCGACGGTCACGGACAGTTCCCGACCACCACGACCGTTCCAGCAAACCGCCTGCCCAACGCTCGCGCCGATGAGCGCGGTTCCCATCGGCGTCAGCACCGAGATCCGATTCTTGGCTATGTCGGCCTCGCCCGGGTAGACCAGCATGATGCGCTGGATGTCCCCGCTTTCGCCACGCACCATAACCGTCGAACCCATTCGCACCACACCGGCCGGCATCGCCGCCGCGTTCGTGACGACGGCCCGGTCCATTTCCGAAAGCAGCTCCTCGGCCGTCTCGGGCGCGCGATCGAGCAACGCCCTCGCCAGGCCGGTCAGCCTGTCATGGTCGGCTTCGCTGATCAGAATATGGCTGTTTGGACGCAGTTCTTTTGCATGTTGCATGGCAAACCTCATGGGATCGGCGCATCGAACGGATGCGCGCCTGCCGCCGCACTGGCGGCGGCGTGATGAAAGGCCGGCAGCCGCGAAGGGCTGTTCGGCTCGATGGCGATTGTGGATGTATGGATGCCCCGGTACGGACGGACGCCGGAAGGCGGCCGCGCCGGGGCTACGATCCCGCGATCGGGCAGACCCTGAACAAGGTTGTGCTATAAGCGAGGTTGCTCATGCGCCGAACCTTGCCGACAGGCGTCCGCTTGTCAAGCGCGGCCAAACCGCTCAGCCGCCGACATAGCGCCGGTGAAACCGCGTTCCGAAGCTGGCCAGGATTTCGTAGCCGATGGTGCCGGCATGGCCGGCGGCATCGTCGACGCTCTGTGAAGGGCCGAGCAGTTCGACGAGATCCCCTTCGCGGAGCCTGCCGGGCGGCAAGGCCGAGATGTCGAGAATGATCGAATCCATCGACACGCGTCCGAGGAAGGGCAGGCGCGCGCCCTCGAACCAGGCGGCCGACGCGGACCGGCGCAGCCAGCCATCCGCGTAGCCGAACGAGATCGTCGCCAGGCTGAGCGGCCCTTCCGCATGGTAGGTGTGGCCATAGCCGATGCCGGTGCCCTTTTCGACGCTGCGCGTCTGCGCCACCTTGGCCTGCAGCCGCACCACGGGCAGCATCGGGTTGGGTTCGGCAGGCGTCGGATTGATGCCATAGAGCGCGGCGCCAGGGCGGGCGAGATCATAATGGTAGGACGGTCCCAGAAAGATGCCGGAGGAATTGGCGAGCGAGGCGGGTGCCCCGGGCAGCATGGCACGCAACCGCTCGAAGGCCCGCCGCTGCTGTTCGTTGGCGGGATGGTGCGGCTCGTCGGCGCAGGCCAGGTGGCTCACTACATACCTGATGGCGATGCCATCGAACGCGGCGGTGTCGCCGGCCATGGCCTCGACTTCGGGCGGCGCCATGCCAAGTCGCGACATGCCGCTGTCGACCTGGATCGCGGCCGGAAGTCTTTGGCCAACGCGATGTGCCGCCGCGCGCCAGGCTCTCAACTGTGCGCCACTGTTGATGACCGCGCAGAGACCATACGCGACCGCTTCCCCCTCGGAGCCTGGCGGCAGACCGTTCAGCACATAGATCTCGGGTCCTGCCCCGATCGCCTTGCGGAGCGCGATTCCTTCGGCCAGCAGAGCGACGAAGAAGATGTCGCAGCCTTCTTTCATCAGCGTCGATGCCACTTGGCTCGCACCCAGACCGTAGCCGTCGGCCTTGACCACGCCCGCGCAGCGCACGCCGCCCAGCCGCGCCTTCAGTCGCCGGTAGTTTTCACGGATCGCGCCAAGATCGATGGTGAGGATGGCCCCGGCAGCAGCCTCGCTCGGGGCGTCGGCTTCCTCGGGCAGTGATCTTTTGGGGGCGTCGTACATGGCGGCCCTTCTTGTGACGGACAGACATCAAATCAATAAGGCGGTCGAACCGGCGCGGCAACCGCGGGCGTTTGAACCGCGGCCGGAGCCCGTCCAGCTATGGCACAAGGTGACGGAACGCTCCCACCACCTCTTCATAGACCTTGCGCTTGAACGGCACGATCAGGTCGGGCAGGTCTTGCATCGGCCGCCATGACCATTTGTCGAATTCGGCTGTGTGGCCGCCCGGCGGCGGATTGATCTGGATCTCGCTGGCATCGCCATGGAAGCGGAAGGCGTACCATTTCTGCGTCTGGCCGCGATACCGCCCCTTGAAGGCGATACCGACCAGGTGGTCCGGCAGGTCATAGTTGATCCAGTCCGGCGCTTCTGCCAACAGCGAGACGCTGCGCATGCCGGTCTCCTCGTAGAGCTCGCGCTCGGCGGCCTGCAACGGCTCCTCGCCCTTGTCGATGCCGCCTTGCGGCATCTGCCAGAGCTGCGTCGTGCCGGCGAACTCGCTGTCGGGTTCGGCAATGCGATGCCCGACCCAGACCAGCCCCTCGCCATTGAGGATCATCAGGCCGACACAGGGTCGGTAGGGCAGCGTTTCGCGGTCGACTTTTTTCGTCTGCGGCATCACTCAGTCTCTCCAGTCGCCTTTCCGAAGGCCTTGGCTAACCCTTTTGCGGATCGACGGCCACCGCTGAAATCGGCACGATCTCGATGCCGCGCTTCTTGGCCTCGGCCACCCATGACGAGACCGTGTCGACCGTCAGGTCGAAAGCCGAGCCGATGCCGACGGCCGTGCCTTTGGCACGCGCGGTCGCTTCGAGGCTGTCGAGCTTCTTCAGGATGGCGCCGCGATCCTGCACCGCATCGATCGCCGTGTCGCCGGCGACGAAAGGGACGCCATTCCTCAGCGCCATGTCCGGAGCCAAGCTGCGCGCCGACGAGCCGTCGTCGATATAGGCGAGGCCCCTTTTGCCAAGTTCGGCCATGAACGGCTCCATCGCCGCGGAGTCGGCGGAAAACCGCGCGCCCATATAGTTCATGACACCGGTATAGTTCGTCGTCCGCGACAGCGCCCAGTGCAGGTTCTTCAGGTTTTCTTCCGCGCTCGCCGCCACCGTCAGCGTGTTGCGGCCGGGGTTGACCTTGGGATAGTCGAACGGCTCGAGCGGCACCTGCATGACGACCTCGTGGCCGCTCTGCCTTGCAGCCTGCATCCAGCGGCCGATGCTGTTGCCCTGTGGCGCGAAGGCCAGCGTCACTTCCGCCGGCAGCTTGGCGATCGCCGCCTGGGTGCCAGTCTGTGAAACCGCGAGCCCGCCGATGATGATCGCCACACGCGCGCCACGCGTGCCGGACCATGGCCGCGCATAGACGTCGAACGGTCGCCTTCCGTCGGCGGAGCGCATCGGCAAGGGCCCGGTTTCACTGGTTTCGATCAGCGCCTTGTCGGGAATATGCGCGATCTTGAGGTTCTGGCCGACGGTCGATGGATCGCGAATGACGATTGCCGCCTTTGGCGGGCCATCGCCTTCTTCGGTCTGCACATGAATGATCTGCGGACCGCCCGTCTTGGCTGGCATCTCCACCTTTGGCGTCGCCGCCGGGGCCAATGCGGGAGGCGACGCGGCGGGCTCGGCCGCCGCGGTCACTTTCGGCGTCGAGACGGCGACTTCCTGCGGCTTTCGAAACGGCTTTTCCCTGAACGCGATCACGGCCGAGACGCCGACCACGGCAAGCACGATCGCGCTCGCCGCGATCACACCGACGCTGATCTTGCCGGCGCCGCGAGGCGCCCGGACGGCCTGTCCAAGCGGGCGTTCGATGTCCTTGCCGATATCAGCCAAGCCCTGTCCCCGATGCACGGTTCCGAAGGCGACCTCCTTCGGCAACACATGCACGAATTCATCAATCCTGGCGCCTGGGCGCCATATCTGGAGGCCTGGTCCTGCCCCCCGAATCAAACTGCCGGAACCTTTCGGTCCCGGCAGCATCGCATTGCTTCGTTCAACCGGCCAGACCGGTTGCCTTACTGGTTGAGCACGGCCTTTTCCGGATTGGGCGGGAAGGCCGGATCGGTCTTCTGGCCGCGCAGCAGCTGCTCGGCATAGATGAGCTGCAGGTCGTCCTTCGGATCCGGTGGCACATAGGCCGCGGAGCCCGAGCCGGTCTTGCTCTCGTCGGCGCCCTTGATATGGCCCTTGAGATCGGATTCGCCGCGCGTCAGGTCCCTGCCCTGCAGTTCGGGCGGCAGGGGCTGGTCGACCTTGATGTCGGGCGTGATGCCCTTGCCCTGGATCGATTTGCCCGATGGCGTGTAATAGAGCGCCGTCGTCAGCCTGAGCGCGCCATTCTCGCCGAGCGGGATGATGGTCTGGACCGAGCCCTTGCCGAAGGACTGCGTGCCGACCACCGTGACGCGGCGCAGGTCCTGCAGCGCGCCGGCGACGATTTCCGAAGCGCTGGCCGAGCCGCCATTGACGAGCACGATCATCGGCTTGCCGTTGATGTCGTCGGTCTGCTTCGGCTTGGCGTCGAAGCGGGTGACGTCCTTTGGATCGCGTCCGCGCGTCGAGACGATCTCGCCGCGCTTGAGGAAGGCGTCCGACACGCTCACCGCCTGGTCGAGCAGGCCGCCCGGATTGAGGCGCAGGTCGAGCACATAGCCCTTCAGCTTGTCGTCCGGCACCTGCTTCTTGATGGTCTCGATGGCGTTCTCGAGGTCGTCATAGGTCTTCTCGGTAAAGGAGGTGATCTTCATGTAGCCGATATCGTTCTCGACCCGGAACTTGACCGCCTTGACCTTGATGATGTCGCGCACCACCGTCAGCTCGATCGGCTTGTCGGCGCCCTGGCGCAGGATGGTCAGCTTGATCGGCGTGTTGACCAGGCCGCGCATCTTGTCGACCGCGTCGTTGAGCGTCAGGCCGCGAACCTCCTCGCCGTCGATCTTGGCGATATAGTCGCCGGCCAGCACACCAGCCTTGGCGGCCGGCGTGTCGTCGATCGGCGTGATCACCTTGACCAGGTCGTTCTCCATGGTGACCTCGATGCCGAGGCCGCCGAACTCGCCCTTGGTCTGCACGCGCATGTCCTGCGCCTGTTCGGCGTTCATGTAGGAGGAGTGCGGGTCGAGCGAGGAAAGCATGCCGTTAATGGCGTTCTCGACCAGCGACTTGTCGTCGGGCGGGGTCACATACTGCGCCCGCACCCGCTCGAAGATGTCGCCGAAGATCGCCAGTTGCTTGTAAGTCTCCGACCCCGCAGCGTTCGCCGCCGAGCCGGGTGCGCCATAGACAAGGCTCATGGCGGACGCGCCCATCAGCGCACCGGCAAACAGAAGCGACAGTTTCCGCATCATTTCACGTCCTTCCAGAAAAACGGTCCGCCCACCATGGGGCCGGATCGACGGGTTTTCCATCCTTGCGGAACTCGACATAGAGCTCCGGCGTGGCATTTCCATTCTTCGAAACCGAGGTGCTTGCCACCCGGGCTTCTCCCATCGCGCCGACCGGCTCTCCTGCAAGCACCGACTGGCCAGTCGCGACGCTGATTCTGCTCATCCCAGCCAAGACGACATGATAACCGTCGCCGGCATTGAGGATCAAGAGTTGACCGTAGGAGCGAAACGGCCCCGCATAAAGCACATTCCCATCCGCCGGCGCGGTAACGATGGCTCCCGATTGTGTCGCAACCATGTCCCCAAGCATCAAGGCGCCGTTACCGTCGTCGGCGCCAAACCTGAGTTTGATGCGGCCGGTGACCGGCAGGGCGACCTGTCCTTGCAGTGCCGAGAAAGGCGCCGCGGCGGTCAACCTGTTGCCTTCGGGAACCGGCAGCGATGCCGTCTGGTCGCCACCGGGCTCGGTGCCGCCGGCCTGGCCAGCGGCGGCTGCCTTTGCGGCATCCGCGGCCTTGCGGTTCTTGTCCGCCTGCGCTTCGAGCGAGGCGATCAGATCCTTCAGGCTGCTGGCTTTGGCAGCCAATTGCTCGGAACGCTGCTGTTCGGCCGCCATCTGCGCCTTCGTGTCGGTTTCGAGCTTCTGCTTGGCTTCGAGCAGCATGCCGAGCCGCTTCTTCTCCGCCGTCTGATCGCCGACCGCCGCCGTCAGCCGCGCCCGTTCGGCCTCGATCGAAGCCGTCACCCGGGTCTGCTCCTTGAGATCGGCCAGCAGGCTGTCGGTCTGCTGGCGCAATTCAGGCACCACGGCGCCGAGCAGGATGGCGCTGCGCACCGACGACAGCGCATCTTCCGGCTTGACCAGGATCGCCGGCGGCGGGTTGAGCCCCATGCGCTGCAGGGCGCCCAGCACTTCGGCCAGCACATCGCGCCGCGCCGCCAGCGAAGTACGGATCTTCTGTTGCTGGCCCTTCAGCCCTTCCAGCTTGGCGCCGATGTCCTCGATGTCCTGGCCGAGCTTCTGCTCGGTCATCGCCGACTGGATGAGTGCCGCGGTGATCGAGGCGTGGTCCTTCTTGACCGCGGCGATATCGGCTGCGAGCTTGGCCAGCCGTTCCGACGACAGCGTTATTTCCTTCGAAACCTGCTCGTATTCGGCACGGCTCTGGTCCGGATCGGGTGCCATGTCGAGCGTGTTTTCGGCCCGCACAGCATGCAGCGACAGAAGCACCGCCGCCGCGGCGATACCGCAGCGCACGCGCCAGGAGCCCCCCGTCGATGGGCCCGTCGTCGATTTCCAGCCTTCAGACATTCGCGATCGATTCTATCCGCGCCTTCGTTAACGAATCATCAACCATGTTAGCGCCTGTCGCCCAAAGGGTTCGCAATAACGCAATGCAACGGAAAAACAGGCCCACGTCGAATCTTGCGCGGCATTTGGGGCCAAATTCGGTGCGATCCGGCGGCTTTCAGGACCTGTGGTAGGGATGACCCGACAGGATCGTCGCCACCCTGTAGAGTTGTTCACCCAGCATCACCCGCACCAGCTGATGCGGCCAGGTGAGCGCCCCGAACGACATCACCAGCTCGGCCTGGCCGCGCAGCGACGGATCGTGGCCGTCGGCGCCACCAATGGCGAGGACCAGCGCCTTGCGTCCGCCGTCGCGCAACTGTCCCAGACGGCCGGCGAAATCCTGTGAAGACAGGCTCTTGCCTCGCTCGTCGAGCAGGATGAGGGCCGTGCCTGGCTGCAGCTGTGCCTGCAGCCGCGAACCTTCGTCGCGCTGGCGCTCGGCGGCGCTCTGCGCGCGGCCCTCGACGATCTCGGTGATTCCGGCGAATTCGAGCCCCACGCCGGGTCCGCTCTTGGCGAACCGCTCGAAATAGCGGTCGGCCAACTCCCGCTCGGGGCCGGCTTTCATTCGGCCCACGGCATGAACTGAAATCTTCATCCTCGCCTCTATAAGCCCCGCGAAGGGCTTAGTGGAGGGTCTCTTCCTCGAGATCCGGCGCCTGCCACATCTTTTCGAGATTGTAGAATTCGCGGACTTCGGGACGGAAGACATGGACGATGATATCGCCAGAATCGATCAGGACCCAGTCGGCGCCTGACAGTCCCTCGACGCGCGCGGTGCCGAGGCCGGCATCCTTGAGCGCCTTAAGGAGATGGTCGGCGACAGCCGCGACATGACGGTGCGATCGGCCCGACGCAACGACCATGTAGTCGCCGAGGCTCGATTTCCCCTGAATGTCGATTGAGACAATGTTTTCGGCCTTGGAGTCTTCCAGACTGGCAAGGACTGTCTTGATGGCACGGGACACGGCGTCGTCTACGCTGATCCTGGCCGGCGAAGGCACTATGTCGGCCTTCTTCCGCAATGCTGTTCTCAGTGTATTTCCTTTCGCAGCAAGAACAACCAAATCACCCCTTGAAGCAGGTGACACCACTTAGATAGGCAGAGTTCCGTTGCAGTTTCAAGACGGAGCCCCGATGGACGCGAACTCGCCGAGTGGAATGTTGTTCCACGGGTGACGCAAAAACATCGGAACCCAGGCTTTCCACAGCGGTTACCGGCTGACCGACCAACCGGAATCCCGCCATGCCGATCGACCCGCAAAACACCCTTCTCACCGTCCAGACCGGCCTCGCGCAGCTGAGTACGCTGATCGTCTCCTATTCCTTTTCCGCCATCGGCGCCGTCATCCTCCTGGTGGTCGGCTACATCGTTGCCAACCTTGCCGAGCGCACGATCTCGGCTGGCCTCGGCCATATCCATGGTTTCGACGCGACGCTGCGGCATTTCTTTTCAAAGATCGGGCGCTACGCCATTCTGATCCTCGTCGTCATCATGGTGCTCGGCCAGTTCGGCGTGCAGACTGCATCGATCATCGCCGCGATCGGCGCCATCGGCCTCGCCATCGGTCTCGCCCTGCAAGGCACGCTGCAGAACATCGCCGCCGGCATCATGCTCTTGGCGCTGCGGCCATTCCGCATTGGCGAGTCCGTTGAGGTCGGTTCCATTGCCGGTTCGGTCGAGGAAATCGGCCTTTTCGCCACCAAGCTCAGGACCGCCGACGGCATCTACATATTGGCGCCGAATTCGACGCTGTGGAATCAGCCGGTGCGCAATTTCACCCGCAACGGCGTGCGCCGCACCGACATCACGCTCAGCATCGGCTCCTGGAACGACATAGACGGCGCCCAAAAGACATTGCTTGCCATTGCCGGTGCCGAGAAGCGCATCCGCCGCGAACCGGCGCCGATCGCGTTCGTGGCCGGGCTTGGCGATACGACCGTTTCGCTCACCTTGCGCTACTGGACCGCGGCGGCGGACCATTTCGCCACCCAGATCGACATGACGAAACGCGCCAAGCAGGCCTTCGACAGCGAGGGCATCTCGATCCCGCAGCCGCCTCCGGAGGCACCGCCACCCGAGGCCCGCAAACAGTAATCAGTCGCCCCTGTGGCGGACCACTTCGTCCGGCGCGAAGGCGAGTTCGACCGGCAAGGGCGCTTGCGCCGACATCGGCGCGAAACTGCCCGTGGCGGCCGCCGGAACGCGGCCCGCCGCGATCACCCGCCACAGCACGAAAAGGCAGAATACCGAGGCGATGACGATGCCGACGTAGATGAAGGTTGCCGTGCCGAAGACGGCGGAAAGCGCCGTGACAATGCCCGGCACAATGAAGCCGGCGAGCGACCAGGCAAACAGCATCGAGCTCGACAGCGCCAGCAGTTCATCCTTCCTGGCGCGGTCGGCGGCATGCGCGCTGGAGAGCGCGTAGATCGATTCCGCCGCCCCGTCCCAGATCAGATAGATCACCACCAGCACCATCAGCGCACCGCCGTCGAAGGCGATGGCGAGCACGCTGGCAACGACCGCCAGCGCCGCGGCGCCGGCAAGCACGTAGCGCCGATCAGTACGGTCGGAGAGCCAGCCGAGCGGTATCTGCAGGATCAGCGTGCCGACCGGCATTGCCGACAGCAGCAGCGCGACATCGGCTTGGCTGTAGCCCTTGGCCGTGGCGTGGATGGGCGCGAAGCCGGAAATGATCATCGACAGGCCGCCGACCGCCAGCATGCCGGCGACGCCGACCGGCGAAATCCGCCAGGCTTGGCGCAGCGCCACCGAAGCCGCCTGCGGCGCCGGCGGCTGGGCAAGGCGTGTCATGCCGACGGGCAGGATCGACAGAGCGGTAAAGGCGATGCCGATCAGTGACGCGGCCGCCGTGTGGATGTCGATCACGGCAAGCGTCGCATAGCCGACCCCAAGACCGGCAATGTAGGCGACGTAGAACACGGCCATCACCCGGCCCCGTACGGCGTTCGGCAGCGCGTCGTTGAGCCAGCTTTGCGCGACGATGAACAGGCCGCATATGGCAAAGCCGTAAAGCGCGCGCGCCACGATCCACAGCAGCGGGTGCGGTCCGGCGCCGATGGCGGCATTGGACAGCGCGATCAGCGCCGACAGCACCATGAAGGCGCGGGCGTGGCCGACCCGGCGCACCAGCGGACCGGTCAGGATACAGCCGGCGAGGCCGCCGGCCGACAGGCCGGTGACGATCAGCCCTGCCCAGACCGGATCGAACCCTTCGACGCCGAGCCGGACGGGGATATAGGCGAACATCAGCCCGTTGCCGATGGCAATCAGCGCCATCGACACGATGACACTGGCAATCGCGATCAGCGGCGCAGGCGTGCTGCCCTGGTCGGGATCGATCGTGGGATGGGTTTTCTTGTGAATCGCCATGGCTGGTCAGCATCGCCCATGGGTCAGGCGGACGCCGCTGTAAAAACGACATGGCCGGACGGACGACGCTCAACCCTTCGCCATCTTCCGGATCGCGCTCGACGACAGCAAGGAACGCGGACCGTGGATGAAGGTCCAGGCCGGCGCCTTCATCCGCGCAAGCCTTGGCGCGTCGCCTTCGTCGATGCGGGCGTAATCGAAGGTCTTGGCGACAACCGACGATAGAAAGGACAGTGTCGCGCCGGGTCGGTCGATGACCGCGATCGGAAAGGTCATGACGATCTCGCGCCAGCGCTGCCAGCGATGGAAATCCCGCAGGGAATCGGCGCCCATGATCCAGACGAAGTCGACGCCGGGATTGCGTGCCTTGACCAGCGCCAGCGTGTCGGCGGTGTAGCGCACATTGTGTGCCGCCTCGAAGGCGGTGACCTTGATCTTCGGGTTCTTGGCGATCTTCTCGGAAAGCGCGATGCGCTCGCCCAGCGGCGCCAGTTCGCGCGTGCTCTTCAGCGGATTGCCTGGGGTCACCATCCACCAAAGCTGGTCCAGCGCCAGACGCCGCAAAGCGATTTCGGCGACCAGCGCGTGGCCGGCATGCGGCGGGTTGAACGAACCGCCGAACAGTCCGACGGCCAGCCCCTTCTCGGCATGCGGCATCTTCAGATAGCTGGAGGGTGTCGCCGGTTCGGAAGAGGCCAGCATCGCTTCAGGCTCTGGCGATCAAAAGCTTCAAGGCCTCACCTGTCCCGACCCGCGCACGCGATATTTGAACGAGGTCAACTGCTCGACGCCGACCGGCCCACGCGCGTGCATCTTGCCGGTGGCGATGCCGATCTCGGCGCCCATGCCGAACTCGCCGCCATCGGCGAACTGCGTCGAGGCGTTGTGCAGCAGGATCGCCGAATCGATCTCGTTGAAGAACCGTTCGACCGCCTTCGCGTCCTCGGCGACGATCGCCTCGGTATGATGCGAGGAGAAGGTTTCGATGTGATCGATCGCACCAGCGATCCCGTCGACCAGCTTCACCGCGATGATCGCGTCGAGATATTCGGTCACCCAGTCGGCGTCGGTCGCCGGCTTGGCGTCGAAGAACATTTTCATCACTTCTTGATCGGCATGGATCTCGCAGCCGGCGGCGCGCAGCGCGTCGAGGATCGGCACCAGATGGGTGGCGGCGACCGCACGGTCGACCAGCAGCGTTTCGGCGGCACCGCAGACGCCGGTGCGCCGCATCTTGGCGTTGACGGCGATCCGCACCGCCATGTCGAGCTCGGCGGAGCGGTCGATATAAAGATGGCAGATGCCTTCGAGATGGGCGAAGACCGGCACCCGCGCCTCGCTCTGCACCCGCCCGACCAGGCTTTTGCCGCCGCGCGGGATGATGACGTCCAGATTGCCGCCAAGCCCCTTGAGCATCTCGCCGACCGCGGCGCGGTCGGTGGTCGGCACCAGCTGGATGGCGTCCTGCGGCAGGCCGGCCGCCTTCAAGCCGTCGACCAGGCAGGCGTGGATCACCGCCGACGAGTTCAGAGAATCCGAGCCGCCGCGCAGGATCACCGGATTGCCGGCCTTGAGGCAGAGAGCGCCGGCATCCGCCGTCACGTTCGGTCGGCTTTCATAGATGACGCCGACGACACCGAGCGGCGTACGCACGCGCTCTATGTGCAGACCGTTCGGCCGCTCCCACGCGGCGATGACATCACCGACTGGATCGGGCAGGGCAGCGATTTCGCGAATACCGTCCGCCATGGCGCGAATGCGTGCCGGATCGAGCTTCAGCCGATCCATGAAAGAGCCGGAAAGCCCGGATTCGTGGCCATTCGAAACATCGATGGCGTTGGCGTCGAGAATGTCCCGCTCGCGAGAAATGATCGCGTCGGCCATGGCGACAAGCGCGGCGTTCTTGGCGGCGGCGGTGGCGATGGCCAGCGGTCGGGCGGCAGCGCGGGCGCGCCGCCCGATATCGGCCATCAGCGCCACGGTGTCGTCCCCGGATTTTTCATGCAGCTTCAGCATGGCTCATCCTTCGCTTATGTCGCTTCCGGCGTGACTTACGACGAGATCGTCGCGGTGGATCATCGCCGAACGCGCCTCGTAACCGAGCACGGTCTCGATCTCGGCCGTCTTCAGGCCTGCGATCCTTACGGCATCGGCGGCATCGTAGGCAACCAGCCCGCGCGCGATCTCGCGGCCTTCGGGCGACAGGATCGCCACCGTGTCGCCGCGGGAGAAATTGCCGCTGACCAGCTTGACGCCGGCCGGCAGCAGCGACTTGCCCGAAATGAGCGCGCCGATGGCGCCGGCATCGACGGTCAGCCGCCCGGCCGGTTCGAGCTGGCCGGCGATCCAGGTCTTGTAGCCTTTCACCGGATTGGCGCTGGGCTTGAAGAACGTCGCGCGCTCGCCGCGCTCGATCGCCATCAGCGGCGACAGCCTTGTGCCGGAGGTGATGATCATCGCCGTGCCCGCAGCATTGGCGATCTTGCCCGCGTCGAGTTTGGTACGCATGCCGCCGCGCGACAGCTCGGACGCGGCGGCTCCCGCCATCGCTTCGATGTCTGGTGTGATGCGGTCGACCACCGGAATGAACTTTGCACCGGGGTCCGACGCTGGCGGCGCGGTGTAGAGCCCGTCAATGTCGGAGAGCAGCACCAGCAGGTCCGCGCCCATCATGGTGGCGACGCGGGCCGCCAGCCGGTCATTGTCGCCATAGCGGATTTCGGAGGTCGCCACCGTGTCGTTCTCGTTGATGACCGGCACCGCCTTCATCTTGAGCAGCGTCGATATGGTGGCCCGCGCGTTGAGATAACGCCGGCGCTCCTCGGTATCGCCGAGCGTCAAAAGGATCTGGCCCGATTTCAAGGCACCCTTGCCGAGCGCGTCAGACCATGCGCCGGCGAGCGCGATCTGCCCGACGGCGGCGGCGGCCTGGCTCTCCTCGAGCTTCAGGGCGCGCTTGCCAAGGCCAAGAATGGTGCGGCCGAGCGCGATGGCGCCCGACGACACGACGAGGATTTCGGCTCCTCCCTGGGCAAGCACCGCGATGTCGTCGGCGAGCGAGGCCAGCCAGTCGCGCTTCAGGCCGCTCGCGCGATCGACGAGCAATGCCGAGCCGATCTTGACGGTGATGCGCCGGTATTTCCTGAGCGGCTGCATGACCTTACTTTTCCCAGCGCGACTCGACCGGCGCGACGATCCGCGCACGCGCCTCCGCGATGACAGCCATCAACGCGCGCTGCACCGCCTCGACGCCCTCGCCGGTGACCGCCGACAGCAGCATCGGCGCGCGGCCGGCGGCACGCTTCAGCGAAGCAACCTTCTTCTTGCGCGCGTCTGCGTCGAGCGTGTCGACCTGGCTCAGCGCCAGGATCTCGGCCTTGTCGGTCAAGCCGTGGCCATAGGCCTCGAGCTCGGCCCGCACGGTCTTGTAGGCCTTGCCCGGGTTCTCCTCCTGCGCGGAGACCAGGTGCAGCAGCACGCGCGTGCGCTCGACATGGCCGAGGAAGCGGTCGCCGATGCCGACGCCCTCATGGGCACCTTCGATCAGACCTGGAATGTCGGCGATGACGAATTCGCGCGCATCGATGCGGGCGACGCCGAGGCCCGGATGCAGGGTCGTGAACGGATAGTCGGCGATCTTCGGCTTTGCCGCGGTGACGGCGGCAAGGAATGTCGACTTGCCGGCATTGGGCAGCCCGACCAGACCGGCATCGGCAATCAGCTTCAGCCTGAGCCAGATGTTGAGTTCTTCGCCGGGGAGGCCGGGATTGGCGCGGCGCGGCGCCTGGTTGGTCGAGGTCTTGAAGTGCTGGTTGCCGAAGCCGCCATTGCCGCCCTTGGCCAGGAGAAAGCGCTGGCCGACGACGGTGAGGTCGCAGATCAGCGTCTCATTGTCCTCTTCGAAGACCTGCGTTCCGGCCGGCACTTTCAGCGTCACATCGGCGCCCTTGGCGCCGGTCATGTTGCGGCCCATGCCGTGGACTCCGGTCTTGGCCTTGAAATGCTGCTGGTAGCGATAGTCGATCAGTGTGTTCAGCCCGTCGACCGCTTCCAGCCAGACATCGCCGCCGCGGCCGCCATCGCCGCCATCCGGGCCACCGAACTCGATGAACTTCTCGCGCCGGAACGACACCGAACCGGCGCCCCCGTCACCGGAGCGGACATAGACCTTGGCTTGATCGAGAAATTTCATGGGACTGCAGTTTCTTTTATTGGCCTTGCGGCATTGCTCTAAACCTTGGGCCTTGCTCTAAACCAAGGCGCGGCGAAGGGCGAGGCCGTTTTGTGACGATGGCCGCGCGGGGTTGGCCGGAGAGACGTCGGAATGAAGCTTGTAACCTACAACATCCAGTACGGCATCGGTCTCGATGGACGCTACGATCTCGGGCGCATCGCCGACGCGGTGCGCGGCGCCGACGTAATCGCGCTGCAGGAGGTCACCCGCAACAATCCCCGGAACGGCAGCCGCGACATGGTGGCCGAGATCGGCGAGGCGCTGCCCGATTATTTCGCCGTCTATGGCAGCAATTTCGAGGCCAATATCGGCTCGCGCATCGAGGACGGCCGCGCCATCACCACGACCTTCCAGCTCGGCAACATGGTCTTGTCGAAAACACCCATTCATCTGTCGCGCAACCTGCTTCTGCCGCGCAGCCGCAGCTTCGAGATGATGAACTTCCAGCGCGGCGCGCTGGAAGCCCTGATCGAGACGCCGCTTGGTTTCATCCGCTTCTATTCCATCCATCTCGATCACCGCAGCCCGGTCGAACGCGCCAGCCAGATCCAGTTCCTGCGCCAGCGCCTGTTGAACTATGCGCTCGAAGGCGGTGCGCTGTCCGGCGTCGCCGAGATCGGCCTGCCGGAACTGCCGCATCCGGAAGCCTTTGTCGGCATGGGCGATTTCAACATGCTGGCCGGCTCGCCCGAATATGTCGAACTCGCCGGCCGGCCGGACCATGAATTCGGCATGCCGCTGACCGCCGACTTCGCCGTCGATGCCGCCCTGCGCCTCGATGTCGCCGGCGACGATCTCGTCTCCTGGGTCGATCCCAACGACCCCACCAACGCCAGCCGCCACAAGCGCATCGACTATATCTTCACCAGCGCCTCGCTTGCCCGGTCGCTGAAGCGCCTGTGGGTCGATAGACAGTCAGTCGGTTCCGACCACCGGCCGGTCTGGGTCGAACTGGGCTAGGCCCAAGTCTGGTCCCCAGCTGATTTGTCCTGTTCCGCCCCACGCGCCAAGGTGTGCCGATATTCAGGTCAGGCCGGCCCCACCTGAACATCGACGCACCTAGAAGTGGATCCAATTGCGCAGGCTCGTCCAGGTTTTCCTGTCGAGCCGATAACGTTCGACCGGCACCTGGCCGGCGACGATCGAATTCAGCATGCCCTGGCCGGCATATTGGAAGCCGCATTTGTGGATGACGCGGCGTGAAGCCGGATTGATGACCCTGGTCGAGGCCTGCAGCACCTGGATCGACGTCTTCTGGAAGGCGAGGTCGACCAGCGCGTGCGCGGCTTCCGTGGCGTAGCCCTTCTTCCAGTAGGGCTCGCCGATCCAGTAGCCGAGCTCAAGGCCGCGATCGGTGGTGTTCAGCCCGGCGCAGCCGACGAAAGTGTCGGTGCCGGCCAGCGTCAAGGCATAGGCGATGCCGGCGCGCCGCGCCTTGGTCATGGCGAGGAAAGCACGTCCCTCGGCCTCCCCATAGGGGTGCGGCATGCGCGCCAGCATCTCGGCAACGTGACGGTTGTCGGCAAGTTCGACCAGTTGCGCGATATCCCGCTCATCGGGAGCGCGCATCACCAGCCGCTCGGTGACCAGCACCGGGCAATCTATCGCGTAACTTTCGTCTTCTGAATCTTCCGCTTCGGCAACCATTTGAAGTCCTCCAGGCACAAGAAAAAGGGGAGATGGAAACCCATCTCCCCTGATCCTTTTCCTGGTTTTGCCAGACACCGGTCCCGAGATGGGCGCCGGTGTTCTAGTGCGGAACCGGCTACTCCGCGGCTTTGGTAATCGGGTTGACCGATACGTAGGTTCGGCCGTTGGCTTTTTTGTTGAACGTCACGGCGCCGGTTTCGAGCGCGAAAAGGGTGTGGTCCGTGCCCATGCCGACATTGACGCCGGGATGCCAGGTGGTGCCGCGTTGACGAATGATGATGTTGCCCGGGATGACGGCTTCGCCGCCGAACTTCTTCACGCCCAGACGCTTGGAATGCGAGTCGCGACCGTTGCGCGACGAGCCGCCAGCTTTCTTGTGTGCCATCTAACTAACTCCGATGCGCCCATGGGCGCTTGAATGGTCTTATGAACGCGTTCGCGTTCCGTTTCAAGTCCGATCCGGCGACGTTTCGCGCCGGTTCGCCTTACTTCTTGGCCAGCTCCTTGGCCTGCTCGCGCCAGTCCTTGATCTGGTCGGCGCTGAACGGCATGTTCTCGTCGATCTTGGCAACGTCCTTCTCGGTCAGCTTGGCGAGCTGCGCGAAGGTGATGATGCCCTGCTCGGCGAGATCCTTGGCGGCGACCGGGCCGATGCCCTTGATCACGGTCAGGTCGTCCGGCTCGCCCTTCGGCGCCTTGAACAGCGGCGCGGCGACGGCCTCGGCCCTCGCGTCTTCCTTGGGGGCGGCGTCCTTCTTGGCCTTGGCTTCCTTCGGCGCGGCCTCGGGAGCGACCTCAGCCTTGGCTTCCGCCTTGACGGCCGCCTTCTTGGCGGGCTTGGCGCCACCCAGCAGGATCTCGGAGATCCGCACGGTGGTCAAAAGCTGGCGATGGCCGATCTTGCGGCGCGAATTCTGGCGGCGACGCTTCTTGAAAGCGATGACCGTGCGGTTCTTGCCCTGCTCGACGACTTCGGCGGTCACCAGGGCGCCATCGACGAACGGCGCGCCGAACGTGACATTCTCGCCCTCGCCATGAGCGAGCACGTGGCCGATCTCGACGATGTCGCCGACATTGGCTTCGACTTTTTCGATCTTCAGGAGATCGTTGGCGGCAACGCGATACTGCTTACCGCCCGTTTTAATGACTGCGAACATTTTTTGCCTTTCGCTGTTCGGTCGGCCTTGATGAACCGCCTCTGGCGGTTCGGCCGTCTTTTTGTCAGTCTGCGGGTTCAAAAAACAAGCGGCGTGGAAGAACCCTCCACGCCGATTGCGCGCTGTCCCTAACCGAAGGTTGCGTGGGAGTCAAGGCAAACGGGCGGGGTTCCCTGCCATGCGGGCCAGACTCCTGCCGAGGACGGAGCGTGGCACTCCGAACGAGGCCCGTACAGGAAGCTGAATTTCCGGTGGATTTGGCCTTGTAACCTGCCCGTTCAGCCGTTATCTAGTGCGCCGCGCCGGCAACGGCCGACCATGACCGCGGAGAGGTGGCAGAGTGGTCGAATGCACCGCACTCGAAATGCGGCATGGGTGCAAGCCCATCGGGGGTTCGAATCCCTCCCTCTCCGCCATCACCACAGATCAAGGGTTTGTTTTTTAAGCGAAACCTTTCAGGGTCGCTCGGGCGACCCTAACTTTATCCCTAACATAGCGCTCTGGCTACCCGCACCTGGAAGGGTGGAAGCAGCAATGTCACGAGAGGCTATCTTCAGTTCGAAACTCCGAATTTTCGGCAGACCGACAATCCACATAAGCATCTGACTGACAAGGATAAAACAGGGACGCGGCCGCGATCCTTAATCCAAATTAAAAATGATCTCGTTTGGCGCTCTTGTCGCCTGTTCCGACGTAGCGCTACCGAGATCAAGCGGGACCCCGGAAGACGCACCTCCGCAAATGCCTCCCACCGTCCAAGAGGTCAGTTTGCCAAGTGCCTGCCTTCCCGTTTCTACCTTTTTCTGACAAGTTTTTTTAGGGTTAACGCGTCGTTAACCGACTTGCCCCTTAGTTGCGTCTGGATCGGATCAAGTCGCGAAGGACCGCAAGTGGCCCAAGATAAGTTTCTTAGCAACATCAAAGACCCCAACTCGGTCGTCATGGCTATTGATAAGGCCACCCGCTTTCCAGAAATTCTTGAGGTCACACTGGCGAAATACAAAGACGCTATTGAGGACTTCTCGAAACTGGTCCGAGAGGTCGCTACCAGCGGGGAACTACTGGAACGCATTCGCAGCAGCGAGTTCACCGGCAAGAAGCGCATGGCACTGCTTAAAATGTTCCGCCGCGCGGTAGCACCGGTAATTGACACCGAAATGGCCAAGAAGGTCAGTTCCGTGCCTACAAAATCTCTCATTGATAACTATGGCGCAACCTTCAAGCCGATCGAGCTTCTCAAGAAGCAGTTTGCCGCCCTTTCTCCCGAAGGGAAAGGTGCGTTAGCCGCACTGATTGGCGAGTACGATACGCGTGGCCAAATCGGCTATTCTCTGACGGGTTTGTTCTTCGACTGGTTCGAAACCGAGTTCGAGAATTTGATGACTATCGAGGGACCACGGGGCGCGGGGAGAGACATCGAACTCTCAACCGTTCTCAGAGGTTTTGTCGGCGAATATCCCTGCGACTTTGTTATCCGGAAAGCAAAAACCAGGGAGGTCTTGGCTGTCGGTTTCGCCCGCTACGACGCAACCCGTGGCGGCGCACAATCCGACGATCGCACCGGGGGTAACGCCTACAAGGTCGCGAAGGCTCGGGAATACTGCGAGAAGAGCGGCGACCAGATACGGATTGTGTTCCTGGCCGATGGCCCAGGACTGGCACATGGCGACACGTGGCGCGCCGCCGTCGACCTGGACGGCGAATGGGAGGGCAACGTCCGGGTCACGACGATGAAACTCGCAGATCAGCGCGTTACTGCGGACTGGCTTATGCGAGTGGCATCAACCTGATGCCAAGCCAGCTATTTCGGTCGGGTACGTGTTGAGCAGTTCTTCGTCGACCATAAAGTCGAAGTCGAAGTTGGTCTCTTTTCTAGGCGTCTTACGGGCAAGCTCGTCGGCATCCCGACTGCCAAACAGATCAATTATCTGACCCGCCCCACCCTTTTTCCTGTCGACGAAGTCGCCCATTGCCTCGACGCCGTGACGGAAACGCTTGATGGCAGTTTTCACTGCCGTGAAGGATTGATCGATCCCGATCCAGCGTCTGCCCAGTTCCTGGGCGGCGTGCAATGTGGTTCCTGAACCACAAAAGGGATCAACCACAAGGTCCCCTGGATTGCTGCTCGCCCCGACGATCATTCTCAGCATGTCAAAATTCTTCTCGGTCGGATATCCGGTAATCGGGATACTCTGATGGTGAGCATCGCGGAAATCGTTCCAGTAGTCGGTGTAAGGCACCTGCTTCTCGTCGGTAAGATAGACTTTGCGCCTGGGATTTCCCGTACGGGACCAACGTATCTCACCCGCCTTGTCCATATCTTCGAGCCGGTCTGGGGTGTACTGCCAGTGCTTACCGGGCGGAGGCATTTGGCCTCGCCACATCCCCCCGGTCGCGCCACCACGGGTACCTGGTGCGTGGATTGGCACGAGCTTGTAGCGTCCTCTCTCGTCTTTCTTGGGGTACTCCTTAGCGATCCACTCTTCGTCGGGCCTCTCGCCTGGTTGGTTCCAAGTGTAATCGTCAGACTTTGTGTAGAACAGGATATAGTCGTTGAGGTTCGCAAACTGGTGCTTTGTGAAATTCTTGCTGCTGCATTTGCGGCGCGTAATCATGTTCCGGAAATTCTCCGGTCCAAAAATTTCATCCATCACCATTTTCAGGTGAAAGAGCATTTGATGGCCAATATGGACGTAAATTGACCCATTGTCTGTCATAACCTCCCGCATCATGAAAAGTCGGCGGCGCATTATTTCGACATAGACGGCCACATCGCGATCATCGTTGTACGAGTGCTCAAGGCCACGAGAATGGAAGTCCATCCCGGTATTGTATGGCGGATCAAGATAGAAAAGCGTGACCCGCTGACCCGATGCGGCCATATCGTGCAGGGCAAACAAGTTGTCGGAAAGCACCAAGCTGTTCGGCTTGATTGTCGCTGGTTTGGAAATCCCATTCTTCGCAACGGTTTGAAACGACGCGTCTAGCCGCTTGGCCATGTCCCCCTTCGAAAGCCGGTTTGCATATTCCAACACGGGCGTCGCGTTTCCGGCCGGCAGTGGGTGCGGATCGCGATGAGGGCTGGCTGCCGTGATTGCGTCTTTTCCCAGCTTTTCGTTCTTTGATAGTCCCGTGGCCAACGCGCTTCTCCAATTTTTTTTGGTAACCATTTCATTACCGTGTTTAGGCCATGGGGCAAAGCGGGATTGCCGCGATCCAACAGAGAACGTCGAGTGCTATCATGCGGAGGTAGCGACTGCTCCGGTCATGGGTCTTAACGTTGGCAATGTGCCTCGCTGCCGGCCGCTTCTTTAAAGGCTTGACGTCTGCGAGTTTCTTTCCGTAAGAGATACTACTGAAGAGTACGTCGGCTGCGGCTCGGGCTCGGATGAGCTTGTTCCCGCCGCTCTCAACCCCTTGCTCTGCCTGAGGTTGAGGCTTGTTTCGGATGCTCCCTTCGCAACCAACTCAACGGTCCAATTTTCGTGCCGTTGTTGGTACATTTCATGTGCGGCTGATGCGGGAGGTGTGGGATCGGTTTTCTTCCGATAGTCGAATGTCTCGGTCCCTGGCATCTCGTCGATCTCCAGCCATGTCATCCTGTAAATAGCAGCGCGCGCTTTTTTCGCACCACTAGTCGCCCCTCGTCGCTCTTGCACAAGAAAGCGGCCCTCGCAGAGTTCCCGCAGCACGCTTCTTGCCGTGTTGCGGTGGCAACCAAGCAAGTCAGCGAGACCCCGCTCCGAAATCGTCAACGGGTTGCAACGGTCGGTCCAGTAGTCCCAGGTTAGCTCGACGCAGGCCCACCGCGCCGACACCGAAAGTGATCGAAAATACGGCCGATCCTGCCTGGCCAGCTTCGCGAACAAGCCGGAGATACTGCTCCTCCGGGACATCTATGCTGCATGCTCTTCGGCGTCGTTGTTGCTCGGCACAGCGGCAATCAGGTCACTCCGAGCGGTGCCCCGTTCCACGGCAGGGTCCGAGTTGCCACCCAAGAGACATGGACGGTTCTTCACGCCTGATCCATCGACCCAATTAGGCAGAGCCTCGACCACCGCGAGTTCGGCAATTCCCACCGGTCCGCAGCACCTATGGATGAGGCGCAAAAGCGCTTGCCGGGTCCGGCAGTAGCTCCGCCCCTCCCACCGCGCCTGTCCATGCCTCTTTCCGGCGAGGCGCTGCAAAATCCATTGGATGCCGTCCCTGCACTCAATGACGCGCCAGCCGGCGTTGAGCTTGACGACAACGGCCGGATAGTTTTCGCTTTCCTCGCGACAGCCGCTTTTTCCCGCCGCGATCACCGGGAGAGCACCTTTGATGACATGTGACTGATCAGGCCGCATGGTTGCCTCCACGCGGCAGGCCGTCGCGCCACATCAATAGGTCTTCCTTTCGAAAGACGGTCTTCCGCCCGATTTTCGTCGGACGTAGGCGACCAGAGCTGATCTCCCCGTACAGCTTGGTCCGGCAGACACCTCCCCACCGCGCCGCCTCCGGGACGGTCAGCACGGCACGGTCTATATAGGCTTCGAACAAATTCACTTTTCACCCCATCACGGCTGCGTTGGTTTCAGCGGAACCGTGCTCTTCGTGCACGGTCGTCCGCAAATCACCGCCGCAATATATCGGGGTCCGTTGAAAACAACACTACTTGTTTAGAGACAAAATATTTTGTCAGCCTCAGTGTATCTAAGTAATGGCCTAAATTTAGGCCAAACGGATAAATAAGTGCCTTCAATTTCAGAGGATTAGGATTTTCCAGGAGCGCATAATAACCTCTGTGGACAGCGGGGGCATCGCCGCATGCAGTCCTATCCTTGCATCGATCGCCGCTCCATCCGATCGAGTTCGGCAAGGGTCGCCTTTGCGCCCTCGACCGCCAGCCAATCGTCCGGATCGTTCTCTTCGATTACTATCTCGCAAGCGGCGCGGACGTTCGCCCTGTGGCGAGCGATGGCGGCTCGCACTTGCTCGTCGGTGTAGAGGATATCCATCTGGCCACCGCAGTTACCTTCAAACGCCTGGATCATGCGCTCTTCTTGCTTTCCAATTTCACGACGTTCCCGCTGCGGACCACCGTGCAATAACTGGCCCACGCATCCATAAGCTTGCGCCGCTTTTCGAGGGCATCGCTTCGTCGGTACGCCCGTTCGGTGGCGTCGCCAACGCGGTGAGCCAGCGCCTGCTCCGCGACGTCGCGCGGGAAATGTGTCGCATCACCTGCCCAATCGCGGAAGGCGGAGCGAAAACCATGCGGCGTCACGCCCTCGACCTTCATCCGCTCTATCAGCTTCGCAAACGCCATATTGGACAGCGGCCGCCCCCTCGCATGGCCAGGGAACACGTATTCCGAAATACGGACTTCATGGAGCGCCTTGGCGATCACCACCGCCGGCTTAGATAGCGGGACGCGATGCTCCTTACCGGCCTTCATGCGGCTGGCCGGGACAGTCCAGAGGGCCGCGTCGAAATCGAACTCACGCCATGTCGCGTTCAGCACTTCACCGGAGCGAGCGGCAGTAAGAATAAGGAACTCCAACGCCCTCGCGGACATGGCATCGTGCCCGCGTAACCGCTGGACGAATGCGGGAACGTCGACATAGCGCATGGCTTTGTGATGGCCGCGCGTGAGCCGATTGCGCACCGGTAGGACGCCGTCCAAATGGCCTCGCCAGGTGGCGGGGTTCTCTCCAGATCGCCACCCCTTGCCCTTAGCGAAGGTGAGTACGCGCTCGATGCGGCCACGAAGGCGGCTGGCGGTCTCGGCCTTCGATTGCCAGATGGGATTGAGCACTCGCAAGACGTCATCGGTGGTGATTGAGGAGACCTTCATAGCGGTGATTGACGCGGCATAGTCAGTTAGCGTCATTCGCCATTGCGCCTGGTGCTTAGCGTTGCGCCACTGGCTTTCCATCGTGCCTAAAAATTTGTCGACACATTCGCCGAACGTGGGCTCCGCTTCCTTCCGGCGCTCGGCAATCGGGTCTCGGCCATGCGCGACCCCCTCGCGGTGTTCCGCCGCGAGTTTGCGGGCGGTCGCGAGCTTCACTGCTGGATAAGCACCCAGCCCCATCTCTTTCCAGCGCCGCGTTTGCTTCCCGTCCTTCACGATGTTTGCCGTCCAGACAAAAACCCATGACTTTGCGCCGGTGGGTTTCACATCGAGATAGAGCCCCCCGCCATCGCCGTGACGGCCCGGCCTCAACACAGCCTTGCATTCGGTGTCAGTCAGCTTATTTAGCGGTCGCGCCATTACCAGTCCCTAACTTTGTCCCCAACTCAGGTTAGGGATGTTAGCGAACACCGGCGAACAATGGAAGACACGTACATCATCGACAGCGTTGAAAACATAGAAGATATTGGACGAGCGAAATCAACGGCGGACAGGGGTTTAGCGGTCTCCCTCTCCGCCATTCCCCCAAATAGAAAATGCCGGCGGCATCGGCTACCGCCAATTCGCGGGTTCGTCCCCATCCTCGGCGATAATGATCGCCGACAGGCGCTGACATGCGTGCGGCGGGACGCGACCGGCTGTCGCGGGTCGGAAAATAAGAAGCGATGCCGAGGAACCAAAGCATGTCCCTCAAGTTCGATATCCGTTTCCAGGGGAGATCGAGTTCAGCATGCAAGGTCGAGGGCCAATCAAGGCAGCACTTCGAGCACAGGCCGATGAGGTACGCATCCGCATCGGCATCCTCCAGCAGGAGTTGACCACCAACCGCAAAAGCATGGGAGGCACATTGCGGTTGGGGTACGAGATAAAGTCGAGGAAAGTCCTTCTCGCGCGTCTGGAAAGGGTATTGGCGCAGTACTCGCCGGGCTGCCTGCTTGACGACGTCCCGACGCTGCGGCGCTCCGAGACAGGCCCGCGATCGCAAGGCTCCCATTGCAGCCTCTGACGCTGCGGCCGTTCGAGACAACGCCCAACCCAGACGGATGGTCAGGGGCTGACGGCGCTTTCTGCAGACAACTGTGCCGCACGGCAGCCTTCGCCGACGCGCTCGCGGGAACCTGCGTTACCGTGGAAAGTTCCTGCTGATGGCGAATCACCCCATTACCGGCGCGCTCACCTCGATCGGCACGTGGACCTCTCGTCCGGCAGCATTCCTGGTCCTGCTGGCCTATGCGATCTTCTGGATCGTTTTCGACCGGCAAAGCTTGAACTGGCATGGCGCGGCCACGCTCCTCACCTGGGCCATGACGCTCTTCATTCAGCGGGCTGAACATCGCGATACCCAGGCCATTCATGCCAAGTTGGACGAAATGCTGAGATCAAACAGTTCGGCTTCGACCATCACCCGCATCGACGATGAAGAGCCCGAGGACATCGAGAAACATCGCGATCGCAAGCAGCAGGGCGACTGACATGCGCGCTGCCGGTCTCGTGGCGTTCCTGAGGGGCGCGAAGCCAACGCGGTTGGGTCGAAAATTCAGCCCGCTGCTCAAGGGATTAAGCTATGTGGCCGTTGCGGTTGTCGCCGGTCTGGCCACGTTGGCTGCCATAAACCTGACCCCTGAACCGCGGGTTTTGCGGACGATTGTCCCGCATCGCTTCGACGCATCGGATCCGCAGTTCGCGAGGTCGATGAGCAGCTACTCGCTGGGACAGATGTCCGACGCGAACGCGGTGCAGACCCTTGTGAACGGCGACGAGATTTTTCCTTCGATGCTCCGGGCAATCGGCGCGGCCCGGTCCACCATCGATTTTGAAACCTATATCTATTGGTCTGGGGCTGTTGGATATGAATTCGCACGAGCATTGGCGGCCAAGGCGCGGCAAGGTGTGGAGGTCCGCGTGCTTGTCGACTGGGTCGGCAGCCTGCCTTTCGACGAAAACCTGATCCACATCATGACAGGAGCCGGCGTGAGGTTCCAGCGCTACCGGCCGATCCATTGGTATACGTTGGACCGCGTGAACAACCGGACCCATCGCAAACTGCTCATCGTCGACGGACGGGTGGCCTTTACGGGCGGCGTCGGCATCGCCGACAAATGGCGGGGAGACGCGCGCAATCCGGATGAATGGCGCGATACGCACTATCGGATCGAAGGGACCGCCGTGCCTGCTTTCCAGGCAGCCTTTGCCGAAAATTGGTTGGAGACGACCGGTGAGACATTGCAGGGTCGGAAGTTCTACCCTCCGCCCGAACCGGCGGGGTCGCTCGGCGCCCAGCTGATACTTTCTTCGCAGCCAAATGGCTCGGAGAACATGGAATTGATGATGCTGGCCGCGATAGCCGCCGCGAGGGATCACCTGCGAATCGGAATGGCCTATTTCGTCCCCGACGACATCGCCCTCCAGCAGATCCTGGACGCCAGGAAGCGAGGCGTGTCTGTCGATGTGATCGTTCCGAACGCGCTCACCGACGTGCCTTTGGTTCGGAAGGGCTCGCGCTATTTCTGGGGCGACTTGCTTAGGGCTGGAGTGCGTATCTACGAGTTTCAACCCACCATGTATCATCCCAAGCTGCTGATCGTTGACGACATCTGGACGAGCTTTGGTTCCACCAATCTGGACGAACGCTCCTTGCGGCTGAACGATGAAGCCAGTCTGAACGTCTACGGCAGGGATTTCGCGAACACGCAGATCGACCTGTTCAACCAGGACCTTGGGAGGTCCCGGCAAGTTACCCTGGCCGAATGGGAAGCGCGTCCCCTGCGGGAAAAAATTTCAGACTGGCTGGCCAGCAGGCTGCGCTCCCAACTTTGATGACCTGGCTTTTACTGCTCATTCGACCAGCCTGATCAGCCCTACCGCTCGCCATCAAGCTTTCAATCAGGCTGTTGCGCGGCGATCGCGGCCAGGAAAACCGCGCCGAACTCCTTGAGCTTGGCCCCTCCCACGCCATTCACTTCGGCAAAGGCGTCGAGGTCGCGCGGGCGGCGGTCGGCCATGTCGATGAGCGTGCGGTCGGAAAACACCACATAGGCCGGCACCTGTCGCTCCTTGGCGAGCCGTAGCCGCAGCGACTTGAGCGCCGCCAGCAGCGAAGCATCGACGCCCTCGGCTCCGGCGGCGGCGCCTTCCCCGGAACGCTTCCTGCCGCGCGCCAGAGGGTCCCGCGTCTCGACGCGATACTGGAATGCAATCTCGCCACGGCCGAGCGCGCGGCCGCTTTCGGAGATGGCGAGACCGCCATGGCCCTCGGGATCCGGCATCAGGAACCCGCCGGCCACCAGTTGCCGGACCAGCGACAGCCACACTGTCTTTCTGTGCGCGGCGCCGGTGCCGAAACTGCTGAGTGTTTGATGAGCCCTCGCCAGCACCTTCTCGGTCTCGTGGCCAAGCAGGATATCGATGACATGGCCCGCGCCGAAGCGCTCGCCGCTCTCTGCGACCGCCGCCAGGATCTTCCGCGCTTCGGCACTGCCATCGGCGCGCGGCGCCTGGTCGAGGCAGTTGTCGCAATTGCCGCAGGCCTGGGCCTCTTCGCCGAAATAGCCGAGCAGCACCTGGCGGCGGCATTGCGCCGTCTCGCAATAGCCGATCAGCGTGTCGAGCCGGCGGTGTGACCGCCTCTTGTGCTCTGACGAGGCATCCTCGTCGTCGATGAACAGCCGGCGCATGCGGATGTCGCCAAGGCCGTAAAGCATATGCGCCTCGGCCTCGCGTCCGTCGCGGCCGGCACGGCCGATTTCCTGATAATAGGCTTCCAGGCTGCCCGGCATATCGGTGTGGAAGACAAAGGCGACATCAGGCTTGTCGATGCCCATGCCGAACGCGATGGTTGCCACCATGACGACGCCGGACAAGGTCATGAAGGCGTTTTGATTGGCTTCACGCGCCTCCTTGCTCATGCCGGCGTGGTAAGCGAGCGCGGTGACGCCGTTGCGCTTCAGAAAGGCCGCGATCTCTTCCGTTTTCTTGCGCGACAAGCAATAGATGATGCCGCTCTTGCCCGCATGGCGCTCGATGAAGCCGAGCAGCTGGCGCTTGCTGTCCTGCTTGGGCGCGATGGCCAGCTTGATGTTGGGCCGGTCGAAACCGAGCACCAGCGTTTCGACCTGCTCGGCGAACAGGCGGGCGGCGATGTCGGTACGCGTGCTCTCATCAGCCGTCGCCGTCACCGCGATGATCGGCACATTGGCAAAGATGCCTCGCAACCGGGACAGATCCTCATATTCGGGCCGGAACGCCGGACCCCATTGCGAGATGCAATGCGCCTCGTCGATGGCGATCAGGCTGACGTGGAGCCTGGAAAGGGCGTCCAGCATGCGCTCGGTCATCAGCCGCTCCGGCGCCAGATAGAGCAGCCGCGTCTGGCCAGATGCCACACGGCGCCAGGCCGCGACATTCGCCTCGCGGTCGAGCGAGGAATTGATCGTATCGGCCGCCACGCCGGCAAGCCGCAGCGCAGCGACCTGGTCCTGCATCAGAGCCACCAGCGGCGAGACGACGAGGGTGAGCCCGCCCAGAACCAGCGCCGGAACCTGGTAGCAGAGCGATTTGCCCGCGCCCGTCGGCATGACGGCCAGCACATGGCGCCCGCCAAGCAGTGTATCCATCACGTCGGCCTGGCCGGGGCGAAAATCGTCGAAGCCGAACACCTCCTTCAGGACGCGCCGCTTGGGATCCCCGGCCCTGATACCCGCCGCCTGCGCCGGCATCAGACAGCCGCCTGGCGGCAAGCGATGTTTCGCGTACGGGAGAGATCGGGCAAGATGGTCAAGGGCGACTCCTTGTGAGGCCTTGGAGTAGCCCACCGCTCATCCCATCACAACCGCCCTGTCAATGCCCTCGGCAACACCGCCGGCGACGCCTTCCCCAGCGGCACACGCACTCCTGATGGATTCCGCCGCGTTGCGATGTAAGCTTGCCCTCGCCGATACGCCACGGAGGGCGCGATGCTGCAGGTGAGACAGGATTTGCTGGGCGAGCGGTTCCGGCTGCAGCGCGCCGCCTTCAAGGCACAACCCTTTCCCGACCTTGGCGTCCGCAAGGACCGGCTGAGGCGCCTGCTGGCGCTGACCGAGCGGCACGAGACTGAAATCTGCGCTGCGATCGATGCCGACTTCGGCGGCCGCTCGGCACATGAAACCCGCCTGGCCGAACTGTTCGTCGTGCGCGCCGGCATTCGCCATGCGCTCGCCCATGTCGGCGCCTGGATGCGGGAGCGCCGCGTTGCCACCACCTTGCCGTTCCTGCCGGGCCGGAATCGCCTCGTCCCGCAGCCGCTCGGGGTCGTCGGCATCGTATCGCCCTGGAATTATCCTTTTCAGCTCGCCGTCGCGCCGGTTACGGCCGCGCTTGCCGCCGGCAACCGCGTGCTGGTCAAGCCTTCCGAACTGACGCCGGCTTTTTCCGGGCTGCTGACCAGGCTGGCTGGCGAACATTTCGCCCCGGATGAACTCAGCGTCATCGCCGGCGATGCCGATACGGGGAAAGCCTTCGTCTCGATGCCGTTCGATCATCTGCTGTTCACCGGTTCGACGGCGGTCGGACGCCAGGTTGCGATCGCCGCCGCCGCCAACCTGACCCCGGTCACGCTCGAACTCGGCGGGAAGTCGCCGGCGATCCTCGACCCCTCCTGCGATCTCGGCACCGCGGTTGCCAGCGTCGCCTATGGCAAGCTGTTGAATGCCGGGCAGACCTGCATCGCGCCGGACTATTTGCTGGTGCCGAAGGGACAAGCAGGTACGGTCGCCGCGAAGCTCGCAATCGCCATGGCGCGGCTCTACCCCTCGCTGCGCGACAACCCCGACTATACCGCCATCATCAGCGATCGGCATTACCAGCGTCTGCGCGCCATGATCGTGGAAGCCCGCGACGCGGGTGCCCATGTCACCGAGATAAACCCGGCCGGCGAGGACCTCGGTAATGCGGGCCGGAAGCTTCCGCCGACCCTGGTCAGCAACGCCGGCTCGGACCTGAAGCTGATGCGCGAGGAGATTTTCGGCCCGGTGCTGCCGATCGTCGAATACGCCACGCTCGACGACGCGATCGCTTATGTGAACCAGGCCGACCGGCCGCTGGCGCTCTACTGGTTCGGCGATGACAGCGGCAACCGCCAGCGCATCCTGCGCGAGACGGTCGCCGGCGGCGTCACCATCAACGACTGCATGCTGCATCTGGTGCAGGAGAACCAGCCCTTCGGCGGCGTCGGCGCCAGCGGCATGGGCGCCTATCATGGCGAATGGGGTTTCCGCACCTTCAGCAAGGAGAAACCGATCTTCCTGCAGTCGCGGTTGAGCGCAGGGAGCCTTCTGCGGCCGCCCTACGGCAAGACGTTCGAACGGCTTTTCGGCCTGCTCAGGCGCATCACCTGACGCGCATTAAGTCTATCTTCACCATGATGCGGCAGCTTTCGCACTCTGCGGTGATGTTTTGAGTACCGCGGCGCCATTGGCGCCCAGGCAACAACCCGCGCTTCCCTGGAGGCGCGGGTTTTTCGTTGGCCGAGAAATCGTCGGCGACCCGGTCAGGCGAGGAAATCGGCGCGGTGCGGCGTAAAACTGTCGACCAGCCGCCCCGCCTCGAGCGCCTTGACGCCGTGCACCAGGCCGGACGGCACGATGAAGCTGCCGCCGGTCTCGACGATTTCGGTCCGGCCGCCGATGGTCACCTCAAAACGGCCTTCGGCGACATAGCTCGCCTGCACATGCGGATGCGAGTGCAAGGCGCCGACACCACCCTTGTCGAAACCGAATTCGACCATCATCAGTTCGTCGGTGGAGAGGAGAACCCGCCGGCGATTGCCGTCGGGGGTCGGCGTCCAGGCACCCTGGCCGGCATGCGCGAAAATCTTCGGCTCGGTCATCGTCTTCTCCTCATCGCGCCAGCCATCCCCCATCCACCGGCACCACCGCGCCATGCATATAGTTCGAGGCCGGCGCCAGCAGGAAGACGGCAGCATCGCCAATGTCTCCGGGCTCGCCCCAGCGGCCGGCGGGAATGCGCCCGAGGATGGCCGCGCTGCGGTCGGGATCGGCGCGCAGCGCCTGCGTGTTGTTGGTGTCGATATAGCCCGGCGCTATGCCATTGACGTTGATGCCCTTCGCCCCCCACTCGCAGGCGAGCAGTCTGGTGATGCCGAGCACGCCATGCTTGGACGCCGTGTAGGACGCGACGCGGATGCCGCCCTGGAAACTCAGCACCGAGGCGATGTTGACGATCTTGCCCTGGCGTCCACCGGCAAGGAGGCGCCGCGCAAAGGACTGACACAGCAGGAAGACGGACTTCAAATTGACGTCGATCACGTCGTCCCAGTCGGCTTCGCCGAGATCGACGGCATCGGCGCGCCGGATGATGCCGGCATTGTTGACCAGCCCGTCGATCGGACCGTTTTGATCCCAGACGCGGTCCAGCATCGGTCCGACTGCTGCCGTGTCGGCAAGATCGGTGCTCACCGCCTCGAATTGGCCGCCCGCCGCGCCGACCTTGCTCGCGGTGTCGTCCATCGATGAGCGGCCGACGCCGATCACGGCGCCACCGGCGCGCGCGACCGAGATGGCAATGCCTTGGCCGATGCCGGTGTTGGCGCCGGTCACCAGGATGCGCTTGCCGGCCAGGCTGAAGGCGGAGAGGTCGCTCACCGCAGCATGTCCATCGCCACCGGATCGACATCGGTGTAGTCGACATTGTCGCCGGCCATCGCCCAGATGAAGGCATAGTTGGACGTGCCGGCGCCTGAGTGGATCGACCAGCCCGGCGACAGCACCGCCTCCTCGTTGCGCATGACGATGTGGCGTGTCTCGTCCGGCTCGCCCATGAAGTGGAAGACGCGGGCCGCCTCGGGCAGGTCGAAATAGAGATAGGCCTCCATGCGCCGGTCATGCACATGGCACGGCATGGTGTTCCAGATCGAGCCCGGCGCCAGCTGCGTCATGCCGACGACGAGCTGGCAGGTTTTTGTTCCCCCGGCATGGATGAACTGGAAGATCGAGCGCTCGTTGCAGGCCTCCTTGCTGCCGAGATCGAGGCGCTTGGCGTCATCGAGGCGGATCAGCCGGCTGGGATGAGCCTGATGCGCCGGGGCGCTGAGCAGATAGAACTTGGCGGGGTCGTTCCTATCGGCAGAAGCGAAGGAAACCGTGTCGGTGCCCATGCCGAGATAGAGCATGTCGCGCGCCCGCAGGTCGAAGGACTGGCCGCCGGCTTCGATCGTGCCGGCACCGCCGATGTTGACGGCGATCAATTCGCGCCGGTCGAGAAACCCCTTGGTGCCGGTCGGCTTGATCGCTTCCAGTGGCAATGCCGTTGCCGCAGGCACGGCGCCGCCGACGATCATGCGGTCGTAGTGCGTGTAGGTCAGGCTGATGCGCCCGGGCTGGAAGAGATCCTCGATATGGAAATTATGGCGCAGCTCATCCGTTCCCATGGCGGCCGCCGCCGCCGGGTCGATGGCGAAGCGCGATGTGTAGTCGGTGTGGTTCTGGCTCATTTCTGTCCTGGCTTTCGGTGGATCATTCGCCCGCGGCCGCCTTGACCGAGCTGGCGTAGTAGGCCTGCCGCGCCTGCAGCCGCTCGCGGTAACGCTGCTGGCTGGCGCCGAGATGGGTGCGCATCGCCTCGCGCGCGGCTTCGGCATCGCCCGCCGTGATCGCGTTCAGGATCACCAGATGCTCGCGCTGCAGCCCGCGCTGGTAGCTGTCGGACTGCGCCAGTTCGGTCGACCAGGGCGAGGTCACGTCGCACGGAATGGCGCGCCGGCCGAGCACGTCGAGCATCTCGACATAGAAGGGGTTGTTGGTGGCGCTGGCGATGGCGCGATGGAAGGCGAGGTCGGCCGGACCGGTCGGCTGGCTGTCGAGCAGCAGCCGCTCGAACTCGAAGAAGGCTTCCTGGATCGCCGCCTCCTGCGCGGCGTTGCGACGGATGGCAGCGAGCCCAGCCGATTCGATCTCGATCGCCAGCCGCACCTCGAGCACGTTGAGCGCGACCGAATCCTTGGCTCCCATGTCGGCGGCGAGCGCCCCGAACATGGTCGAAATATGCTCTGTGACGAACACCCCGGCGCCCTGCCGCGGCTCGACCAGACCGTCGGCGGCAAGCTTGGCCAGCGCCTCGCGGATGACGGTTCGGCTGACGCCGAAGGTTTCGGTCAGCTGGCCCTCGGTCGGCAGCTTGTGGCCGGGCAGGATCTCGCCCGCCTGCAACTGCTTGCGGATCGCCCCCACGACGGTTTCCGACAGCTTGGGTTTTCTCTCGACCCTGAGGTCGTTTGCGGTATCGGACACCTCGGTGACCTCCTAGTGCAATTCCACGAAAAGTGCATAGCGGCTTTCCGCCTGGAATTGCGTAAACACAAAGAGTTAGAGCGGTTCAACGATTCTAACGATCGCCGAACCGCTCTAATGGAACAGGCCCGGTAGCCACAATGAGATTTCCGGCACGTAGGTGACAAGCATCAGCACGGCGAAGGCGGCGCCGTAGAATGGCCAGATCGAGCGCATCGCGGTCCAGATCGGAATTCGCCCGATGGCGCAGCTGACGAACAGAACAGCGCCGACCGGTGGCGTGCAAAGCCCGATGCCGAGATTGAGGATGAGGATCACGCCGAAATGCACGGGATCGACCCCATAGGCCATGACGACAGGCAGGAAGATCGGCGTCGTGATGATGATCAGCGGCGACATGTCCATGAAGGTGCCGAGAATGAGCAGGACGACGTTGATCAGCAGCAGGATCACCAGCTTGTTGTCGGACACCGACTGCAGAAAGGCGACCAGTGCCGCCGGTACCCTAAGATAGGCGAGCAACCAGCCGAAGGCCGCCGCGCAGCCGATGATCATCAGCACCATGGCCGTGGTGCGCACCGACGCCGTCGTCGCCGCGACGAAGTCGCCCCAGCTCATCGAGCGGTAGATGATCAGCGTCACCAGGAAGGCGTAGACGATGGCGATGCAGGAACTCTCGGTCGCGGTGAAGACACCGGACCTGACGCCGCCGAAGATGATGGCGATCAGGATGAGCCCGGGAATGGCCGCGACAAGCAGTTGCAAGGCCCGGCCGAAGCCGGCGAAGGGCTCTGTCGGATATCCCCGGCGGCTGGCGACCCAATAGGCCGTTGTCATCAGCGACAGCGCCAGCAGCAGACCCGGCAGCACGCCAGCCGTGAACAGGTCGGCGATCGAGATACGGCCGCCGGCGGAGATCGAATAGATGATCATGTTGTGGGACGGTGGAATGAGAAGCGCGATGATGGCCCCGACCGAGGTGATGTTGACGGCATAGTCGACGCCGTAGCCGCGCGCCTTCATCTGCGGGATCATCAGGCCGCCGACCGCCGACGCATCCGCCACCGCCGAGCCGGAGATGCCACCGAACATTGTCGATGCGGCGATGTTGACCTGCCCCAGGCCGCCGCGCAAATGACCGACCAGGGAGCCTGCCAGCGCGACCAGCCGCGCGGCGATACCACCGCGCACCATCAGGTCTCCGGCGAAGATGAAGAACGGGATGGCCATCAGCGAAAAGACGCTGACGCCGGAATTCAGCCGCTGGAACACCACGACCGGCGGCAAGCCAAGCGTGAGGATCGTGGCAAAGCTGGCAACGCCGAGACAGAAGGCGATCGGCGTGCCGATGACCAGCAGGAACACGAAGGTGCCGAAGAGGACGATCAGGGCCATGGTTCACGGCTCCTCGCCGGTTGCATGTATGTCGGCGTCGACGGGCAGGCCGGCAAAGCGCCCGGCCAGCCGTTCCAGCGAAAACAGGCAGACCAGCGCCCCACCCAGGATGACCGGCAGGAAGCTGACGCCGCCCGGCAGGGCAAGTGACGGCATGACCGTGTTCCAGGTCAGCCTGGCCAATTGCACGCCATAGACGATCATGCCGGCGCCGAAGGCCAGCACGACAAGGTCGGAAATGCTGCGCAGTACCGCCTTGGCCGAAACAGGCAGGACATAGAGCAGCACGTCGAAGCCGAGATGGGTGCGTTCGCGCACGCCGACGGCGGCGCCGAGAAAAATGAACCAGCCCATCAGCAGAACCGAGAAGGATTCCGTCCAGCTCGGCGAACGGTTCAGCACATAACGCGAGAAGACCTGCCAGAAGATGATGATCGTCATCAGCGTCAGGCCGGCGCCGCTGATCCAAAGCGCCAGCCTGGCAAGCCCTGACAGGACCCGCTCCGCACCCAGCCAGAATCCTCGCATGGCCGACACGTCCGAAGGCAGCGCGGGGGCCTCCGCGCTGCTCGATCCATTGCCCTTGCTGTTCATTTCTCGGCCTGTATGCGGGCGGCCAGGTCCTTCAGTTCGGGCGTCGACAAGTACTTGTCGTAGACGGGCTTCATCGCGTCGATCAGCGGCTGTTTGTCGATCTCGCTGACCTTGACGCCCGCGGCCTCGACGATGCCGCGCGACTTCTTCTCCTGCGCGTCCCACAGTTCGCGCATCTTGACGACGCTGTCCTTGGCTGCCTGGCGCACGATCGCCTGGTCTTCCGGCGAGAGCTTGTCCCAGCTTGCCTTCGACATGACCAGCACTTCCGGCACGATCTGGTGTTCGTCCATCGTGTAATGCTTGGCCACTTCGTAGTGCTTGGCGGATTCGAAGCTCGGCCAGTTGTTTTCGGCGCCGTCGATGACGCCGGTCTGCAGCGCCGAATAGACTTCGCCATAGGCCATCGGCGTGGCGTTGGCGCCAAGCGCGTTGACCATGTCGACGAACACATCGGACTGGATGACGCGGAACTTCATGCCTTTCATGTCCGCCATCGAGGTAATGTCCTTCTTGGTGTTGTAGAAGGACCGAGCACCGGAATCGTAGAAGGCGAGGCCGACGAGATCATGCGCCTCGAACGCCTTCAGGATCTGGTCGCCGACAGCGCCGTCCATGACGTGGCGCATGTGCTCGACGGAGCGGAACATGTAGGGCAGCGACGGCACGGCGGTCTCCGGCACGATGCCGTTGAACGGTCCCATCGAGACGCGGTCGAGGTCGATGACGCCGGCCTGGGTCTGCTCGATTGTGTCCTTTTCCTCGCCGAGCTGCGCCGAGTGATAGACCTCGATCGAATAGCGGCCGGCGGTGCGCTGCTTGATCAGGTCGCCCATGTACTTGACCGCCTCGACGGTCGGGTAGCCGTCCGGATGGGTATCCGAGGATCGCAGCACGGTTTCGGCGTTGGCAGCGCCGATCAGCAGCGAACCGATGGCGAATGTCGCCGCCGCCGTCAATTTCGAAAAATGCAACATGACTTCCTCCCTTTGAAAATCGAAACGCCCGGCTCAGAGCCGGTACGCATTCTTGGCAAGCGTGTAGGCAAGCTCCTTCGCGAGTTCATGCGCCTCGTCCTCACGCAGCCTGTGCTCGGCGACGAGACGCGCCAGGAACGCACAGTCGACCCGCCGCGCCACGTCGTGGCGGGCCGGTATCGACGGAAAGGCGCGCGTGTCGTCGTTGAAGCCGACCGTGTTGTAGAAGCCGGCGGTCTCGGTGGTCATCTCGCGGAACCGGCGCATGCCTTCCGGGCTGTCGTGGAACCACCAGGCCGGCCCGAGCTTCAGCGCTGGATAGACGCCGGCCAGCGGCGCCAGTTCGCGCGCGTAGCTGGTTTCATCCAGCGTGAACAGGATGACGGTCAGGTCGCGCTCCAGCCCGACGCAGTCCAGTAATGGCTTCAATGCGGTCACATAGTCGGTCCGGGTCGGGATATCGAAACCCTTGTCCCTGCCGAATTTCTGGAAAGCGGAAGCCGAATGATTGCGCATGGAGCCGGGATGGATCTGCATGACCAGCCCGTCGTCCCGGCTCATCTTGGCCATCTCGGTCAGCATCTGCGCGCGAAACAATTTTCGCTCGCGCTCATCCTGCGAGCCGGCGCGAACCCGGTTGAACAGCTCCTGCGCCGCCGCATCGGAAAGATTGGCGGTCTCCGCCGTGGGATGACCGTGATCCGACGAAGTAGCGCCGAAGCTCTTGAAAAAGGCGCGCCGCTGGCGATGTGCGTCGAGATAACCGGCCCAGGTCCCGGTGTCGCAGCCGGTGATCTCGCCGAGCCGATCGAGATTGGCCGAAAAGCCTTCGAATTCGGGATCGACGACGGCGTCCGGCCGATAGGCGGTGACGACACGGCCCTCCCAGCCGCTGTCGCGGATCATCTGGTGCCATTTGAGATCGTCGAGCGCGCCTTCGGTGGTCGCGATGACCTCGATGTTGAAGCGCTCGAACAGCGCGCGAGGGCGGAAGTTCTCCCACTGCAGCAGCGTTGCGATCGTATCGTAGTGGCGGTCGGCGGTCGCGGCGCTCAACGGCTCTTCGATGCCGAACAGATGCGCAAGGACATGGTCGAACCACAACCGGGTCGGCGTGCCGCGGAAGAGATAATAGTGTTCGGCGAACAGCCGCCAGATAGCTCTGCCGTCGGTCTCGACGGGCGCACCATCAAGGGTCGGCACGCCGAGAGCCTCCAGCCGCACGCCCTGACTGAACAGCATGCGAAAAATATAGTGGTCCGGCACGATGAGCAGTTGCGCGGGATCGGGGAACGGCTCGTTCAGCGCATACCAGCGCGGGTCGGTATGGCCGTGCGGGCTGATGATGGGCAGGTCCTTGATGCCGGCATAGAGAGCGCGGGCGATCGACAGCGGACGCGCCTCGGCTGAAAACAGCAAATCCGCATTGGTCAGTCCCACGGCCATCCTCCGGCTCCATGGGTAGGATCGGTCAGAAATAATGTCAACATACAAAAATCAGATTGTTGTATGATGACTCCTAGGCAAAGCAGAGCATTGTCGGCGGACGCCGTCAGTGTTACCCCGCAAACCGTTCCACGAGATGAGTGCCCACCGATGACAGACCGCCGCCTTTCCAACCGCACGGCGCAGGCATTGCCGGCCAAGGTCGCCGCGCCTCGATATGATCGTGGCGCAATCACGCCGGGCATCGTGCATCTGGGCGTCGGCGCCTTTCACCGCGCCCACCAGGCCGCTTATATCGATGAATGCCTGGCGGCCGGAGAAACGGACTGGGGCATATCAGGCGTGTCGCTGCGCAGCGCGGAAACGCGCGACGCGCTGGCGCCGCAGGACGGGCTCTACACCTTGGCTGTGCGCGGCAGCGGCGGCGAGAAGCTGCATGTCATCGGCTCGATCGGCTCGCTGCTGGTGGCGCCGGAAGACCCGGAAGCGGTGCTGGCGGTGCTGGCCGATCCGCGTACCCGCATCGTGACGCTGACGATCACCGAGAAAGCCTATTTGCGGGCGGCCGGCGGCGGATTGGACGCAGCGCATGCCGACATCGTCCACGACCTGGCCAATCCGCGAACACCGAAGACGGCGCATGGTTTTCTGACCGAAGCGCTCGCCCGGAGGCGGGGCGCTGGCACCCCGCCCTTTACCGTGCTTTGTTGCGATAACCTGCCGGCCAACGGCGCCACCTTGCACCGGCTGCTGATCGAATTCGCCACGCTGCGCGATGGCAGTGCCAGTTCGGCGGGCAATGCCGGAATGGCCGACCACATCGCCAGTCACGTCGCATTTCCCTCAAGCATGGTCGACCGCATTGTGCCAGCCACGACCGACGCCGACAGGGCGCGGATAGCGGGCGAACTTGGTATTGAGGACGCCTGGCCCGTGATGACGGAACCCTTCCGCCAGTGGGTGATCGAGGACGATTTCCCCATGGGCCGTCCCACCTGGGAAAAATTCGGCGTCACCATGGTTGGGGATGTCGCTCCCTTCGAGGACATGAAGCTGAGGCTGCTCAACGGCGCGCATTCGGGCATCGCCTATCTCGGCCTGCTCTGCGGCCACGCGACGGTCGACAGTGCCTTCGCCGATCCGGCGATCCGGCGGTTCGTCGACGCGCTATGGCAAGAGGCCATAACAACATTGCCGGACGATGCCGGCCTCGACCCATCAGCCTATACCGCCGAGCTTGCCGAGCGTTTTTCGAACACGGCACTTGCCCACCGCACGGCGCAGATCGCCAATGACGGCAGCCAGAAACTGCCGCAGCGCATTATCGCCTCGGCTGTCGAGTGCCTCGAAGCCGGCACCGAGCTGGTCCATCTCACGCTGGTGGTGGCTGCCTGGATCGCCGCCTGCGCGGCGCGCGGAAAGACGTTGCCGGAAGGCCATTTCACCGATCCGCTCGATGCGCCGATGACCGCGCTTTTGGACCAGCAGCTGCCGGCGAACGAAACCGCGACGGCGGTGTTTGACATGGCCGGCTTCGCCCGGGATCACGCCGAGCGCCAGACGCTGATCGAACTCGTGGCCGTCCATCTCGTCCACCTGCGACGAGACGGTCCGACGCTGGCCTTCGCCGCGCTCGGCATAGAAGCCGAAGGACAGTAATGCGCGAGCGGTACAGAACCTTGATGTCGGCGGCGCAGAGCCCCCTCTGTCCTGCCGATGTCGCGCAACTCCGGCACCGCCGCCACATCAACTCTCACGCCATAATGTCCCGACAAACAAAAAAGCGGGGCAATGCCCCGCTTTCAATCCGTTGTCCCGCGACGCGTTTCAGGCCGGCAGGATCGCGCCTTCCAGCGTGGTGAGCTGGCTAAGGAATTGTTCGGCCTTGCTGCGCGCCTGGTCGTCCTTGGCGTCGGCAGCATCTTCCCTGGCTTCCTGGATGCGGCGGGCGAGATCGGCGCGGTCGACATCCTTCACCGCGACAGCCGATTCCGCCAGCAGCGTGCAGCCGGCCGGGACGATGTCGGCGAAGCCGCCGAACACGACATAGCGTTCTTCGCTGCCCGAGGCGCTCTTCACCGTGACGACACCCGGCTTGATCGTGGTCATGACCGGTGCGTGATGAGCCATGACGGTCATCTCGCCTTCGGCGCCTGGAATAACGACGGATTCGACCTCGGCGGAAACCAGCAGGCGTTCCGGGGAAACCAGTTCGAACTTGAAAGCTTCAGCCATGTCAATTTAGTGAGTAGGGAATAGTGAGTAGGAAGTAGGGCGAGAGACAACTATCCGACTCGCCCAGCTGCTATTCACTACTGACTACTGACTACTCCCTATTCGCTTTATTTACGCCGCTTCTGCCGCGAGGCGCTGTGCCTTCTCGACCGCTTCCTCGATGCCGCCGACCATGTAGAAGGCGGCTTCCGGCAGGTGGTCGTAATCGCCGTTGCAAAGGCCCTTGAAGCCCTTGATGGTGTCGGCGAGGTCGACCAGCTTGCCCGGCGCGCCGGTGAACACTTCGGCGACGAAGAAGGGCTGCGACAGGAAGCGCTCGATCTTGCGGGCGCGGGCCACGGTCTGCTTGTCCTCTTCCGAGAGCTCGTCCATGCCCAGGATGGCGATGATGTCCTGCAGCGACTTGTAGCGCTGGAGGATCGACTGCACCTGGCGGGCGACGCCATAATGCTCGTCGCCGACGACCAGCGGGTCGAGCATGCGCGAGGTCGAGTCCAGCGGATCGACGGCCGGATAGATGCCCTTCTCGGCGATCGAACGGTTGAGGGTCGTCGTCGCGTCAAGGTGAGCGAACGAGGTCGCCGGCGCCGGATCGGTCAAGTCGTCGGCCGGCACGTAGATCGCCTGCACCGAGGTGATCGAGCCCTTGGTGGTGGTGGTGATGCGTTCCTGCAGCGCGCCCATGTCGGTGGCGAGCGTCGGCTGGTAGCCCACGGCCGACGGGATGCGGCCGAGCAGAGCCGACACTTCGGAACCCGCCTGCGTGAAGCGGAAGATGTTGTCGACGAAGAACAGCACGTCCTGGCCCTGGTCGCGGAAATATTCGGCGACCGTCAGGCCGGTCAGGCCGACACGGGCGCGCGCGCCCGGCGGCTCGTTCATCTGGCCGTACACCAGCGCTGCCTTGGAGCCTTCACCGCCGCCCTTCTTGTTGACGCCGGATTCGATGAACTCGTGATAGAGATCGTTGCCTTCGCGGGTGCGCTCGCCGACGCCGGCGAACACCGAATAGCCGCCATGTGCCTTCGCGATGTTGTTGATCAGTTCCTGGATCAGCACGGTCTTGCCGACGCCGGCGCCGCCGAACAGGCCGATCTTGCCGCCCTTGGCGTAAGGCGCCAAGAGGTCGAGCACCTTGATGCCGGTGATCAGGATCTGGGCTTCCGTCGACTGCTCGACATAGGTCGGAGCCGGCTGATGGATCGAGCGCATTTCGATTGCGTCGACCGGGCCTTCTTCGTCGACCGGCTCGCCGATGACGTTGATGATGCGGCCGAGCATGCCCGGGCCGACCGGCACGGTGATCGGAGCGCCGGTGTCGCGCACTTCCTGGCCGCGCACCAGGCCTTCGGTGGAGTCCATCGCGATGCAGCGCACGGTGTTTTCACCCAGATGCTGGGCCACTTCGAGCACCAGGCGGTTGCCGACATTGGTCGTCTCGAGCGCATTCAGGATCGCCGGCAGGTGATCGCCGAACTGCACGTCGACAACGGCGCCGATGACCTGGCGAACCTTGCCGACAACGCCGGTGGCTTTCGTGGCCACGGCCTGCGTCTTGGCGGCCACGGCCTTGGCCGGCGCCGCTGCTGCCTTGGCCGGAGCAGCCTTTGCCGCCGCTGCCGGAGCCCTGGCCGCTTTCACGGGGGCTGCTGCCTTGGCGGCTGCCGCCTTCGGAGTTGCCTTCTGGGGGGTCGCTGCTTTCGCCATCGTCTTTACCCTTTTCGTCCTTTGTTTCTCACGCGGTCCGGTTCGCGGGACAGTCACCCGCGGACCGCGCCTAGAGCGCCTCGGCGCCCGAAATGATTTCGATCAGTTCCTTGGTGATCTGCGCCTGCCGCTGGCGGTTGTAGGTGATCGACAGCTTGTTGATCATCTCGCCGGCGTTGCGCGTCGCATTGTCCATGGCGCTCATCTTGGCGCCCATTTCGCCGGCAGCGTTTTCGAGCAGCGCCCGGAAAACCTGCACGGAGATGTTGCGCGGGATGAGGTCGGAGAGGATTTCGCCCGGCTCCGGCTCATATTCATAGACGGCGCTGCCGCCATCCACCGCCGCGGCTGGAGCCGAAGCGGCGCTGGCCGGGATGATCTGCTGCGCGGTCGGGATCTGGCTGATCACCGACCTGAACTGCGAATAGAACAGCGTGCAGATGTCGAAGGCGCCCTCGTTGAAGAGATGGATGACCTTCTTGGCGATCGCGTCGGCATTGACGAAGCCGAGCGTCTTGACCTCGCGCAGATCGACACGGTCGATGATCATCGATGCATAGTCGCGGCGCAGGATGTCGAAGCCCTTCTTGCCGACGCAGATGATCTTGACCTGCTTGCCGTCGGCCAGAAGCCGGCGGATGTGATCGCGGGCAAGACGGGCGATCTGCGAATTGAAGCCGCCGCACAGGCCGCGCTCGGCGGTGCAGACCACGAGCAGATGCACGGCGTCCTTGCCGGTGCCCGTCATCAGCGCCGGGGCATCGCCGCCACCGCCGATCGCCTGGGTGATGTTGGCCAGCACGGAACCCATGCGCTCCGAATAGGGGCGCGCCGCTTCCGCCGCCTCTTGCGCACGGCGCAGCTTCGCCGCGGCGACCATCTGCATCGCCTTGGTGATCTTCTGCGTCGCCTTGACCGAGGCGATACGGTTACGAAGGTCTTTTAATGAAGGCATGCTTCAAACCTGATCCCGTCTTGTCTCATCCGGACTGGCGCTTCGCTTAGGCGAAGGTCTTGGCGAAGGCGTCGATCTCGGCCTTGAGCTTGGCGCGCAGATCGTCCGAAAGCGCCTTTTCCTTGCGGATGGCGTCGAGAACGTCCTTGCCCGCCGCACGCATGTGGCTGAGCAGGCCGTGCTCGAACTTGCCGACCTGGTTGACCGGCAGCTTGTCGAGATAGCCGTTGACGCCGGCAAAGATCACCGCGACCTGCTCTTCCGTCTTCAGCGGCGAGAACTGCGGCTGCTTCAGGAGTTCGGTCAGGCGCGATCCGCGGTTGAGCAGGCGCTGCGTGGCGGCGTCGAGATCCGAGCCGAACTGCGCGAAGGCAGCCATTTCGCGGTACTGCGCGAGCTCGCCCTTGATCGAGCCGGCGACCTGCTTCATCGCCTTGATCTGCGCGGCCGAGCCGACGCGGCTGACCGACAGGCCGACGTTGACGGCCGGACGGATGCCCTGGAAGAACAGGTTGGTTTCGAGGAATATCTGGCCGTCGGTGATCGAGATCACGTTGGTCGGGATATAGGCCGACACGTCGTTGGCCTGCGTCTCGATGATCGGCAGGGCGGTCAGCGATCCGCCACCCAGATCGTCGTTGAGCTTGGCGGCGCGCTCGAGCAGGCGCGAGTGCAGGTAGAAGACGTCGCCGGGATAGGCTTCGCGGCCCGGCGGGCGGCGCAGCAACAGCGACATCTGGCGATAGGCGACAGCCTGCTTCGACAGATCGTCATAGCTGATCAGCGCATGCATGCCGTTGTCGCGGAAATATTCGCCCATGGTGCAGCCGGCGAACGGCGCCAGGAACTGCATCGGCGCCGGGTCGGAAGCGGTGGCGGCGATGATGATCGAGTATTCGAGCGCGCCGCGCTCTTCCAGAACCTTGACGAACTGCGCGACGGTCGAACGCTTCTGGCCGACGGCGACGTAGACGCAGTAGAGCTTTTCCTTTTCCGGGCCGTTGTCGTGCACCGACTTCTGGTTGAGCATCGTATCGAGGATGATGGCGGTCTTGCCGGTCTGGCGGTCACCGATGACCAGCTCGCGCTGGCCGCGGCCGACCGGGATCAGCGCGTCGATGGCCTTGAGGCCGGTCGACATCGGCTCGTTGACCGATTTGCGCGGAATGATGCCCGGCGCCTTGACGTCGACACGCTTGCGTTCGGTCGCCTTGATCGGGCCCTTGCCGTCGATCGGGTTGCCGAGCGCGTCGACGACGCGGCCGAGCAGGCCGGGGCCGACGGGAACGTCGACGATGGCGCCGGTGCGCTTGACGATGTCGCCTTCCTTGATGTCGCGGTCGGCACCGAAGATGACGACGCCGACATTGTCGGCTTCGAGGTTGAGCGCCATGCCGCGGATGCCGCCGGGGAATTCGACCATTTCGCCGGCCTGGACATTGTCGAGGCCATAGACGCGGGCGATACCGTCACCGACGGACAGCACCTGTCCGACTTCGGAGACCTCGGCCTCCTTGCCGAAATTCTTGATCTGGTCTTTCAGAATTGCGGAAATTTCCGCGGCGCGGATGTCCATCAGCCGACCTCTTTCAGTGCAAGCTTGAGCGAATTGAGTTTGGTTTTGAGCGACGTATCGATCTGGCGCGAGCCCATCTTGACCACCAGCCCGCCGAGCAGCGACGGATCGACGGTGACGGAAATGGTCACGTCCTTGCCGGCAACGCCCTTCAGCGCCGCCTTGAGTTCGGTCTGCTGGGCTGCGGTCAGCTCATGAGCCGACGTCACCTCTGCGGCAGCCTCGCCACGGTGTTCAGCGGCGATCTGGCGGAACGCCTTGATCATGCCGGGCACCGCGAACAGGCGGCGGTTCTTGGCGACGACGCGCAGGAAATTGCCGGTCAGGCCGGTGATGCCGGCCTTGTCGGCGATCGCCCCGATGGCCTTGGCCTGGTCCTCGCTGGAGAATACCGGGCTGTTGATCAGCCGGGTCAGGTCGGCACTGCCCGCGAGCATGGCCTCGAAACTGGTGAGGTCGGCCTCGACCTTGGCCACGGAATTTGCCTGCGATGCCAGTTCGAACAGCGAACCGGCATAGCGTTCTGCGACACCTGAGATTGGCGATGACGATTGAGCCACGGACCGTCTTTTCTCTTGTCTGACAGGCCGCAGATTGTTGGCGCGAGCAAAAACTCTGGCTAAATCTTTGACCTTACTGCATTTTTTCAAGCACGGAGGCGCGGCTTCCGCTATCCCCGGCCGAAAGTCGATTGCCGTCTAGCACAGGCATTTTAAGACCGCAATGCGTCGTTCCGCATGGTTTTCAGGCACTATTGTCGCATCCGGCGAAAGATCAGCGTCCTGCGCGCCTGAATACCCCAGGATTCAGGGCACAAAGCCGAAGGCAAAGGCGAGCGGCAAGGCCGCGAGCGCCAATTCCACCACAATGGAAACCCAATTGAAAGGTGTATTGGCGCCGTCCGACATCATCGACAGCAGCCGGCCGAAGGCGGTGAACAGCCAGGAAAATCCGAGCGCCATGTAGACCAGCGGCTGCGCGAGCAGGATGCAGCACAGGCCGACTCCGAGATAGAAGCCCGACATGCGGCCGCGCCCCTCGGCGATCGCCGCCGCCTTCTCGGGTTTCGCCTGCAGGCGCAGGATACGGAACGCCAGCCCCGGCGCCAGGAAAAACAGAAGACCGAGCAGCACGGTGAAGACCGCGCTCGACCAGGCCAGCCACTCGCCCTGGCTCGTCGGCCATGGAAGCGCAAAATCCATCGTGTCCCCTCGAAATGCCTGTTTTGAAAATCGCCGACATTCTAGCGAAGGAAAGAACCGGCGCCAGATGGCTTCAGCCACTTTAGGAGACGCGCATCAACCGAGTGCGAATTCCACCGCCGCCCCGGCATGGATGCGCGTCGTGTCGAAAACCGGAATGTCGAAATCATCCTGGCCGATGAGCATGGTGATCTCGGTGCAGCCCATGATCAGGCTGTCGGCGGCTTCGTCGCGGCGCAAGCGGTTTGCCTCGGCGACATAGGCCGCCTTCGAGGCTTCGGTGACGATGCCCTGACAGAGTTCCTCGTAGATGACGCGATGCACCATGTCGCGCCCGGCCGAATCCGGCACCACCGGCGACAGGCCATATTTGTCGGCAAGCCGGCCCTTGTAGAAGTCCTGCTCCATGGTGAACCGCGTTGCCAGCAGCGCCGGCCGCCGCAGGCCGGCCTGCCTGACCGTGGCCGCGGTGGCGTCGGCGATATGGATCAGCGGGATCGACACAGCCGCCTGCACCTGGTCGGCCAGTCTGTGCATGGTGTTGGTGCACAGAAGCAGGCCCTCCGCACCGCCGGCCTCAAGTTTGTGTGCGGCATCGATCAGCAGCGCACCGGCACCGTCCCAGTCGCCATCATGCTGCCGGTCGGCGATCTCGGCGAAATCGAACGACCAGAGCAGCAGCTTCGCCGAATGCAGACCGCCCAGCCGCTCGCGCACGATCTCGTTGAGCAGGCGGTAGTAGATGGCGGTCGATTCCCAGCTCATGCCGCCGAGCAGGCCGAGGGTTTTCATGAGATCTTCCGTTTCTCTCGTCGAGGCAGCTGTAGCTGAATTTGTGTTCCTACAAAAAGCTCTGCGGGTCGATGTCCACCTGCACCCGAACCGAGCCGCGCTGTTTCGGCCCGTTGGCCAGCATGGTGCGGATGAAGCTCTGCATGTCGGCGCGCCGTTCGCCCTGGATCAGCAGGCGGAAGCGATGACGACCGCCGAGCAACGATAATGGCGCTTCCGCCGGCCCGAGCACGAACAGATCCGGCGCCTCCGGTGCGGAGCGGCGCAGGCCGCGTGCATGGCCTTCCGCTTCCGCCCGCGTCACCGCGCTGACGATGACGCCTGCCAGCCGGCCGAAGGGCGGCAAGGCAGCGCGTTCGCGCTCTGAAATCTCGCGCTGGTAGAAAGACTCGGCATCGCCGGAGACGATCGCCCGCATCACCGGATGGTCGGGCTGGAAGGTCTGCAGCAGGCCAAGGCTCTTCTTGCCGGTGCGGCCGGCACGGCCGGTCACCTGGCTGAGCAGCTGGAAGGTGCGCTCGGCGGCGCGCGGATCGCCATTGGCAAGGCCCAGATCGGCATCGACGACGCCGACCAGCGTCATGTTCGGGAAATTATGACCCTTGGCGACCAGTTGCGTGCCGATGACGATATCGGCCTCGCCGTTGGCTATAGCCTCCAGTTCCAGCCGCAACCGTCGTACACCCCCCATTATATCCGACGACAGCACGATGGTACGCGCGTCCGGGAAATGCGTGACGACCTCTTCGGCGATGCGCTCGACCCCCGGCCCGCAAGCGACCAGGTGGTCGAGCGTGCCGCATTCGGGGCAGGCTTCCGGACGGCGCTCATTGTGACCGCAATGATGACACACCAACTGGCCGCGAAAGCGGTGCTCGACCAGCCAGGCCGAGCACACCGGGCAGCCGAAACGGTGGCCGCAGACCCGGCACAGCGTCAGCGGCGCATAGCCGCGCCGGTTGAGGAACAGCAGCGACTGTTCCTGCTTCTCCAGCGTCTTGCGCATATGGTCGATCAGCACCGGCGACAGGAAGCCGCCACGGGCCGGCGGCGCGCGGCGCATGTCGATCGACTTGAGATCGGGAAGTGCCGCCTCAGCGAAGCGGGCGGAAAGAACAGCCCTGGCATAGCGGCCCTGGCTTGCGTTGACCCGGCTCTCGACCGACGGCGTCGCCGACGCCAGCACCACCGGAAAGCTGCCAATATGCCCGCGCACGACAGCCATGTCGCGCGCATTGTAGAAGACACGGTCTTCCTGCTTGTAGGCCGGGTCGTGCTCCTCGTCGACCACGATCAGGCCAAGTTCCTTGAACGGCAGGAACAGCGCCGAGCGTGCGCCGGCGACGACACGCACGCCCCCTTCCGCCACTTGCCGCCAGACTTTTTCGCGCATCCTGGGCGGCAGATCGGAATGCCATTCCCCCGGCTTGGCACCGAAGCGCTGCTGGAAGCGTTCGAGGAAAGCATGCGTCAGCGCGATTTCCGGCAGCAGGATCAGCACCTGTTTTCCCTGATCGAGCGCGGCCGCCACCGCCTCGAAATAGACCTCCGTCTTGCCGGATCCGGTGACGCCGTCGAGCAGCGCGACGTTGAACGTGCCGGCCGCCACATTGGCGCGCAGCATCGACGCGGCGTCGTTCTGGTCCGGCATCAGATCCGGCACGGCATAGCTTGGGTCGGGTGCGGCCACCACCGGGCGCGGCGGGATCATCACCGTTTCGAACACGCCTTGCGCTTTCAGCCCCTCGATCACCGTCGACGACACGCCGGCGGCATGCGCCAGCCCCGAGCGCGTCCAGGCCAGCCCTCCTTCGGCCGTCTCCAGCACCCGCGTCCTCGCATGCGTCATCCGATCGGGCATGACGAGCGTCCGCTGCAGTCCTTCGATCCAGGGTTCGGGATCGAAAGCTTCCGGCGCACGCAGCAGCATGCGCGCCACCATGCCCGGAGCCGACAGCGTGTATTGCGCCACCCAGTCGACGAAGCGGCGCATAGCGCGATCGATCGGCGGACAGTCGAAAACCTGTTCGATCGGGCGCAATTTCCTGGCATCGACCTGCTCGACCACGCCGTCCCAGACGATGCCCGCGACCTGACGCGGCCCGAGCGGCACGCGCACGATCGAACCCGGCACCACACGCATGCCGGCCGGCACGGCATAGGTGTAGGGGCGTTCGGCCGGCATCGGCACCAGCACCGGTGCGGCTGCGACAAAGGGCGAATCTTCGATCATGAGGCGTGACCTTGCCCCGACTTTGCTCTAGATCAAAGGGCAACGCTGAACGTGCCTTCGCAGGCGCCACGAAATCGTCAGGAGACCGCCATGAAATTTTTTGCCGACACAGCCGATATCAAGGAAATCCGTGAACTGATCGATCTGGGGTTGCTCGACGGCGTCACCACCAACCCGTCGCTGATCCTGAAATCGGGCGGCAAAATCGCCGAGGTCACCAAGCAGATTTGCGACATCGTCGAAGGGCCGGTTTCCGCGGAAGTCGTGGCGACCGAATACAAGCAGATGATGGCCGAGGCCGAGGTGCTGGCCAAGATCGCGCCGAATGTCGCCATCAAGGTGCCGTTGACGCTGGACGGATTGAAGGCCTGCAAGACGATCCGCACCGAGATGAACCGCATGGTCAACGTCACGTTGTGCTTCTCGGCCAACCAGGCGCTGCTCGCCGCCAAGGCAGGCGCCTCCTTTATCTCGCCCTTCGTCGGCCGCATCGACGATACCGGCTCTGACGGCATGGAAGTGATCCAGGAGATCCGTCAGATCTACGACAATTACGATTTCCAGACCGAGATCCTGACCGCTTCCGTGCGCACCGTGAACCACGTGAAGCAGGCGGCGCTCATCGGCGCCGATATCGTCACCGCGCCACCCGCGACCCTGAAGGCGCTGGTCAATCACCCGCTGACCGACAAGGGCCTTGCCGCCTTCCTCGCCGACTGGGCAAAGACCGGCCAGAAAATCGGCTGAGCGAGCTTATGCCCGATACGAAAAAGGGCCGGGCAACCGGCCTTTTTTATGCGTTGCGGATCAAGGGGCCGATCGATCCGTGCCGTCATCCCCAGGGATGGTTACCGGTGGGCGCTTGCCCGCCATGATCTCGCGCTTGCCGACATGGTTCGGTGCGCCGACCAGACCCTCCTTCTCCATCCGCTCGACCAGTGAAGCGGCGCGGTTGTAGCCGATGCCAAGGCGGCGCTGGATGTAGGACGTCGAACATTTCTTGTCGCGCAATACCACCTTGACCGCCTCGTCATAGCTGGAATCGCCGTCCTCGGCGGCAACGGCTCCCTTGTCGAAGACCGCTCCCTGGTCGTCTTCCTCTTCCTCTTCATCCTCGTCGGCCGTTACGGTCTCCAGATATTCGGGGCGGCCCTGCGCCTTCAGATGCGCCACGACATGCTCGACCTCGGCGTCGGACACAAAGGGGCCGTGCACGCGGGCGATGCGCCCGCCGCCCATCATGTGCAGCATGTCGCCCTGGCCGAGCAGTTGCTCGGCACCCTGCTCGCCCAAAATGGTGCGGCTGTCGATCTTCGAGGTGACCTGGAAGGAGATGCGGGTCGGGAAGTTGGCCTTGATCGTGCCGGTGATGACGTCGACAGAGGGCCGCTGCGTTGCCATGATCAGGTGGATCCCGGCGGCGCGCGCCATCTGCGCCAGGCGCTGGATTGCGCCTTCGATCTCCTTGCCGGCGACCATCATCAGGTCGGCCATCTCGTCGACGATGACGACGATGTAGGGCATCGGCGCTAGGTCGATCTCCTGCTGTTCGAACAGCGGTTCGCCGGTGCCCTTCTCGAAGCCGGCCTGCACGGTCATGACGACCCTCTCGCCCTTGTCGCGGGCTTGGGCCGCACGCTCGTTGTAGCCGTCGATGTTGCGCACGCCGAGCCGCGCCATCTTGCGATAGCGGTCCTCCATCTCGCGCACCGCCCATTTGAGCGCGGTAACCGCCTTCTTGGGATCGGTGACGACGGGCGTCAGAAGGTGCGGGATGCCGTCATAGACCGACAGCTCGAGCATCTTCGGGTCGACCATGATCAGCCGGCATTCTTCCGGCTTCAGCCGGTAGAGCAGCGACAGGATCATGGTGTTGATGGCGACCGACTTGCCGGATCCGGTGGTGCCGGCGACGAGCAGATGCGGCATCTTCGCCAGCTCGGCGATGACAGGTTCGCCGCCGATCGTCTTGCCAAGGCAAAGCGCCAGCTTGCAGCTGGTCTTGCGGAAGCCCTGCGATTCGATCAGTTCACGGAAATAGACGGTCTCGCGTGTCTCGTTCGGCAACTCGATGCCGATGACGTTGCGGCCGGGCACCACGGCGACGCGCGCCGAGACCGCCGACATGGAGCGAGCGATATCGTCGGCGAGACCAATCACGCGGGAGGATTTGACGCCCGGCGCCGGCTCGAACTCATAGAGGGTAACGACCGGGCCGGGGCGAACATGGATGATTTCGCCGCGCACGCCGAAATCCTCCAGCACGCTTTCCAGGAGATCGGCATTCTGCTCAAGCCGCTCCTGCGACATGTAGAAGCCCTGCCCTTCCGGCGGCTGCTGCAGCAGCTCCTCCGAGGGAAGCGCGTAGCCTTCGCCCGTCACCGGCTGCACAACCTTTCCGGCCATGGGCAGCGACGGCGAACGCACGGCGGGAACGGTTTCCTCCACGCGTTGCAAAAGTGGCGCCGGGGCGGCGCTGGCTGCGGCAGGCGCCGTCGCGGCCGTTGTCCGACCCAGCCGGGCGGCTCTGCCCGCCGGGACGGCCGGCTCGACCACCACCTTGTTGGAGTTGGCCGGAAAGACGTCCGGCAGGGCAGGTGGAACCTGGCCAGGAAGGCATTCGATGACACGGAACAAGGCGGTGACATCGGCCATCGCCGGTCCGGAGACATCGGCCCGCGCGGTGGCAACCGGCGGAGCCGGGACCGGTGCACGCGGGACCGGGCTGACTTGGCGGGCCGGCGTCACGTCGACCAGAAGCGGCGCCAAGCCCTCGAAGAAAGCATGATCCGAAAGATAGGGCCGCCGGGCTTTTTCAGCGGGGGCTGCTTTGACCGGCGCGCCATTCCCGACAACGGGCGCCGGCCGCGTGGCTGCCGTTGCTGGCACCTTTAGAGCCGCCGGCGCAACGCCTTGCGCCGTCTCCCCGCTACGCGCCGGCTGAGCGGGCCCGGCCGGTGCCGGTCCGCGATGCATGACGGCGCCAGGGCCGACCTGCTGTGTCGGGAGCGCCTGCCGTGCGTCCTGCTCGGCAACGTCGTCCTGCGGTTGGCGGTGCTTTGGCTCATAGTCCGGCGTGCGTGTAAAACGCACATTGGGTGCAAGGAAAAAATACTCTTGCCAGGCCGGGCTTTCGGTGTCGCCACCCTGCGGGAAAGAAGCGCCGGACTGGCGGACATCGACCTTGCCGCGCGGGCCGCCGGAACGCTCTCCTTGGGGGTCATCGGGCGCAGCTGTGTGCAACGAATTGATCCGAGAAAAACGCCTGGCTTCCATGCTCAAGACTCACTGTGAAACGACTGCCGAGCAATAGGGAGCGAGTGGTTAACAGTTGCTTCCCGTCAGCGTCGCTGGAGCGATCGAGACGCATCTTTCGCGGCGAAGCGCTGGGCTGGAAAGCGGGGCGAACCTTGGTCACGGGAAAAACCCGCGGACAGCATTCACATGGCGCCAAAAGCCCAGCTGCCGGCGCGTTTCCGTCGCCTGGACACAGGATCAGGATATCGAGAGAATGAAAGAGGGCGTTCGGCCCTCTTTGAGACGGCGAACGCGCTAGCTGGCCGCCTTGCCGTGCCGGGCCAGATCCTGGGCGATCGACAGTTGCAGGGCTTCAGCAAGTTCGCGCGCGGCGCGGTTCTCGGCGTCGATCTGCGCCCGGTAGGAGGCAAACTCCTGACGCGGCCTGTCGAAGGACGAGGTGATCGCCCGCTTGCCGACGGCGATCACCGCGCCGGTTTTCACATCGGTCAGCGTGTAGCCCGCGGTCAACGTCACCGAACCGGCGGTCGGCTCGTCCTGATCGGTTCCATTCTGTACCAGCGCCGAGGATTCAACGCCTTCGCTCACGCCGAGGTCGAGCGAATAAAGCGGCGAGGCGGGCTCGCCGGCGCCGCGCCCGAACCCGAAGATCAGATTGTTACGCACCTGCTGGGCATAGCGCGTCCGGACCGGCTTGACGGCGATCGATGCCATCTCGGCATTGGCGGTCGAGCCCGTCGACAACGGCGCGCTCGAATAGAGCGGCCGCACCTGGCAGGCCGAAATGAGCGCCAGCGAGCCGACGAGGCCGGCAAGCGCGATGCGGCGCAGCAGACGGCCCAGCTCTGTCTTTTCCCGATCAGGCAACGACATTGACGATCCTCTGCGGCACGATGATCACCTTGCGCGGAGCCTTACCTTCAAGTGCTTTCTGCACGAAGTCGAGAGCCAAGACCGCTTTTTCGACCGCACCTTGGTCCGCGTCGCGGGCAATTGTCAAATCCCCCCGCTTCTTGCCGTTGACCTGCACCGGATAGGTGACTTCGTTGTCGACGACGAGTGCCGGATCGAAGACCGGCCACGGCCGTTCGGCCACCAGATCGACGCCGCCCAGCGTCTCCCAGCACTCTTCGGCCAGGTGCGGCATCACGGGCGCGATCAGATGCACCATGATATCAACCGCCTCGCGGCAGGCGCTTTTCAGCGCCGGAACGGCCTTGCCTTCCGCCACTTCGTTGAGCGGGGCTGCCAGCGCGTTGGCAAGTTCATAGATGCGAGCAATGGCGCGGTTGAAGGCGAGCTTCTCGATGTCTTCGCCAACCGCCTTCAGGATCTTGTGCGCGGCCTTGGAAACCGCCCCGGCCTCGCCATCATTGGCCGCCTCGGGCGCAACCCCTGCCAGCGTCTCGGCCGCCGTCGACACCAACCGCCAGATGCGCTGCATGAAGCGATGCGCGCCGGCGGCACCGTCGTCGGTCCACTCGACATCGCGCTCGGGCGGCGAATCCGACAGCATGAACCAGCGCGCCGTGTCGGCGCCGTAGCCATCGGTGATGTCTTCCGGGCTCACCGTGTTCTTCTTCGACTTCGACATCTTCTCGAGCGGGCCGATGGTGACCGCCTCGCCGGTGGCGACGTCGATGGCGCGGCGCTTGCCGTCGACGTCCTCCAGACGAACCTCGGTCGGCGCCAGCCAGCGCCCATTCGACGCCGAGCCGACACGGTAGGTTTCGTGCACCACCATGCCTTGCGTGAACAGGCCTTTGAACGGCTCGGCCAGGGCAACATGGCCGGTCTCGCGCATGGCGCGGGTGAAGAAGCGCGAATAGAGCAGATGCAGGATCGCATGCTCGATGCCGCCGATATATTGGTCGACCGCCAGCCACTCGTTCGCTGCCTTGGGATCGGTCGGCTCATGTGCCCAGGGCGCGGTGAAGCGGGCGAAATACCAGGACGAATCCACGAACGTATCCATCGTGTCGGTTTCGCGCCGCGCGTCCTTGCCGCATTGCGGGCACTTCACATGCCGCCAGGTCGGGTGACGGTCGAGCGGATTGCCTGGCCGGTCGAAATCGACATCGTCGGGCAGCTTGACCGGCAGATCGGCCTTCGGCACCGGCACCACACCGCAATCCTCGCAATGGATCATCGGGATCGGGCAGCCCCAGTAGCGCTGGCGCGAAATGCCCCAGTCGCGCAGGCGGAAATTCACCTTGCGCTCGGCCATTGGCCGGTTGCCGATGGTCTTTTGCTCCAGCAGCCTGGCGACTTCATCGAAAGCGCTGTCCGGCGTCATGCCGTCGAGGAACCCCGAATTGATCATCGCGCCATCTTCGACATAGGCCTCGTCGACGATTTGGAACGTCTTGGGATCGGCGCCGTCAGGCATCACCACCGGCACCACCGGCAGGCCGTATTTGTTGGCGAAGTCGAGGTCGCGCTGGTCATGCGCCGGGCAGCCGAAGATGGCGCCGGTGCCGTATTCCATCAGCACGAAATTGGCGACGTAGACAGGCAGCGTCCAACTGTCGTCGAAGGGATGGACGACGCGGATGCCGGTGTCGAAGCCCTTCTTCTCGGCCGTCTCGAGCGCCGCCACCGAAGTGCCCATATGGCGCACTTCGTCGATGAACTTCGCCAAGGCCGGATTGGTCGCCGCGGCCTTCTTGGCCAGCGGATGATCGGCGGCGATTGCCATGAACGAGGCGCCGAAAATGGTGTCCGGCCTTGTCGTGTAGACTTCCAGCTCATGCTCGCCGGCGATTTCCGAGGCCAGCGGCCAGCGGATCAGCAGGCCTTCCGAACGGCCGATCCAGTTCTGCTGCATCAGCTTCACTTTTTCGGGCCACTCGTCGAGACCGTCCAATGAATCCAGCAAATCCTGGGCAAAGTCGGTGATCTTGAAGAACCATTGCGTCAGCTCGCGCTGTTCAACCAGCGCACCGGAGCGCCAGCCGCGCCCGTCGATGACCTGCTCGTTGGCGAGCACCGTCATGTCCTCCGGATCCCAGTTGACCTTGGAGGATTTGCGCGTCACCAGCCCCTTCTCGACGAAGTCGAGGAACAGCATCTGCTGGCGGTGGTAGTAATCGACGTCGCAGGTGGCGAATTCGCGCGCCCAGTCCAGCGACAGGCCCATTACCTTGAGCTGCTCGCGCATGGCGGCGATGTTCTGGTAGGTCCATTCCTTGGGATGCACCTTGTTCTGCATCGCGGCGTTCTCAGCCGGCATGCCGAAGGCATCCCAGCCCATCGGATGCAGCACGTTGAAACCCTTGGCGCGCTTGTAGCGGGCCACCACGTCGCCCATCGTGTAATTGCGGGTATGGCCGATATGGATGCGCCCCGACGGATAGGGGAACATTTCCAGCACGTAGTATTTCGGACGCGGATCGTCATTGTGCGCTTCGAAAAGCTTCTTCTCGGCCCAGGCCTTCTGCCATTTGGGTTCTGACGCGCGCGGGTTATATCGTTCGGTTGCCATGGGACGTTTTTCACTTAAAAGCATACGGACTGCGGGCAAGAGCCCGGCAGTTCATGAAATGTGGTCCGGGTGTTCACCATGGTTTGGCAAACCCGTCAACCATATGGGCATCGCGGCTGACAAAAACGCGGGTCAAAACAGCGGGATTTGCATATGGGCGACACCGTTCAGCAGTTTTTCGCGGTCAAGGCGAAGATCGCCGCCGCCGAGCGGGAGGCCGGCCGTAAAGCCGGCGCGGTGACGCTGGTGGCAGTCTCCAAGACCTTCGACGCCGCCGACATAGGCCCGGTCATCGAGGCCGGCCAGCGCGTCTTCGGCGAAAACCGCGTGCAGGAAGCGCAAGGCAAATGGCCTGAACTGAAGGAAGCTTTCCCCGACATCGAACTGCACCTGATCGGTCCGCTGCAGTCGAACAAGGCGAGGGAAGCGGTGGCTCTGTTCGAGGTCATCGAGACGGTCGACCGCGACAAGATCGCCGCGGAGCTCGCCAAGGAAATTGTCCGGCAAGGCCGTGCGCCAAAACTCTATGTCCAGGTGAACACCGGTTCCGAACCGCAGAAAGCCGGGATCGAACCGAGCGAGGCGGTCGCCTTCGTCAGACGCTGCCGGGAAGTGCACGGCCTCGGCATCGAAGGCCTGATGTGCATCCCGCCGGCGGACGAGAACCCCGGCCCCCACTTCGCCTTGTTGGAGAAACTCGGCAAGGAAGCCGGGGTCGCCAAACTGTCGATGGGCATGTCCGGCGACTACGAGACCGCGATCGCCTTTGGCGCCACCAGCGTCAGGGTCGGTTCGGCGATTTTTGGAAGCCGGTAGTCCGAATTTCCAGCTTGCCCTGCATATCGCTGGGCCTGATCTACAAGCACCATTATACCAGGGCTTGAAACGAAACGTGCCGTTCCTATTTGCCTTGATGTCACCGCACATCCTCCTGGAGTCTCACGATGCGTTACAATCAGCTTGGAAACACGGGGCTATTCGTCTCCGAACTTTGCCTCGGCACCATGACCTTCGGCGCCGCCGGCCAGAACGCCCAATGGGGCCTGATCGCCAGCCTCGACCAGAAGGGCGTCAACGAGATCGTCGGCCGCTCGATCGCCGCCGGCGTCAACTTCTTCGACACGGCCGACGTCTATTCCGTCGGCGAGTCCGAACGCCTGCTTGGTCAGTCGCTTAGGGATCTCGGTGTTGCCCGGTCAAACGTGGTCATCGCCACCAAGGTCCACGGCGCCATGGGTGAGGGACCAAACCAGCGCGGCTCCTCGCGCGGCCATATCATGGATTCGGTCGACGCCAGCTTGGAGCGGCTGCAGCTCGACCATATCGATCTCTATCAGTTGCACGGCACCGATGCGGTGACGCCGATCGACGAGACGCTGCGGGCACTTGATGATCTCGTCTCCAGCGGCAAGGTCCGCTATGTCGGTGTCTCCAACTGGCAGGCTTGGCGCATCGCCAAGGCGCTCGGCATCGCCGACCGCAAGGGCTTTGCCCGCTTCGAGACCGTCCAGTCCTATTATTCGATCGCCGGCCGCGACCTCGAACGCGAGATCGTGCCGCTGATCAACGAGGAGAAGCTCGGCCTGATGGTGTGGTCGCCGATGGCTGGCGGGCTGCTGTCCGGCAAATATGGGCCCGGCGCGCCGGGCAATGGCGAGGGCCGCCGCGCGTCCTTCAACTTCCCGCCGGTCAACGAGGACCGCGCCTGGGCGGCGGTCGCCGTCATGCGGGAGGTCGCCGAGAAGCATGATGTCGGCGTCGCGACCGTGGCTCTCGGCTATGTCCTGGCCAAGCCTTTCGTGATGAGCGTGATCATCGGCGCCAGCCGCATGGACCAGCTCGAGCAGAACCTTGCCGCCACCAGCCTCAAGCTCAATGCCGACGATCTCGCCAGGCTTGACGAAGTGAGCGCACTACCCGCCGAATATCCCGGCTGGATGGTCGAACGCCAGGGCGCCGGCCGTCGTCCGGGGCCTTTCGTGCCGAAGGCATAGCGCGTACCGCTGGCAAGTCGGTCCTTCAACGCCGCGCGTCTCATCGACGCGCGGCTTCGATTACAGCCGAACGGTCTCGGCAAGAAAGTCGAGAAAGGCCCGCACACGTGCCGGCAGGTGTTTGCCCTGGCCGACATAGACGGCATGCGTCGGCTCTTCGTCGCCGGGGTTGAAATCTTCCAGCAGCGGCACCAGCCGGCCGGCGGCAATGTCGGGTTCGACATGCCAGCGCGCCAGTCGGGCGATGCCGGCCCCGGCGACGGTCGTTTGGCGCATCGCCTCGCCATCGGTCAATGCCAGGTTTCCGACAACCGGGGTGATCACCGGCGCGCCTGCCGTATCGATAAAAGGCCAGCCGTCGATATGCCGCGCGAAACTGAAGGCGAGCATGTTGTGACGCCCGAGATCGGACAGCGTGCGCGGCGTGCCATGTGCTTCGAGATAGGAAGGTGCCGCGACCACCACCATTCGGCTTTGACCGAGCTTGCGCGCCACCAGCCTCGATTCGCGCAGCGGGCCGGCGCGGATCGCGACATCGGCCCGCTCTTCCAGAAGATCGATCACGCTGTCGGTCAGCACAGCCTCGACGAAAATTTCGGGATAGCGCTCCAGAAAGCGCGGCAGCAGTTCCATCAGCCGGTGTTGGCCGAACGGCACGTAGCTGTTAACCCTCAGCCTGCCGCGCGGCGCGGCTCCCGCCGCGGCTTCACGCTCGGCCTTGTCCATGTCGGCGAGCACGCGCACGCCGCTATCGTAGAACGCCGTTCCTTCCGGCGTGAGCTGGAGCTTGCGCGTCGAGCGGCTGACAAGCCGCGCCCCAAGCCGGGTTTCGAGCCGTGCTATCAGCTTGCTCACCGCCGATGGCGTCATCCGCAGCCGCCGCGCCGCAGCCGAAAAACTACCCGCCTCGACGACGCGCACGAAGACTTCGATCTCGCCGGAACGGTTGATGTCGGGTCTGGCCATCTGTGAATCTATTTCACAAGAAGTATGCCTTGGGCAAGTCTGGTTCACAACATCGAGGATCACGATCTTCCGGGCCGGGGCGCGGACTGAGCGTCCTTCGCCGACAGATGGGACCAATCGCCATGCCTCTTGCTCTTTATGCCCTCGCCGCCGGTGCTTTTGGCATCGGTGTTACCGAATTCGTCATCATGGGCCTGCTCATCGATGTCAGCAAAGACCTCGGCGTGTCGATCTCCGCCGCCGGCCAATTGATCTCGGCTTATGCGCTCGGTGTCGTCATCGGTGCACCCTTGTTGACCATCGCCACGGGCAACTGGCCGCGCAAAACCGTGTTGCTGACGCTGATGGCGATCTTCACGATTGGCAACCTCGCTTGTGCGCTGGCGCCCGATTACTGGACACTGATGGGTGCCCGCATCATCACCGCCTTCGCCCACGGCACCTTCTTTGGCGTCGGCTCGGTCGTCGCCACTGGTCTGGTCGCGCCCAACAGGAAGGCTTCGGCGATCGCGCTGATGTTCACCGGCCTGACCATCGCCAACATCCTAGGCGTGCCCTTCGGCACCTGGCTCGGCCAAGCCTTTGGCTGGCGTGTGACCTTCTGGGCGGTGACCGCCGTCGGCCTGGCGGCCTTCGCCGTTATCCTGGCCCTGGTGCCGCGCGGCCAGGCAGCGCCCGAGAAGAGCGATCTGCGCGCCGATCTCGCCGTTCTGCGCCGCACGCCCGTCCTGCTCGGCCTCGCCACCACAGTGCTCGGCTATGCCGGCGTCTTCGCCGTCTTCACCTACATCGCCCCGTTGCTCACCGAGATCAGCGGCTTCAGCGAAGCCGCTGTATCGCCGATCCTGCTCGTCTTTGGCGGCGGCCTCATCGCCGGCAATCTCGCCGGCGGCAAGATCGCCGATCGCTCGCTGGTGCCGGCGGTGCTCGGCAGCCTCGTGGTGCTGGCGCTGGTGCTTGCCACGATGAGCTTCGCCATCCACAGCCAGGTCATGGCCGTGATCTATGTCGGCCTGCTCGGCGCCGCCGCCTTCGCCACAGTGGCGCCGCTGCAGATGTGGGTGCTGGAAAAGGCGCAAGGCGCCGGCCAGAGCCTGGCCTCATCGTTCAACATCGCCGCCTTCAATCTCGGCAATGCGGCCGGCGCCTGGCTTGGCGGCGCGGTCATCGCCCATGGCCTTGGACTGGGTTCGCTCACCTGGGTCGCCGCCCTGCTGCCGCTCGCGGCGCTCACCGTGGCTGGACTGGCGCTGCACCTTGATGGTGGCACCACATCAGGTGCGCCTGTCTCCGTCCGGTCGTGACGCCAGCCGGCACCCGAATCCTCTCGACCTCTTTACAAACCACCAGGAGCAAGAAAATGGACTATCGACGTCTCGGCGCATCGGGCCTGAAAGTCCCGGCGCTTTCATTCGGCGCGGGCACCTTCGGCGGCTCCGGCCCGCTGTTCGGCGCCTGGGGCAACAGCGATGCGCAGGAAGCGCGGCGGCTGATCGACATCTGTCTCGAGGCCGGCGTCAACCTGTTCGACACGGCGGACGTCTATTCGAACGGCGCCTCGGAGGAGGTGCTCGGCGAAGCGATCAAGGGCCGTCGCGACGCGGTGCTGATCTCGACCAAGACGGCGCTGCCGATGGGCGACGGGCCGGGCGACTACGGCTCCTCGCGCTCGCGGCTGATCAAGTCGGTCGACGCCGCGCTGAAGCGCCTCGGCACCGATTATATCGACCTGCTGCAACTGCACGCCTTCGATGCGGGCACGCCGATCGAGGAAGTACTGTCGACGCTGGATGACCTCGTTCGCTCCGGCAAGCTGCGCTATGTCGGCGCCTCCAACTTCTCCGGCTGGCAGGTGATGAAGTCGCTCGGCCTGGCGGAGAAGCACGGCTATCCCCGCTACGCCGCGCATCAGGTCTACTATTCGCTGCTCGGCCGCGACTACGAATGGGAGCTGATGCCGCTCGGCCTCGACCAGGGCGTCGGCGCGCTGGTCTGGAGCCCGCTCGGCTGGGGCCGCCTGACCGGCAAGATCCGCCGTGGCCAGCCTCTGCCGGAAAAGAGCAGGCTGCACGAGACGGCTGATTTCGGGCCGCCGGTCGGGGACGAGCATCTCTATCGGGTCATGGATGAGCTCGACGCGGTGGCGCAGGAAACCGGCAAGACGGTTCCGCAGATCGCCATCAACTGGCTGCTGCAGCGCCCGACCGTTTCCTCCGTCATCATCGGCGCCCGCAATGAAGAGCAGCTGCGCCAGAACCTCGGCGCCGTCGGCTGGACGCTGACACCGGAGCAGGTGAAGAAACTCGATGCCGCAAGCGAAGTCACCGCGCCCTACCCGTACTTCCCCTATCGCCGCCAGGAGGGCTTCGCCCGGCTGAACCCGCCGGCGGTTTGAGCCGCGCTGGCGTTGAAGCTGCCAATCTCCCCCCTTGCGGGGGAGATCAGCTGTATCACCGCTCAATGCAGCACGAACTCCCCATCCACCTTGCGCCATTCATTCGGCGCGATCAGCTTCTGGTGCGTGTAGACCACCGAATGCAGTGGCCCGTCGAGCTTGGCTTTCCAGAATTCGATGAACCGGATCAGCACCGGAAACCTCGGAGCGATGTCGTAGTCCTGCCAGACGAAGCTCTGCAGGAGATGCGGGTGGTCGGGGAAATGATAAAGAATCTTGGCCGTGGTCAGGCCGTAGCCTTTGAGCATCAGGTCCATTTCAAGATGGTCGTGCATTATGGTCCCCTTGGGCGGTCCCCTGGTTGATTCTCTTTTCCTCCCAGCTGCCAATTGTGCGCGCCGTTACTTAACTGTCTATTGATTTTTGTTGATCTCAAAGGGAAGTTTTCGCGTAAAAACATGCGGTTAGCAGCGAACCACGTCGAGTGCTGACAGTTCCAGAAAGCGCCCCTGCGGCATCCCGCCGCGCGAATCCAACGTCTAATGTTGCCGTCGCGACGGAACTGGTAATAATGCCGCCGAATTCGCGGCTGCGTCGCCGCGGTTCCGCGGGCGTTTCAAGCCGGCGGACTGGTTCGGGAGGAAAGCCAAGAAATGTCCGAGGTTCATGTCCATCGCGTCCAGCCGGCGTGGAAGAAGAACGCCCTGATCGACAATGACACCTACCTCAAATGGTATGCCGACAGCGTGAAGAACCCGGACAAGTTCTGGGGCAAGCACGGCAAGCGCATCGACTGGTTCAAGCCCTTCTCCAAGGTCAAGAACACCTCCTTCGACGGCAAGGTCTCGATCAAGTGGTTCGAGGATGGCCAGACCAATGTCTCCTACAATTGCATCGACCGCCACCTCAAGAAGCGCGGCGACCAGACCGCCATCATCTGGGAAGGCGACAACCCCTACGACGACAAGAAAATCACCTACAACGAACTCTACGGGCACGTCTGCCGGCTCGCCAATGTGATGAAGAAGCACGGCGTCAAGAAAGGCGACCGCGTCAGCATCTACATGCCGATGATCCCGGAGGCGGCCTACGCGATGCTGGCCTGCACGCGTATCGGCGCTATCCATTCGGTCGTCTTCGGCGGCTTTTCGCCGGACGCCTTGGCCGGTCGCATCGTCGATTGCGAATCGACCTTCGTCATCACCGCCGATGAGGGTCTGCGCGGCGGCAAACCTATTCCGCTCAAGGAAAACACCGACAAGGCGATCGACATCGCCGCCAAGCACCATGTCAAGGTCAAGACCGTTGTGGTCGTGCGCCGCACCGGCGGCAAGATCGGCTGGGCGCCGGGACGCGATGTCTGGTATCACGACGAAGTCGCGACGGTTAAGTCTGATTGCAAGCCGGAGAAGATGAAGGCGGAGGATCCGCTGTTCATCCTCTACACGTCGGGCTCGACCGGCAAGCCGAAAGGCGTGCTGCATACCACCGCCGGCTACCTCGTCTATGTCTCGATGACGCACCAATATGTCTTCGACTATCATGACGGCGACATCTACTGGTGCACCGCAGATGTCGGCTGGGTAACCGGCCACAGCTACATCGTCTACGGGCCGCTCGCCAACGGCGCCACCACGCTGATGTTCGAAGGCGTGCCGAACTACCCCTCTCAGTCGCGCTTCTGGGAAGTCATCGACAAGCACAAGGTCAACATCTTCTACACCGCGCCGACGGCGCTGCGCGCGCTAATGGGTGCCGGCGACGCGCATGTGAAGAAGACCTCTCGCAAGTCGCTGCGCGTGCTGGGCTCGGTCGGCGAGCCGATCAACCCGGAAGCATGGGAGTGGTATTTCAACGTCGTCGGCGACGGCAGGGTCCCGATCGTCGATACATGGTGGCAGACCGAGACCGGCGGCATCCTGATCACGCCGCTGCCGGGCGCCACCGACCTCAAGGCGGGTTCGGCGACACGGCCCTTCTTCGGCATCAAGCCGCAGCTGGTCGATAGCGAGGGCAAGGTGGTGGACGGTGCGGCCGACGGCAACCTCTGCATCACCGATTCCTGGCCCGGCCAGATGCGCACCGTCTATGGCGATCACGACCGTTTCGTGCAGACCTATTTCTCCGCCTACAAAGGAAAATACTTCACCGGTGACGGCTGCCGCCGCGACGCCGATGGCTACTACTGGATCACCGGCCGCGTCGACGACGTCATCAACGTCTCCGGCCACCGCATGGGCACGGCCGAGGTCGAATCGGCCCTGGTCAGCCATGACAAGGTTTCCGAGGCCGCCGTCGTCGGCTATCCCCATGATATCAAGGGCCAAGGCATCTATTGCTACGTCACCCTGATGGCCGGCGGGCAGCCGAGCGAGGATCTGCGTAAGGAGCTTGTCGCCCATGTCCGCAAGGAGATCGGCGCCATCGCCACGCCGGACAAGATCCAGTTCGCGCCCGGCCTGCCCAAGACGCGTTCGGGCAAGATCATGCGCCGCATCCTGCGCAAGATCGCCGAGGATGACTTTTCCGCACTCGGCGATACCTCGACGCTTGCCGATCCGGCCGTGGTCGACGACCTCGTTGCCAACAGGCAGAACAAGAAGGGCTGATGCGGGAAGACGCGGCATTGGGCACCGTCACCCAGTTGTGGCGCTATCCGGCAAGTTCGCTCGCCGGCGAGCGCCGGGACACCATCCTGGTTGGACCGGTTGGCGTCGAGGGCGACCGCCTGTTCGGCCTCGTCGATGCCTCGGACAATGAGATCGCCCGGCCCGATCGTGACGCCAAGTGGCACAAGGTGCCGCGCATCCGCACCCGGCTGAGCCGCGACAGCGAACTGGAAATCGCCGTCCCCGATGGCGACTGGCTCGCCGCCCCCGGCCCCGAATGCGACCGCGTCGTGTCGGCGTATCTCGGCTTCCGCGCCTCGATCCGGCCGTTCCGCGGGGAGAACGCGGCCGGCTATGCCGGGCCGCTGACCGCGGAGCGCTACCGCAAGGCGCCGATCCATCTCCTGACCACGGCCTCGCTGGCACGGCTGGAGGCGCTCCATCCGGAGGGAGCCGCCGATCCCCGCCGCTTCCGTCCCAACATCGTCGTCGACATGGCCTCGGTCGAGGGCTCGTTTCCCGAAACCGAATGGATCGGCAAGAAGCTCGCCATCGGCGACCTCGTCCTGACCATCTCGGAGCCGTGCCGCCGCTGCGGCTTCACCATCATCGCCCAGGATGGTTTCGACCATGACCCCGCCATCCTGCGCAATCTGGTCCGCCACAACGCCCACAACCTCGGCGTCTACTGCACCGTCGACCGGCCCGGTCGTGTCGAGACCGGCGCGCCGATGCGGTTCGTCTGACCTTCCGGCCCAAGCCTATCGATAAAGATCCGCCCGCGTCGGTGGCAGGCCGCTCGGGCCTCGCGCGCGTTTGGTGGCGACAGTCTGGAATATCTGCGCCGAGGCGCGTTCGAAGGTGATGGAGCAGCCGCTCAGGTAAAGCAGCCACAGCCGCGCCTTGGCTTCGCCGACCTCGGCGATCGCCTCGTCGAACCGCGCCTGCAGACGCTCGGCCCACAGCCTGCAGGTGCGGGCATAGTGCTCGCGCAAATTCTCGACATCATAGACGAGGAAGCCGTGTGCTTCGAGATTGCTTGATGTCATGCCGATCGTGTCGAGTTCGCCACCCGGGAAAATGTATTTGATCAGCGCCTTGTATTCCGGCCCCTTGCGCAGGGTCTTCTTGACGTCGCCCTTGCTGCGCCTGGTGATGGCGTGATGCAGATAGATGCCGCCCGGTTTCAGCAGCCGGTGGACAGCGGAGAAATAAGCGGCATGGTTTGCCAGGCCCAGATGCTCGAACATGCCGATGGACGATATCTTGTCGAAGGTGCCGGTGAGCTCCGCATAGGACTTTATCTCGATGGTGATTTTGTCCTCCAGACCCTCGGCGCGAATGCGCTCGCGCGCTAGTGAGGTCTGGGCTTGCGACAGCGAGACGCCGTGTCCGACGACACCATAGTTTTTCGCGGCGTGGATCAGCATCGCGCCCCAGCCGCAGCCGATGTCGAGCAATCTTTCGCCGGGCTTCAGCCGAAGCTTGCGGCAGATATGGTCCAGCTTGTCGACCTGCGCTTCGTCGATGCCGTTTGCGAAATCCTGGAAATACCCGCAGCTATAGACCATGCGCTCGTCGAGAAAGAGCCCGTAAAAGGCATTCGAGATGTCATAGTGATGCTGGATCGCCTCCTTGCTGGAGCCGCTGACGAACGGGTTGCGCCCCGCGAGATCGACCCGCGACGCCATCTGCTTTCTCGAAAACAGCACCGCCGGCAAGTCACGCAGAAGCGCCCGTTTGGGCAACGCCTTCAGCTTCGACCGCAGCTTGCCCGTCGAAGGCAGGGCATAGAAATCGAACAGCGATCCGTCCTCGATGTCGACTGCCTTGGAAATCCACATCTCGATAAGGGTCGACAGGGACGGTCGGCGAACGATCTGCCAGACAATATCGTGGTCGTTGATGATCAGCACGGGGCCGGTGGCGGGGCCGATCCGCTCGCCGGTCCACAGCCTGACCGCGAAGCCGGGCTTGATCGCCTCGACTACCGTTCGAACGATGCGCACAGCTCTTTCGGTGGCGTCCATGCCCTTCCCCGCGGTCGATGACGCGATGTTGTCCTTTTGGGCCGCGGATCGCAAGCACGTCACGCTTTTTCCACCCGGCATCTTGTCATTTGCTGCAACGCACCCCATCATGAGTGTGTGTTCAACAAATCGAAAGGAGGTGATCCGATGTCGAGTGATTTCGTTTTCCAGAACGTGGGCTCAGCGGATTGCACTTTCGGGAAGCAGTCTTCCCGTTAAGGCGCGAGATGCGCGGTCGGTGACGTAAGCGTCACCACCATTGAGCCGCGCCATGGACGGAAACACGGAAGGCCGCCGGCTTCGAAAGAAGCGGCGGCCTTTTCCTTTTCACGGATTATTGGGTCAGTACGACCTTTTCGGTGTTGCGGATGATTTCCTGAAAGGCATTATCCAATTCCAGCCCGGTGGACACCTCGAAGTAATGTCTGTCGGCGGCGGAGGCGTCTTTCGAAGAACAATCCTTTAGCACCGCCTTTGCCTGATCCCTCTCGGTTGCCGACATATCCTTATCGTTGAGGTCGAAGCCGATGGTGAAAATCTCGATGTCGTCATTTTTCATATTGCCGCACAGCGTTTCAGCATTGCCGCGCGCAAGGTTGCCTTGGCTGTTGTATCTCCCAGCAACACCCGCGAAGGCGGTATTGAACTGGCCATCGGTCATCAGGATCGCAACCTTGGCGACCTTCTTCGCATCGGCGTTCGAAGCGCCGTTGCCGAGACCGGCATTCTCGATCGCAGCGCGCCATTGCGGCGACAGCATGTAATAGGTCCACTGAATGGCGATCGCGCCGGCCGTATAACCATCGGCCTGGAAGTCGTCGATCGAATCAAGCAATGCCTCCGAATCCGCGGTCAGCGGGATCACTTGCGCGTCAGGACACTTGTTCATTCCCTGGTCGCTGAGATGATCGTCCCGATTTACCAGGGCATAATATTTCTTGCCGTTCCTGTCTGTGCGAACCGTGTCAGGGCCATCGGCGCTCAAGTCGGCATCGCCGTTCTTATTCTTGCGCTCTGTAGCGCAATTATCCGGGTGTGGCATGGCCGCCCCAACAATGGAGACGTAGTCGCTGAAGGACGGCAGCAGATTTTTGCCCGTCTTGGCAACGAGAAGCGAACTGCCGGCGACGGGTGGTAGTTCAGAACTCCCTTGCTTCTCGGCATAGACGTTTTCGGCCAGTTTTCCGGCGTTCACGCCAGATGCATAGGGCACAATCGCGACACGGACGCGGGGGGTCTTCGGGTCTTGGTTCTCGAGCATCGTCTTGACGGCGTTCGTCGCAGCGACTTTCAGATCGCCGATCTTGTTGACGTTGCCCCGCCTGGCCATCGATCCCGTTATGTCGAGCATCATGGCCACCTCTATCTGCTTGTCGGAATAGAGCGCCGTGGTGGAAGCGCCGACGCGCTGCATGTCACCGGTGCTGAACAACGGGAAATAGAGGCCGACATCGACGTGGGCATTCGCCCGGACCGTGTTGGCGGTCCTGTCGACGATCAGCTTGTCGAGCACGATCTGGCCAGCGTGCAGAATGCCCGCCGCGCCGTTGGCGTCGAGAAGGGCCTGCACGGATTTGTTTGCGTCGGCCTCCTTGATGGCGCCGGTGGTCAGGTCACGTGCCGTCGATGTCACTGCCGCGTCGAGCACGCCCTGCAGGCTCGATCTGGCGTTGTAGAGCTGCGTGATATTGACCGAGAAGCCTGCGGCCAGCGCCAAGACCGAGGCAGCAAAGCCGAACAGGACCGCGAAATTTCCACTGCGGTCTCTGGCGAAGCCGCCGACCGCGTGAACAAGACCCCCGTAATTCCGCATCCAACAGCCTCCACTTGCCTCGGCCTCGTCGCCGCATCGGGGACAATGCAGGATTCCAGCCGGAACGGGAGGCGACCCGATCCGCGATCGGGAATTCACCAGCAGAACATTGCTTTTATTGGATTTTCACGGGGTAAGGAGGTGAACGGTCGGTAAACGTCAGCGTGTATCCGCGCGCGTCTTTACCGGACGCTTACCATGCCCAGACCGAAGTGCTGGTCCGGTGTCTGGCGACGTCTTGTTGCGGCACAGCATCTCTGTCCCGAAGCGGGCCAACTGTCCCAGGATTGCGAAGCATGTCGAGGCACAAACCCGGCCAGGTGTGTTGAGATTCAGGTCAGGCCAAGCCATTTGCAGCCCGGCCTCACCTGAATATCAACGCAGCTAGGCCAGCATCCGCGCGCTGACCGTCCTGTCGATGCCGTGATAGGGTGGATTGAACAGCCTGCCTTCCTGTTCGTAGGTCCATACCTTGAACAAGCTCAGCCGGTGCGGGCCGAAACTGTGCAGCAAGGGTACGTCGGTGGCGTCGCGGCCGCGCGCAATGACGACGCGACCGGTCCTCGGCCGGTTGTGGCGCGGGTCGAACGTATACCACTTGCCGTCCAGGAAGGCTTCCATCCAGGCCGAGAAATCCATCGGCGCGGGATCCGCCGGCACGCCGATATCGCCGAGGTAGCCGTTCACGTAGCGCGCCGGAATGTTCATGCAGCGGCAGAGCGTGATCGCCAGATGGGCAAAGTCTCGGCACACCCCGACACGTTCCTCGTGCGCTTGCGCGGCGGTGCGGGTCGAACGGGCATAGCCGTAGCCGAAGGACAGGCGGTTATGGACATAGTCGACGATCGCCTGCACCCGCGCCCAGCCGGAAGGAAGATGGCCGAAGAGCTGCCAGGCAAGGTTACTCAGATGATCCGTCTCGCAATAGCGGCTGCCCAGGAGATAGAACAGCACCTCGTCGGGCAGCTCGGCGACGGGCATTTCCCGGGCCAGCGTATTGACCTCATCCGTCTCGCCGCTGTCCTCCACGACCGCGTCATAAAGGATGCGAAAGCCGCCGGCCGGCGCAGTGAAGCGGCGGCAGGCATTGCCGTGCAGGTCATGATAGAGTCTGGTCGGCACCGAAGGCGAGGTCAGGACACGCGTCTGCCGCTTGATGTCGGCCTGCCTGTCCTTGTGAATCTCGAGCAGCGAAATCACCGGAGTGGCCTCGGCGCACTCGATGGCAATCTCATAGCCGAGGCGTATCAGCATGGGCGTCGTCCCTTGGTTCGCGTGGTGGGAATTGTACGTTTGAAACGTTGCAAGGTGACGGTGGTTCCCTGGATCGCGCCCCAAATGCGCTCGCGCGCCTTTCCCCAAATGCGCTCGCGCGCCTTTCCATGTCACCGCCTTGGCGTTACGGTTGCGTCCTCCTCGACCCCTCCCCCGCACTTCAAGGAAAATCATGTTTGCTGGCAGAAAATTCGCCGCCTTCCTCTTCGATATGGACGGCACGCTCATCAATTCCATCGCCTCGGCGGAGCGGGTCTGGGGCGATTGGGCGCGGCGCCACGGCCTCGATGTCGCGGCCTTCCTGCCGACGATCCACGGCGTACGGGCGATCGAGACCATCACCGCCCTGGCGCTTCCGGGCGTCGACCCGGGACACGAAGCGGATCTGCTGCTGAAGGCCGAGGCCGACGATCTCGACGGCATCGTCCAGATCGCCGGCGCCGTGGCATTCCTCAATTCCCTGCCGCCGGAGCGCTGGGCGATCGTAACCTCGGCGCCACGCTCGTTGGCGCTTGCACGCATGAAGGTCGCCGGCATTCCCGTCCCCGCGGTCCTCGTCGCGGCGGAGGACGTTTCCCGCGGCAAGCCGGCGCCAGATTGCTTCCAGCTCGGCGCAAGACGCCTTGGCTTCGACGCGCGCGATTGCCTGGTGTTCGAGGACGCCCCGGCCGGCATCGCGGCGGCGGAGGCGGCGGGCGCTTCGGTCATGGTGATCAACGCCACGCACCAGCACCCCCTGGCAACACAGCACGCCGCGATATCAGGTTATGACGCAATCGGCATCACCGTCGACGAGCGAGGCTGGGTTGCGCTCGAGCCGCAGCGCAACGCTGCTTGAGATCAGTCGCTAGAAATCACTGGTCAGGCCTTTGACCTCCCAGTCACCATAGCGGCCGGGCTCCTTGCCGCCACGGCCGCCGATCTCCCGCGGAAGTGCTGCTTCCTTGCGGCGGTAGTCCTGCCGCCTTGCCTCGGCTTCCTGCAGCGCGCGGCGGGCGGCGGGCGTCAGCTCCCGTGGCGGCGTGCCATCGTCCGGGCCGGGCGGCGTTTTACTGGTTTCGTCGTTCATGCGATATTTCCAGTGGATTGAAACGGGAACGGGCGTTTCCCATCATATAGCGATGACCTCACGAGGATCGAGCCTTTTTCACCACCATCCGGACAGGAGCAGACGATGAACACCATTCGCACCGCCACGCTTCTCGCCGCCATGACGGCGCTGTTCATGGGCGTCGGTTTTTTGATCGGCGGTTCGGGCGGCATGATGATCGCGTTGGTCATTGCCGCCGGCACCAATTTGTTCAGCTACTGGAACGCCGACAAGATGGTGCTGTCGATGAATCGCGCCGTCGAGGTCGACGAGAAAAACGCGCCGGAATATTACGCCATCGTCCAGGCGCTGGCCAAACAGGCCGGCCTGCCGATGCCCAGGACCTATCTGATCGACAATCCGCAACCGAATGCCTTTGCCACCGGCCGCAATCCGCAGAACGCGGCGGTCGCCGCCTCCACCGGCCTGCTGCAGCGGCTGACCCATGAGGAGGTCGCCGCCGTGATGGCGCATGAGCTCGCCCACGTCCAGCACCGCGACACGCTGACCATGACCATCGTCGCCACCTTTGCCGGCGCCATCTCGATGCTCGGCAATTTCGCCTTTTTCCTCGGCGGCAGCCGCGAAAACAACAATCCGTTCGGCTTTGTCGGCGTGCTGGCGGCGATGATCGTGGCGCCCTTCGCCGCCATGATCGTGCAGATGGCGGTCAGCCGTACTCGCGAGTACGAGGCCGACCGGCGCGGCGCCGAAATCTGTGGACACCCGCTGTGGCTGGCCTCCGCGCTTGACAAGATCGCCCGCGGGGCCGAACGCATTCCCAATCCCGATGCCGAGCGCAATCCGGCGATGGCGCATCTCTTCATCATCAACCCCCTGCATGGCGAGCGCATGGACAGTCTGTTCTCCACCCATCCGAGCACCGACAACCGCATCGCCGCGCTGCAGGCGATGGCACAGCGGATGGGAGAAGGCGCTCCGCCAGCCACGCAGCGCCAAGCGCCGATGTCAACGCAGGCTGACGAGCCGGAGATGACCGGACCGTGGGGCAAGCCAACCGCGCCAGAACCGGCGACCGGGCCGGCCAGCCCAAAATCCAATCCGTGGGGTCGCAATCCGACCGGACCCAAGGGCCGGTGGTCGTGAGTGTCGCGGGCAGGGCACCTCGACGCACGGTTCCAGGCGATCAGGATCACAACGCCGGCGGCGAATTCGTTGCCGGCCTGGCCGCGCGCAAGGCGGCGGCACGGCTTCTGGCCGCCGTCATCGACGCCCGCACGCCGCTCGACGGCCTGACCGATCACGAGAACGGCCATCCGCAATACAAGGCGCTCGATCTGCGCGACCGTGGCCTGGTGCGCGCCATACTGGTCACCGCGCTGCGCTACCGCATGACCATAGCGGGGCTCCTGGCGCGGCGCCTGGAAAACCCGCTGCCGCCCAACGCAACCGCCTTGTCGCATATCCTGCATGTGGCGGCGGCGCAGATCCTGTTCCTCGATATTCCCGACAGCGCCGCCGTCGACCTCGCGGTGACCCACGCCAAGTCCGATCCTCGCACGCAGCGCTTTTCCGGCCTGGTCAACGGTGTGCTGCGCACGCTCGCGCGGGCCAAGGAATCCGAGCTTCCGGCCGCGCTTGCCGCCACCGACGAAGCGCCGAAATGGTTTTCCGACCGGCTGAAGGCCGCCTATGGCGCCGAGAAGGCCCGGCAGATCCTGGCTGCCCACCGCCACGAGGCGCCGGTTGATTTCTCGGTCAAGGCCGATCCCGAACTCTGGGCCGAAAAGCTTGGCGGCATTGTCCTGCCGACGGGCACGGTTCGGGTGGAGAAGCTTGCCGGCGCTGTCACCGAATTGCCGGGCTTCGCGGAGGGTGCATGGTGGGTCCAGGACGCGGCGGCCGGCTTGCCGGCAAGGCTGTTCGGCGATGTCAGCGGATTGCGCGTCGCCGATCTCTGCGCTGCGCCCGGCGGCAAGACCGCGCAGCTCATTCTCGCCGGTGCCAAGGTCACCGCCGTCGACACTTCGAAGAACCGGCTGGCGCGGTTGACGCAGAACCTTGCGCGCCTCGGCCTCTCCGCCGAAATCGTCCAGGCCGATCTGCTCAAATACGAGCCGGCGGAGTTGTTCGACGCCGTGCTTCTCGACGCGCCATGTTCCTCGACCGGCACCGTTCGGCGACATCCCGACGTGCCGTGGACCAAGACGGCGGCGGACGTCGAAAAACTCGCCGACCTGCAACGCAGGCTGCTCGCCCGCGCCGTGATGCTGGTCAGGCCCGGCGGCCGGATCGTCTTTTCCAATTGTTCGCTCGATCCGCGGGAAGGCGAGGAACTCTACCGCGCCTTCCTGGTCGACAATCCGGGGGTGACCACCGATCCGATCCGGCCGGGTGAATTTGCCTGTCTCGACCCGTTCCTCACATCCGATGGCGCGCTGCGCACCACGCCCGCCGACATGGTGCTGGGCGCACCCGCGATTTCCGGCCTCGACGGCTTCTACGCGGCCCGCATGCGGCGTGCCGGCTAAAGCAATCCCGGGAAAAGCGTGTAACGGTTTTCCGTCCGGAATTGCGTGATAACAAAGAGTTAGAACGGTCGGCGATCCCATCAAACGCTGTACCACTCTAAAGCATGTCATCAAGGCTCCAATGATTGCCCCAGCGGGCATCGATTTCGTCGTCGACATTCTGGTAGCGGATATCGGTCGACAGCCGGATCAACCCATCGAGGCTCTGGTTGGTCGTCGAGGCATGGATCATGTAGGGCGAGTGAAGGACGATGTCGCCCGCTTCGAAATCCGCCATCAGCCAGCGCGTGTCGAACCGCTCCGCCATATCGGGCAGGTCCTTCGACACCCAGCCGCCCTCACTCATGTTGCGATTATAGGCACTGATGCGCTCCTGCGGACTGAGAGCGGAATTGTCCTTGTTGAACTGTCCCTCCAGGGCGGCGCCGACGGCGTGTGATCCCTCCAGGTAGACCAGGCCGCCCATGTCGATGGTCGTGTCGCCGATCGGTATCCAGGTCGTCACCACCCGGTCGGTGCCTCCGCGCAGATAGACGAGATCGTAATGCGCCGGCGTCGCGGTGGCCGTTCCAGGCAAGGTGAAGCGCATGATCTTGCGTTTGTGCAGATAGGATAGGCCGCCCACGAAAGCGTCCATCAAGCGCGACAGGCGCGGCTGCGCGCAAAAGCCTTCATAGCCGGTTGACCGGACCACCGACATCAGCCGGCGCTCGGCGAGCTGACGGTCGATGGCACGATCCGAAGCGATGCCGAGCGAGGGATCCGTCCCGGGTTCCAAAAGCCCGCTCTCGGCAAGATGGGAAAGCACCCAGCCACGAAAATCGATCACTTCCCTGCGGGGCAAAAGGCCCTTCAGCCAGACATAGCCTTGGGTCGCATAAAGATGCCGGATGGCTTCAATGCCGACGGACGGGTCGGTCGCGGAAAGGTATCCGAGCCTGTTCGGCATTGTCGACAGCAGCTTGCCGTCAGCTGTGAGGGCAACCGGCGGGGTGTCCGGAAATGCCTGCTCATCCGTTGATACCGACATTTCAATCACCTGGATCGGTTCGACCTTGGCCGGAGAATACCTTATCATTCGGCCCCTTCCTATGGATAGGAAACCGACCTCCATCTGCTCACGCCATTTCAGCCGCGCATCCTGTTCGCGAGGCAATTGCGGCGGCTACCGATTCGATCGAACGGTCGCGACGAGGGTCTATATCGGCGATGCCTTCCGCGTTCCGCGGCCCTTTCGGGACCGCGAAAACTGTTGGCCCAGCGCGTTTGGCCGCCGCCGCAAGAAGACATAAGTCGCAGGAAAACCGGCTGTATGGCCCGGAAAAGACGTGACTTTTTTAGGGGCGACCCGGCCACGGCCCGTTGCGCGCCTTACCGAGGCGAAATCCGCCTTCGCATAAGTTCTTGAATCATATAAGCTTGTGCTTGGGATAGAGGACGACCAGGAGGGGTTTTGGCACTTGCTGCCGGCAACACGACGCGTCTGTGGACGCTGGTCGCGAAGGAGTTCTGGCGCAAGACGCGCCGGCGCCTGCGCGCCGGGCCGATCTATCGCTGGCGCTATTCGGGCCGCACGCCCGAACGTGTCCTGATCGCACCGCCGGACCTGCGCCTCGCCGATCCGCAGATCGCGCTCGAGATCTACTACGGCCGTTATCCCCTGTCCGGCCACCTGGTCGAGACCGGCGGCAAATCCCCTTTCCAGATTAATGTCCCCAATCACGGTTGGCAGAAAACGCTGCATGGCTTCCGCTGGCTGCGCCATATGCGCGCCGCCGGCACCGAGCTTGCCGCCGCCAACGCCCGTGCCCTGGTTTCGGACTGGATCGCGATGCATGGCAATCATATTTCGGGCGTTGCCTGGGAGCCAGGCACGACCGCCAAACGCATCATTGCCTGGCTGCAGCACTCCTCCATCGTGCTGCAGGGTGCCGAGTTCCCCTTCTACCGCGCTTTCCTGAAATCGCTGGCCATGCAGATCCGCTATCTCAGGTCGATGGCGCGCGAAATGCCCGACGGCAAGGACCGGCTGCGCGCCCGCATCGCCCTGGCCTTCGCGGCGCTGTCCCTGCCGGCGCCGGCCTCGGCGCTGCGCGGCGCCACCCGCAACCTCGCCGGGGAACTCAATCGCCAGATCCTTGCCGACGGCGGTCACATCTCGCGCAATCCAATGGCGGTGCTGGAAATCCTCGCCGACCTCCTGCCGCTGCGCCAGACCTATGCCAACCAGGCCGAAGCGCCGCCGCAGGCGCTGATCGGTGCCATCGACCGCATGCTGCCGGCATTGCGTTTCTTCCGCCACCAGGACGGCAGCCTCGCCCGGTTCAACGGCATGGGCGCCACCATCCATGACCGCATCGCCACCATCCTGCGCCATGACGACACCGCCGGCGCACCGCTGCTGCATGCGCCGCATTCGGGCTATGAGCGGCTGGCGATGGGCGGCACCACCGTCATAGCCGATACCGGCCTGCCGCCACCGGTCGACGTGTCCAATGCAGCGCATGCCGGCTGCCTTGCCTTTGAACTGTCGTCGGGCCGCCAGCACTACATCGTCAATGCCGGCATCGACACCTACGGCGCCGCCGAGTTCCGGCCGCTGGCCCGCGCCACCGCCGCGCATTCGACGGCCACCATCAACGACACGTCTTCGGCGCGTTTCACCCACGCGCTGCGGGTAAACGACCAGTTGGGTTCACCGTTGATCGGCGGCCCGCAGCAAGTGCAGTGCAAGCGCATCGACCAGAAGGGCGTCCACGGCTTCATCGCCCGTCATGACGGCTATCTCCAGCGTTTCGGCTTCCTGCATGAGCGCGAGCTGAAACTCTCCTCGGACGGCAATGTGCTGGTGGGCCGGGACGGGTTCCAGCGGCCGGGCAGCACAGCGATCCGCAACAATGGCCGCGATTTCATCACCGTGCGCTTTCACATCCACCCCGACATCAATCTGCTGCAGGACCAGCAGGAGCGGCTGGTCCTGACCGGCGATCAGGCCGATACCTGGGTGTTCACCTCCAGCGAAGTGGTGCCCGAAGTTGAGGAATCGATCTATTTCGCCGGTCTTGGCGGTCCGCGCCGCAGCCGCCAGATCGTACTCGCCTTCAAGGCGTCCGAAATTGCCGATGTCCACTGGCAGCTGACCCGCACAAAGATCGCCGGTTATCCCGAAAACAATTGAGCTTGCGGCGGCAATGGCATGCCGCGAAAAAGCCAATGCTTGATTTCCGAGCCTCATGTGCTACGGCGCGGGCACGCTCCTCCAGACATGAAAGGCCGCCAGCCATGGCCGTTCCTGCCAAAAACATTCCCGCCCCGGACCTCGTTCCGGTCCGCCGTGCGCTGCTCTCCGTCTTCGACAAGACGGGCTTGATCGACTTTGCCAGGGCACTGGCCGCGGCCGGCGTCGAGCTGGTCTCCACCGGCGGCACGGCAAAAGCGATCGCCGAGGCCGGCATGGCGGTGCGCGACGTCTCCGAGCTCACCGGCTTCCCCGAGATCATGGATGGCCGCGTCAAGACGCTGCACCCGTCCGTGCATGGCGCGCTGCTTGGCGTGCGCGACGACCCCGAGCACGCATTGGCGATGCGCAAATACGGCATCGAGCCGATCGATCTCGTCGTCTCCAATCTTTACCCGTTCGAGGAAGTCCGCCGCTCCGGCGCCGACTACGCGGCGATCGTCGAGAACATCGACATTGGCGGCCCGGCGATGATCCGCGCCTCGGCCAAGAACCACGCCTATGTAGCCATCGTCACCGATCCCGGCGATTACGCCGCTGTGCTCAACGCGCTGGAGATGAACATCGGCTCTCTGTCGTTGGATTTCCGCAAGAAGCTGGCGGCGAAGGCCTTCGCCCGCACCGCCACCTACGATGCGGCGATCTCGGGCTGGTTCGCCGAGGCGCTGGAGATCGAGCATCCAACCTGGCGCGCTTTCGGCGGCAGGCTGGCCGAGGTGATGCGCTACGGCGAGAACCCGCACCAGGGCGCCGGCTTCTACGTCAATGGCGACAAACGGCCGGGCGTCGCCACGGCGCGGCAGCTGCAGGGCAAGCAGCTATCCTACAACAACATCAACGATACCGACGCCGCTTTCGAATTGGCCGGCGAATTCGATCCCAATCGCTCGGCCGCCGTCGCCATCATCAAGCACGCCAATCCGTGCGGCGTGGCCGAAGGCACATCGCTGAAAGCGGCCTACGCCAAGGCGCTCGCCTGCGACCCGGTCTCGGCCTTCGGCGGCATCGTCGCCTTGAACCGCACCCTTGACGCCGAGGCGGCCGAGGAAATCGTGAAAACCTTCACCGAGGTGATCATCGCGCCTGACGCCACCGACGAGGCCGCGGCAATCATAGCTGCCAAGAAGAATTTGCGCCTGCTGGTCACCAGCGGCCTGCCGGACCCGCGCACGGCCGGCACGACGGTCAAGTCGGTTTCAGGCGGCCTGCTCGTCCAAGGCCGCGACAAAGCCGTGGTCGACGACCTCGACCTGAAGGTGGTGACGAAGCGCGCGCCGACGCCGGCTGAAATGGCCGATCTCAAATTCGCCTTCCGCGTCGCCAAGCACGTCAAGTCGAACGCCATCGTCTACGCCAAGGACGGCGCCACGGTCGGCATCGGCGCCGGCCAGATGAGCCGGGTCGATTCTTCGCGCATCGCCGCGCGCAAGGCGATCGACGCAGCGGAGACGGCAGGCATGGCCGAGCCGTTGACCAAGGGCTCGGTGGTCGCTTCGGATGCCTTCTTCCCCTTCGCCGACGGCCTGCTGTCGGCCATCGAAGCCGGTGCCACCGCCGTGATCCAGCCGGGCGGTTCGATGCGCGACGACGATGTCATCGCCGCCGCCGACGAACACGGCATCGCCATGGTCTTCACCGGCGTGCGGCATTTCCGGCACTAACCTGCCGCTCGGCGGCCAGTGGGGTGAATTATCGAAGCATCTACTCCGGCCGATCCGCCGGATACGGTGTGCGAACCAGGATCGCCATGCCGATGGCCAGGAACAAAATAATCGCCGCCATGCCAAGCCGGGCCGAGCCGCTGGTTGCGGTAATCGTCGCCACCATGAACGGCGCCAGGAAACTGGTCGCCCGACCGGCCAGCGCATAGATGCCGAAATAGCGACCGGATTCGGCTGCGGTCACGCTGCGCGCCATGTAGGAGCGCGACGAGGCCTGCACCGGCCCGAAGGCCAGGCCGATCAGCAGGCCGTACATGATGTAGGCCTTTTCGGCCGCCGTACCGAACAGGCCGCCTGAGTCGGCGGTCGAAAGCTGGATCAGGCCGAGCAGCGTGAATCCAGGCCCGGTCGAGACCACGCCGATAGTGGCGATGGACAGCATGACCAGCGAAATCATCACCACCGCCTTGGAGCCCAGCGCGGTGTCCAGGCGGGCGGCGACCCAGCAGCCGAAGATGGCGACGATATTGAGGATGATGCCGAACATCCCGATCTCGGTGATCGACCAGTGGAACATGCCCGCCGCGAAGGTGCCGCCCAGCGCCAGCAAGGCATTGACGCCATCCTGGTAGATCATGCGGGCGACGAGAAAGCGGAAGATGCCGCCGCGCTTGCGCACCTCGGCCAGTGTCGATTTCAGCTCCGACAGGCCTTCGCGCACCGCCGGCCCGATCGGGATGCCCTTGATGGCGTCGGGCGTAAAGAAAAACATCGGCAGGATGAACAGGAAATACCAGCCCGCCGATAGCGGCCCGGTGGCGCGAGCATCCTCGCCCAGTTGCGGATCGAGCCCGAACAGCGGGGTGATGCCGATGATCGTCTTGCCGGTCTCCGGCGAGCCGGCCAGGCAGGTGACGACGAAGATCAGTGCGATCATGCCGCCGAGATAGCCGAGGCCCCAGGCCACGTTGGAGATGCGGCCGATCTCGCTCTTCGGCACCAGCCGCGGCATCATGGAATCGTTGAAGACAGTGGAGAACTCCGCTGCCACCGAGGCCAGCGAGAACAGCGCCACGACCAGGAACAGGTTGGAACCCGGCGCGGCGAACCAGAGCAAGGTGAGACTGGTGATCTTGATCGCCGCGAAAAACGCGATCCACGGCTTGCGCGGCCCGGTCTGGTCGGCGATCGATCCTAGGATCGGCGATAGCACCGCGATGACCAGCCCGGCCGCGGCGATGCCATAACCCCAGACGGCCTGGCCAGTGGTTGGATCGCCCGCCATGCGCGAAACGAAATAGGGGCCGAAGATGAAGGTGGTGACGACCGTGAAGAACGGCTGCGCCGCCCAGTCGAAGAACATCCAACCCCAGATGCCGCGCCCGGATGCCCGCTGCACTGTCTCTACCGCCATAGTGATTCCCCCGGCGTCCGCTCCGCCCATTTCGGGCGCCATGTCTGCATGTTTCGAATGATCATGCAAACGGACAACCGCTGGCTCACATGCCCGTCAGATCGCTCATCAGCCCCGACGCAACCGACAGCCGCGACACGGTGATGTCGCCGCCCTCCGTCAACGCCTGCAGCCGTTCGCGGATGCGCGCCACCCGCTCGCCACCAGCTTCGAGCCAGGCCGCCACCGGATCGGCCGCCTCGGCATGGCCGGTAAGCGCGGCGATAGCGATGCCGCGCCGCGCCGCGCCGATCGTATCGGTGGCGCGGGACAGAGCGAGCTGGTCATAATAGTCCGATGGCGTGATCGAGCGCGCCGCATCCTCGACGCGCGGGATGCGGAAGGCATCGCTGACGGCGAAGAACGCCTTGGCCGCCGCGACGATATCGGCGCCGGCGGTGCGGGCCGTCAGCGCGACGTCCGGGATGAGCTCCGCCGCCTCGCTCATCGCCAGCTGCTCGGCCAGCTTTTCCGGTGCGCCCGCCTTGAACAGCCCGTGCCGCTTCTCCTCGATCCGCTCGCGCGAAAAAGCCGGCAGCAGCGAAACGAGCTTGGGCTCCAGCGCCTTGCGCGCATCCTGCAGTTCGGCGATGCGCTGGCCGAGCGGTGCCGTGCCGGCATCGTTCTTCAGGTACCAGCCGCTGCTCATGTAGATAAGCCGGCTCACCATCTGATAGAGATCGAGTTGCACCTGGCCGTCGACCAGGTTGTCGAGCGCGTCGATCTCGCGATAGAGCGCGGGCAGCGCAAAGCCATCGCGCACCACGGCGAAGGTGCGCACTACATCTGCCGCGGTGCGCCCCGTCGCCTCCTGAAGCCGGTTGACGAAGGACGGCCCACCGCGATTGACCAGATCGTTGGCGACGACGCGCGCGATGATCTCGCGGCGCAGCCGGTGGCCATGGATCTCGGAAGCGTATTTCTTCGCCATCCGGTCCGGGAAATAACCCATCAGGTCGCGGTCGAAATGCGCATCGTCAGGCACGTCGCTGGCGACGATGTCGGAAAACAGCACGATCTTGGCATAGGCGAGCAGCACGCCGAGTTCGGCCCGGGTCAACGGCTCGCCGCGCGCCTCGCGCTCGGCAAGGGCTGCCGGCGACGGCAGTGTTTCCACGACACGATCGAGCAGGCCGCGTGCCTCCAGCGCCGTCATGAAGCGGCTCTGATGCGCGATGTCGGCGAGGCCGCGCTTGCGGGCGATCGAAAGCGCCAGCGTCTGCTGGTAGTTGTTGGACAGCACCAGCCCGCCGACCTCGTCGGTCATCTCGGCCAGCAGCTTGTTGCGCGCCGGCCGCGTCAGCGATCCCTTGCGCATTGCCGACGCCAGCGCGATCTTGATGTTGACCTCGACGTCGGAGCAGTTGACGCCGCCCGAATTGTCGATCGCGTCGGAGTTGCAGCGGCCGCCATTCATGCCGAACTCGATGCGCGCCCGCTGCGTCACACCCAGGTTGGCGCCCTCGCCGATCACCTTGGCGCGCACGTCGAGCGCCGTGATGCGGATGGCATCGTTGGCACGGTCGCCGACCTCGGCATTGGTCTCGGTCGATGCCCTGAGATACGTGCCGATGCCGCCGAACCACAAGAGGTCGACCGGCGCCTTGAGGATGGCGGTCATGATCTCGACCGGCGTGGCGGTCGTCTTGGCAAGTCCGATCGCCGCCGCCGCGGCAGCCGGCAAGGTGATCGATTTCTGGCTGCGCGAAACGATGACGCCGCCATCCGACAGCTTGGTCTTGTCATAGTCCTGCCAGCTCGAACGCGGCAGCGCGAACATGCGCTCGCGCTCTGCCATCGAGGCCGCCATGTCGGGATCGGGATCGATGAAGATGTCGCGATGGTCGAAAGCGGCGATCAGCCGCGTTTTCGGCGACAACAGCATGCCGTTGCCGAACACGTCGCCCGACATGTCGCCGACGCCCACGACAGAGAAGGGCGAGGTTTGGATGTCTCGGTTCATCTCGCGGAAATGCCGCTTGACCGCTTCCCAGGCGCCCTTGGCGGTAATGCCCATCTTCTTGTGGTCGTAGCCGGCCGAACCACCGCTGGCGAAGGCATCGTCGAGCCAGAAGCCGTGCTTTTCGGAGATGGCGTTGGCGGTGTCGGAGAAGGTTGCCGTGCCCTTGTCGGCGGCGACGACGAAATAAGGATCGTCCTGGTCGCGGCGCACGACACCTGCTGGTGGAATGACGCCGTCCAGGCCGATATTGTCCGTGATCGAGAGCAGGCTGGAAACGAAGTTCTTGTAAGCCGATGTGCCGGCCTCGAAGATCGCGTCGCGTCCGGCGCTCATCGGCAGTTTCTTGGGATAGAAGCCGCCCTTGGCGCCGACCGGCACGATGACGGCGTTCTTGACCTGTTGCGCCTTGACCAGGCCGAGCACCTCGGTGCGATAGTCCTGGGCGCGGTCGGACCAGCGCAAGCCGCCGCGCGCCACCGGGCCGAAGCGCAGGTGCAGGCCTTCGACCTCCGAGCCGTAGACGAAAATTTCGCGCCATGGCCGCGGCGCCGGCAATCCCTCGACCGCCTGCGACTCGAGCTTGATCGCCAGCGACTGGCCTTTTTCTTTCGTATCGGCAACGAAATGATTGGTGCGCAGCGAGGCTTCGATCAAATTGAGGTAGCGGCGGATGATGGTGTCGTCATCAATGTTGGGCACATCCTCCAGCGCATCCTTGATCTTGGCCTTGAGGTGCTTTGCCGCCACCACGCCTTCGGTTTCGGCCGTCGGGCCGAGCCGGGCGATGAACAGCGCGTGCAGGCCGCGCGCGATCTCGGGATAGCGGTTGAGTGCGGCGGCGATGAAATCCTGGCTCTGCGGGATGCCGACCTGCTGCAGGTAACGGCCATAGGCACGCAGGATGGTGATCTCGCCCGACCACAGGCCGGCGGTCTGGGCGAGGCCGTTATAGCCGTCATTGTCGACGTCGCCCCGCCACACCGACAGGAAAGCGTCCTCGAACAGCGCGCCGCCGTCGGCGAGGTCGATCGGCTTGCCGTAGCTGTTCTCCAGTTCCATGTCGTGGATGAAGACCAGGCCCGACTGGTCGTCGCCGACTTCGAAAGTCCGCTCGCTGATGACGCGGAAGCCGATGTTCTCTAGCACCGGAACGCGCCGCGACAGTGCCACTGGGCTGCCATGGTGATAGATCTTCAGCGCCGCCTGGTGCGGCTTCTGCTCGGCATGGCGGTAATAATCGATGGCGATCGGATTGCCGGCGCTGATCTTGGCGATTCGTCCGGCATCGGCCAGCGCCACGCCAGCGCTGAACGTATCCCGGTAGCTCTCTGGCAGCCGCGCGGCGATGGCTTTCAACGCCGGGTCGCTGCCGCTGGCTTCGGCCGCATCGGCAAGCGCATCTTCCCAGGTGCGCACGATGTCGCGAATCGCCGCCTCGATCGTCGCCTGCTCGACCTTCGGCGTCTTGCCGCCGGAGCGGCCGATGATGAAGTGCACGCGCGCCAGCCCGCCTTCCGGGAAAGCCGGGTAATAGGCCGACAGCCGGCCCTCGAACGCGGTTTTCAGATAGGTGCCGATCTTCTCGCGCACGACGCTGTCGTAGCGGTCGCGCGGCACGAAGACGAGGATCGAGACGAAACGGTCGAACTGGTCGGCGCGCACCAGCGCCCGCACGCGCGGCCGCTCGACCAGGCCCAGAATGGCAGCGGCATGCTTGCGCAAGATCGGCACCGGAACCTGGAACAGCTCGTCGCGCGGATAGCTTTCCAGCACGTTGATCAGCGCCTTGCCGGAGTGGTCGTGGCGGTCGAACCCCGACTTGGCGATGATGGTTTCGGCCTTGGACCTGAGATACGGGATCTTCATCACCGAGCGCGTGTATGCGGTCGAGGTGAACAGGCCGACGATGCGCAGTTCGCCCGCCAACGCACCTTTGGCGCTGTAGGTCTTGACGCCGATGTAATCGAGATAGATGCGCCGGTGCACCAGCGACTTGGCATTGGCCTTGGTGACGATCAGCGGCTCCGGTCCGTGCAGGAAAGCGCGGATTTCCGGCGTCGTCGTCACCGCCTCGGTGCCGCGTCTCAGCACCAGCACGTCCGGGTCGGTCAGGATGCCGAGGCCGGGTTTTTCGGCCCGCTCCAGATTGCCGCTTTCCTCGCCGCCGGTGTACTTGAATTCACGCATGCCAAGGAAAGTGAAATTGTCGTCGCGCAGCCACTCCAGGAAGGCGATCGCCTCGGCGACGCTCTTCTTGTCGAGCGGCACCGCCGAATAGCGGAATTCGGAGATGGCCTGATCGAGCCGGGCTAGCATCGGCCGCCAGTCGTTGACGGCGGCATGGACCTGGCCGAGCATCTTGCGCAGCCGCTCGGCCAGGCCATTTGCTTGTTCGGGCGCCAGCCGGGGAATATGGACATGGATCACGCTGAGCCGGTCGTGGCTGCCGTCATCCCTGGCGAAATTGCCATCGCCGAGGATTTCGTCGACACCCGTCTTGCCATGGCGGACCGTAATCACCGGATGGGTGACCAGGGTCGGTTCGCCGGCGGTTTCTGTAACCTCGCCGAGGATGGAATCGAACAGGAATGGCATGTTGTCGTTGACCACCGTGATGACGGTCACCGGACGGCCTTCGCGAACCACGCCCGAATCGGCGTCGACGGCGACGACGCACTCACCCTTTTTGTGGGCGGCGACCGCCTGGCCGGCGAGATCGGCGGCACGCTCGAGGTCGGCCACGTCATAGGCGGCGATATCCTCCGCCGGCGCGCGGGCGAGCAGGTAATCGGCGAGCCTGGCCGGTCTGTCATCGGCCTTTGCCGCAGGTGCCTTCTTCTTCGACTTAGCTGCGGATTTTACGCTGGCCATGACGCTTCTTCCCTCCCGTCGCATGCTTTTGCGACTATGGTAGCAGATGACCGCTGTTTGGCGACAAAGGTTTGACGGCTTGCCAAGAATTCTCGGAATTCGGCGGCAAGGCTTCGCATGACGAGGAGAAATGACACGATGACCGGCAAAATCACCGCGCTAGACCTGGCCGCCGGAGAGCTGAGCGAGCCGACAAAAGCCTATTTCGCCAAATGCGAGGAAAAGCTCGGCCTCGTCCCCAACGTGCTCAAGGCCTATGCCTTCGACGACAAGAAGCTGTGCGCCTTCACCGACATGTACAATGATTTGATGCTGGGCGAGTCCGGCCTGTCGAAGCTGGAACGCGAGATGATCGCGGTCGCCGTCTCCTCCATCAACCACTGCTACTACTGCTTGACCGCGCATGGCGCGGCGGTGCGCCAGCTCTCGGGCGATCCCCTGCTTGGTGAGATGATGGTGATGAATTTCCGCGCCGCCGACCTTTCGCCGAAGCAAACGGCAATGCTCGAATTCGCCGTCAAGCTGACCGAGGAGCCGGCCAGGATCGTCGAGGCCGACCGCGCCGCCCTGCGCCAGGCAGGCTTCAGCGATCGCGACATCTGGGATATCGCCTCGACCGCGGCCTTCTTCAACATGTCGAACCGTGTCGCGGCCGCGATCGACATGCGGCCGAACGACGAATACCACGCCATGGCGCGATAGGGCCACGCGCGTTCCACCATCGGTCCTGCTTCGCATCAAGCGTTGACAGGCGAATGCCGCCGGCTAGTTTTCCGGGAAACAAAATTTCCGAGGGGTGAACTTGATGCCCGAGGCCAACGCTTCGTGAATGGGAGTCCCCCTATGCTTGATGCAATTGCCAAACCCGGGATTTTTCTCCGCGCCCTGACCATGACGCTGGCGCTTGCCGCTCCACCCGCCCACGCCTTCGAGGCGGTGACAGCCTACCAGCCCATTTTCGAGACAGCCGCGGCCAAGACGATAACGCTGACTGGCCATGACCTGACCGTCGAACAGGTCATCGACATCGCCCGCAACGGCGCCAAGGTCGAGCTCAGTCCCGAGGCGCTGCAACGTTCGGCGGACGCTTATGGCCTGCTGCTCGAAGGTGCTGCCGAAGGTGTCACCATCTACTGGTTCAACCGTGGCGCCGGCGACCAGCGCGAGACGGTGATCTTCTCGGGCGATCCGACGACGCCGGAAAACAGTAAGCTGCTCAAGGATCAGCAGCTCGCCCGCTTCAAGGGCGGCGTCAACAGAGGCTACGGGCCGGAGCTGCAGGAAGAAGCGCTGGTACGCGCCATCATGGCGATCCGCGCCAACACCATGTCCTACGAGGCTGCCAGCCCGCAGCTGACGCATATGCTGGTCGACATGCTGAACAAGCGGGTGACGCCGGTCGTGCAATCGCGCGGCACGCTCGGCGAAGGCGACCTCGCGACGCTCGGCAATATCGGCGCGGCCATGGTCGGCGAAGGCGAAGCCTATCTCGATGGCGTCCGCATGCCGGCCACACAGGCCCTTTCGCAGGCCGGTCTGAAGCCTCTCGAGCCTTTCGCCGCAGACCAGGCCGCGCTGATCAGCACCAACGCCTACGCACAGGCACAGGCCGTGCTTTTGCTGGAGGACGCGCGAAAACTGCTGGAGTGGACCGACCTCAGCTACGCCATGGGGCTGAACGGCATGAATTCCAGCGTGACGCCGATTTCGGCACCCGTGCAATCCATGCGGCCTTACCCGTGGCTGACATGGGATGCCGCGCGGGTCATGGACATGATCAAGGGCAGCTATCTCTTCGACGAGGATCAGGCCCGCATCATCCAGGATCCGGAAAGCATGCGCGCCTCCAGCCAGCGCCAGGGCTCGGCCTGGCAGGCCTGGGCGGATCTGCGCCAATCCGTGCTGCTCTCCATCAATTCGTCGGATCACAATCCGGCCGTGCTGCCGGGCCTGACGCCGCAGAGTTCGCCGGAGCTGAGCACGCCGCAATTCATGAAATATTACATCAAGGGCGGGCCGCTGAGCGGCGGCAAGTCCGGCTACATCTTCTCCAACGCCAACTGGGATCCCTATCCCATGGCCAATCAGGTCGAGGCTTTCACCATCTCTCTCACCAATCTCGGTGTCGCGGTGGCGCAGCGCATCGAGCGCTTCCGCAATCCCTTCTTCACCGTGATCAAGCCGACCGATGCGCTGAAGCCCGACGAGCGCAAGGACATCCCGACCTTCGACGGCTATCTGCCGACCGATCTCTGGCAGGAACTGGCCGACCTCGGCACGCCGGTGACGCCGAATGGCCAGGCGATCGTCGCCACCGTCGAGGACCTGGAAGGGCAGACCCGCATCAAGACGCAACGCGCCCGCGAGGCGGTCGACATATCCTTCCATCTCTTGGCGCAGGACCTGTTGACGGCAAGCTATTGGATGGAAATCCGCAAGGCGCAGAACCCGCAGCGGAAATTCGGCGAGGCGCCAACCGCGGCGCTCGAGGCGCTGCGCCAGGTGATCCCCTGGCACCAGGCGGCATCGGAACGGCAAAAGCGGCCGCTCGGCATGGTCGCCTACGATTTCATGCAGGAGAACCCGGCCTCGAAATTCTATTCCGGCGGACCGCAGGCGCCGAAGGCGGCCGCCATGCCTGCGGCCGGCGTCTTGCCCAGATAGCCTTACCGCGCCGCGATGGCCGCCGCCGCACCGGCCATCGTCGTGGCGCTGACGCGGTTGGCGATCTTCATGGCGCGCTTGCTCCTGAGGAGCTTGCGCGCCTGCGAGGCGGCGAGCACCTAGGCGAGATCGATGGCGATCAGCACCACCGCCATGGTCGCCGTCAGTTCGACCCAGCCGACGAGACTGACCGAAGCGAGGTCGATGATGGTCGGCAACAGCGCCAGGTAAAACATCATGATCTTGGGATTGCCGAGCGTGACGGCCATGCCGGCGAAAAAAAGCTTGCCGGCCGAATCCTCACGCGGCATCTCGCCCTCCTTGGCGTCGACAGGCGCCGTCCACATCTTCCAGGCGAGATAGGCCAGGTAGAGAACGCCGATCCATTTCACAACGACGAAAGCGAGATGGAAGGTCTGCGCCACCACGGCCAGCCCAAACACCGCCAGCGACAGCCAGATGCCTTCGCCAATCCACATGGCAAGCAGGAACGGAAACACATCGCGAAACCCCTTCGAGATAACGCGCGCGACAAGCGCCGCGATCGATGGGCCAGGCGAACCGGCGGCCACGAACAAGGCGGCGGCGAAAATCAGCAGCGAGGCGAGGTGCATGGCGAGGGTCTCCGCGTCAGGGCTTCATCAATCACAATAACCCGACAGCTGCGTCTCTGGCAAAGGCAAGACAATATGAGCCATGGGCGCTGACCCCCTCAGCGTGACTTGCGGAGCCCCTTGCAGCCCCAGCGTCACGCCGCTAGAAGGGCCGCCGCGAAACAATTTCGAGCTTCACTTTGCCCCAGTAACCACCGGTCTCGTCAACTCCCCCGACACACCTGCATGGCGCCGCATCAGCGGTGCCTGTTTGTTTTTTTGATGTGTTCCTCTGGGCGGCGGTTCGAGACCGGTTTGGCACTGCTGAACCGCTGTCGCTCGGCTTACCGCCAGCGACACCTGACGTCACAATCTCCGCAGCCGCCCGCCACGCCGCGCCCGCATGGGCATCTCGATAGCGCCGACCGGATGAACTTCCCAACGGGAAGGACTTACCGGCATGTCATCGGCCCTGCGCGTCCACTGGACGATCGCGCCTGAAATCGCACCACGACCCCTGATCAACTGCAATCGCTGTGGCTTCGTGAAAGCCTACCGCTGCAGCGAGAAATTCCGCGTCAACGCCAACGGCAAGCGCATCGACGCGTGGCTGATCTATCGCTGCGTCGACTGCGACAATTCCTGGAATTTCGGCATTTTCGAGCGCTGCAACCGGCGCGATATCGCGCCGGCACTGCTGGCGGCGCTCGAAAGCAATGATCCGGCACTGGTCCGGAGCCATGCCTTCGACATCGTCGCCCTGCGCAACCAGGTGGGACGCGTCGAAGAGTTCCCCGACGCCGTCGTGCGCAAGCAGGTGATCGGCGGGATTAAGCAAGGCGCGACGGTGCTGGATCTCCGGCTTGGTCTGGAAATACCGGTATCGTTGAGGCTCGACCGGCTGCTTGCCAACGAACTCGGCATCTCGCGGTCGCGCCTTCACGCACTGGACGAGCGGAGGCTGCTGACCATCGAGCCGGATGGAGCAAAGGCCCTGCGCAAACCGGTCCGAGAGGGAGCGACAATCCGCATCGATCTCGCCAGCGAGCCCGACCGGCGGACCATCATCTCGGCCGCTGGTGGATGAACGAAAGAGGGCGGAGAACAAGTGCTCCGCCCTCTCAAACTCTCGGAAAGGGAAACTTTACGCCGCGCCGACCGCCTTCGACGACTTCTCGAAACGCTTGCGCTCGTTCGGGTCGAGATAGAGTTTGCGCAGGCGAATGGTCTTCGGCGTCACCTCGACCAGTTCGTCGTCCTGGATCCAGGCCAGCGCGCGCTCCAGCGTCATGCGGATCGGCGGGGTGAGCTTGACCGCCTCGTCCTTGCCGGCGGCGCGGATGTTGGTCAGCTTCTTGCCCTTCAGCACGTTCACTTCGAGATCGTTGTCCCGGCTGTGGATGCCGATGATCATGCCCTGATAGACCTTGACGCCGGGATCGATGACCATCGGACCGCGATCTTCAAGGTTCCACATGGCGTAAGCCACCGATTCGCCCTGTTCGTTGGAGATCAGCACGCCGTTGGTGCGACCAGGCAACTCGCCCTTGTAGGGCTCGTAGGCATGGAACAGACGGTTCATCACGGCGGTGCCGCGCGTATCGGTCAACAGTTCCGACTGGTAGCCGATCAGGCCGCGCGTCGGCGCGTGGAAGACGATGCGCTGGCGGTTGCCGCCCGAGGGACGCAGCTCGACCATTTCGGCCTTGCGTTCCGACATCTTCTGCACAACGACACCGGCATGCTCCTCGTCGACGTCGATGACGACTTCCTCGACCGGCTCCAGCAATTCGCCATTCTCGCCCTTCTGCATGACGACGCGCGGACGCGAGACGGCGATCTCGAAACCTTCGCGGCGCATGGTCTCGATCAGGACGGCGAGCTGCAATTCGCCGCGGCCGGAAACGAAGAACGAATCCTTGTCGGGCGATTCTTCAATTTTCAGCGCGACATTGCCTTCGGCCTCGCGCAGCAGACGGTCACGGATGACGCGACTGGTCACCTTGTCGCCTTCGGTGCCAGCCAACGGGCTGTCGTTGACGAGGAAGGACATGGTCACGGTCGGCGGATCGATCGGCTGTGCATGCAGCGCCTCGGTCACCGCCAGGTCGCAGAACGTGTCGGCGACGGTGCCCTTGGACAGGCCGGCGATGGCGACGATGTCACCCGCCTGCGCTTCTTCGATCGGCTGACGCTCAAGGCCGCGGAAAGCGAGAATCTTTGAAATGCGGCCGGTCTCGATCTGGGTGCCGTCATTGTGCAGCACCTTGACCGCCTGGTTAGACTTCAGCGTGCCGCTCTCGATGCGGCCGGTGATGATGCGGCCGAGGAACGGGTTTGCTTCCAGGATGGTGCCGATCATGCGGAACGGGCCGGGATGAACGGTCGGCGCCGGCACATGCTTGATGACGAGGTCGAACAGCGGTGCAAGCTGCTGGTCCTTCGGGCCTTCCGGATTTTCCGACACCCAGCCGTCGCGGCCGGAACCATAGAGGATCGGGAAGTCGAGCTGCTCGTCGGTGGCGTCGAGCGCGGCGAACAGGTCGAACACCTCGTTGACCACCTCGACATGGCGCGCGTCCGGCCGGTCGATCTTGTTGATGACGACGATCGGTCTCAAGCCGACCTTGAGCGCCTTGCCGACGACGAACTTGGTCTGCGGCATCGGGCCTTCGGCGGCGTCGACCAGCACGATGGCCGAATCCACCATCGACAGGATGCGCTCGACCTCACCACCGAAATCGGCGTGGCCGGGCGTGTCGACGATGTTGATGCGCGTGTCCTTCCAGTCGACCGAGGTCGCCTTGGCCAGGATGGTGATGCCGCGTTCCTTTTCGAGATCGTTGGAATCCATGGCGCGCTCGGCGACGCGCTGGTTGTCGCGGAAGGAGCCGGACTGTTTCAAAAGCTGGTCGACCAGGGTGGTCTTTCCATGGTCGACGTGCGCGATGATCGCGATATTACGGAGGTTCATGATTCTGGTCTCGGAAGCGTTGCAGGCAGCAGGCCAAAGGCGCTGCCTCTTTCGGTTGCGCGGCTCATACAGGGTTTTTCGCAGTTGCGAAAGGGGACGCGCGATACCAAATACTCATCAAATCTTAAGCATCTGCGTGTGAAATGATTTTGTTAACCAAGGCGGGAACCTTTTCAGGGCCCGGACAGTTCGAACGTCATGACCGATAGACTCAACCGATTTTGGCCGCTTATCGCTTCCGCCGCCTTTGCGATGCTGCTGGCGGCCAACGCCGCGCAGTCGGCCGCGACGCTGAAGGAAACGCGGCCGGCCATGCCGGCCGATGCGCCTTCCGCGCAGCAGGCCTTTGCCGACGCGCCCGACGGCGTCGACCCCGTGGTGACCGGGCCGGTCAGTGCCGCCTTCAAGCAGAGACAGGCGAGCGCCAACTGCGACGCGGCGGTCTGGCCCAACATTCCAATGGTCTGCTACCCCGACTGATCGTTCGCGCCCGTTCTTACACGCCGAGGTGTGTTGAGATTCAGGTCAGGCCGGGCCGAAAATAGTGGTTTTCGAGATCCGAGCGGAGCGTACATTTTGTACGTGAGCTCAGTTCTACTGCGACGCAGTAGAACTGAGAAGCGCAGGAATCCGCCGTTTGCAGGCCGGCCTCACCTGAATTATCGACGCGCCTCAAGCCGCCTGCGGTTCGGGATCGAAGGCCGGCCGGCTGGTGTTGATCAGGAGCGAAATACAAGCCGCCGCGATCGCCGTCATGCCGGCAATCAGGAACGCCAGTTCGTAGTTGCCCTGCAGTTCGCGCATGGTGCCGCCGAAGGCAGCGGCGGCGGCGGCACCCACCTGATGGCCGGCCACGATCCAGCCGAACACGATCGGCCCGCTGCGGTCGCCGAAGGCCTCGTTGGCGAGCCTTAAAGTCGGCGGCACGGTGGCGATCCAGTCGAGACCATAGAGCACCGCGAAGATGATCAGGCTGGTTGCCGAGAAGCCGGAATAGGGCAAATAGATCAGCGACAGGCCACGAATGGCATAGTAGACGCCGAGCAGCTTGCGCGGGTCGTAGCGGTCGGTGAGCCAGCCGGACAGCGTGGTGCCGATCAGGTCGAAAATGCCCATCATAGACAACAGGCCGGCGGCCTGCACCTCGCCGATGCCCATGTCGCCGCAGAAGGCGATCAAATGCGTGCCGACCAGCCCGTTGGTGGTGAAGCCACAGACGAAGAAAGTGGCGAACAGGTACCAGAAAACCCGCGTGCCGGCGGCGCGGCGCAGCGTGCTGAGCGTATGCGCCAGGAAATTGCCTTGTGATGCGGGCGAAGTCGGCGGCACATCATCCGCCTGGGCCCCATAACGCACCATGCCGATCGAGGCCGGGCGCTCCGGCACCAGCAACCAGACCAGAGGGATCAACGCCGCGGTGGCGATCGCGACAGCGATGACGACAGGCTGCCAGCCGCCTGACTGGGCGAGCGAGGCGATGAGCGGCAGGAAAATCAGCATGCCGGTGGCGCTGGAGGCCGACATCAGCCCCATGACAAGACCGCGATTGGTCTTGAACCAGCGGTTGACGATGGTGGCGCCAAGGACGCTGGCGACAGCGCCGGATCCGATGCCGGAAAAAACGCCCCAGGTGATGAACAGATGCCATGGCTTGGTCATCAGCAGGCTGAGCGTGGTCGAAGCCGACATCACCACCAGCGACGCCAGCAGCGTGCGGCGCAGCCCGATGCGCTCCATGAGCGCGGCGGCGAACGGACCGGTCAGCCCATAGAGCAGGATGCCGACGCCCGCGGCCAGCGAAATGACGTCGCGCCGCCAGCCGAAGCTGTTTTCGAGCGGCAGCATCATGACGGAAGGCGCCGAGCGCAGGCCGGCCGCGATCAGCAGGCAGAGGAAGATGACGCCCACCACCACGAAAGCGTAGCGCTGGCCAAAGGGACGGGATTGAGCTATCATGTTACTGACCGGTACGTTGCAAGATGGGAGCATGTATACGTACCGATCGGTAACATTGTCAATCGAGTCCCATGATGCCAAGCGACAAAAATATTGAACTGACCATCAGCGACGGCCATGCGTCGGCGCCACCGAAGGCCGCCAAGAAGATCCTCGACGTGGCCTATGACCTATTCTACCGGCGCGGTATCCGGGCGATCGGCGTCGACGAAATCGTCAAGCGTGCCGGCGTCACCAAGCCAAGCCTCTATCGCAGCTTTCCCTCCAAGGACGAGCTGGCCGCCTCCTACCTCAGGCAATACGATCTTGAATATTGGGAGCGTTTCGACGAGGCCGTCGCCGCCAACCCCGGCGACCCGCGCGCTCAGATCAAGGCTTTCCTGACCCGTATCGGCAAGCGAACGCAAGTGGCGGACTATCGCGGCTGCGGCATGACCAATGCGGCGGTCGAATATCCCGACCACAGCCATCCGGCTCGCGTCGTCAGCGAGGCCAACAAGCAGGAATTGCGCCGCCGCCTGCGCGCCATGGCGGCTGCGATGGGCGCGCAAGACCCCGACACGCTGGGCGACGGGTTGCTGCTGCTTATCGAAGGCGCCTATATCAGCGGCCAACTGTTCGGCCTCGGCGGCCCCGCGCAGTCGGTTGCCCGCAACGCCGACCTGCTGATCGAAGCCAGCTTGAAGAAATAGCGATTGGCGATACGCTGGGAAGACCTCCAACTGAGATCTCCGCCATGCGCAGCCTATTGATCCCGCTCACCTTGGCCGGCCTTTGCCAGGCGGCACAGGCCGGCGACATTTCCAGCACCTACACCGACCTCGACTGGAAGAAGGACTGCGTGACCTATGCGCAGGCCGAGCAGGGCGACGGCGACTGGGCCGACCTCGCCTGCTCCGGCTATCGCGGCTATCCCGTGCTGGTCGGATATGACGACGCCCGCGAATCGCTGTTCTATGGTTTTCCGCCCGGCGGCGACATGACGTCCACCTGGGAAAGTTTTTCCGCCTTGAATTCGTCCGGAGCCAAGGTCGAGTGGCGCGTCGAAACCAATGGCGACAAAGCCGTGCCGTTCGCGGTCATCCACCGCCGCTCGATCAGCAATGGCGAGGACGAGACCAAGAAGACCGAGGTGCTGCTCGTCGCCAAGGTCGCCCAGATGGACGCCCGGGACGGCTGCACCGTCGGCCTGGTGTTGGCCACCGGCAACCCCGCCGCCAACGACCAGGCGCGCAAGATCGCCGACGAGAAGGCGAAAGGCTTCGCCTGCGGCAAGGACAAGCGCGTGGTGATTGGCGACGTGCCGGCTTTCGGCCGGGTCGATAACTGACCGCTCGAGCTACTTGCTCGCCTTCGCCCGGTCGATCGCGTCCATGATCATCCTCTTGGCGTATTTGGAATCATGCCAGCCCTCGATCTTGACCCATTTGCCGGGTTCCAGATCCTTGTAGTGCTCGAAGAAGTGCTGCACCTGCTGGCGCGTGATGTCGGGCAGCTGCGTGTATTCGGTGACGTTCTCGTAGCGCAGTGTCAGCTTCGGTGACGGCACCGCGATGATCTTTTCATCCTGGCCGGCATTGTCTTCCATGATCAGCACGCCGATCGGCCGCACGTTGATCACGCAGCCCGGCACCAAGGCGCGCGTGTTGCAGATCAGCACGTCAATCGGGTCGCCGTCGCCCGACAGCGTGTGCGGCACGAAACCGTAATTGCCGGGGTAGCGCATCGAGGTGTGCAGGAAGCGGTCGACGAACAGCGTGCCGGCCTCCTTGTCCATCTCGTACTTGATCGGCTCGCCGCCGATCGGCACCTCGATGATGACATTGACGTCCTCAGGCGGATTCTTTCCGGTGGCTATAGCTTCGATGCGCATGTCTTTTGTCCCTCTCTCGGTCGGCAGGAGATAGCGGGCGGCGCAAAATGGTGCAATGCGGCGAATGGTGCTTACAGGCGTCCGGCGAGACGCGATGGCGGTCGACCCGTTCAATCATCGGCACAAGATGTTTCAAGGTCGTGATGTGCGTGAGCCCGGGACCACACCTTCCGCGATTATCCCCAGGCGGTCACTCCCAGACGAAGGCGACCTTCTTCAGCGCCTTCTGCTCGAAAATCTCGACCCCTTCGGCGATGTCGCGGCCGCCGGCCCCGGCATAGAAGGCAAGTGCGTTCTGATTGTCTTCCAGCGCCCACACCACCATGCCTTTCAGCCCATGGTCGGCGAGACGTGCCCTGGCCGCCGAAAACAGCCGCCTGCCGAGCCCGATGCCCTGATATTCCGGGCGCAGGTACAATTCGTAGATCTCGCCCTGCTGCTTGAGTTCCTTGGCGCGGTTCTTGCCGATCGTCGCGTAGCCGGCGATCGTGCCGCCGATCTCGACGACCAGGACGGTGGCGGCGCGGCGGATAGCGTTGGCCCACCAGTCGCTTCCGCGACGGTTGATCATAGATGTCAGCGTGCGGTGCGGAATGATTCCGCTATACGCGCCGCGCCAAGCCTCGAGGTGCACTTCGGCGATGGCGCCGGCATCGCGCGGGTCTGCCTTCCGAATGTCGATCGTCAGCGTATTCATGATTTGTTAACCATAAACCCGCATCGCCCGATTGCAAGAGTCCCGGCGGCCGATGGTCCGCTTTCGCACAGACGATCATGACACTGCCGACATTGGCCAAAGCCTGCCTGAAAACGCGCTCAGCCGAGGCGGATGGCGCGGCTTTCGAGTACCGAAACCCAGCGGACTTTTAGGTCCGTGGGCATCGGAAGCGCACAAAGCCGCGTCAGGCGTCCGGCTGAGTAGCGTTTGCAGGTAGGGCTTTTCAGATTTCGACCAGATGGTCGTCGAGCTCGTTGGTATCGCCCGAAGTAACCGGAAAATGCTCGGCCAGCACGGCCCCGACCCCCTCGATCGCCTTGACGAAACCGTCGGCAAGCCGATCGTGGCCGGCATGCGCGGTCAGATCGCGCACCACGCCGTCCCAGACATGCTGGCCGACCTTGGCGTCGATGCCCGAATCGGCGACCACTTCTGCGTAGCGCTCGGCGATCGAGACGAAGATCAGCACGCCGGTGCGCGCCGTGGTGCGGTGGACGTTGCGGGCGAGGAACTGCTTGACCGCATTGGCGTGCGCAGCCTGATAGCGCAGCCGACGCGGCACCATATGGATGCGCAGGCCGGGCAGCGTCCACAACAGGGCCAGCACGCAGGCCATGGCCAGCAACTGAGCGATGACGAAATGTGGCAGGCGGATGGTGAGCCACCAGGCCTCCAGCCCATACGCGACCGCGAGGCTGACGACCAGCATGCCGAGGGTCGCCATCAAGGCTGCGGGAGCTAAGTAGCCATCGCTGGCATGCGCCACGACGCAGTAGATCTCGCCGTCGGTTTGCGCTTCGGCGGCGCGGATCGCAGCGGCGATGCGCTCATGATCCTGCGGGCTGATCGGTCGTGTCGCCATGATCTTGTCTCACCAGCTTCCTGAAGAACCGCCACCGCCGGACGAGCCGCCGCCACCGGAAAACCCGCCGCCATTGCTTGACCCCGACGACCAGCCACTGCCGGAACCACCCGAGGACCAGCCGCCGCCCGACGACCTTGTCGTCCAGCCGCTGGTTCCGGATGATCCGCCCGCACCCTGGCCATAACGAAACGTCATACCCAGCCATCGATACACGCCCGGCGACAGCTTTGTGCCGAACATCGGCGGCAGGAAGGCCATTGCCAGGCCACCGAAGAACATCGTCGCCCACAGGATCAGGAACACCGCGACGACCGGATCCATGGGGGTGCTGCTGTCGGCGGGATTGCGCCGGCCGCGCGCCTCCAAGTCCTCCGGATTGCCGTTCAGCACCATGATCATGTCGTCGACGGCCTTGGAGATGCCGCCGGAGAAATCGCCGGCGCGGAAGGCCGGCACCATGTCGTTCTCGATGATCAACTTGGTGTGCAGGTCGGTCAGCGTGCCTTCCAGTCCATAGCCGACTTCGATGCGCATCTTGCGGTCGTTTGGCGCGACCATAAGCAGGACACCGTTATTCTCCTTGGCCTGGCCGAGCTTCCAGAAGCGGAACAGCCGGTTGGCGTAGGGCTCGATCTCCTCGCCGCCGAGGCTGGGAATGGTGGCGACGACGATCTGGTCGGAGCCCTTGGTTTCGAAGTCCGCCAGCTTCTGCGTCAGCGCGGCACGTGTGCCGGCATCGATGATGCCGGCATTGTCGACCACGCGGCCGGTGAGAGCCGGAAGGTCGGCGGCCACGGCGGCGATCGAGGCAAGCAGCAGAGACGCCAGGATGATTAAGGCCAGGCGCAGCCGCGAAGCGCATTGGCCGGGCATTGAAGGGACGGCAGCTCTGGCCATGGCCTTACCAGCCTCCCGAGGAGCCGCCGCCGCCGGACGAACCGCCGCCGCCCGAAAAACCGCCACCGGAGGACCCTCCGCCGGAGGACCAACCGCCGCCGCCGGACGACCAGCCGCCGGACGATGATCGCCGGTGCGGCTCGAAGGTCATGCCGAGCCAGCGATAGCGTCCGGGCCCGAGTTTCTGGCCGAAGATCGGCGGCAGGACCGAGGCCGCGATGCTGCCGAAGAAAATGATCGCCCAGATGCCGATAAAAATGGCGAAGAACAGGTCGTCGGAATTGAATGGTGCCTGCTCGTTGCGCTTGCCGCGCGCTTCCAGTTCTTCCGGATTGCCCTCCAGCACCATGATCATGTCGTCGACGGCCTTGGAGATGCCGCCCGGGAAATCGCCGGCGCGGAAGGCCGGCACCATGTCGTTCTCGATGATCAGCTTGGTGTGCAGGTCGGTCAGCGTGCCTTCCAACCCGTACCCGACCTCGATGCGCATCTTGCGGTCGTTTGGCGCGACCAAAAGCAGGACGCCGTTGTTCTCCTTGGCCTGGCCGAGCTTCCAGAAGCGGAACAGCCGGTTGGCGTAGGGCTCGATCTCCTCGCCGCCGAGGCTGGGAATGGTGGCGACGACGATCTGGTCCGAGCCCTTGGTCTCGAAGTCGGCGAGTTTTTGGGTCAGCGCCGCACGTGTGCCGGCATCGATGATGCCGGCATTGTCGACGACGCGGCCGGTCAGCGCCGGAAGATCGGCGGCGAAGGCGGCGAACGGGAGGAAGAGGATGCCGGCAAGAAGGCCAAGAAAGGAAAGGTGGGCGTTCCGTAGCGCCCCCCTTGAGGAGGAGATGTCCGGCAGGACAGAGGGGAGTGTTTGCACGCCGGCGGTCCGTCTTTTCGGGAATTCGTTCCGAGGACAGTCGCCGTTCACCCGCCCTGCTTCGTGCCGAAATCGACCTTCGGCGGCTGCATCTTGTCTTCGTCGACGGTGAAGTTGGCGAAGGGCTCGTTGCCGCGGAACCAGAATGTCGCCCACAGTACCGACGGGAAGGTCTTCAGCGTCAAATTGTAGTCCCTGACCGCCTGGATGTAGTCGCGCCGCGCCACCGCGATGCGGTTCTCCGTGCCTTCGAGCTGCGCCTGCAGCGCCAGGAAATTCTGGTTGGCCTTGAGGTCGGGATAGGCTTCCGACACCGCGATCAGCCGCGACAGCGCGCTGGTCAGCCCGGCCTGGGCATCCTGAAACTTCTTGAGGGCTTCCGGATCCTTCAGCGTTTCGGGCGTCACCGTGATCTGCGTCGCCTTGGCGCGCGCTTGGACGACGGCGTCGAGCGTGTCCTTTTCATGCGAGGCATAGCCCTTGACCGTCTCGACCAGATTGGGAATGAGGTCGGCGCGGCGCTGATACTGGTTCAACACCTCGCTCCATGCCGCCCTGGCGTTTTCTTCCGCCGTCGGGATCGTGTTGTAGCCGCAGCCGGCAAGCAGCGGCAGCACGATTGCCATCATCAGGAAGGCGGGCAACGTGCGAAATGTCGATGGTCGAGCAAGGCGCTGGGCAAGCATGAAGGGATCCCTCGATAGAAGTTGCATCCGAAGCATTACCACAATCGGCGCGCAAGAAAACGGCCTCGGCCTCTGAAGCAGGCTCGGCATGAATTGTGCCCGCGCAAGGCCCTGTGATTGGCCCGGTGAACGCGATAAGGTTCGATCAGAACGGGATATCATCATGGCGAAACGCCAGGACAGCGACAGCGAATCGCGCCGTATCCTCCAGCGCGTCGCGCAGGAGACCGATCCGGCCGGCAATTCTTTCGTGGCACGGACGACGAAAGGCATGCGCGACCACGTCTCCGCGGCCGATGCCGATCGCACGGATCCGATCGAAGTCTGGGGCACCCGTGTTGGCAGGATACTCGGCCTGCTTCTGGCGCTGGGCCTGATGGTCTGGCTCGTGCTTTTCCTCACCCGGGGCAGCTAGGAATAAAAAACAATGAGCGCCGAAAAAGCCGACGCGCCGCGCGCGGTCATCGTCATATCCAGCCATGTCGCCCGCGGCTCCGTCGGCAACCGCGCGGCCGTCTTCGCGCTGGAGACACTGGGCTTTCCGGTCTGGGCCGTACCTACGGTCACCCTGCCCTGGCATCCCGGCCATGGCCGCGCGACCCGCATCGTGCCGCCGCTCGACCAGTTCAAGGCGCTGATGGCCGATCTGGAGCGCGCGCCGTGGCTGGGCGAGGTCGGGGCCGTGCTGTCGGGCTATCTCGGCGAGGCCGGCCAGGCCGAGGCGGTCGCCTCGCTGGTCGCCGCCGTCAAGGCGAGGACGCCCGATGCCGTCTATATCTGCGATCCGGTGATGGGTGATTCCGGCGGCCTCTACGTGCCCGAGCCCACCGCCGCCGCCATGCGCGACCGGCTGATGCCGATCGCCGACATCGCCACCCCCAACCGCTATGAGCTGGAATGGATGGCCGGCGCGCCGCTGCCCGATCTGAAATCGGTGATCTCGGCCGCACTCCACGCCGGACCATCGACCATGCTGGTCACCTCGGCACCGTCGATGATGTCAGGCGGCACCGGCAATCTGCTGCTCGACGGCACCCAGGCGCTGCTGGCCGAACACCGCCTGATCGACAAGCCGCCGAACGGCCTTGGCGACTTGACGGCAGCGGTCTACCTGGCGCGCATCCTGTCCGGCCAGCCGGCGATCAAGGCGCTGCAGTCGACGACGGCGGCGGTCTACGAAATCCTGGCGCGCACCGCAAAACGCGGCGGCGACGAGTTGCAGCTCGAAACCGACGCGCAGAGCCTGTCGCACCCGATGGCCATGGTCCAGCTTCGCCACCTCACGCATCCGGGGCGGGATCGCCGGGCGTGACCCCGGCCAAGGTCGTGCTCGTCGGCGCCGATGGCTGCAAGGCCGGCTGGATCGCCGTGCGGAGCGAACCCGGTTCGACACGTCGTGACCCAGATACGGCGCCTTCGGTCGATGTCTTCCCTTCGTTCGTCGCCCTGCTGGCGGCGATCCCCGATGACGCGATCGTCGCCGTCGACATGCCGATCGGTCTACCGGAATTTTCGCAAAAGGGCGGACGCGGGCCGGAAGCGCTGGTGCGGCCGCTGCTTGGCGCTCGCCAGTCCAGCGTCTTCTCGATTCCGTCCCGTGCCGCGCTCTATGCCGACACCAGCGGCTTCACCACGATCGAAGCCTGGTACGCGGCGCATATCAGGGCAAGCGAAGCGGCCAAGGCCACATCCAACCCGCCGCGCGGCGTTTCCATCCAGGCCTTCGGCATCTTTTCGAAAATCCGCGAGATCGACACATTGCTGATCGCGCGGCCCGAACTGCGCGGCCGCATCTTCGAATCGCATCCGGAAGTCGCCTTCTGTCGCCTGAACGGCGATCAGGCCATGCGGTTGCCGAAGAAGATCAAGGGCAGCGTCAATCTGGCCGGCATGGCGGAGCGCAAGGCGCTGCTTTGCCGGCACGGCTATGACATGGATTTCCTCGACCAGCTGCCGCCACGTGGTGCGGCCGCCGACGATTTCCTCGATGCGGCGGCCATGATGCTGATCGCCGGCCGCATCGCCAGCGGCGACGCGAAGCCGTTTCCCGACCCGCCTCGCGCTGACGGTTTTGGCATACCGGTCGCCATTTGGGCGTGACAATGTCGGCGGGCGTCCCGCTCTGGCGCATGGCATTTATAGCTAGCCCCTACAATTCTGCATTGCTCGTAACGGGTTTTTGCCGTTAGAGGCTTTCCTCGACCGCAACGAGCTGCCGCCTCCAACCCGGAAAGGCCTTAGCCGCCCATGCCTCATCTTCCCGAACACCTCCTCGCCGGCTACCGCAATTTCATGAACGGCCGCTACCTCACCGAGAGCGGCCGCTATCGCGAGCTCGCCCGCGAAGGCCAGGCGCCCGAGACCATGATCGTCGCCTGTTGCGACTCGCGATCCGCGCCCGAGGCGATCTTCGACGCCGGCCCCGGCGAACTCTTCGTGCTGCGCAATGTCGGCAATCTGGTGCCGCCTTACGAGCCGGACGGCGAGTTCCATTCGACCTCGGCCGCGCTCGAATTCGCGGTGCAGAGCCTCAAGGTCAAGAATATCGTGGTCATGGGCCACGGCCGCTGCGGCGGCATCCGGGCCGCGCTCGACACCAACTCCGCGCCGCTCTCTCCCGGCGACTTCATCGGCAAGTGGATGAGCCTGATCGCGCCGGCCGCCGAGACGGTGTCGGCCAGCACCTTCATGACGGCGACGGAACGCCAGACGGCCCTGGAGCGCATCTCGATCCGCTACTCCCTCGCCAATCTCAGGACCTTTCCCTGCGTCTCGATCCTCGAGGGCAAGGGTCGGCTGTCGCTGCACGGAGCCTGGTTCGACATTTCGACCGGCGAGCTCTGGGTGATGAACAAGGACACCGGCGATTTCGAGCGGCCGGTGCTGGAATGAACGGTACGGCGCGGCAGGCGATGAGCGTCCGGCCGGTCGTTTTCACGGCGGCCGCGCTGATGATGGCGATCGTTGCCGCTCGCGCCGATGACCACGCCATCATAAGCCGCTGGTATTCGGCGCTGCTGGTCGCCGATCGCACCGAGCTGGCGGACCTGCTCGCCGACGACGTCCGCATCAAGCTCGACGACCTCGGCGTTGTCCAGAGCAAGCAGGAATTCATCGCCTCGCTCGACGAATGGAAAGGCGCGGTTGCGGGAGCCGCGATCCGCCACCGCATCGAGAAGACCGAAGGCGGGGTCACCACCGTGATCGCCTGCTACGACTTCCCCGACAATGATATGTTGATGCAGGAGACCTTCGCGGTGAGCGACAACCGCATCACCGCCAGTTCGCAGGCGGCAATCGCTGAAAACTGCGAGGGCTACTGAGGCGGAGCGGCCAACTGGCATATTGCGGGCCCGCGGACCGCGCCCTACATCGGTGACACCCTCCTTCCTGACGCCAGCGAAAGACCCTCCATGCCCTCTCCGAAAGCCGTCGATCTCGCCGCCCATCCGTTGACCGCGTGGCGAGGGCCGCTCGGCCTGCCCGATTTCGCCCATATTGGCGACGGTGATTTTTCTCCCGTTTTCGACGCCGCGCTGAAGGCGCATGAGGCCGAGATCGACGCGATATCAGGCAACAAGGATGCGCCGAGCATCGAGAACACGCTTGCCGCACTTGAGCTCGGCGGCGAGGCGCTGGATCATGTCTCATCGATCTTCTGGTGCCGCGCCGGCGCTCACACCAACGAAACCATCCAGGCCCTGGAGCGTGACATTTCGCCGAAGATGTCGCGGCACTTCTCGGCCATCTCGATGAACGAGAAGCTGTTTGCCCGCATCGACGATCTCTACCAGCGCCGCGAGAGCCTTGACCTCGATCCCGAGACGCTGCGCGTCCTGGAGAAGACCTGGAAAGGCTTCGTCCGTTCCGGCGCCAAGCTCGACGCCGACGGCAAGACGCGGCTGGCCAAAATCAACGAGGAGCTGTCGTCGCTCGGCACGACTTTCGGTCAGAACGTGCTGGCCGACGAGCGCGACTGGGCGCTGTTCCTCGACGAGGCCGATCTCATCGGCCTGCCGGATTTCGTGAAAAGCTCGATGGCCGAAGCCGCCGAGATGCGCGGCCAGAAGGGCCGCTACGCCGTCACCCTGTCGCGCTCGATCTATGAGCCGTTCACGACCTTCTCCGAACGCCGCGACCTGCGCGAGATCGCCTATCGCGCCTTTACCATGCGCGGCCAGAACGGCGGTGCGTCCGACAACACGTCCGTGGTGCGCGACATGCTGAAGCTGCGCGCCGAAAAGGCGAAGCTGCTCGGCTACGCCTCCTTCGCCGCGCTGAAGCTCGACGACACCATGGCCAAGACACCGAAGGCGGTGCACGCGCTGCTCGACCCGGTTTGGGAAAAGGCATTGGAAAAAGCCGCCGACGACCAGAAGGAGCTGGAGCGTCTGGCTGCCGAGGCCGGCAGCAACGAAAAATTCGCCGCCTGGGACTGGCGCTTCTACCAGGAGAAGCTGCGCGCCGAGAAGTTCGCTTTCGACGAGGCGGAGCTGAAACCCTATCTGCAGCTCGACCGCGTCATTGACGCCTGCTTCGACGTCGCGACACGGTTGTTCGGCGTCACGTTCGAGGAGAAGAAAGGCATCGCCGCCTGGCATCCGGACGCGCGCGTCTTCGTGGTCAAAAATGCCGACGGCAGTGAGCGCGGCCTGTTCCTCGCCGACTATTTCGCGCGGCCGTCAAAACGCTCCGGCGCCTGGATGAGCGCGCTGAAGTCCGGTTACAAGCTTGGCCATGGCTCGAAGCCGGTGATCTACAACATCATGAACTTCGCCAAGCCGCCAGCGGGCGAACCGGCTTTGCTGTCGGTCGACGAAGCGAAGACCTTGTTCCACGAATTCGGCCATGCGCTGCATGGCATGCTGACCGACGTCACCTGGCCGTCGGTGTCAGGCACCTCGGTCAGCCGCGACTTTGTCGAACTGCCCTCGCAGCTCTACGAGCACTGGCTGACGGTGCCGGCGGTTCTGGAAAAGCACGCGCTGCATGTCAAGACCGGCAAGCCGATGCCGAAGGCGCTGCTCGACAAGATGCTGGCCACGCGCACCTTCGGCGCCGGCTTCGCCACCGTCGAGTTCACCGCCTCTGCCTTGATGGACATGGCCTACCATGCACGGCCCGACGCGCCGGAAGAGCCGCTTCGTTTCGAGGCCGAAACGCTTGCGACGCTGCATATGCCGGATACGATCGCCATGCGCCATCGCACCCCGCATTTTGGCCATGTCTTCGCCGGCGAGGGCTATTCGGCCGGCTACTATTCCTACATGTGGTCGGAGGTGCTGGACGCCGATGCTTTCGCCGCCTTCGAGGAAACCGGAGACCCCTTCAACCCGGCGCTGGCCGAGCGGCTGAGGAAGAACATCTACGCCGCCGGCGGCTCGAAGGATCCGGAAGAGCTCTACACGGCGTTTCGCGGCAAAATGCCGTCGCCGGAAGCGATGATGGTCAAGCGCGGATTGGTGTAGGCAATCGCCGAAGTCGGCGCCGACGTTAACCTCGTTATCCTTGGCTGCCGACCCAAGGATCCTTTACCCTTGGCCACACCGGCCGCGTCAGCTTCGTGTAATTCGTCGCCGCCGGATTGCTGGGATAGGAACTCGGCGCCGCGACATAGATGATCTCGGCGGCGATCGGCTCGAAGCCGGCGTAGAAATGGTTTGTCGACTTGATCAGCAATATGTCTTTCGACAGCGGATCGACGCCGATGTTGGAGAAGACATCCGGCTCGAAGGTCTGGGTGCGATTGGTGTTCAGGATCACATCGACTTCCGTGCCCTCGATGCGCACCACCGCTGATGGCCCCAATGTCACCCGGCTCGGGCCAAAACTCTGCCAGCCTTCGGCAACCGCTTTCAGTACCTTGACGCGTGCATCGATCGGTTCGCCCGCCTGCGGGCCGGCCTTGCCGCCGAAACGCAGGTCGATGACGGCACCCTCGCCGGCCGCCTGGCAGAAAGTCACCGCGATCGGATCCCAGATCGTCGCCACGCCGAACTTGTCCAGGCCCCGCGCCAGCATCTGGCGCAGCACGAAGGTGCCGTCGCCGGGAACGCCGCCGCCGGGATTGTCCCAGATATCGGCAATGACCACCGGCTTGCCCGGTCTTTCCTTGCGCACGGCCAGCGCCCGATCGATGCCGTCGGCCGTACTCAGCATCGTCATCGCGGTCGTTTCGCGCATGGCATAGAGCTCGCGTCCAAGCCGCTCCGCCAGCGCATCGCCCTTGGCCTTGTCATTGTCGGTAACGACAAGGATGCGCGTGCCCATTTCGGGCACGTCGGCGGCCATGAAGCCGTGGATGACCGAGACCGACAGCACGCCGTCCTTGCCGTGCAGCGCCTTGATGCGGTCGACGAAGGAGCGCATCGGCTCGCGGCTGGTCGGCAGCACCTGGATCATGCGGCAATCGAAGGTTGAGATGACCGGCTTGATCTCGCCGCGCGCCGCGGCCAGGCCAAGCTCGACCACATGCTCGCCGCGCTCGTAGAAATCGGTGTGCGGGAATTCGAGGAAATAGGCCATGATGTCGGACGCCGCCACGCGCTTCGGCGTCAGATGGCTGTGCGGATCGAACTCGCAGGCAATCACCACGCTTGGCCCGACAATGCCACGCACGCGCTCCAGCAGGTCGCCCTCGCAGTCGTCATAGCCTTGCGCCACCATGGCACCGTGCAGGCCCAGAATGACGGCATCGACCGGCAAGGCGCCCTTGAGCTGGCCGAGGATTTCGTCGCGGAGCGCCTCATAGGTCTGCCGCTGCACGAGGCCGCCGGGCTCGGCCCAGGTGGCGGTGCCCTCGATCACGGTCAGGCCTTCGGCGGCCGCGCGGCGGCGCAGCGCCACGATCGGCGAGGAGCACAGGGTCGGCGTTTCCGGATGCTTGCCCGGCTCGGCATAGAACGCCATCTCGAAAGAGGCCCGGTCGGTTGGCACAGGGGAGAAGGTGTTGGTTTCCGTCGCCAGCGAGGCGGTGAAGATACGCATGAAAACTCCGTGGACTTCTTGTTTTCGCAATTCCGGACGGATAACCGCTGGGCACTTTTCCTGGAATTGCTGGGATTGCTATTTGACAGCCCCGAGCGCCAAGCCCCGGACAAGATAGCGCTGCAGCCAGATGAACAGGATCGCCACCGGCAGCGTCGCCAGCAGCGTCGCCGCCATGACATGGTGCCATTCGATCGTGTAGCGCCCGGCAACCAGCGAGAACACCTGGATCGGCAGCGTATAGCTCTCCTGGCTGCGCAGCATGGTGAGCGCCACGACGAATTCGTTCCAGGCATTGATGAAGGTGAAGATCGCCGTCACCGCGATCGCCGGCAGGCAGAGCGGCAGGAACACTTTTCGCAGCGTCAGCCAGCGGCCGGCGCCTTCCATCCAGGCGGCTTCCTCGAGGTCGCGCGGAATGGTGTCGAAATAGCTCTGCAGCATCCATACGGTGAAGGCGACGTTGAAGGCCATGTAGATGAAGCCGAGCGCGGTGGTCGATTCGACCAGTCCCCAGGCAGCCATCAGCCGGAACAGGCCGAGCACCAGCACGATCGGCGAGATCATCTGTGAGATCAGCAGGAACTGGCGGAACGCTCCATATCCGGCAAAGCGGAAGCGCGACATGGCATAGGCCGCCGGGACGGATATGAGGATGGCGCCAACGGTGGCAATGACAGACACATAGAGCGAATTGGCCAGCGCCTGGCCGAATCCGGTCGCCACCCACATGTCGGCAAAATTCGACCACCGGAACTCGCTCGGCCACCAGGTCGGCGTCAGCACTTCGGTACGCGGCTTGACCGCTGTCAGGAACATCACCGCGAAGGGAAAGATCGTCACCACGATCAAGGGCGCCAGCAGCAGCCAGGCGATGATGGTGCGCTTCAGCTTGGCCTTCATGCGCGTTGCTCCCGCATGGCAAGGCGCACATACATCATGGTGAAGATCAGCAATATGGCGAACATCACCAGCGAGACCGCCGACGCCTCGCCGAGTTTGCCGATACGGAATGCCAGCTTGTAGAGGTGGGTGACCAGTATGTCGGTCGAGTTGGCCGGCCCGCCCTGCGTCATCACCCAGATGATCGGGAACGAGTTGAAGACGTAGATGGTGTTGAGCACGATGGCGATGTTGATGAAGGGTTTCAGGAGCGGAAAGGTGATCTCGCGGAACTGCTGCAGCGGCGTTGCCCCTTCGAGCGCCGCCGCCTCGTAGAGATCGTCCGGGATCGACGACAGGCCGCCGAGAAAGATCGTCGTGGTGAACGGCACCGTCACCAATATGCCGATCAGCACCTGCATCGGAAACGCCGTCTCGGCGCTCGCAAGCCACTGGATGTTGTGGTCGATCAGGCCAAGTCCGATCAGTGCCGAATTCAGCATGCCGCTTTCACCGCTCAGCGCCCAGCGCCAGACCACGGCCGTCATGGTCAGCGACACTGCCCAGGGCAGCATGATGATGACGCGGGCAAGGCCACGCCCATAGAAATCGGTGTTGAGGATCATCGCCACCGGGACCGAGAGCAGCAGCGCGCCGCCGACCACCAGCACCGTCCACAGCCCCGTGCGCCAGAGCGCGGCGACGAAGTCGGGATCCGCGGCCAGCGCGGCGAAATTGGCAAGACCGCTGAACTCGCGCAGCTGACCAAAGCGATTGACGTCATGCGTGGCGATCTGGATCAGGTCCCAGACCGGCCAGAAGATGACCACCGCCGCCAGGAACAGACTGGGCAAGGTCAAGAGGTAGGGCAGGAAGCGATTTTGCATCGGCTGATTTTACACCGCGTTGCGAGGCATCAGTAGCACTGGTTGGCCAGTTGACCTGTTCTTCCCAGGCGCTCGGTTTCGAACTCTTCCCCGGCGTCGGCGCCGCCCCTCACCTGCCTGCCGGCATCCTCTCCCCGTATAGAGACGGGGAGAGGGGAGCTTTCATCACCGCTTTCGCCAGTCACCAGCGTCCAGAAAGGGCTCCGAGATGCCGGCCGCCCTTTCTCCCCGTCTCTATACGGGGAGAAATGCCCGGCAGGGCAATGAGGGGCGGCGCTGACGTCGACAATTCGTCCAAAGTGGTTGCTTGTCAGTCTTCGTTATTTACGTGGGGCGCAGCCAAATGTCTGTTTGGAAATGTGGCGCGCCCCACCTGAGTCGGGGGCGCGCCACGGGCGCAGGGAGATACGCCCTATTTGTGGGGCGCGGCCCCTACTTCTTCAGCACTGCGTTGGCCTTCGCCGCCGCTTCCTTCAAGCCTGCCTCGGGATCGCCGCCGAGATAGATCTTCTGCATGGCATCCGACGTGATCTGGGCAACTTCTTCCCAGCCTGGGATGACCGGCGCGAAACGGGCATCCGGCAGCAGGGCGGTGAAGGCGGCCAGGTCGGCGTTGTTGACGTAATAGTCCATCTTGGCCTCTTCCTTGTTCACCGGCAGGAAGCCTTCGCCCTGCGTGAACTTGGCGCGCTGTTCCGTGGTGAACAGGAAGTCCATCAGCTTCCAGGCCTCGTCCTTGTTCTTGGAGTTCTTGAACATGATCATGGAGTCGGTGACGCCATAGGTGCCGCGCGCACCGGTCGGACCGGCCGGAATGGCGGCAACGCCATATTTGAGGCTCGGCGCCTCGTCCTTGATCTGGTTGGACAGGAAGGGCGCCGTGATCATCATGCCGACCTTGCCCTGCTTGAACAGGTTCTGCACGTCCTCGCGATTGTTGGAGGTGACGCCGGGCTCCGTCAGCCCCTCGTCGATCATCGACTTGTAGAGCTTGGCCGCTTCGAGCGCGCCCGGCGTGCTCAGGCCCGACGTGCCGTCCTTGTTGAGGATCTCGGTGCCCTGCGACCACATCGCGTAGTAGTAATAGACGTCGGTCTCGATCTCCTTGCCCTGAAGGCCGAAACCGAAGGCACCCTGCGCCTTGATCTTGCGAGCATCCTCCTGCAATTCGGTCCAGGTTGCCGGTGGCTTGGCGATGCCGGCCTTCTCGAACAGCTCCTTGTTGTAATACATGGCGCGCGCCGAGGCGGCGATCGGCAGGCCGTAGGTCTTGCCGCCCATGATCGAGGGCGACAGGAAGGTGTCGATGAAGCGACCCTTGAAGTCGGGCGTGATGTAGCTGTCGAGCGGCTCGGCGACGTCCTGCTGGACGAAGTCGATCAGCCAGCGCGTGCCGATGATGGAGAGATCCGCATTGGTGCCGGCGGTGATGTCGGTGGTCAGCTTCTGCAAGAGCACATCCCACGGCACCACTTCGAACTTGACCGTGATGCCAGGGTTCTTCGCCTCGAACTCCTTCTTGACCTGCTCGAAATACGGACCGGTCTTGGCGCTGTATTCGGCGACGGTAACCCGTACTTCGCCGGCCTCTGCCTGCGCCGCGAAGGCCAGAATGCCCATTCCGGCCATCAGGCCGGCAGTCCATTTCGCAAGGCTCATCCGATCTCTCCCATTTGTTTCGCGCATTCGCGCTCCTTGTGTCGGTGCCGGCACAAGATTTATGTGACTTTCCTACATTATCGATGAATTCGCCGCACGCAAGCGGATTAATATGTTGCTTAATTACATCCGGTTCTTTAGCCTCTCAGGCATCTGCCTGACCTGCGGGAGGAGCAAGCGCCGTGGTTTCGAGAGCCGAATTCGAAGGCAGGACCGCCGTCGTCACCGGCGCCGGTGGCGGCCTTGGCTCGGCGATCGTCGCACTGCTGGCCGGCAGGGGCGCGCGGGTGGTCGGCTGCGACCAATCAGAGGAGGCGCTGGCGAGCCCGCACCTTGCCTCGCGGCATGTCTTCGACCTTCTCGACCGGGCTTCCATCGAGGCGGGGATCGCCGCCGTTCTCGACCGGGACGGCGTGCCAGATATCCTGGTCAACAATGCCGGCTGGACGCGCGCCGAAACGCTCGATGCGCTGACGGCGGACACGATCGAACATGAGCTCGACCTCAACCTGACCGGTGTGATGACTTTCGCCGACCCGCTGGTTAAGGCGATGGCTGCACGCGGTTCGGGCAGCGTCGTCTTCATTTCTTCCGTCAACGCCATCGCGCATTTCGGCAATCCGGCCTACGCCGCCGCCAAGGCCGGCATCAACGCCTATGCCAAGTCGATCGCCGTCGAGCTCGGCCGTAGCGGCGTGCGCGCCAATGTCGTCTGCCCCGGATCGATTCGCACCGCCGCCTGGGACCATCGCCTTGCCAAGAACCCTGACATAATCGGCAAGCTGCAGCGGCTCTATCCGCTCGGCCGCATCGTCAACGCCTCGGAAGTCGCCGAAGCGGTGGCTTTCCTTGCCTCGGACCGCGCCTCGGGCGTAACAGGCGTGGTGATGCCCGTGGATGCGGGACTGACCGCCGGCTGCCTGCCGTTCATCGACGACATACTGGGAGCGTGACCATGACCGACGTCGAGTTTCGCAACCTCTCGAAATCCTTCGGCCAGCACAAGATCCTCGAGGAGATCAGCCTCGACATCAAGAGCGGCGAGTTCGTCGTGCTCGTCGGCCCGTCTGGTTGCGGCAAGTCGACCTTGCTGCGCATGCTGGCGGGCCTGGAGACCATCAGTTCCGGTGACCTCCTGATCGGTGGCACGCGCGCCAACGACCTGCCGCCGCAGCAGCGCAACATCGCCATGGTGTTCCAATCCTACGCGCTGTTCCCGCACCTGAAGGCTTCCGACAATATCGGCTTCGGTCCCAAAATCCGGGGCGAGAGCCGCACCGCCATCGACCAGAAGGTCAAGAAGGCGTCCGGCGTCCTCAACCTGTTCTCCTATCTCGACCGGTATCCCCGCCAGCTCTCGGGCGGCCAGCGCCAGCGTGTCGCCATGGGCCGCGCCATCGTGCGCGAACCCTCGGTGTTCCTGTTCGACGAGCCGCTCAGCAATCTCGACGCACAGTTGCGCGTGCAGATGCGCACCGAGATCAAGGCGCTGCACCAGCGGCTGAAATCCACCATAGTTTACGTCACCCACGACCAGATCGAGGCCATGACCATGGCCGACCGCATCGTCGTGATGGACCGCGGCAGGATCCAGCAGGTCGGACCGCCGCTGGAGCTCTATGACAGGCCGGCCAACAAGTTCGTCGCCGGCTTCCTCGGCTCGCCGTCGATGAGTTTTGTGTCCGGGGCACTGAAGACGACGCCCGGGACGACCTGGTTCGAGTCGGTCGGCGGCGGCCGGCTTGCGCTTGCCGGCGACCCGGTGCCGGCAGGCAGTGCCGTTGAGGCGGGCATCCGGCCGGAGCATTTCATCGTCGGTGAAGCCACTAATGCCATGACGCTCAAGGTTGACGTGGTCGAGCCGACGGGTTCCGAAACCCATGTCTACGGTGCCATTGGCACTGATACGGTGCGCGCCGTGTTCCGCGACCGGGTGCCGGTGCGGCCGGGCGACCTGCTGCCGGTCTCGGTCGACCCCGGCAACATCCATCTGTTCGACACGGCGACGGGCCTGCCGCTGCGATGACGACGGAAACTCGGATATGAAGACGCCGGCCGACATCATCACGCGGCTGCAACTGATGTCGCAGGACGGCACCAAGTCGGATCGCCGGCTGGCAAGCCTCGTCCTGTCCGACCTCGACTTCGCCTCCAAGGCCGCGATCTCCGAGATCGCCGCGCGGGTCGACGTCAGCGAACCGACGGTCACCCGCTTCTGCCGCAATCTCGGCTGCGAGGGGTTGCGCGACTTCAAGTTCTACCTGGCCCAGGCCATCGCCATCGGCGGCCAGTATCTGTCGCCGGAGCCACTGAGCCGCGACGCCCGCGAACAGCGCATTGCCTCGACCATCACCGAAGCGGCGGTTACAGCCATCCAGCGCGCCAGCGAGAACCTCGACATGACGACGCTGGTCGACGTCGCCGCGCGCCTTGCGGCATCAGGCAATGTGCTGTGCATAGGTTCGGGTGGCATTTCCTCGATGATGGCGACCGAAATGCAGAACCGGCTGTTCAGGCTCGGCCTGCCGGTTCTGGCACAGATCGACGGACAGTTGCAGCGCATGTATGCCGCCGTTGCCACGCCAGACACCACGGTGGTCGCCTTCTCGGTCTCCGGCTATGCGCGCTCGGTCATCGAGGCGGTGCAGGTCGCCCAACAATATGGCGCCGCCACGGTGGCGGTCACCGCGCCCGACTCCGCACTGGCCAAGGTCGCCGACACTGTCATCCACCTGCAGCCGTTCGAGGACGGCAACATCTACAAGCCGACATCGTCACGTTACGCGTTGCTGGCGATCGTCGACATGATCGTGACCTCGGTCGCCGAGACACGCGGACCGAAGGTGCTGGAGAACCTGCGCCGCATCAAGCAGAGCGTGAACACGCTGAAGGTCGACGACCCGCGTTTGCCGCTGGGCGATTGACGAGCCGGCGCCGAAACCGCCAATTTCTCCCCAAGCGGGGATAAGGAGTGGTCCGCGCGGCGGACGGGAAGCCAATTGCTTGGCTTTCCGAACGACGACCACCCGGAGCGACAGCGCAGGACCGGGTCCGGCAGGGCAGAGGGGGCGATGTCCCGCCTGCATCTCAATTTTGGAAAAGCGCTTCGACACCTGTTACCAGCGCCTCCGGATCACCCAATATCCGCAACGTCTTGAGGCGGGCCGTACCGCCGGCGACGACGACCGAAACGGCCGATGCCGGAACACCCAGCGCCTTGGCGACCAGCCTCTCCAGCGCTTGATTGGCGGCGCCATTTTCCGGCACGGCGCGGACCCGCGCCTTCACGTGACTTCGTCCGTCCGCCAATGTTTCGACAACGTCGAGCCGGTCCACGGAAGACTTCGGCGTCAGCCGCACGAACAGATCGACGCCGTTCTCGCGCATGCGGAACGGCGCGCTCATGCGATCGTCAGGCCAGCAGCAGCGGCGCGACCGTGGTGAGAATGAACTGCCTGAGGAAGAACAGGATCAGCAACAGGATGATCGGTGAGATGTCGATACCGCCAAGGTCGGGCATGAAGCGGCGGATCGGCCGCAGCGCCGGCTCGGTCAGGCGGTAGAGCATGTTCCCGATGCTGCCGACGAACTGGTTGCGCGAGTTGACGACATTGAAGGCGTAGAGCCAGGAAAAGATCGCCGAGGCGATGATCACCCACCAATAGAGGTCGAGCGCCATGACGATGGTTTGTATGAGGGCGAGCATGCCGGACTCCAATTGTTGCCGACATGTAGCCACTACGCGCCAAACCGGCAAGGGCAGGGTTCCGCCACGCGACCGGCAGCCGGTTTTCGGTGAAGCGCCGCCTTGACAGGAAACCGCGGCGCCCGATAAATGCGCCATCCGCTGGACGGGGCTGTAGCTCAGCTGGGAGAGCGCGTCGTTCGCAATGACGAGGTCAGGAGTTCGATCCTCCTCAGCTCCACCAGCGGAATAATCGTCCCGCTTTTGGCCCTTCCTGCAAGGCGCGGCCGGCATCCGCCACGGCGCGATGCAAGGCGTAGCCCCGATCCCCCCAAAAATGGCCAAATGGCATTTCGCCGTTTCCAAGGCGAAATGGTTGTCAATTGGACTTATGGCGGTGGCCGGTGTCCCCCCGGCGCTATTTTTTTTGGAAGCCGTCCCATTAGACTGGCGTTCTCAAATCAGTTTTTTCTGTGTGTTGTGACAGGGCGATTCGGCGGGGGTGACCGAAAGCGCTATACGGATTCCGAGTCGAATGAAGTATCCGCCTGCGAAAGCAAACTAGTGTCCATTCGCCAGAATCTTGCTGCAAATCTCAGGCGGCTCTGCAAGGACCATGCTTCTGTCAGCGCGGTATGCCGCGAGCTTGGCATCAACCGCACACAATTCGAGCGTTACCTGCAAGGGCAGACCGTGCCCAACAAGGCCACCGCCAAGCTGATCTGCGATTATTTCCGCGTCGACGAAGCCGAGCTGTACCGGGACCCCGGCGCCCCCTCGCCCGCGGCTCCCGGTCTGCCGCCGATCTCCGAAAGCCTGTTCACCCAGATGATCCGGCCGCCCGCTCCGTCGATTGCGGGCGGCACCTATTTCACCTATTTTTCGATCCCCGGCAGATCCGATCTGCTGGTGCGGGCGATCACCTTCGTGCGTCGCGAAGCCGAGCTGGTCACGTTCCGCAGGGTCACCGGATGGTCGGAGCATCATCGCTCGACATGGGCGCGGGCACGCGGCAATCATTATGGCGTGGCGATCTCGCGCCTTAACTGGATCTATTTCAGCGGCGTCAACCGCCGCCAGACAGGCGAGCCGTCGCTGATCTCGGTGCAATGGGCGCCTATCTCCGAACCGGTGCTGACAGGCAAGGCCATGCTTCTGACCGAAGCCGGGCCGGCATTCGTGTCGGTCATCATGCGGCAGGATAGGTCCAATATCCGGCCCAGGCATGCGATCCGCATGGCGCATGTCGTCAGGCTCGATGATCCCAGCCTCGACCAGCTCGTCGTCAGCCTCGCTCGGGACGGGTTGGGTTAGCCGCTTGCTTACGCTGAATAAGAACAAGAATATCCCGAAAAAGCGTATGCCAGCGATTGCCTACTCCATATCTGAGTAAAATCGATTTTTTAGACTTTCTAGCCAAGAAAGATATTTTAGCTCATAGCTGATTTACTACAGTTTTAACAAACCAGTAACTCTTCCGACCTTACCTTTCTTCCCGCGGATCCCTTTCCGGGATCTTTCAACAGATCCCTGGGGGTCGGGGAAAGGGACGAAAATGACCAAGAAAGTGAACATTGGCCAGAACATGATGTTGGCGGCAACCAGGCACGGCTTGTCGGCCTGCCCCACGGCGGCGCTGAGCCATTCGGCGATCAAGCGCCTTCTGGGCCTCGACCGCCTCACCGACGCGCCCATCTATGCGTTGACCCTCTCAATCCCGGAACTTGATCCGCATTCGGCCGGTCGATCGATCAATTAGCCGGCGTAGTACATCTAGTGCAGCCAGTACGCATTCCCTAAAGTTCCATTCGATGACAGGAGCAGAACATGTCAAATCAGGCCTTACGTCAGTCAGAGCTCGACAGTCTCCAATATATCGCGACGATGACCAATGAGCTGGTGCAGATGGCCGAAGCGAGCCGCTTCCCCATGATCTCCTATCTGCTCGGTATGGCCTATGCCGAAGCCTTCGACGTCTTGCGCGGCGCACGGCCGGCACGACACGCGCAGCTCAGCGGCAATCCGATGCACCCCAAGGCACACCCGAAAGACAACCACGCTCAGCCAAGAACAGCGTAGCGCGATGCAATTGTCGGGCTTGCGGGACGGCTGGCACGGATTTGAGGGGCATTAGTCCCGCAAACTGAACACGAATGGCGCTGTACGGCTGACGCGCGGGCCGAGTTCCGCCGGTGGCGCCGGCACGGTCGCGCCCTGCAGCACCGCAAGTGCTGCTCGGTCGAGTTCGGCATCGCCGGACGAACGGGCGACCCGGGCCGACAGGACCCGGCCGGATGGGTCCATTGTAAAAGTCACGTTCACATTGCCCTGCGCGCGCCGGGATTTCGCGGCGCTCGGATAGCGCTTGTGGCGATTGATCCACGCCGTCAGCCGCGATTCCCATTTGGCCGGGCTGACACCCGAGAACCCGGCCGCCGATTTCGGCGCCGCCGCCTTGGCGGCAGGCTTGGCCTCGGCTCTCGCGGCACTTGCCGTCTTCGGTGGCTCGGCCTTTTCCTTCTTCGGCCTTGGCTTGGGCTTGTCGACCGGCTTTTTAACCTTGGCTTCGGCCGGTTTCTTTTCCTTGCGCCGTTCCGTCGGCTTTGCCCGCGGCAGCGGAACGACAGCCTCCGGCGCGACGGTCTCGACAATATCGGGGACGACCTGTTCCAGCGGCGGCTGTTCGACCGGTTCGGCCTTCGTCATCTCCGTAGGCTCGTTCGGCGGCACCATCACGGCCTCGGTAACAGGCTCCGCTTGCTCGACCATCTTGTCAGGCTCGGCCTCGGCGGCCTTCTCGGTCTGTTCGACTGGCTCGGCCCGGTCGGGAATGGCCGCGTCGGGCATCGCGGCCTGTTCGGGCACCGACGGCGTCACCATCATCGGCGCCATCTCGACCACTAGGGCCGGCGGCGGTCCGCCATCCGACAGGTCGACTGGATTGAAATTCTGCACGGCATACGCGACCGCGACATGAGCCCCAAGCATCAGCACCGCCGCGCATGCCCATAGGCCAAGGTCGCGCCAGTCGAAGCGCGACAGCACCACCGTGGGCGAGGCGGCGGATGGCGTCATGGAGCGGCCGCTTTGCCTGGCGCCGGTGCGGCGATATCACCTGCCGGCGCGGCCTCCAGGCCGACCAGCGCGATCTTCAGATAGCCGGCGGCCCGCAGCAGGTTCATCGCCTCCATCAGCTCGCCATAGGCGACCGCCTTGTCGGCTCGCAGGAATATCCGCGTCTGCTTGTCGCCCTTGGTGCGGCTGTCGAGCGTGGCGGCAAAAGCCGGGCGCGGCACCGTGTCGTTGCCGATCGCCAGGCTGAGATCGTTCTTCAGCGTCAGGAACAGCGGCGTCTCCGGTCGCGGCGCCGGCGTCGCGGTCAAACCGGGCAGGTCGACATTGACATCCACCGTCGCCAGCGGTGCGGCGACCATGAAGATGATCAGGAGCACAAGGATGACATCGATGAAGGGCGTGACGTTGATCTCGTGGCTTTCCTCGAGGTCGTCGTCCAGGGTCTGTCGAATTCTGCTCCCCATGGCGTCGCTCCCGCTACTCCGCCGCCAAGGCTGTCGCCGGCGCTATCGTGCGGAAATCAAGGTCGCGGCTGACCAGCCGTTCGACGCCGGCCGAGGCGTCGGCGAGGATCTGCCGGTAGCCGGCTATCGAGCGGGCGAAAACGTTGTAGATCACCACCGCTGGGATTGCCGCGACCAGACCCATCGCGGTGGCCAGCAGCGCTTCGGCGATGCCCGGCGCGACCACGGCGAGATTGGTGGTCTGAGCCTGCGAGATGCCGATGAAGGCGTTCATGATGCCCCAGACGGTGCCGAACAGGCCGACGAAAGGCGCGGTGGAACCAATCGTCGCCAGCAGGCCGGTGCCGCGCGACATGCGCCGCGACGCAGCCGCCTCGATGCGCGACAGGCGCGAGCTGACCCGTTCCTTCAGTCCGTCGCCGCCGACGTGGTCGAGCGCATTGGCCGAAAGCGCGGCCTCTTCTTCCGCTGCCCGCACCAGGAGCGCGCCGGGATCGCCACAGCGGTCGAGCGCGCGGCTCGCCTGCTTCAGCGTGGCGGCATCGCCGATCGCGCGGACGGCACGGCGGAGGCGCAGCTTGCCGCCGAAAATCTCCAGCGACTTGGCCAGCCATATCGTCCAGGTGACGAGCGACGCGAAAGCCAATCCAGTCATCACCGCCTTCACGATGATGTCGGCGGCCTTGAACATGCCCCATGGCGACAGGTCATTCGGCAGGTTCAGGTCCATCGTCCCGGCAGGCGCGACCTCGGCCGGCGTTGTCGCGCTCGGCTGGCCGGCTGGCTGCACGGGCGCCATGGCAGCCGGTGCAGCTTGTGCCGGCGCGGCAGGGGCCTCAACCGCTGGAGAAGAGCCGGCCGGTTGCTCCTGGGCCGTGGCGCCGGTCGCCCCCAGGACAAGCGATGCGACCAACGCCGCCAACAAACCATATCTCGACATGAGCTTCTTCCTTGTTCTCACGGCGGCCAGCCGCTTGCCGGTTCCTGCAACCGCCGGCGACGACTTCACTGCACATAGCCGACGGGTTGGCCAGTGACGGGATGCGCGAACACACCCATCTCGACGCCGAAAATGTCCTTGAGCACATCGCTCAGCATGATCTCGCTCGGTGTGCCGCGCGTCAGCAGCCTGCCGTCCTTCAGCGCGATCAGCTCATCGCAGTAGCGCGCCGCCATGTTGGGGTCGTGCAGCACCACGACGACGCACAGGTCGCGCTTGCGGCTGAGCTCCCTGACCAGGCCCAGCACCTCGACCTGATGCGCGATGTCGAGCGCCGAGATTGGCTCGTCGAGCAGCATGACGCCGGCATTCTGCGCCACCAGCATGGCCAGCCAAGCGCGCTGGCGCTCGCCGCCGGATAATTCATCCACCAGCCGCTCAGTGAACCCTTCCATGTCGGTCAGCATAAGGGCCTGCTCGACATGGCGCCTGTCCTCGGCGCCGAAACGGCCAAGCGCACCATGCCATGGATAGCGTCCGAGCGTTGCCAGCTCGCGCACGGTCAAGCCCGTCGCCGCCGGCGTCGTCTGCGGCAGATAGGCAAGAGCCCGCGCCAGCTCGCGCGCGCCCCATTGCGATAGCGGCCGTGCGGCGAAAGTGATGGCGCCGGAGCTTGCCGGCTGCTGGCGCGCCAAAAGCTTGATCAGCGTCGATTTGCCCGAACCGTTATGGCCGATCAGCCCGTAGACGCGCGCGCGCCGCAATTCGAGCGAGACCGGACCGAGCAGCGTCCGTTCGCCGACGGCGAAACGCACGGCATCGATATCGAATGCGGTCTGGCTATCGGCTTCGGCCATGGTCACGGCATTTCTCCAGCCCCGCCGCCGCATTCCGATCCTGTCTGCGGAGGCAGGTCCCCGGTTGACTATGAAACTTGATATTACTAGTCAAGATTTAAGATGGGAATGCACCGCAAAACCTGAAACGCTCCGGGGCCGGTGCCATTGTTGCCGCGTACGGGCCCTCACCCGCGCAGCCGGCCGATCCGCGCCGGCGATCTCGGTCCCGGGCCACACGATGTCGGCATCCGATGTCGCCGCATCGATGCGGACACGCTAGGGTGAGCCGGCGGCAAGGAGCTCCGGATGATCAAGGCGACACCCTTCGACTACCCCTATGACGGCAGGCTGGTTGCCGAAAACACCGCGCTCGTCGTCATCGACCTGCAACAGGATTTCCTGTCGACATCGGGCTATTTCGCCAGGAAGGGGTATGACCCCTCGCCGCTGCGGGCGATCCTGCCCGCCGTGAACCGCCTGATCGCGGCCGCGCGCAAAGCCGGCGTCACGGTCATCCACACAAGACAGGGTTACCGCGCCGACATGGCCGACATGACGCCCTACGAGAAATGGCGCCGCAAGCGTTCCGGCCTCGACGGCACCGACGTCCTGCTGCGCTCAGGCGCTGGGTTCCAGATCGTCCCGGAGATCGACGTCGCGCCGCACGACATCATCATCGACAAGTCCTGCAACAGCGCCTTCACCTATACGGATTTCGAGCTTGTGCTGCGGGCGCAAGGCATCACGCATCTGATGTTTTCCGGATGCACGACGGATGTCTGCGTCCACACCACGCTGCGCGAGGCCTGTGACCGCAATTTCCAGTGCCTGACGATTTCGGACGCCTGCGCCAGCGGCGACAGACAAGCGCATGAAGCGGCGTTGCACATGGTGACGGTCGAGGACGGCGTCTTCGGCGTGCTGGCCGATTCGGACGCCGTCATTGAAGGCCTGTCGCGGCTTGGCGACAGCCTGAAGCAGCAGACGATTGATGGGCTTCACCCCGCTGCTCGCGTCTCCAATCCTGGGCGAGGCGCATAAGCTCCAGGCTGGAACTCGCTGGCCTCCCGGCGCGCCAGGGAGTTGCGCAGCAGCGCCAATGTTTCCCGGCCGGCCGTCGCGATCTCGCGCGGCGTGTCGACGCCGACGATCATGAACTCATCGATCCCGAGCCCGGCATAGGCGAGCAGCGACAGCGCGGCCTGAGCAGGCGGGCCGGATAGGTCGACCGCCTTGTGGCCGGCGGCGGAAACACCCTGGTGGATCCTGACCGGAAGCGCGAAGCGCAGTTTGCCCGCACGGCCATGTTCGGCCGCGGCGCCACGTGCCCGCTCCATCAATTGCCTGATATCGTCGATCGGCCCCGGCGCCAGTTCGAAGATATCGGCATGCCGGCCGGCCACCTTCAGCGCCGTTCCGGATTGCCCGCCCATGCGGACCACGAGGTCGGCGCCATGCGGGCCCTTGCGCGGCACATAACCGCTTTTGATGCTGTAGAACGCGCCTTCGTGATCGAAGGGCCGGTCGTTCGACCACAGCCGCTTCAACAGCACCAGATATTCGTCGATGCGCTGCCAGACGACGCCATGTCCGACCGGCCGTGTCTCGGCATCGTCGTCGTTCAAGGGCTCGCTGATCATCCTGAGCGTCAGCCGTCCGCCGCTCTCCCTGTCGATGGACGCCAGCTGGCGGGCAGCGACCGTGGGTTCGATCACGCCGGCCCAGTGGGTGAGCACCACTTCCAGCGAAGCGGTGCGGTTGAGCACCTGCGAGGCCAGATCCATGTTGGTCAGCAGCCCGGCCGAATCGTCGACGACGATCTTCTGGAAACCGCCGTCCTCGATCAGCCCGAGCTTGGTCGAGGTCTCGGCGAAGTCATAGAAAAAGGGAACCGCCGCGTCGGCGGTCTTGCCGGGTACATGCGTGAATTCGATCGGCATTGTCATCTCCTCCATCACTGGAATCACTGATGCTGTGAAATGCGAATCCTCAGGCGCGCGAAAACGCCCCGGGATTCGGTTCAACTCCGATTGCCTGAAAGCTGTGGGGCAGCAGCCCCTTTCGATCCCGCGCCTTAGGGAATAAGGCCCAGCACGACTGCCCCGGTGAACACGAACGCAAGGGCAAAGACGAGATAGGCGAAAGCGCCGGCATAGGCCGGGCGAAAGCCATGGGCATTGATCAGTCGCTGGCCGTTGCTGTCGGTCTGGGCGTTCTGGAAATAGGACATGTCGACCTCCGTCTTGCCGCTTAATCTATAAAAGTTGTAGACTTTGTCGATTGCTATTTTTGGGCAACTGACAGAATTATTTTCTCGTTGACCGCCAAAAATTGGTGTGAAGTTGCTGTGAGCATGGGTCCCAGGCAATCGATCGGAAGAGCGCGGGGGTATCGATGTGAGGCGTCCCAAGGTCAGCTTCTTCATTCCGGGACAGCTTGACGCCCTTCCTCTCCCCCTCCGGAGGGATAGGAAGGACACCAAATCCTACTCGTCTAACGCTCTTCCCTTCGAAACGGCTTGAGCAGCGCCGATGGCGCCACAGCGTTGCGCGACATGACGGCCATGGCGACGATGGTGAAGATGAACGGCAGCATCAGGAACGCCTCGTAGGGGATGTGTCCAAGCCCACTCGCCTGCATGCGCAATTGCAAGGCATCGACGAAGGCGAACAGCAGCGCGGCCCCTGCCGAGCGCCAGGGATCCCAACGGCCGAAGACGACCAGTGCGATCGCCACCCAGCCGCGCCCGGAAACGACGCCGAAGGTGAAGGCGTTGAACTGCGCCATCGACAGGAAAGCACCAGCGAGCCCCATCAGGGCGCCACCGAGAATGACGGCCTGGAAGCGCGTGGCGATGACGCTGACGCCCGCAGAGTCCGCGGCGCGCGGGTTCTCGCCGACCATGCGCACCGACAGCCCCCACGGGGTGCGGTAAAGGATGAAGCCCGCCAGAGGAATGGCCAGGACGGCCATGTAGACCAGCGCGAACTGGTCGAACACCGCAGGACCCAGCACGGGAATGTCCGAGAGAACCGGGATCGGCAGCGTCTGAAAACCCTTGATGCTCGGCGGCACCGATTGCTGGCCGAAGATCAGCCGGTAGAGGAAATAGGCCAGCCCCGACGAGAACAGGGTGACGCCGATACCGCAGACATGCTGGCTGAGGCCGAGAACCACCGTGAACAGCGCATGCAGCGCGCCCATCAGCATGCCGGTCAGCACCGCCACCAGGACACCCAGCCACAGGCTTCCACTGAGGCTGGTGGCGGTGAAGCCGGTCATGGCGCAGAGCAGCATGATGCCTTCGATGCCGAGATTGAGCACGCCGGCCCGTTCGGAGAACATTTCGCCGAGCGTGGCAAAGGCCAGCGGCGTGGCGATGCGGATGATGGCGGCGAGAAAGCCGACCTGAAAAATCTGCTCGAACACCGCGCTCATCCGACGGCTCCGACGCGGCGGATGCGATAGGCCGTGAACAGCAGCGCCACCAGCATGGCAAGCAGCGCCGTGCCCTGGATGACGTCGCTGAGGAAGGCCGGCACGCCGGTCGCGCGCGACATAGCCTCGGCGCCGGTCATCACGGCTGCAAGGAAGATCGCCGCCGGCACGACGCCGAGCGGGTTGAGCCGCGCTAGCATGGCGACGACTATGCCGGAATAGCCGTAGCCCGGCGAAATATCGCTCATCACCTGGAAATGCACGCCGCCGACCTCACCGACGCCGGCCAGCCCCGCCAACGCGCCCGACAGCAGCGCCGTCGACAGCAGCACGCGCTCGACATGGATGCCGCCATAGCGTGCCGCTTCCGGGTTTTCGCCGGTGACCCTGATCCGGAAGCCCAGCGTCGTGCGCACGATCAGGAACCAGATAACCGGGGCCGCGATCAGCGCCGCGACGACACCGAGATGCAGCCGTGTGCCTTCGATCAGCACCGGAAAGTTCGCCGAATCCTCGATCGGCGGCGAGATCGGATAGCCGCTGAAGCTGTCCTTCCACGGTCCCTCGATCAGTGCCATCAGGGCATAATAGATGACCGAGTTGAGCAGCAAGGAGCTCACGACATCGTCGACCTTGAACTTTACCCGCAGCGTCGCAGGCACCAGCGCGACCGCCGCGCCTGCGGCCGCCCCCGCCAGCGCCATGAAAAGCATGGCAAGCGGTCCGGGCATCGGGATCGCACCAACGAAACAGCTCGCCACCGCGCCGGCCAGCAATTGCCCTTCCGCGCCGATGTTCCAGAACTTTGCGCGGAAGGCGACCGCCACCGCCAGTCCGGTAAAGATCATCGGGGCGGCGCGGACCAGCGTTTCGGTGACGGCGTAGCTGTCGCCAAGCGAGGCCGTGAACATCACGCCGTAGGATTCGAACACCCCGGCCCCGGCCAGCGCGATCAGGCCGCTACACAGGATGAGCGTGGCGACAATCGCCAGCAACGGCAGCGCGAGGTTGAACCAGGCGGGCGTGGACGTGCGGACTTCGAGGCGGAACATCAGTGGCCCTCCGCGCCGGTCATCAGCAGGCCGAGCCGGGCGACGGTCGCATCGGCACTGTCCAGCGTGCCGACGATGCGGCCCTCATACATCACCGCGATGCGGTCGCACAGCACCAGCAGTTCCTCCAGATCCTCGCCGATGACGATGATGCCGCAGCCTTTGGCGCGCATGTCGAGGAATTTTTCATGGATGAAGCGCGCCGCACCGATGTCGAGGCCACGTGTCGGCTGTGAAACGATCAGCACCTTCGGATCGAAAGCAAGCTCGCGCGCCAGAAGCGCTTTCTGCAGATTGCCACCGGACAGCGCGCCGGCGCGCGTCATCGGTCCGGGACATCTGATGTCATAGGCCTTGATCTGTTCCTCGGCGAAAGCGCGGATCGCATCCGGCTTGAGCAGGCCCTTGGCGGAGAAGGCTGAAGTGCCGATGCGCGGCAGCACCATTGAATCAGCGAGCGGCAAATTGGTGACCAGCCCCGTCGTCATGCGATCTTCCGGGATGCGGCCAAGGCCGAGCGCCTGCACCTCGCGCGGCGAGAATTTTGCCACCTGTTTGCCGGCTATCGTCATTCGGCCCGTCTCGGGCGCCAGCACGCCGGAGATCACCTCCGCCAGCGCCCGCTGGCCATTGCCGGAGACGCCGGCGATGCCTAGGATTTCGCCGGCACGAACCGCAAGCGACACATCGCGCAACGCCATGCCGGAATGCTTCGAGGTTGAAATGCCGTCGAGCGTCAGCACATCGGCGCCGGGCGTCGACGATCCCCTTGCCGGCGGCACGATCTCATGGCCGCACATCAGTTCAGCCATTGCAGCCGACGTCGTGTTGGCGGGGTCGTCGACGCGGCCCGCGACGCGGCCGTGCCTCAGCACGGTGCAGCGATGCGTCAGCGCCCGCACCTCGTTGAGCTTGTGCGAGATGAAGATGATGCCCAGGCCTTGCGCCGCCATCGAGCGCAGGGCCGAAAACAGTCCGTCCACCTCGCTCGGTGCCAGCACCGCCGTCGGCTCGTCAAGGATCAAGAGCTTGGCACCGCGAAACAACGCCTTGACGATCTCCAGCCGCTGTTGCTCGCCGACCGACAGCGCCGAGACCGGCAGATTGGGATCGAGCGTCAGCCCGTGCCGGCTGCTGATTTCAGCAAGCCGCGCCAGCCCGCCGCTGCGGTCGATTCGTCCCGATTTGCCCGGAATGCCAATGAGCAGATTTTCCAGCACGGTGAGCCGTGGTGCCAGATGAAAATGCTGATGCACCATGCCAATGCCCGCGCCCAGCGCATCGGCCGAGCTGGTGATCCTGACTGGCTGGCCCTGGATCAGGATCTCACCGGCATCCGGCGCGTAGGCACCGAACAGCACGTTCATCAATGTCGTCTTGCCGGCGCCGTTCTCGCCGAGCAGCCCGAGGATTTCCCCCGGCGCCACGCTGAGATCCACAGCCTCGTTTGCCTTGACGGCGCCGAAGCTCTTGGTGATGCCGCGCATTTCGATGAGAGGGGCGGACAAGAATGCTCCTGATTTTTCCGATCCGGCCTTAGCTGCGGAGGGCGGCGCTGTACCCCCCTCTGTCCTGCCGGACATCTCCCCCTCAAGTGGGGAGATTGGCAGCTTCGCCGACTTCGCTTATGTTTCAAGGTCGGCGATTGGCGAAAGCCGAAGTGACATCTGATCTCCCCCCTTGAGGGGGAGATGGCCGGCAGGCCAGAGGGGGGCGCCACGCGCCAGCCCTCAATCATGGCGTCAATCCGAAACCGGCGTGTTCTCGTCGACGTCGACGCGGAAATTGCCTTCCAGGATCTCGGCCTTCTTCTTCTCGACCAGATCCTTGACCTCGGCGGGCAAAGTCTTGTCGAACTTGTGGAAGGGCGCCAGATACGAACCGCCCTTGGCCATGCGCGAGAAATCGCCATAGTCCTGCGCGGTGTAGACCCCGGCCTTGACCAGCTTGATCGCCTGCTCGACCGTCGGATACATGTCCCAGACCGGACCGGTGATGACGGTATCGGGGCCGAGGCTCGACTGGTCGGACATGTTGGAGATGGCGAAGATCTTCTTTTCCACCGCCGCCTCGATGACGCCGAAGCGTTCGGCATAGATGACATCGACGCCGGCATCGATCTGCGCCACCGCGGCTTCCTTGGCCTTGGGCGGATCGAAAAAGGAGCCGATGAAGGCGACCTTCTTCTTGACGTTCGGGTTGACCTCCTTGGCGCCGGCGAAGAAGGCGTTGACCAGCCGGTTCACTTCCGGAATGCCCATCGCCGCCACCGCGCCGACCGTGCCCGATTTCGACATCTTGCCTGCGATCATGCCGGAGAGATAGGCGGGCTCGTGGATCCAGTTGTCGAACACGCCGAAATTCGGCTCGGCCGGCCCGGCGCCAGAGCCGAACAGCCAGGCTGTCTTGGGGAACTGCTTGGCCGTGCGGCGCGATTCACGCTCGGCGGCGAAGGCATCGCCCAGCACCAGCTGATAGCCGCCCTGCGCATATTCGCGCATGACGCGGCTGAAGTCGGCGGTCTGGACCTTCTCCGACCATTTATATTCTATGCCCAGTTCCTTCTGCGCCTTCTGCAAGGCGACGTGGATCTGGTTGTCCCAGGGTTCTTCGATCGGCGTGGCGAAGATCGCCGCCACCTTCAGTTTTTTGCCCGCCGCGAAGGCCGCGCCCGGCAGCATCGTCGCGGCCAGGCCAAGCGCGCCCAGCTCCAGCACGTTGCGTCGCGACAGCCCTTCGCGCATCGAATGAGATCTGTTCTTCCGGTCTTCCATTGAAGTGCCCCTCTGTTTGACAGCCGTGTCGAGCCGGCCGTTCCTGAAATCAGACGGGGAACTATGGAACGGGTCCGGACTTTTGTCCACATGGTCAAATTTGGCAGGATCCAGCATATCCACTCTCCTGGCCCGCCAGGAAGAGCGATTGCTCAGGCCCGTTCGAGCGCGATGGCAATGCCCTGGCCGACGCCGATGCACATGGTGGCCAGCGCATAGCGGCCGCCGCGCTCGCGCAGCTCCAGCCCCGCCGTGCCGGAGATGCGCGCGCCCGACATGCCTAGCGGATGGCCAAGTGCGATGGCACCGCCATTCGGGTTCACGTGCGGCGCATCCTCGGCAATGCCGAGTTGGCGCAGCACGGCGATGCCTTGCGAGGCAAAGGCTTCGTTGAGTTCGATGACATCGAATTGTTGCGGCGTCAGGCCAAGCCGCGCACAAAGTTTCTGCGTCGCCGGCGCCGGACCGATGCCCATGATGCGCGGCGCGACCCCGGCGGCGGCCCCGCCAAGAATACGGGCGATCGGCGTCAGCCCGCATGTCTTCACCGCCGCTTCCGAGGCAACAATGAGCGCCGCAGCGCCGTCATTGACACCAGACGCATTGCCGGCCGTCACCGTGCCACCTTGCCGGAACGGCGTCGGCAATTTGGCCAGCGCCTCGACGGTTGTGCCGGCGCGAGGATGTTCATCCTTGCTGATAGTGACCGCATCTCCCTTGCGCTGTGGGATGGTCACCGGGGTGATCTCCTTCGCCAGCCGGCCATTGGCTTGTGCCGCGACGGCCTTGTCCTGGCTGCGCACGGCGAAGGCATCCTGGTCCCAGCGGGAAACAGCGAAGTCTTCCGCCACATTCTCGCCGGTCTCCGGCATCGAATCGACGCCGTATTGCTTCTTCATCAGCGGGTTGACGAAGCGCCAGCCGATGGTGGTGTCATAGATCTCGGCATTGCGCGAGAAGGCGGTGTCGGCCTTGGGCATGACGAAAGGCGCGCGGCTCATCGATTCGACACCACCCGCGATCATCAGTTCCGCCTCGCCGGCCTTGATGGCACGCGCCGCGATGGTCAGCGCGTCCATGCCCGAGCCGCACAAGCGATTGACCGTCGAGCCTGGTATCTCCTTCGGCAGCCCAGCTAGCAGCAACGCCATGCGCGCCACATTGCGGTTGTCCTCGCCGGCCTGGTTGGCGCAGCCATAGACGACGTCGTCGATCCGCTGCCAGTCGATGCCGGGATTCCGCTCGAGCAAAGCCTTCAGCGGGATGGCGGCAAGATCGTCGGCACGAACCGAAGACAGCGAACCGCCGAAGCGGCCGATCGGCGTGCGGATGTAGTCGCAGATATAGGCCTCGGCCATTTTATGCAGCCTTTGTCTTTCCGGTTCCCGCATGCGCCGCCTTGGTGCGGGCCTGCAGGTCGCGCAATGTCTTCAGTTCGAGTTCGCTTGGCGCGGGTGTTTCGTCAAGCGCCTCAGCGAACTTAACAACCCAGCCACAGCGCTCCTGCACCTGCTGACGGGTTACCTTGGGGTGCAGCGACACGACCGTGAATTCCTTGGTCACCGGATCGGGCTTCCAGATGGCAAGATCGGTGATCAGCAGCGTGGGGCCCGCGGTCTCGATGCCCAACCGCTGTCGGTGATCGCCGCCCTCGCCATGGCCGAAGGAGGTGACAAAGTCGATCTTCTCGACCATGCCGCGCTTGGTCTGCGCCATGGTGATGTAGATCTCCTTCGACGATGTCGCGATCTCCGGCGCGCCGCCGCCGCCGGGCAGTCGGGTCTTGGGATGGAAATAGTCGCCTATCACAGTGGTGTTGATGTTGCCGAACTTGTCGAGCTGCGCCGCACCAAGGAACCCGATGGAAATGCGGCCGCCCTGCAGCCAGTAGCGGAACATCTCCGGCACCGCGACGGTGGTGACGGCGGTTTCGCACAATTCGCCATCGCCGATCGACAGCGGCAGCACGTCGGGCGCCGTACCGATCGTGCCGCTCTCATAGATCAAGGTGATGTCGGGCGCATGCGTCAGCCGCGCGACGTTGCATGCCGCGGACGGCGCGCCGATGCCGACGAAGCAGACATCGTCATTCCTCAGCGCCCGGCTCGCGGCGATCGTCATCATCTCGTTGGGGGTGAAGCCCAGCTGATTGTCGCTCATGCCGCGTTCCGCAGACGCGAGACCCGGGCCGCGAAATCGTCGGGACTTTTCTCGATCACGTTTGCCTGCATCCAGGCCCGGAATTTCTCGCGGTCGGCCGCGACCTCGTCCCATTCGATATAGGCGGCATTGTCGCGCGCATAATAGCCATGGGCATAGGAAGGGTGCGAGCCGCCGGGCACGACCGAGATCGCCGCGATCGTCCAGCGGGGCAGCACAGTCAGATTGGGGTGAAGATCGTCAAAATTGTCGACCACCTCCTCCACCGTCACCACCGCGCGCCTCGCCGCCAATACCGCCTCCTTCTGGACGCCGATGATGCCTTCGACCAGCACATTGCCTTTCCGGTCGGCTTTCTGCGCATGGATGAAAGTGACATCGGGCCGGATGGAAGGCACGGCCGCCAGCATCTCGCCGGTGAACGGACAGGTCACCGCTTTGATGTTCGGATTGACATCAGCCAGCCCCGTGCCGCGATAGCCGCGGAACACCGCGCAGGGCAGGCCGGCCGCACCCGCCTCATAGCCATTGGCCATGCCGGCATGGCTGTGTTCCTCGACCGCGATCGAGCGGGGAAAACCGTTCTCGATCGCGTCGCGGGCGCGCCGCAAAAGGCCGACGCCGGGATTGCCGAGATAGGAGAAGACGATCTTCTTGGCCATGCCCATGCCGATCATCTGGTCGTAGATCAGGTCCGGCGTCATGCGGATCAGGGTCAGGTCGCGAAACCGCTGGCGGATCGCCTCATGCGCGGCGGCTGTCGGGATCAGATGGGTGAAGCCTTCAAAGGCAGCGGTGTCGCCATCGTTCAGGTTCTCCGCCACGGCCTGTTTGAGCGGCAGGAACTTGACCATTGCGGCGACTCCCAGAGTCCGCAAAGTTCGTATTGCGAACATATGTATTGAATGCGATACTTTCTAAACTCCGTTGAGCCGGGGTGTCAATCGTAGCGAGATCGCCCGGACCGAGAGATGAGATGCACGACGAGACCGTTTCCCGTGATCACGTCGGCTCGCTCGAGCGCGGACTCGGCGTGATGGAGATATTGGCCCGCCATCCCTCCGGCATGACCCTGACCGAAATGGCCGAACAAGCCGGCCTGACCCGTGCCGGCGCCCGGCGATTCCTGCTGACGCTCACCGCTACCGGCTATGCGACGCAATCCGGGCGTCTATTCTCCCTGTCCCCGCGCCTGCTGACCGTTGCCCGCACCTGGCTCGGCGGCGCCTCGCTGTGGAGCTTCGCCGCGCCGATCATGCGCGCGGTCGCCGCGCAACTGAACGAGGCCTGCTCTGCAGCGATCCTGTCGGGCCAAGATGTCGTCTATGTCGCCCGCATTCCCGGCCGGCGGATCCTGAGCGTATCGCTCGATGTCGGCACCAGGCTACCCGCTTATTGCACCTCGATGGGGCGGATGCTGCTGGCGGGGCTGACACCGGCGGAATTGGACGCCTTCTTCCGTAAGGCAACGGTCGAGCGGCGGACGCCGAAGACAATTGTTGAAAGACCGTTGCTGGCAAAGGCCATTGCCAAAGCCAGAATGGATGGCTTCGCCATCGTCGACGAAGAGCTGGAACTCGGCCTGCGCTCCATCGCCGTGCCGATCCGCGACCGCGCTGGGCGCACGGTCGCGGCGATCAATGTCTCGACCCAGTCGGCACGGTTTTCCGTCGCGGATATGGAGCGGGAGATCTTGCCTGCGCTGCTTGAGGCCAGACAGCGTGTCGAGGATTTCTTTGTCGTCTGATAGAGGCCTGTTAGGCTTCCCTGGCGTTGGCCCGCCAGCGTCTAAATAGCGCCCTCAATGCTTGATCCGGTCCCGCATCGCGTACCACAGCATGCCCAGCACATAGAGCGGCCCGCGCAGCGCCGTGCCGCCCGGGAACGGCATTGGTGTCAGCGTCGAGAACAGGTCGAGCCGTGAGGCATCGCCGGTGATCGCCTCGGCCAAAAGCTTGCCCGAGAGCGTCGACAGGATGACGCCCTTGCCTGAATAGCCGTGCGCGAAATAGACCTCGCCATAGTGCCCGACATGCGGCAGCCGCGACGTCGTTACCGACACCAGCCCGCCCCAGGCATGGTCGATGCGGCAGCCCTTGAGTTGCGGAAAGGTGCTCTCCATGTGCGGCCGCACGAAGCCGGCAATGTCGGCCGGCGGTGACGGCGTGTAGCGCTCGCCGCCGCCGAACAGCAGGCGTCCATCGGCGGACATCCGGTAATAGTTGACGACGAAGCGTGTGTCGGACACCGCGACATTGGCCGGGATGACGTTGCGCGCGCCCTCCAGCGGCTCGGTGGCGACAATGTAGTTACCGACCGGCATGATGCGACTGTTGACGCGCGGCTCCAGCCCGTTGAGCAGCGCGTCGCCCGCCAGCACGACATGTCTGGCCCGCACCGATCCCTTTGCCGTCGAGACCCGGATCGAGGGTTCGCGCTCCAGCTTCACGGCCAGCGAGTTTTCGTGGATGACCACGCCGGCCGCGACAGCCGCGCGGGCAAGCCCAAGCGTGTAGTTGAGCGGATGCATGTGGCCGCCGAGCGGCTCATACATGGCGCCATGATAAGGCGTGTCGACCTTGGCCCGAGCCGCCGCCGCCGAGAGTATCTCGACATCGCGGAATTTCATCACGCTCTCGAGGCACTTGGCCTCTTCTTCCAGATCCTCGAGGTCGGATCCGTTGACCGCGCCGACCAGATGGCCGGTCAGCCTGAGATCGCACTCGATGGCATTGCGTTCGATGATGTCGAGCACCAGGCCGCGCGCCTCGAAAGCGAGGTCGAACAGCACCTTGGCCCGCTCGGCTCCGTAGAGCTTGACCAGACCCTTGGCGCCCTTGCGCAGGCCGGGGATCATCTGGCCGCCATTTCGGCCCGATGCGCCCCAGCCGATCTTGCCGCCTTCGAGCAGCACCACCTTCAGCCCGCGTTCGGCGGCGTGAAGGGCGGCCGACAGCCCGGTGCAGCCGCCGCCGACGACGACCAAGTCGGTTTCGGCATCGCCGACGAGCGCTGGATGGTCCGGCGCCGGATTGGCGGTGGCGACGTAGTAGGATTTGCCGATGTCGAGACCGGAATTGAAACCCGTTGAAGATGCCATGATCACACTTTCAGCAAGAGGTGGTCGCGTTCCCAGCTCGTCACCACGCTTTGGAACAGGTCGAGTTCGACGCTCTTGACGCGCAAATAGGTCTGGAAGAAATCCTCGCCCAACAGCTCTCGCACCGGGGCACAAGCCTCGAAACGATCCAGCGCCTCCTCCATGGTCTTAGGCAGCGTGCTCCTGACCTTGTAGGCATTGCCCGACGCCTCGGCCGAGCGCGCCAATTTCTGCTCGACGCCGAGATAGCCGGCAAGCAGCGACCCGGCGATCGCCAGATAGGGATTGCAATCCGCCCCAGGCAGCCGGTTCTCCACCCGCCGCGCGGCGCGTCCCCCCGCCGGCACGCGCAGGCCGCAGGAGCGGTTGTCATGCGACCACTCGATATTGGCGGGTGCGCTGTGGTTGGGCCTTATGCGGCGGAAAGAGTTCACGTTTGGCGCGAACAGCGGCATGATTTCCGGAACGTATTTCTGCAAGCCGCCGATGAAGTGGCCGAACATCCCGGTGTCGGCATCGTCGCCGCTGGCGAAAAGCGCATTGCCGGCCTCGTCGACGACCGACATGTGCAGATGCATCGAGCTGCCGGCCTGGGCCGCGATCGGCTTGGCCATGAAGGTCGCATGCATGCCGCATTGCTGCGCGGCCTGGCGCGTAAACCGCTTGAACAAAAGCACCTGGTCGGCCAGCGGCAGGGCGTCACCATGCAGCAGGTTGATTTCCAGCTGCGCCGTACCCGATTCATGGATCAGCGTGTCGAGCGGCAGACCGGCCGCCGCTGAATAGTCGTAGATGCGCCGGATCACCGGCTCGAATTCTTCCAGCGCGGCCATGTCATAGGGATGCTGCACACCCTCGGCGCGGCCATTGGCGCCGACCGGGGCGGTGAGGGGCTTGTCCGGATCGGGATTCGGTGCGGTCAGATAGAATTCAAGTTCCGGCGCCACCACCGCGCCCCAGCCGCGCTTGCGATAGAGATCGAGCACGGCGCGCAGCACATGGCGTGGCGAGGCCATCCATGGCCTGCCGTCCATGTGGAAGGCGTCGGCGAAGACATAGGCCTTGCCCGCCCCCGCCCCCGGCGCCAGGCACAGCGTCGAGACATCGGGCACCATGCGCATGTCGGGGTCCGAATAAGCAAAACCCTCGTCGATAGAGCCGGAATAGCGACCGTCGATGCTGACCAGGAAGGCGCTGCTCGGCAGGTAGAGCGCGCGGTCTTCCAGCGCCTTGAGGAGTTTGGCGGTCGGCAGCGCCTTGCCGCGCAACACGCCGTTCATGTCGGGCACCAGGCACTCGACCTCGGTGATGCCGTGCTGCGTGAGCCAGGCCTTGGGGTCGTTGATTGCGGTATTCGTGTTCTTATCAAGCATTTCGTTCATGTCCGTATCGGGGAGAGAATGGCTTGCGCGGCCACGTCCGTTCCGGATTTCAGCGCCATCTCGGCTGAATTGTCCCTGAGGCGGGCGGGCGTGGCGTCATCGGCCAGCAGGCCGAGAATGGCTCTCTTCAATCCCCCTTCGGTCCAGCCGTCGCGGCCGATATGATCGCCGGTCTCTCCGGCGCGTTGCGCATTGTCGTCCCAGCAATAGAGCATGATCAGCGACGGCACGCCGAAGCGCAGCGCCTCGCAAAAGCTTTTATTGCCGCCGTGGTGGATGAAGGCTGGGCGCCCCGGGCGGGCAAGGCCTGTGCGATGCCAATGCAGTTCAGCGCGGCGCCAGAGCCCGCCTTGGAAAACAGCGCGATGGTCGGGCTGGCTTTACGCGTCAATTCATCCTCTTCAATCCGGCCGGCTGATCACGCCGAACAGTGCGGCTCCTTGCCTGGCCGCCTGCGGTCCCTGGCTGCGGGAGAGGCGCAGGGGATGCGAACAGATCGGCACCCATTTCATATCGCCGGTTGTCGAGATGGTCGAGTGTATTGAGGTGCTCGCGCAACGATTGCTTCAGCCGGAAGACGTTGATGCATGACCCGGAACGGCTGGATGTGTGTGAAACCGGCGGCGCGGCAGAGCCGCGCCGTTCAGGCTCTGCTCGGTGCCGGTCAGATAGATCGACATCAGAACCGGATGGCCCGAGGCCGGCCAGATGACGGCGGCATCATTGGTACTGCCGCGCTCGCCGGTCCCGGTCTTGTCGCCGCATTTCAAGCCTCTCGGCAGGCCCGCCCTGATGCGCTCACCACCGGTCTTGTTGGCCACCAGCCAGTCGACAAGCCGCGCTCGGCTTTTTTCGCCGACAATCAGGTCGAAGCGAGAAGCGGTTCTGCGTTGTCGTTGAGCGGGAACGGCTCCAGGAGGAAAACGATGCCGCCAGGCCAAGCCCAGCGGCATCTCCTCTGGTGACTACGGGCCTTTTCAGCGACGAACCGCTACGGCGTCGTTCCCGCCTGAAGCTTGGCCGCCGTCTGGTCGATCTTGCCGGCAAGAACACCTTGGGCCCAGGCCGTGACCTCGGCGTCGACCGGCTTGTTGGCCATGTCGGTCAGCGCCGCATCGAGCGATGCATCATCGGTGCCGACCGCTGCCGCCGCAGCCGCGGCCGCAGCCTCATCGGCCGCAGTATTGTCGGCGTCGACCACCGCCTGCCGGGCAGTGATGTCAGCCTGCAGCGCCGATATCTGGCCGGGCAGGGCCGCCTGCTGTTCGGCTGTCATGGCGTCGATTTCGGCCTGAGACAGCGACGTCAGTGCGCTCAACTGCGAATTCAGCGTATCCAGTTGAGCCTGGGCCGCGGCAGCTGTGGCAGCGGCCGCCGCAGCCGCGGTCTGCGCGTTCTTGGCTTTCGCCGACTGCGTCACGAATGCCTGAACGGCGGCGAACTTCTTGCTCTTGGAGTTCATATAGGCGTTGACGTTGCGCTGCAGCGAGTTCAGCCGGCCAAGCTTGGCGTGGATATTCTTCTCCTTGGGCACGGACGAGACCTTTGTGTTCGTATCGACCGTGGCGTCGGCCGTTGTGTCGGTGTCCGTCTTGGCTGCCCGTCCCGGTGCCGACGACTTGCCGTGCGAAGCACCGCTGTTGCCGTTGCCATTCCCATGGGTGCCGCCATTGCCGCCGCCATTGCCGTTGCCGCCGCCATTGCCTCCAGCATTGCCGCCGCCATTGCCATGCCCATTGCCGGCGAGCGCCGGAGACGCCAGAAGCGCCAATGCGGCCACGGCCGCGAACAGTGTTTTCCGGTTTGTCATGCTAATCTCCTCGGGAATCGCCGCACTCGCCCACCGCTGAACCACCTGCGTATGAGAAATCGCTAATCATACCCGGTAAACTTTAGACAAATGCGGTCTCAATCCGAGAGCGCGCGCTGCGTCGGATCAACAACCCCTTGAAAAGATAAGGAAATACACAGCTTTACCTGGCTTGGCACTGAAGTCCCATACCCGCCAGACCATGGTCTTGTGCCGTCCGGCATCCCGCGAAACGACAGAAAAAGCGGGGCTGAACTGGGAAAGGTCGATCGATGAAAGCAGCGTCAGCCGATGCTCTCGCCGCCATCGATCACCAGCGCTTGCCCGGTCATGAAGGATGAACGGTCCGAGACGAGGAACAGGATCGCCTCGGCGATCTCTTCGGCCACCGCCCAGCGCCCCATCGGGATCTTGGTGCGGACATAGGTTTCGATCGCCTCGCGTCCGCCCATCTGGGCGATGAACGGCTCATTGAATGGGGTGTCGACCCAGCCCGGGCAAAGCGCGTTGACGCGCACATTGTGCCGGGCATAGTCGAGCGACATCTGCCTGGTCATCGCCACCACGGCATGTTTCGACGTCGCATAGGCGATCATCTCGCGGTCGTAGAACACACCCGAATTCGAAGCCGTGTTGAGGATGACGCCACCGCCTTGCGCGATCATCGACGGCATGACGATCCTCGCCGCGAGGAATTGCGCCCGCACATTGACCCGCCAGGATGCGTCCATGCCGGCGGTCTCGACCTCGGTCAGCGTGCCGCCGACCTGGATGCCGGCATGATTATGCAGGATGTCGATGCGCTGATGTCTGTCGAGCGTGCCGACGATGAGTTGGTCGATCGCATTGTCGTTCGAGACGTCGGTCGCGATCGCCTCGGCCCGGCCGCCCGCCGCCCGGATATCCGCGGCCGTTGCCTCGCCGGCGGTCCCGTCCCTGTCGGCGATGACGACCACCGCGCCTTCCCTGGCCATGATCATGGCGCCGGCACGTCCGATGCCGGAGCCGGCGCCTGTCACCACGGCGATGCGGTCTTTGAGGATCATGGAGCGGCTTTCAGTTTGACGGCTTGCGCTGGCGCAGTTGCCATTGGGCAAGCACCACGAGCAGGACGGAGGCGACGAGCACGATCGTCGCGATGGCGTTGATCTCCGGCGTTACGCCGCGCCGGATAGAGGCAAAGACATAGATCGGCAGCGTCGTCTGCGCGCCGGCGACGAAGAAGGCGACGATGAAGTCGTCGAAGGAGAAGGTGAAAGCGAGCAGGAAACCGGCGACCACCGCCGGCATGATCTGCGGCAGGACGATCGAGCGGAAGGTCGTCAACGGCGTGGCGTATAGATCGCTGGAGGCCTCGACCAGATTACGATCGAGGCTGCCGAGCCGCGTGCCGACGATCATCGTCACCAGCGCCATCGAGAACAGGCCATGCGCGGCGATGATCGAGCCGTAGCCGAGCGACAGGCGCGGCGGCTGGTCGCCCGGCCAGACCGAGGCGAGGAACGGATTGACGACCGCGAACAGCTGAACGAGCGCGACCAGCGTCGAGATGCCGATGACGACGCCCGGAACGACGATCGCCGCGCCAAGCAGCCCGTCGAAGACGGCGCGGGTTCTGGCGCCGACACGCGCCAGGCCAAGCGCCGCCGCGGTGCCGAACACCGCCGCCAGCAGGGCGCTGGTGCTGGCGATGAACAGGCTGTTCTTCAGCGCCTCGACCAGGAACGGGTTGGACAGGGCCTTGCCATACCACTGCACCGAGAAACCGGTGAACTCGCTGGCGTGGTGGCCGGCGTTGAAGGAAAACAGCACGACCAGCACGATCGGCAGATAGAGGAACGCAAAGACGGCAATGACGAAGGCGCGCATCAGATGAGGTCCACCCGGCGAGCGCCCGCAACGCGGTTCGAAATGCGGTTGGCGACAATCAGCACCACCACCGAGACCAGCACCAGCGTGATCGCGATGGCCGACCCGAACGGCCAGTTGCGCGACTGCAGGAAGAGGTCGACCAGCGCGTTGCCGATGAAGAACACCTTGCCGCCGCCAAGCAGCGTCGGGATCAGGTATTCGCCGAGCAGCAGGATCATGACCAGCGAGAAGCCGGTCATCACGCCCGGCAGCGACAGCTTCAGGGTCACGCCGAGAAAGGTCGACAACGGCCTCGCGCCGAGATCGGCGGAGGCCTCCAGCAGCCTTCGGTCGAGCCGTTCGAGGCTGACATAGATCGGCAGGATCATCAGCGGCAGATAGCCGTAGACGATGCCGAGCAGGACCGCGCCCGGCGTGTTGATCAACCTGACATCCTCGATGCCGGCAAAGGCGAGCAGCGCCGGGATGCCGCGTCCACCCAGAATGTACATCCAGGCATAGGTCCGCATCAAAAGGCTGGTCCAGAACGGAATGACGACCAGCGCGAGCAGGATCAGCCGCCAGCGCTGCGGCGCCCGCAGGGCGAGGTAATAAGCGACGGGATAGGCGACGAGCAGGCAGGCGAGCGCGCCCACTGGCGCCAGCACCATCGTGTTCCAGAACGCGGTCGCCCGTGCCGGGAGATTGGCATACTGCGCCAGCGTGAAGGCTGCCTGGTAGCCGCCCTCGGGCGCCCGCTCGCCGACGCTGAACACGGCGATGGCGATGAATGGCAGCACCAGGAAGACCACCAGCCATGCCGTCGCCGGCGCGAGCAGCAAGGCGGTCAGGAAATTACGCCGAAATCTGTTGCCGTGCATCGAAACCGCCCCGGTGCCGGCGAGCATGGGCCCGCCGGTCGATTGTCTTTATCCAGGCCAGTCTCAAGCCGATTTGAAGCGCGCCATCAGTTCGGCACGGCCCGGGTCGGTCAGCGTTGCCGCCGCGCCGAATTCGAGCGGCGTCAACAGCTCCGCCGCCGGATAGAGGATCGGATTGTCGAGCACTTCCTTGGGCAGCAGCTTGTTGACGCGCGCATCCGTCGAAGGCGCGCCGTTGGCGAGGTGCTCCTTCACCGCGACCTGCGGGTTCATCAGATAGTTGAGCAGCGCGTAACCGGCGGGCTTGTTCGGCGCGTCCTTCGGGATGGCATAAAAATCGGTCCAGATCTCGCCGCCTTCCTTGCCCAGCACGTAGGCGATCTCGGGAATGTCGCGATGCAGCTGCGCACCGTCATTGGTCCAGCACATCGTCATCCACGCGTCGCCCGCACGCATACCCGGCTGGTAATCGGACGAGACGGCGAACAGATGCGGCTTGACCTTCAGCAGCAGTTCCTCTGCCTTGGCGAGCTCGTCCTGCTTCAGCGAATTGAACGAATAGCCGTAATATTTCAGCGCGTTGCCGATGGTGGTGAGCTGGTAGTCGTGCACCATGGTGCGGCCATCGCCCTCGGCCATGGCGGTATCCCAGAACTCCTTCCAGCTCGTCATCGGCTTGGTCAGCTTCTTGGTGTTCACTGCAAAGCCCGTGGTGCCCCAGTTCTTCGGCACGGCGTAGATCACCTTGTCGATCGTGCCCTCGGAGGTGAAGCGCGGATCTTCCTGGGTGCCGTCGAAATTCGGCAGCTTCGCCATCTCCAGCGGCTCGATGATGCCGAGCTTCTTGTAGGTCGAGATCGTATAATTGGTCGGCACGAACAGGCTCCAGCCCGAGGCGCCGGCCTGCAGCTTGGCCAGCATCTCCTCATTGGAGCCGAACACGTTGACCTCGACGGCGACGCCGGTGTCCTTCTTGAAGTTCTCGAAGGTCTGCGGGTCATGGTAATTCGGCCAGGTGGCGATCGACATGCGGTCGCCAAGGCTTTCGGCGGCGAAGGCAGGGGTCGGCATGATGCCGATCTCGCGCGCCATCACCGCCGTTGCGATGCCAAGGCCGGTGAGGCCAAGGAAGTCGCGGCGGCCGATCGAGCCGCGCTTCAGGCGCATCAGCTGGTCGACGAAATTCTCGGGGCTTATCGGCAGTCCGTCACGATATGATTTCGACATGTTTGTTTACCCTCTGGTTGGTCCCGTTGTTCTTGGTTTCCGGAAACGCCAGCGGCGTTCCCATGGCATAGCCGATGGCGACGGGTTCACCCGGCTTGAAGAGATTGCCTTGGCCGATCAGGTGATCAGCCTTGGCGAGCAAAGTGCCGATGCCCTGCACTTCGATCGCGTATTCCGCGGTCGAGCCGAGGAATATCCGGTTACGGACGATGCCTTTGAGCGGACCGCTTTCGGGAGCGCCAAGGCTGAGTGATTCGGGACGCAGACTGACCGAGACGGTCTCGCCTTGTCGAAGCGCGGTTCGCTTGCGCGCCGCGACCACAGTGCCGTCCGCCAGCGCCACGTCCACCAGGTCGCCCGTGTGCCCGGCGACGGTGCCGCTCAACAGATTGGTCTTGCCGACGAAATCGGCGACGAACAGGTCGGCCGGCTCGTCATAGATCTCGCTCGGCTGGCCGAGCTGGACGATGCGCCCGCCATTCATGACGCAGACGAAATCGCTCATCGACAGCGCTTCCTCCTGGTCGTGGGTCACCAGCACGAAGGTGATGCCGATCTCGCGCTGCAGGTTCTGCAGCTCGATCTGCATGTCGGTGCGCAGCTTCTTGTCCAGCGCCGCAAGCGGTTCGTCGAGCAGCAGCACCGCCGGCTTGTTGACCAATGCACGCGCCAGCGCGACACGCTGCTGCTGGCCGCCGGACAGTTCGTGGATCTTGCGGCCGCCATAGCCGGCGAGCCGCACCATTTCGAGCGCTTCGCCAGCCCGCCGGCCGATATCGCGCGACGACAGCCGTGGCCTTGCCTGGCGCAGCCCGTAGGAAACGTTGGCTTCGACATCGAGATGCGGAAACAGCGCGTATTGCTGGAACACCATGTTGACAGGCCGTCGGTAGGGCGGCGTGCCGGCCATGTCCTGGCCACGGATGAACACCTGGCCTTCGCTCGGCTGTTCGAACCCGCCGATCATGCGCAGGCAGGTGGTCTTGCCGCAGCCGGACGGTCCAAGCAGCGCAACGAAGGCGGAGGGCGGCACGGCAAGGTCGATGCCGCTGACCGCGGTCACCGCGCCATAGCGCTTGGCGACGCCGCGAAATTCGATGTCGGGCACTGCGGTCAAGGCTGCGGGCTCCAGGACGATGCGATTTCAAGACGCTACCAGAGCTAATGGCAGCTAGTATATACCTCGCAGGTGGTATATCTGATCTATTTTCCCGTTTAAGGGGGTACTGGATTGAGCGCTTCCCGCAGCGACGAATACAGCCGGCTCGCGACGCTTGTCGCGGCGACGCGGGAGACGAGCGGCGATCTCTTCGGCCAAGCGATGGTCGATTGGCTGCGGCAGCATGTCGGCTTCGACCATTGCGTGATCTTCGGCTATCGGGGTGCCGCGCGCCCGCCACTGCTGTTCGAGACCTTCACGCCGGCCGAAAGCCACGTCTTCGTCGCGCTCTATCAGGAAGGCCCCTATCTGCTCGACCCCTTCCATCACGCGGCGGTCGAGCGCAAGGAAGGGTTCTGGCGCATGCGCGAACTGGCTCCTGATCGCTTCTACGCCAGCGAATATTTTCGCTCCTATTACAGCCAGACCAGGCTGGCCGAGGAAGTCGGCTTCTTCGTGCCGCTGCCGGGCAAGGACGCGCTGGTGCTGTCGCTGATGCGGCTCAGCGCTTCCGGTCCGTTCGGCACCGCCGATGCCAGGCTGCTGCGCGACATGGCGCCGACGGTGATCAGCTTCACCAGGCTGCGTTGGCCAACTCTTCCCGCCGACGAACCGGCCGAGACGAAGCAGGACGAGGAAATCACCGAGGTCAACGAGTTCGACCGCGCCCATATCTGGAAAAGCCTGTCGCTGACGCCGCGCGAAAAACACGTCGTCGACCTGGTGCTGCAGGGCCATTCGACGGAATCGATCGCCAGGGCCATGCGCATCGTGCCGGGAACCGTGAAGGTCCATCGCCGCAACATCTACCGCAAGCTCAACATCAAGTCGCAGGCCGGCCTTTTCGCCCGCTTCGTCGAGATCATCGACGCGCGGATCCGGTGATTCCCGCAGGCCGCTGACTACCCCGGGTCAGGCTTCCCACGAGTCGGTTTTGGCCATCCGCTCGAGCAAGGGCGCCGGTTTGAAAACATCCTTGCCCGTCCGCTCATGCCAATACCTGAGTCGCCCGACGATCCTGGCCGCGCCTTCGAGGCCGGCCCAGAACATCGGGCCGCCCTTGCCGATGGGAAAGCCATAGCCATTGACCCAGACGACATCGATGTCGGACGCACGGGCCGCGATTCCCTCCTCCAAAATCTTCGCGCCTTCGTTGACCAGGGGATAGAGTGTGCGCTCGATGATTTCGTCGGCGTCTATCGTGCGCGGCACGATGCCCTTTTCCGCCGCCTTGTCGCGGATCAGCGCCTCGACCTCGGGATCGGGCACCGGCGTGCGCGAACCGTTCTCGTAGAGATAGAAGCCACGGCCGGTTTTCTGGCCGAAGCGCCCCTGTTCGCACAGCGTGTCGGCGATGACGGCCGTCAGGCCCCGCGCCTTGCGGTTTCGCCAGCCGATGTCGAGGCCGGCAAGGTCGCCCATCTGGAACGGACCCATCGGCCAGCCGAAATCGGTGAACGCCTTGTCGATCTGGCTGGGGGTCGCGCCTTCGAGCAGCAGCGCCTCGGATTCCGAGCCGCGCGCGGCCAGCATACGGTTGCCGACGAAGCCGTGACAGACGCCGACGACGACAGCCACCTTGCCGATCCGGCGCGCAAGGTCAATCACGGTCGCCAGCGCATCGGGCGCCGTTTTTTCGGCGCGCACGATCTCCAGCAGTTTCATGACGTTGGCCGGCGAGAAGAAATGCAGGCCGAGCACATCCTGCGGCCGCGAGGTCGAGGCGGCGATTTCGTCGATGTCGAGATAAGAGGTGTTGGTGGCGAGGATGGCGCCCGGCCTCGCCACCGCGTCGAGCTTCCCGAAGATTTCTTTCTTGACCGCCATGTCCTCGAACGCTGCCTCGACGATCAGGTCGCAATCGGCGAGATCGGCATGATCGATCGTGCCTTTGAACTGGGCGAGCCGCTGCCGCTTGGCATCCTCGCTCAAGGAGCCGCGTGCAACCGAGACGGTGTAATTCTTCTCGATCGTCGCCAACCCGCGCCGCAGCGCCTCCTGGCTGGTTTCCAGCAAGGTGACGGGAAAGCCGCCATTGGCGAAGGCCATGGCAATGCCGCCGCCCATCGTGCCGGCGCCGATGACGCCGACGCGGGCGATCCTGCGCTTGACGACGTCCTTGCCGGGAAGCTTGGCCGCCTCGCGTTCGGCGAAAAACAGGTGCCGTTGGGCGCGCGACTGGTCGCTGGCGACAAGCTTGACGAACAGCGCCCGCTCCTCCGCCAGCGCCTCGTCGAAGGGCAGCGTGACGGCATTGCGCACCGCCCGCGCACAGGCGATTGGCGCTTCGAGGCCACGCGCTTTGCGGGCAAGATCCGCGGCCTCCGCATCGAAGGCGGCAAGGTCGGTCTCCTTCAGGACGTCGTCGCGGTCGCGCACCGGCGGGAACGGACCGCCCTTGCGGGCCATTTCGCGGGCGAAATTCACGGCGTGGGTGGTCAGATCGCCTTCGAAAACGGCATCCACCAGGCCGGCGCCGTAAGCCTCATCGGCACCGATCGGTGTACCGGAAACGATCATCTTCAATGCCTTGGCTGCGCCAACCAAGCGTGGCAGCCGCACCGTGCCGCCGCCACCGGGCAGGATGCCGAGCTTCACCTCGGGCAGGCCGAGCCTGGCGCCTTGATCGGCAACGCGGAAATGGCAGCCGAGCGCCAATTCCAGCCCGCCGCCGAGCGCGGTACCGTGGATGGCGGCGACCGTTGGCCTGGCGATGGCTTCCAGCACAGCCACGATGGCGCGCAATTCCGGCTGCTGCATCGGCTTGCCGAATTCGGTGATGTCGGCGCCGGCAACGAAGGTCCGGCCGGCGCAAGCGATGACGATGGCCGCGACCGATGCGTCATCGCGCAAAGCGACCAGAGCCTGCATCAGCGGTTCGCGGACGTGGAAACTCAGCGCGTTTACCGGCGGATTGTCGATGGTGACGATGGCGACGCCACCCTCGTTCGCGACGCTGACAGAACTGGACAAGTGGGGGCCTCCCAAGACCGACTGAGATCGGGGACCGGTTTACAAGGCCACGCCGCGAATGGGAACCGGCTGGTCCAATGGTTGGCGGATAGGCTGCGGTCGCGCCGGAGACGTTGCGGTCAGCGCACCGCCTTCTCGCCGCCCGCAGCCGTAATCACCCCTACGATGATAAGCCCGGTCAGCAGGAGACGCACCCCGGCGCTGACGCCGAATGTGTTGAGCATGGTGAGCAGCAGCACCAGGAACAGCGCCGCGCCCCAGACGCCCGGCACATTCGCCTTGCCGCCCGCCACCGACGTGCCGCCGATGACGACCACGGCGATCGAAGCGAGCAGGTATTCGTTGCCGATGTCGACATTGGCGCCGCGGAAATAACCGGCGAGCAGCGCGCCATCGATGCCGCCGAGCGCGCCCGACAGCGTATAGGTGAGAAAACGGATCCGCCCGACATTGACGCCGGCGAGCCAGGCGGCGCGGATGTTCTGGCCGATCGCCAGCACCGAGCGGCCATAGATCATGCGCTGCAAGGCGATGGCCGCACCGATGGTGAACAGCACAGTGAGGATCGCCAGCACGGGCACGCCCAGCACCTGCCAGTTGGTGAAATCGGCGAAGCCAGGCGGCGGCTTGATCTGCAGTCCGCGCCCATAGCTGATGTCGACCGACTGGATGATGAAGCTCGCCGACAGCGTGGCGATGATCGGCGGAATGCGCAGCGCCCAGATCAAGAGATAGTTGATGGTCCCGATCGCGGCGCCACAGGCGAGCGCCGCCAGCAATCCGACCAGGATCATGGCATCGCTGCCGCCCATCACCTTCATGGCGACCGCGCTGGCGAGGCCGATATTGGCCGGCAGCGACAGGTCGACATTGCCGGGTCCGAGCGTGATGACGAACATCTGGCCGACACCGACGATGACGGTGAACACGGCAAGCGACAATGCCGCCGTGACCATGCCGCCGCCGCCATAGCCCCCGGTGAAGGCGATCGTCGCCAGCCACACCAGCAGCGCACCGACAAACGACCAGATCCAGGGTTTTGTGAGCAGGGTTTTCAGCGAAGCCATCGCTCACCTCTCCTTGCGGCTGATCAGCACCCGCGCCGCAAGCACGATGATCAGGATGGCGCCGTTGGCGGCCACCTGCCAGTCGGGCGGAATGTGCATGAAGGTGAGCAGCGGCGAGGCGGCCAGCGCCAGCGTCAGCGCGCCGATGACGGCGCCGATCGGCGAGACCCGGCCGCCGACGAACTCGCCGCCGCCGAGGATGACGCCGGCGATGGCCAGCAGCGTGTAACCATTGCCGATATTGGCGTCAGCCGAGGTGGTGATGCCGATCAGCGCCATGCCCGACAGCACGCCGAACAGGCCGGCCAGCGCAAACAGCACGATCTTGGTCTTGAGCAGCGACCAGCCGGCGCGCTTGAGCGCCGCCGGATTGCCGCCCGAGCCGCGCAGGATCACCCCATAGGAGGTACGCATCAGGCCGAAATGCACGACCGCCGCGATCAGCAGCGCGGCGATGATCGGAAACGGAATGAAAGGCGGCTTGAACGACATGATCGCCAGCAGCCAGTCCGGCGCCTTGCCGCCCGGTTTTGGCAGGACGAGAATGGCGAGGCCCTGCCAGACGAAGCTCATGCCGAGCGTCACCACGATGGAGGGCAGGTTGCGCAGATGGATCAGCGCGCCGAGCAGCGCATAGATGCCGATCGATCCGGCGAGAATAAGGACTCCAACGAGCGGCGCATCCTTCAGCCAGGTCGCGGTGACGCAACCGACAAAACCGACAAAGGTGCCGATCGAGAGATCAAGCTCGTTGCCGGCGATGACGAACATCTGCGCGATCGTCGCCAGCGCGATCGGAATCGCCAGATTCAACATCAGGCTGAAGCCGAAATAGCTGATGGCGCGCGGATTGAGCCAGGCGATCGCGAGCAACACCAGCGCCAGCGATAGCGCGGGCAGCAGGCCGCGCAACAGCCGCGCCCGCGGCGCCGCATTGCGTGCCGCCGATCCCTTGAAGCCATTGTCGATTGGCGTCGCCGTCATCTCAGGCCGCATCGCCGAAGGAGGACTGGATGATCTTCTCTTCGGTCAGCTCGTCGCGCGTCAGATTGGCGACGATGCGGCCGTTCTTGAAGACATAGATGTGGTCGCAATTGTCGAGCTCTTCGGTTTCGGTCGTGTACCAGAGGAAGGTGCGTCCGCGGCCCGCCTCCTCGCGCACGAGATCGTAGACCTCCAGCTTGGTACCGATGTCGACGCCGCGCATCGGGTCGTCCATCAGCACGATCTGGGCATCGGAGCCGAGCGCCCTGGCGAACAGCGCTTTCTGCTGGTTGCCGCCCGACAGCGAGAAAATATTGTTGTTCATGTCAGGCGTGCGGATGCCGATCTTCTTCTGCCAGAACGCGGCCAATTCGGCCTCACGCTGGGGTGAAATCAACAGCCCGTTGCGCAAGCGCGCCAGCGAGCGGATGCCGATGTTTTCGGCAATCGACCATTGCGGGAAAATGCCATCGGACTGGCGGTCGCCTGCCACCAGGGCCACCGGCGCCGTCACCTCGATGCCGGTCTTGGCGCGTGCGGCGGCATCAAAGATGCGCAGCAGCAAGTCGGTCTGTCCGTGACCGGCCAGGCCGGCAAGGCCGATGATCTCGCCCGCGCGCGCGACGAGGTCCTTGTCATCCGCCTGTCCGGCCGGCCGCGCCCGCACGCGCAGCGGATTGGCGCCTGTCTTGGCGGCGGCGGCCTGCGCGGCGGTCTTCGCACGCGCCTCGGCTCCGCCCATCACGGCTACCAGCCGGTCGCGATCAAAGGCACCAGCCGCGTCCGACGCCACCACCTTGCCGTCGCGCATCACCACGATCCGGTCGGCGTTCCGCAGCACCTCGCCCAGCACGTGCGAGATCAGGATGCAGCTTTTGCCACCAGCGACGAAGCGGCGCACGAAGGCCAGCAACTGGCCTGATGTGTGCGCGTCGAGCGACGAGGTCGGTTCGTCGAGGATGACCAGGTCGAGCCGGTCCTGCGTCACGGTGAAGGCACGCGCCACCTCGACCATCTGGCGCCGGCCGATCGACAGGTCGCCGACAATGTCCCAGGCCGAGATGCCATGGTCCGGAAAGATTTCGTCCAGCTTGGCGGCGATCAGCTCTGCCGCCTTGCGCCGCCAGCCGAAGCCGGTGAGCGAAGCATGGTTGATACGCGTGTTTTCGGCGACGCTGAGATTGGGGCACAGCGACAGTTCCTGGAACACGCAGCGTATGCCGCGCTGCTGCGCCCGCGACACCGAGTAGTTGTCCTCGATGCCGCCATGCACGGTGATCGTGCCGCTGTCGGGCGTCGAGGTCCCGGCCACCATGTGCATCAGCGTCGACTTGCCGGCGCCGTTATGGCCGACGAGGCCGACGCATTCGCCGGGCCCGACATGGAAATCCACCCCGCCCAGCGCCCTGACGGCGCCGAAATGCTTTTCGGCACCGTCAAGTCTTACGATATCAACACTGGCGGCGCCGAATTGGTTTTCGGCGCCGCCCAGTCTGATGATGTCCGTGTCGCCTGCAGCCATGCTCAACGATATCCGCTCGGTGATGCCCGCGGCAACGCGTCTGCGACTTTCACTTGATATTGGCTTTGATTGCCGCGATGGCATCTTCCTGCGTGTATTCGTGGGTGGCGACGCCGCCCTCCTTGATCTTGGGCAGGGCCGCCTCGAAATCGTCCTGGGTGAAGGCCAGATACGGCACCAGCAGATCGTGCGGAATGTCCTTGCGGCCATCGAGCACCTGCTGCGCCACCCAGAAGGCGAGCGTCGATACGCCCGGCGCGATCGAAGCCGACCAGGTCTGGTAGCCGTCCTTGTCCTTCTGTTCCTTCCACCACTTCAATTCATCTTGCCGGTTGCCCATGATGATGGTCGGGCGCGGCTTGCCGGCGGCGGCGAAGGCTTGCGCGGCGCCATAGCCGTCACCGCCCTGGTCGACGATGCCGACGACGTCGGGCAGCGACGGCAGGATGGTCGCCACCGCTTTCTGAGCCGTGGTCTGGTCCCAGTCGCCGGTGACAGAACCGACGATCTTGAATTCGGGATGCGCGGCCACGCCTTCGAGGATGCCTGCGTGGATGGCATCGTCGATCGAGGTGCCGGCAAGCCCCCGGATTTCAAGCAGATTGCCGCCCTTGGGCTGGAACTTGGCCATCTGCTCGACTTCCTGCTTGCCCATCTCCTTGAAGTCGACGACGACGCGGTAGGCGCAGGGCTCGGTGACGGTGCCGTCGAAGGAGACGACGGTGATGCCGGCATCGCAGGCCTGCTTGATGGCGCCGTTGAGCGCATCCGGCGAGGCGGCGTTGATGACGATGGCGTCATAGCCCTGCAGGATCAGGTTCTGCACCTGGGCGGCCTGGGTCGGCACCTCCTTGTCGGCAGTGGTGAAGACATCAGCCGAGCCGACGATCTTGTCGTCGACGGCCTTCTTGGTGACGATGCCATAGCTGTCGAGCATCGCCTGCCGCCACGAATTGCCGGCATAATTGTTGGAGAACGCGATCTTCTTGCCGCTGGTGTCGGCAAAAGCCGTACCGGCCGCGAGCACCGCCGCAAGCGTGCTGAGAACCAATAGTTTCTTCATGTGATACTCCTCCCGAGAGTTGCTGATCAGTTTGATTGTCGACGAATTTCGCGATTGAGATCCTGTTTTTTATCTATTGTCAGACAAAAGTGCAGAAGGCCGGCGGGCTGTCAACTGCAATCCGATGTGCGCCGGCGATCAACTTGCGGTGCGCTGATTGAAATGGCTTCGTTTGATGGCTAGGCATGCGGGCCAGGAGAGCGAACAAGCATGGCAGTGACGCCGACTGTGCCGCCGGGCGCACCGGGAATTCCCGCGCGCTGGACCTCTAGCGCCAAGAGCGGAGTCGGCTCGGCGCTTTCGCCGTCCAGCCGCGTCTGGTTCACCACCAGCCACGGCATCCTGAACGAGGTGTACTATCCGCGCGTCGACAGCGCCTGCACGCGCGACCTCGGCCTGATCGTCACCGGCATGGATGGCTATTTCTCCGAGGAGAAGCGCGATGCCTCGCACGGCATAGAGCCGTTCGAGGACGGCGTGCCCGCCTACAGGCTGGTCAATACAGCCGACGACGGCGCCTACCGGATCGAGAAGCGTATTCAGGCCGATCCGGCGCGCTCGACCTTGCTGCAGGAAATCACCTTCAGCCCGCTCAAGGGCTCCGCGGCCGACTACCGCGTCTACGCGCTTCTGGCGCCGCATCTGGTCAATGCCGGCATGAGCAACACCGCCTGGGTCGGCGAGTACCAGGGAAAGCCTGTCCTGTTTGCCTCGGGGCGCGGCACCTGCCTGGCGCTGGCCTCGTCCCTGCCCTGGCGGGATTGCTCGGCCGGCTATGTCGGCTTCTCCGACGGCTGGCAGCAACTCAACAGCGCCGGCAAGCTCGATACGGCTTGCCGGCGTGCCGAGGACGGCAATGTCGCGCTGACCGGCGAGATCGGCTTCACCGCCGCCAACACAAAAACCATGCTGGCGCTGGGTTTTGGGACGACACCGGACGAAGCCGCCGAAAACGCCTTCGCCAGCCTGAAGCGGGGTTTTGAACCGGCGGCGAAATCCTACGTCGAACAATGGCGCGAATGGCAGGCGGGGCTGCTGCCACTGGACCGCCACGCGGTCCCCGGAGTGAACAGCTACCGCGTCTCCACCGCGGTGCTGGCAACCCACCGGTCGTCGGCAACGCCCGGCGCTGCGGTGGCCAGCCTGTCGATCCCATGGGGATTCAACAAAGGCGACGATGATCTCGGCGGCTACCATCTGGTCTGGCCGCGCGACCTGGTCGAAACGGCGGGCGGCTTTCTCGCCGCCGGCGATGCCGCCTCGGCACTGCGGATCCTGGAATATCTCCGCTCCGTCCAGCAGCCGGACGGCCATTGGCCGCAGAACGCCTGGCTCGACGGCACGGCCTATTGGCCCGGCATCCAGATGGACGAATGCGCCTTTCCCTTGCTGCTGGCGGATGCCCTGCATCGCGCTGGCCACTTGCCGCGTGCCAGGCTGAAGGCCTTCCTGCCGATGATCGAGCGCGCCGCCTCCTATGTCGTGCGCAATGGTCCGGTCACCGGCGAGGACCGCTGGGAAGAAGACGCCGGCTACAGCCCGTTCACGCTGGCCGTCGAGATCGCGGCACTGCTTGCCGGCGCCGACCTGCTCGATGCCTGCGGCAAAGCGGCGGAGGCGGCCTACCTGCGCGAAACCGCCGACTGCTGGAACGACCAGGTCGAACGCTGGACCTATGTCACCGGCACCGCCATCTGCAAGACCGTCGGTGTCGGCGGCTATTACGTCCGCATTGCGCCGCCAGACGACCCCGATGCCGGCTCGCCGAAGGACGGCTATGTGCCGATCAAGAACCGGCCACCCGGCGACACCGACCGGCCGGCCGAGGAAATCGTCAGCCCGGACGCGCTGGCCCTGGTGCGCTTTGGCCTGAGAGCCGCCGACGATCCGCGCATCGTCGATACCGTCAAGGTTATCGACGCGCAGCTGCGCTGCGAACTGCCGCAAGGGCCGCTCTGGTACCGCTATAACAGCGACGGCTATGGCGAGCATGAGGATGGCACGCCCTTCGACGGCACCGGCCAGGGCCGGCCCTGGCCCCTGCTGGCCGGCGAAAGGGCGCATTACGAGCTGGCCGCCGGGCGCAAGGACAAGGCGGCCAGCTTGCTCGATGCGCTGGAACGGTCGGCCGGGCCTGGCGGCCTGCTGCCCGAACAGGTGTGGGACGGCGCCGATATTCCCGAGCGCGAGCTGCTGCATGGCAAGCCATCGGGCAGCGCCATGCCACTGGTCTGGGCGCATTCCGAACACATCAAGCTGCTGCGCTCGCTACGCGACGGCGCCGTCTTCGACATGCCGCCGCAAGGCGTGAAGCGCTATATCCAGGACAAGACCGTATCGTCGTTCAGGGCATGGCGCTTCAACAACAAGATCCGCGCACTGCCCGAGGGCAAGACATTGCGCGTCGAGCTGCTGACGGCGGCCACCATCCACTGGAGCACGGACAATTGGGCAACCGCCCACGACAGCCGGACAGCGGAAAACGCTTTCGGCCTTCATCTTGTCGATCTGCCCACGGCCAGCCTCCCCAACGGAAGCACGCTGATCTTCACTTTTTTCTGGCCCGGAACCGGCGATTGGGAGAATGTCGACTTCTCCATCATGTCAGGCGCGCAGGACAGCCAGTAGATCCTTCCTCGACAACCCCAGAAAATCTCTAGGAAACAGGGACGAAACCATGCAGATCGGAATGATGGGACTGGGCCGGATGGGCGCCAACATGGTGCGGCGGCTGATGCGCGACGGCCACGAATGCGTCGTCTATGACATCAACCCGGCCAGCGTCGCGGCGCTTGTGAGCGACGGCGCCTTGGGGGCGGCATCCCTGGAGGAATTCGTCGGCAAGCTGGCCAAGCCGCGCTGTGTCTGGCTGATGCTGCCGGCGGCGATCACCGGCAGGATCATCGATCAGGTCGCGGCGCTGATGGAGCCCGGCGACATCGTCATCGACGGCGGCAATTCCTACTATCACGACGCCGTCGACCAGGCCGCGAAACTGGCCACCAAGGGCATGCATCTTGTCGATGTCGGCACCAGTGGCGGCGTCTGGGGGCTGGAGCGCGGCTACTGCCTGATGATCGGCGGTCCCGACGTGGCCGTGCAGCACCTCGATTCGGTCTTTGCCACGCTGGCGCCTGGCGCTGATGCCGGAGCGCCCACCCCGGACAAGACCGCCGGCACCGCGCCCTATGGCTACCTGCATTGCGGACCGAGCGGCGCCGGCCATTTCGTCAAGATGGTGCACAACGGCATCGAATACGGCGTCATGGCCGCCTATGCCGAAGGCATGAACATCCTGAAGTCGGCCAATGCCGGCAAACGGCAGCGGACGGCGGACGCCGAGACAAGCCCGCTGGAAAACCCGCAATACTACCAGTTCGACATCGACCTTCCGCAGGTGGCCGAGGTGTGGCGGCATGGCAGCGTCATCGGCTCCTGGCTGCTCGATCTCACCGCCGGTGCGCTGAAGAGCGATCCGGGTCTGGCGCAATTCGGCGGCCGGGTCTCGGATTCCGGCGAGGGCCGCTGGACGCTGAAGGCGGCGATCGACACCGGCGTGCCGGCACCGGTGCTGTCGTCGGCCCTGTTCGACCGCTTCTCCTCGCAAGGCGAATCCGAATTCGCCGACAAGCTGTTGTCCGCCATGCGCTATGCCTTTGGCGGGCACATCGAAAAGCCGAAGGGCGGCAAGTGACGGCGACAGGGGAGACGCACGCATGAGCCAGGAACGGTCCGATACGCTGGTGCTCTTCGGAGCGACCGGCGACCTCGCCCACAAGAAGATATTTCCAGCGCTTTACCAGATGGTCGCCAAGGGCACGCTCACCGAACCGGTGATCGGCGTCGCCTTCGACGCCTGGGATTTGAAGCAGTTGCAGGACCGCGCCCGCGACGGCATCGTCCATGCCCTGGGCGCCGTCGATGAGAAGGTCTTCGCCAAGTTCGCGTCGCTGCTGCGCTATGTCAGCGGCGACTATCGCGATCCCACGACCTTCGAGAAGCTGAAGACGGCACTCGGCAACGCCCAGCGGCCGCTGCATTACATGGCGGTGCCGCCGTCCATGTTCGAGACCGTCGTGCAAGGGCTGGAGCAATCCGGCACCGCGCATGGCGCGCGACTGATGGTCGAAAAGCCGTTCGGCCACGATCTCCAGTCGGCGCGCTGGCTGAACCGAGTGCTGCACCTGGTGTTCGACGAGCAGTCGATCTTCCGCATCGACCATTATCTCGGCAAGGAGGCGATCCAGAACCTGCTCTATTTCCGCTTCGCCAACTCCCTGCTGGAGCCGATCTGGAACCGCAATTACGTCGAGAGCGTGCAGATCACCATGGCCGAGGATTTCGGCGTCGAGGGGCGCGGGCGGTTCTATGACGATGTCGGCGCCATCCGCGACGTCATCGAGAACCATCTGCTCAACATCCTGCTGCTCCTGGCCATGGAGCCGCCGGTCGGCCGCTCCGCCGACGACCTGATCGACGAGAAGGTGCAGGTGTTGCGCGCCATCCGGACATTGACGAAAGACGATGTCGTGCGCGGCCAGTTCACCGGCTATCTCGCCGAGCCCGGCGTGGCGCCGAACTCGCCGGTGGAGACCTTCGCGGCGGTGCGCTTCTTCGTCGACACCTGGCGCTGGCAGGACGTGCCGTTCTTCATCCGCGCCGGCAAGAACATGCCGGTGCATGTCACCGAGGTGGTGGTGCGGCTGAAACGGCCGCCGCTCGACGTCTTCGACCCGATCAAGCCCGCCGACCAGAATTACGTCCGCTTCCGCATCGACCCGCAGGTGATGATCGCCATCGGCGCCCAGCGCAAGGCGCCGGGCGACGACATGATTGGCGAGCAGGTGGAACTCACCGCGCTCGACGATTCGAAGGGCGACATGCCGCCCTATGAACGGCTGATCGGCGACGCCATGAACGGCAACGGCCAGCTCTTCACCCGCCAAGACGCCGCCGAACTCGCCTGGCGCATCGTCGGTCCGGTGCTCGGCGACACCACGCCGCCGCATCTTTACGAGCCGAAGACGTGGGGGCCAGCGGACGCCATGGCCGGCTTCGGGCCGCCCAATGGCTGGATCGACCCGGTCGCATGAGTGGAGGGGACGAGATGGCCAAGGTGGTTAAGAAGGCTGCGTCGGACACCGGGCAGGTAGTCCTTTCGATCGACATTGGCGGGTCGCACGTCAAGATCCTGACCAGCGACGGTGGCACCGAGCGCCGGACGGATTCCGGGCCTGACCTGACGCCAAGGCAGATGATCGACAAGGTGAAGAAGCTCGCCGACGGCCTGTCCTACGACGTCATCTCGATGGGCTATCCGGGCCCCGTGCGTCAAAACAAGCCGGTGCTCGATCCCATGAATCTCGGCAAGGGCTGGGCCGGCTTCGATTTCACCGCTGAGTTCGGCAAGCCGGTCAAGGTGGTCAATGACGCGCTGATGCAGGCCCTCGGCAGCTATGAGGGCGGGCGCATGCTGTTCCTCGGCCTCGGAACCGGCCTCGGTGCCGCGATGGTCCTCGACAATGTCGGCCAGCCGATGGAACTCGCCCACCTTCCCTACAGAAAAGGCCAGAGTTTCGAGGACTATGTCGGTGAACGTGGCCTCGTAAAGCGCGGCAAGAAGAAGTGGCGCGGTCATGTCTTCGACGTCGTCAACCGGCTGCGCGCCGCCCTGCAGCCAGACTATGTCGTCATCGGCGGCGGCAATGTCGACAAGCTAGACGAATTGCCCCCCGACTCCAGGCGCGGTGACAACACACGCGCCTTCGAAGGCGGATTTCGTCTGTGGCGCGACAAGGCCCTGATCGTCTGATATTGTTACAGCTTAGTATAGTTGTTCAAAATGCCGTGTTATGTCGCGGCGATAGATTGCATTGCGCAGATTTGCCGACTAGGAAGTCAGCCCCACTACATCGCGTCGCGCGCGACGCACGAAGACGACCCACTTTAATTTTGCGCATCATCCCTTTTGAAAACGGTCCCATTTTCGAGGTTATGCGCCATGGATGGAGGAAATAGATTGACCGACGAAAACAGCCACGCCAGCAAGACACTCGACCTTCTCGAGCTGACGGCCCATATCGTATCGGCCTATGTCGAGAAGAATCGCCTGCCTGCGTCCGGCCTTCCCGAGCTGATCGCCAGCGTCAGCGCCTCGATCAGCGGGCTCGGCCAGCCGGTCGCCCCGGTGGCGGCACCGCTGGTCCCGGCCGTCAACCCGAAGAAGTCGGTGACGCCGGATTTCATCATCTGCCTCGAGGACGGCAAGAAATTCAAATCGCTGAAGCGTCATCTCGGCGTGCATTTCGGCCTGACGCCGGACGCCTATCGCGCCAAATGGGGCCTGCCTTCCGACTATCCGATGGTTGCCCCCAACTACGCGGCTTCGCGCTCCGAACTGGCGAAGTCGATCGGCCTCGGCCGCAAGGCCGCCGTGGTCGCCCCCGTCAAAGGCAAGGGCCGGAAGGCCAAAGTCTCGGCCTGAGGCGATTTGGACGCTGAGCCAATTGTTAGGACGACTGGAATAGAAGCCTGCCGGCGAATTCGCCTTGGCAGGCTTCGTGCTTTTGTGGCTTGGATACCCTGGGACAAGACGATCTGGGGGAAGCCATGAACTACACCAGGATGGTGATCGAGAAAGAAGCGCCGGAGGAGTACGGTTACGACCGCATCCGTTACAACCTCTCCGAAAGTTCGATCGCCGATCAGAAACTCTCCGACATTGGCCTCTCGCTGCCTGATCTGACCCTCTTCTATGGCGAGCATCGCGGCGACAGGGAATTGCGCGCGCTGATCGCCGCGCAGGATGCCGGCATCGCGCCCGACGACGTGCTGGTCACGGCCGGTGCGGCCGGCGCGTTGTTCATCATCTCCACCTCGCTGCTCTCGGCCAGCGATCACCTCGTCGTCATCAGGCCCAACTACGCCACCAACATCGAAACGCCGCGGGCGATCGGCTGCGCCATCAGCTTTGTCGACCTCGCCTTCGACGAAGGCTTCGCCATCGACGTCGAGCGCGTCAGGGCCGCGATGCGGCCGAACACGAAGCTGATCAGCGTTACTTGCCCGCACAATCCGACCGGCACCATGATGAGCCGTGCCGAATTGGACGCGCTGGTCGCGCTCGCCGAGACCAGCGGCTGCTATCTGCTGGTCGACGAAACCTATCGCGATCTCTCCTATGGCAGGCGCCTGCCTTCCACGGCCACGCTGAGCAAAAAGGCCATCAGCGTCTCGTCGCTGTCGAAAGCCTTCGGCATTCCCGGCATCCGCATCGGCTGGCTGATCACCAGGGATGCGGCCCTTCAGGAGACATTTCTGGCCGCCAAGGAGCAGATCGGCATCTGCGGCAGCGTCATCGACGAAGGCATAGCGCGCGGCGTGCTGGAGGGCCGGGACGCTTTCCTGGCAAAGCTGCTGCCCGAAATGGCCAGGCGCCGGGACATCGTCCAGGCCTGGATCGACCGCGAGCCGCTGGTCGACTGGGTGCGGCCCGAAGGCGGTGTCGTCGGTTTCCCGCGCCTCGATGTCGAACCCGGCTTCGACCTCGATCGCTTCTATGTCAGGCTGCTGGAAGATCACGGCACCTATGTCGGGCCCGGCCACTGGTTCGAAATGGAAAAGCGCTTCTTCCGCGTCGGCTTCGGCTGGCCGAGGGAGGCCGAGTTGAAAGGCGGGCTGGACGCGATTTCAGCTGCGCTGCGGCAGTAACTTCCGCGTGCTATCGGTGGTGCGGTCGAAAGTCGCTTGATCCGGACCTGATTTTAAAGCATATCCGCCCCGAACTTTACCAAGTTCCATTGGTCGAACAGCGCCCATTCGGGAAGTGCCCCGCGAGCCGATGCCCACCGCAACGGGGCCTCACTCCATGATACCAGAACAAACCTTGCCGGAGCGGCGTTACGCGGCCTTCCGGCACAGAGCCTTCCTCAGCTACTGGACGGCGCGCTTTCTCACCACTTTCGCGACCATGATCGTTTCGGTGGCCGTCGGCTGGCAGGTCTATGATCTGACGCGCGATCCGTTCGATCTTGGCATTGTCGGCATCGTCCAGTTCCTGCCGTCGCTGCTTCTGGTGCTGGTTACAGGTGTCGTCGCCGACCGTTTCGGCCGCCGGCTGATCATGACCTTGGCGACCTTGGTCGAAGGCGCCTGCGCGCTGGCTCTGCTGTTTCTGACCCTGCGCGGCCTTACAACCCCGCTGCCGATCTTCGCCGTGCTGGTCATGTTCGGCATTGCCCGCGCCTTCTACGGGCCGGCTTCGTCCTCCCTGTTCGCCAATCTCGTGCCGCAGCGCGATTTCGCCAATGCCATCGCCTGGAACTCCTCCGCCTGGCAGACCGCGACGATTGTCGGCCCGGTCGCCGGCGGCTTGCTCTATGGCGTGTCGGCGGAAGTGGCCTATGCGACGGCCGCAGTCCTGATGCTCGCCGCCGCGTTGCTGATCTTCACCATTCCCAAGCCCGCGCAACAGACCGCCACCGACAAGCCGACAATGGAGACGCTGTTTGCCGGCTTCCGCTACATCTGGAGCGAGAAGATCGTGCTTGGCGCCATCTCGCTCGACCTCTTCGCCGTGCTTCTGTCCGGCGCCTCGGCGCTGCTGCCGGTCTATGCGCGTGACATCCTCCAACTTGGCCCCTGGGGCCTCGGCCTGCTGCGTTCGGCGCCTGGGATCGGCGCCATCTGCGTCGCCGTCTGGCTTGCGGGCCATCCGATCCGCGACCGTGCCGGCAAGATCATGCTGAGCTTCGTGGCGGCGTTCGGCGCCTGCACCGTGCTGTTCGGCCTGTCGACGCTCACCTGGCTCTCGATTGTGGCACTTGCCCTGCTCGGAGCCACCGACATGTTCAGTGTCTACATCAGGGAGACGCTGATCCAGCTGTGGACGCCCGACGAGGTGCGCGGCCGCGTCAACGCCGTCAACCAGGTCTTCGTCGGTACCTCCAACGAGGTCGGCGAATTTCGCGCCGGCACCATGGCGGCGCTGATCGGCACGGTTCCGGCGGTGGTCATCGGCGGCATCGGCGCCGTCGCGGTTGCCGGCCTGTGGGCCTATCTGTTCCCGGCGCTGCGCAAGGTGAGGCACCTCAAAGGACGAAACTGACGGGGCAGCGAATCTATGCTAAGCCGCCGCCGAACCAACCAAAGGACGACACAAGTGAGCGAACCGACCGTGGCCGAAGCGACCGAAAATATCTACGCGTCGCTCAGGGCGGACAATGCCGACATCGACGCCCATATCGCGACGCTCAAGGCAGCGCTGGCGCGAGAGGGGATAAAACAGGCGGTGTTCGATCCTGCCAAATTGGCGCAGAGCAACCGCTCGGGCCGCAAGTTGATGCAGGCTTATTTTCGGCAGCGCGGCGTGAGCGTAACGTTTTCGGACTAGTTTTTAGGCGTCGGCGGTTCAGAGCACCGGCCCGGCACTACCGCGCCACAGGCTCGCCAAAAATCGTGCGCAAAAACTCGTCGAGCCAGCGCTTCAAATGCATGTCCCAGATCAGCCGGCCGCCGAGATGGTCGCGGCCGGGCTGCGCACCGGGCAGCTCGAAGCGGTGGGCGCCGCGCACCACCCAGCGCTGCATCATCACTCGGGTCAGTTCGCCGTGGAACTGGATGCCCCAGGCATTATCGCCATAGCGGAAGGCCTGGTTGGGATAGGTCTCGTTCGTGGCCAGCAGCGTCGCGTCGCTCGGCAGCGAAAAGCCTTCACGATGGAACTGGTAGACCATCTCTGGCCAGTGCATCAGTTTCTTGCCGGCCTCGGTCGCTTTCAGGGGATACCAGCCGATCTCGACCAGCCCTTCGCCATGGCCCTCGACCTTGCCGCCGAGATGATTGGCCAGCATCTGCGCCCCAAGACAGATGCCGAGCAGTGGCCGGTTCTCCCTGAGTGGAATCTGCAGCCAGTTGGTCTCGCGACGAACGAACTCGTCCTCGTCATTGGCGCTCATCGGACCGCCGAAGACGACTGTGCCGGCGTGGCCATCCAGCGTTTCCGGCAAGGCGTCGCCGAGCGGCGGGCGGCGGATGTCGAGATCGAAGCCCTCTTCGAGCAGCATGTGGCCGACGCGCCCGGGGCTCGAATTCTCCTGATGCAGCACGATCAGGACTTTTGGTTTCGACCTCGTCTGGCGCGGCATGGACGGCGAAAATCCTATTCGTCCGAGGATGTTCCAGTGGCGCCCGGAGCGTGCGCCGCCGCCTTGCGGCGCGCCTCGACGCGGTCGTGGCGTTCGACGCCGATCAGCTCGGCGACACGCCACACCGTGTTGTCCTCCAGCTCATGCAGCTCGCCATCGGCATAAACGATCTCCCACATCAGGCCGATGAACGCCTTGCGCCCCTCCGCGTCGAGGTGGCGCTTGAGCACGCTGGTGAAGGCGTAGAGGTCGATTGCCTCGTTGTCGGCCCGCTCGCCGGCGGCGGCGAGTGCTTCGAGTTCGGCGCCGCTGATCGAATAGCTTTGCGCCAGCACCGCCTTGAACCGCTCCCATTCGACATCCTGGCGCACGCCGTCGGCATTCATCACGTGATAGAGCAGCGCCGAGGCCGCGACGCGCGGATCGTCCGTGCTGGCATGGCTCCCGGAGCCGGCCGGCAAATCCCTGAGAAACGACAGAACGCGCTCGAACATCAATTCATTCCCAAACGCCCAACGGCCTGCCCAAAATCAAAACAGCCGGAACCGGCGGGGCGACTTTTCCGCCTCGTCGTCCGGATCGACGCCTGGATCGTCCGGCAGCCGCGCCAGTTCTTCCGCCGGCTCGACGGCCTCGGCGTCGGCGGGCACCGCGGCAAAGGCGGCGGCCGTGACCGGGGTGACATGATCCTCGCGGCTTTCGGCGTCTTTGCCCGTCGCCTCGTCGCCCGGTGCGGCGTGATCGATCACCTCGACCGGCCTTTCCGGCCTGCCCGGCGCCTCGATGGCCACTGCCGGGGCGTCCGGCTCATCGTGGCTGTCGATCAGCTGGCCAAGCCGCTCCATCGGCGCGCGCCATTCGAAGGCGTCGAGCCGGCCGGTGACCGGCGAGACCGGCGCCCAGCGCTCGGAGACGACGCCGTCGGCGACCCAGGCCGGATCGCGCGGGGCTCGCACCGCCTTGGACAGCAGCTGCCGCACCTTGCCCTGGTCGCCGGTCTCGGCCTCCTCGATGTCGGCGAGCAGCAGATAGGCGCCCTCGCGTCGGTCCATCCGGATCGCGGCCTCTGCCTCGCGGCGGGCGGTTGAAAAATCCTGCGCGTCGAGCGCGGCACGCGCCACCGTCATTGACGATTCAGCGTGGTTCTTCTTCATCTCCTGCAGCTTCTTTGCCCGGTTGAGCCGATCGAGCACGGCGTCACCCGGCCTCGCATGGGTGTAGAGCTCGGCAATCTCGGGATGCGGCTCGGCCTTCCATGCCGCTTCGAGGATCTTCGAACCCTTGCGCACGTCGTTCTGCCTGAACAGCGCCGCGGCGGCGGCAACGGCGGCGGGGGCAAAATCCGGCTGCAATCTGTTGGCCTCGATCGCCGCTGTCCTGGCAGCCGCGGGATCGCTGTCCGCAAGCGACTGCGCCTTGGCGGTCAACAGCACCGCGCGGCGGCGGTTGGCGGCGTCACGCTCGATCTGCCGCGTCGACTTCTGCGCGTCGACCAGTTTCAGCGCGCCATCCCAGTCGCCGCGCGCGGTCAGTTCCTCCAGCGTCGATTCGGCCGCCCAGGCCAGTTGCGGCGCCACTGCGGCGGCACGGCCGGCATAGTGCCGGGCGGCGTTGCGGTCGCCCAGTCGTTCGGCTTCCAGGTAAAGCCCACGCAGGCCAAGCAGCCGCATTTCGGGATCGTCGAGCATGCTCTCGAATTTTTGGCGCGCGCCTTCATGGTCGCCTTCGAGCAGCGATGCCTGTGCCTCGAGCAGATGGATCAGCGGCTCCTGGTCGGAGCGGATCAGCTTGGCCGCTTCCTTGGTCTTCTTGCGGGCCAGCGCCCCGTCGCCGGCGCCGGCGGCGATCATGCCGGTCGACAGCGCCTGATAGCCACGGTCGCGGCGGCGCACGCGAAAATAGCGCGAGATGGTGTAGGGACTGTTCCACAGCGACTTGATGAGCCACCAGACAATCATCACTGCGGCGACGACAGCGACGACGGCAACCGCCGCCACCATGAGGCTCACCTGGTACTGATAGCCGTTGAAGGTGACGACCATGTCGCCCGGCCGATCGGCCAGCCAGGCAAAGCCCAGCCCGAGCGCGAAGACGACGATGAGGAAGGCGAGCAGGCGGATCATCGTGTTGCCCTCATGCCTTCATCGCGCCGGAGATCAGCGCGTCGACCTGGGTTTCGACCTCGATGCGCGCCTTCAGTTTGCCGGCAAAGTCGGCGCCCGCGGCCTTCGCGGCTTCCGGCAGCGTGTCATATTCGCTGAGTGCCTTGGCATAGTCGCCCTGCGTGACCGCAACCTCCATGCGCGCCACGGTTTCCGGTGCGCCGGGGCCTTCGACGGCACCGATCGGCCGGACCTTGACCAGCGATTCAGCGCTCGACATCAGGTTCTGAAGGAAGCCGGCATTCTGATCGACCGGCGTCGCGGCGGCGACCATGGCATTGGCGGCGGCATCCATCTGCGATGCGATCTCGGTACGGGTCGGCACGCCCTTTTCGGCATAGGGCCGCAAGGTCGCGAGTTCGGGCGCATCAGGCGAAATCGCGGCCAGCGTATCGAGTTCGGCCGAAAACGGCGCGCCGCGATCGAGCGCCGCCTTCAGCGCCGAGGCAGCGATGGCGAGTGCGATCTTTGGCTGCGACGCCTGCGCATCGACCTTGCCGGAAAGCTGCGACACCGACTGCTCCAGCGCGGAGAGACGGCCTTCCTGTGCCTTCGCCGCCTCGCCCGTCGACTTCACCAGCGCATCGAGACCCGCCAGCTTTTCGTTGAGCGGGCCGAGATCGACAGGCGCCGCGCCGCCGGCCTTGCCGAGGGCGGCCACCGTGGTTTCGATCTGCTTGACTTTGTCGCCCATCGCGGCAAGCCCGGCATTGTCGCCCGCGCCACCCTGTTCGACCGCTGATTTCAGCGCCGCGACATCGCTCTTGACCTGATCCAGCGCCGACGACAGGCCGTCGACCTTGGCCGATGCACCGCCGCTGCCGCCGGCTTCCCTCATATCCGCGATTTCGCTTTTCAACGAGGCGATCTCGCCATTGACGCCGTCGAGCGAGACACCGGGAGCGGCACCCGGCGCACCGAGCAGGCCGGCAAATTGCAGGCCACCGGCGCCGACCAGGGCGATGACACCACCGATGATACCGGCGGCGATGCCGTTGAGGCCGCCCCGCTTCGGCTGCGTGGCCATCGGTTCGCTCCTTGCGTCGGTTTTACCGGAAGCCGCCTTGGTCTCCGCGGTTTTGGCGGTTGCATCCTCAAAATTGTAGTCGGAAGCGTTGGCGCGGTTGGGGGGTATATCCGAACCGGGATAAGGCATTTCCGGCTCAGTGGATTTGGCCTCGGCTTGCGGTGGCGCGTCGGTGCCAGGCTGCCCGGCGGCTGCATCGCCATGCTCCCAAGGTTCGAGATCCGCCTGATCGGCATGTACCGGCTCGTCCGGCGGCTCTGGCCGCGAGGCGTTCGCCGCTTCCTCGGCCTTCGCCTCGTCGGTCTGGGCGGTATTCTTGGCGGCATCCTCGTCGACGATGCGTGAGACGGCGCCCGGATCGAGATCGATGGTCACCGGCTCGCGGCGGCCTTTCGAGTGTCGCATCTTCGGCGTCTTGACCATGCAGGGGCTCCGCAAATTCGCTTCGTCTCAACGCCTGGCGGCGCGTGATGGTTCAGAAAGGGTCTAGCACATCACCAAGCGGTGAAAAGGGGCGGTGTGATGACGCGGGTCAGGGCCGTGCCCGCAAATGTGCCAGCAGCGCCTCCTCGTCGGGCCGCGCGGCAACGTGCATTGCTTTGCCGGTGCCGTCGCGGAAAGCGGCGGCAATGCGCGCGGAAAGAGCGAAAAAACGGGTCTTTTCAAAGGCCTGCCGCAGGGCAGGTCGCCTGGCCAGTATCTGCATTTCGGCAGCGGCCATGGCCGAATAGAGCAGCACCGCATCGACGGATTGGCCTGATATCAGAGGAAGGATCGCTTCGTCCGAATAGCTCACCGCAAGCGTGTCATAAGTCTCGACGGCATGGACCTGGGCGTGAGCTGCTTCCAGCTTCTGCTCGAAGGCGGGAAACCGCACGCACCCGCAGAGATAGACGATTGTTTTGCCGGAAAACGCGATTGCCATGCCGTCGGCCAGCGCCTCGGCATCGCCGGGCCCCTCATTGACCGAGAGAAAGCCGGCTTTGCGCGCGGCCTCCGCGGTCCTCCTGCCGACAGCATGACAAGGCAACCTGGACAGCACCGCAATTAGATTTCTGGGGGCATGGCGCACCGCATTAGCGCTGGTGATGGCGACGGCTGCCACGTCGTCCGGAACCGCCTTGGCATCGACCGGCAACGCCTTCGTCTCCGTCAACGGCAGGAGAAGAGGCTCAAAACCCATCTCCTCCAGCTTTCGCGCGGTGCGCGACGCACCCGGCTCCGGTCTGGTGACCAGCACGCGGAGCATCTTCAGAGCCAGCCGTGGAAGAACTTTTCGCCGGCCTTGGCACGCGCCGTCCGCGCCGCTTCATCACCGATGCGGGCGGCGTCCTGTGCCGGCCCTTGTAGCTCGACCGCGTGCGACTGCGTGCCGTCGGGCGAGATGATCAGCCCGGCGAAAGAGAGCTTTCCGGCCTCGATCGCGGCATAGCCGGCAATAGGCGTGCGGCAGGAGCCATCGAGCGCCGCCAGGAAAGCGCGCTCGCAGGCGAGTGCCTGCCCGGTCGCCACATCGTGGATCGCCACCAGCATCTTCTCGACATCGCGGTCGCCGATCCGTGTCTCGATGCCGATCGCACCCTGGCCTGGTGCCGGCGGGAAGCTGTCCAGCGGCATCAAATCGGTGGCAACATCTTCCAGGCCCAGCCGCTTCAGGCCGGCATAGGCAAGGATGGTGCCGCTCGCGACCCCTTCGTCCAGCTTGCGCAGCCGCGTCTGCACATTGCCGCGGAACATCACCACGTCGAGGTCCGGCCGCATGCGGCGGATCAACGCCTGCCGCCGCAGCGACGAGGAGCCGACTTTCGCCCCTTGCGGCAGTTCCGCGATCGTCTTCGCCGCCCTGCCCACAAAGGCATCGCGCGCATCCTCGCGCGGCAGGAAGGCGGAGAGTTCCAGGCCGGGCGGCAATTGCGTCGGCATGTCCTTCGACGAATGCACGGCGATGTCGATCGCGCCGGCGAGCAGGGCTTCCTCGATTTCCTTGGTGAACAGGCCTTTGCCGCCAGCCTCCGACAGCGGCCGGTCCTGGATGCGGTCGCCGCTGGTCGAGATGACGACAACCTCGAACGCCTCCGCCGGCATGCGGTGCGCGGCCATCAGCCGCGCCTGTGTTTCATGCGCCTGCGCCAATGCCAGCGGGCTGCCGCGTGTTCCGATTTTCAAGATTGTTTGCATGGCGCGCGGTCCGTGATAACCCCCGGCTGGCTTTGCGTTTCCGGGCACTCTCCTAACGAGGAACGCCCTGACATACAATCTCTGGAGAGAGCGACGAATTGATCCGCGTTCTGGGCATTGAGACGAGTTGCGATGAGACCGCCGCCAGCGTCGTGGCGCTGGAGGGCGATGCCGCGCCGAAAATCCTGTCCAACATCGTGCTCTCCCAGATCGAGGAACATGCCGCCTTCGGCGGCGTCGTGCCGGAGATCGCCGCGCGCGCCCACGTCGAGGCACTGGACGGCATTATCGAGGCCGCACTCGCCGATGCGGGCATGGCGCTGGCCGAGCTCGATGCGATCGCCGCGACCGCCGGACCAGGCCTCGTCGGCGGACTGATCGTCGGGTTGATGACGGCCAAGGCGATCGCCGCGGCGGCCGGCAAGCCGCTGATCGCCGTCAATCACCTCGAAGGCCACGCCTTGACGGCGCGACTGACCGACGGGCTCGAATTCCCCTATCTCTTGCTGCTGGTATCCGGCGGCCATACGCAGATTCTGGCCGTGCGCGGCGTTGGCGACTACCAGCGCTGGGCCACCACCATCGATGACGCGCTCGGCGAAGCCTTCGACAAGACCGCCAAGATGCTCGGTCTGCCCTATCCCGGCGGTCCCAATGTCGAGAAGGCAGCGCTGTCGGGCAATGCCTCGCGTTTTGCCTTCCCGCGGCCGATGAAAGGCTCGGCGCAGCCCGATTTCTCCTTCTCCGGCCTGAAGACCGCGGTGCGTCAGGCGGCGACAGCGATCGAGCCCTTGAGCGACCAGGATGTCGCCGACATCTGCGCCTCGTTCCAGGCGGCCGTCGCCGATGCGCTCGCCGACCGTGTTTCTCGCGCGCTGGAACGCTTTCGCGAAACATTCCCTGGCACGAAAAACCCGGCGCTGGTCGTCGCCGGCGGCGTCGCCGCCAACCGCACGGTCAAGACAACGCTGGAGCGGCTTTGCACTGACGCCGGTTTCAGCTTCGTCGCGCCACCACTGAAGCTTTGCACCGACAACGCGGCGATGATTGCCTGGGCCGGTATCGAACGCCTGCGAGAAGGCATGGCGCAGGAGAACGGCTTCGATTTCGTGCCGCGCTCGCGCTGGCCGCTGGACAGCGTCTCGGCGCCAATGGTCGGCTCCGGCCGTCGCGGAGCCAAGGCATGACCGATCGAGCCATGAAGGGTGGGGGTCCGGGCAAAAGCGGCTGGCATGTCGCCGTGCTCGGCGGCGGCGCCTGGGGCACGGCGCTGGCGCTGGCCATGCTGCGCGCCGGCCATACGGTGCGGCTGTTCGCGCGTGACCCTGAAACCGTGGCTGCGATCGGCCGGGGCGAGAACCCACGCTATCTCCCGGGCATCGCCATCGCGCCCGGCATCAAGGCGACGAGCGACATGGAGGCAGCCCTCACTGGGGCCGATTGCGTGCTGACGGTGACGCCGGCTCAGGCGTTGCGGGCCACGCTGGCCGCCGCCAGGGATCATATGCCGGCCGGCATTCCGCTCGTGCTCTGCGCCAAGGGCATCGAGCGCGACACCGGCGCCTTGCTGTCGGCAATCGCTGCGGAAATCTTGCCGCCAAACCCGGTCGCAGCGCTGTCAGGGCCGAGCTTTGCCAGCGATGTCGCCCGCGGCCTGCCGACGGCGGTGGTGGTGGCCGCCGGCGACGAGGCGCTTGCCGCCAACCTTGCCGCCCGATTTTCGGCTGAAAACCTGCGCTGCTATTCGAGCGACGACTTGATCGGCGTCGAGATCGGCGGCGCCTTGAAGAACGTCTTCGCCATCGCCGCCGGCGCTGTCACCGGGGCCGGGCTCGGCGCCAGCGCACAGGCGGCCATGGTGACGCGCGGCTTTGTCGAACTGCGCCGCATCGGTGCCGCCTTCGGCGCCAGGCCCGAGACCCTGATGGGGCTTTCCGGGCTTGGCGACCTGCTGCTTACCTGCTCGTCGGCGCAGTCGCGCAATTTCGCCTATGGGCTGGCGCTCGGACAGGGCAAGGCACTTTCCGGATTGCCGCTGGCCGAGGGCGTGCCGACCGCGGCGATCGCCGCCCGCATCGCCGCCGAGCGCGAAATCGATGCGCCGATCATCGCCGCGGTCGCCGCCATACTGGATGGCACCATCACCATCGGGCAGGCCGTGACGGCGCTGATGACCCGGCCGCTGAAGACCGAAACCAACGATTGATCCCCACATTCTGATCCAACCACCCAGGAGAAAGACCATGCTGTTTGCTCTGATCTGCAAGGACAAGCCCGGAAGCCTGCAGGTGCGCCTCGACACGCGGCCCGAGCATGTCGCCTTTCTCGAAGGGCTGAATGGCGACAAGAAATTGGCCTTTGCCGGTCCGTTCCTCGACGCCGACGGCAAGCCCAATGGCAGCCTCGTGGTGGTCGAGGCGCCTGATCTGGCCAGCGCGCAGGCTCTGTCGGCCGCCGACCCCTATGCCAAGGCCGGCCTGTTCGAAAGCGTCGAAATCGGCCAGTGGAACTGGACGTTCAACAAGCCGGCGGCTAGTTAATTCGCGGCGCCCGCGACTGGGCCGCAAGGAGGAGAGAAAATGAACTATTGGCTGTTCAAATCCGAACCCTCGGTTTTCTCCTTCGAGGCGTTGAAGGCCAAGGGCAAGGCCGGCACCCAATGGGACGGCGTGCGCAACTACGCCGCCCGCAACAACATGAAGGCCATGCAGGTCGGCGATCTCGGCTTCTTCTACCATTCCAACGAGGGGCTGAACGTGGTCGGCATTGCCGAGGTCTGCGCGCTGGCCCATCCCGACACCACGTCGGATGATCCGCGCTGGGAGTGTGTCGACATCCGCGCCGTGAGGGACATGCCGAACCCGCCGACGCTGGAAGAAGTCAAAGCCAATCCGAAACTGGCCGAGATGGCGCTGGTGCGGCTCGGACGGCTTTCCGTGCAGCCGGTGACCCCGGCCGAATGGAAGGAAGTCTGCCGCATGGGCGGCCTGACGCCTGCGCCGTGACGGCACTTACACCCGATAGCGCCAAGCAATTCATTCTCGACAACACGGCGCTGATGGCGCCGCCGCATGTACCTGAGATTCGCCTTCACCTCGCCGACGAAGCGCATGATCTCTGGCAGCGAACAGAGGACGAACTTGTCGAGATCGGCCTGCCGCCGCCCTTTTGGGCGTTTGCCTGGGCGGGCGGCCAGGGCCTCGCCCGCTATGTCATCGACAATCCCGATATGGTCCGAGGCAAGCGCGTGCTCGATCTCGCTTCGGGCTCCGGCCTCGTCGCCATCGCCGCCGTCAAGGCGGGCGCTGCCGAGGTAACCGCCGCCGACATCGACCCGTTCTGCGCCACCGCGATCCGCCTCAACAGCGAGGCCAACGGCGTCGGCATCGGGTTCCTCGGCACGGACTGTGTGGGCACCGATGCGGGTTGGGACGTGGTCCTGGCCGGCGACGTCTTCTACGACAAACCCTTCGCCGACCGGCTGACGCCGTGGTTTTCGACACTCAAACGGCGTGGCGCCGACATTCTGGTCGGCGATCCCGGCCGGTCCTATCTGCCGCGATCGGGGCTGGAGCCGCTTGCCGTCTATCAGGTGCCGGTGACAAGGGCGCTCGAGGATGCCGAAGTCAAACGCACCACGGTATGGCGACTGCTTGACGCAATCGCCGAACAGGCGTTTCCATAAAACCGAACAGGAGGGGGAACTCATGGATTTTTCAGCAGTGAATTGGCTGGCGGTGATCGCCGCCGCCGTCTTGGCCTGGCTGTTCGGCGCCGCCTGGTACATGGTGTTGAGCAAGCCCTGGCTGAAGGCCGCCAGGCTCGATCCGGCGACGATGAAGAAATCGCCGCTGCCCTTCGTCATCTCCTTCATCGCCGAACTGCTGATGGCCTACATCATGGCCCTGGTCGTCGGCGCGATGACGGGTGGTGAGCCGACCTGGCTGGCCGGACTGATCTTCGGTTTCGTGCTTTGGCTGGGTTTTGTCGCCACGACGCTGTCGGTCAACCATCGCTACGAGAATTTCGGCTGGGACCTGACTGTCATTGACGGCGGTCACTGGCTTGGCGTGCTGTTGATCATCGGCGCGGTGATCGGCTGGTTCGGCGCCGCTGCAAGCTGACGGTGCGTTGACGATGGCGGACGAGTCCGGATTTCCCCGCGACCTGGTGTTCACCAGGATCTGCCACGTCAAGCAGGGCTATGACGACCGGCGCCGGCACATCGTGCGCGAGTTCGACCGGCGCGGCGTGCCGGTTACCTTCTACACCGACTGGGACCGTGCGGATATCACCCCGGAGATTCGTGCTGAATTGGTCGCTCCCGATTTTGTCCATCCGGCGCAGGTCTCGCTGGCGCTGAAGCATGTCGGCATTTGGCGCGACTTCCTCGAAACCGACCTGCCCTATTGCCTGGTCTTCGAGGATGACGTCTTCCTCGCGCGCGACTTCGTCGCCAAATTCCGGCAAGGGCTGGCCGAACTCGGCAGCCCGATGCGCAAGGCCGTCATCTATTTCGGGAACGGCAGCAACTACTACACGCCGAGCTGGAAATTGCGCAGGGGTCAGAGGCTCTACCCGGCACTGCATGCCAGGTGCGCGGATTCCTATCTCATCACCCGTCCGGTCGCCGAAGCGCGCTGTGCCTGGATCGATCAACACAAGATCTACACCGTGATCGACCACCAGATCGAGCAGATGGACGAAAAGCTGGGCGTTGAGATGCTGTGGTTCGAGCGGCCAATCGTCGAGCAAGGCAGCGAAAACGGCGCGTTCCAGACTTCCGTCGCCGGCAAGATGCAGCCGCTGCTCTACAAGAAGCTGAAATGGAAAGTGAAGAAATACCGACGCATGATCTTCGGCCACAACGCCCGGTCCTGAGGGACTACACCTTGTCCGCTGTCCGCGTCCTGGAAACTTCCTCGAGGATCCATTCGCGGAAGGCGACAATGCGGGGATCGTCGGCCATGGCCTGGGGATAAACCAGGAAATAGGCATATTCCGGCGCAACCCTGATGCTGAGTTCGAAGGGCCGCACCAGCCGGCCCTCGGACAGGTCGTTTGCCACCATGGCGAAATCGGCGAGCGCGACGGCATTGCCGTCGAGCGCTGCCTGGACCGCATCCGTCGATGTGCCGAAGACCACGGTGCGGCTGTCGTCGAAATCGTTGATGCCGGCCGCCGCCATCCACATGCGCCAGTTTGGCCATGTCACGCCCTGGCGAGCCCATTCGATATGGGCAAGCGTGTGGTTGAACAGGTCGCGGGGCTCGCGCAGGGGCGGCCCCGATGTCAGGAGGCCCGGACTGCACACCGGAATGATGATGTTGTCGAACAGGCGGTGTGCGCTGAGCCCCGGATATTTGCCGGCGCCGAAGCGGATGCCGACATCGACGTCGTCGAGATCGAAATCGCGCAAGCCATAGGCGATGTCAAACCTGAGTTCGATGCCCGGCCGCTGCTGGCGGAAATTCTCGACGCGCCGCATCAGCCATTTCGCCGCGAACTGCGCGTCCAGCGTCACCTTCAGGAATTCGGTGCCGCGCGCCATCTTGCGCGCCCGCATCACGGCGCGGCCAAGCAGGTCGAGCGTGTCGGTCGCCGCCTCGTAAAGCACCGTGCCCGCCTCCGTCAGCCGGATGGTGCGGCTGGTGCGGGTGAACAGCACGATGCCGAGCTGATCCTCGATTTCCTTGATCTGGTGGCTGACGGCGGCAGGCGTCAGGCCGAGCTCGTCGGCGGCGCGGGTGAAATTGAGGTGCCGGGCCGCCGCCTCCAGCGTCCTGAGCGCCCGCGTTCCCGGCAAGAGCGCTGCCATCAGCGTGCGGCCTGATCGAAGCGGCTCATGGAGCCTTAATCCTCAAATTAAACTTGATGATCAGACAAGAACTACTCGTTTCCCGTTGGTTTATCAATACGGCATGATTGCAGCATCAATGGCACCATCAAACCGGATTTGATGTCCGGGGAATACGGATGACCTCATGTCTCACATTGCTCTTCGCCCCGCATACATCGCCCGGCCAGACTGGCTGTCGGCTGCCCGTACCTGGCTGCGGCAGGCCAGGGTCGCGGCCAACCTTCCTCACCAGAACGTCGAGGATCTCTCCGATCGCCAGTTGCGCGATATCGGGGCCGGCCGCAGGGACATCGCCCGGGCCGTGGACCGCGAGACAGGCCGGTTGGGCCTTCTCGACATCGGCTGGCAGCGAAATAGGAAGGGATAAGCGAGCATGGGAGTAGGATGATGCAGCTTGAGCGTGTCTGCTGCCGCTGAAGACTTCCCTATTCCCTATTCCCTATTCCCTATTCCCTGTTCCCTATCCCCCCTATCTCACCACCCTTACCACCGTCCGGTCCGACAGCAGCGGCAAGAGCCGCGCCATCGTGCGCGCGGTCACCGCCACGCAACCTTCCGTCGGCGTGAAGCCGGGACGCGCCAGATGGAAGAAGATGGCGCTGCCGCGCCCGCGCCGGCGCGGCGCGATGTTCCAGTCGAGCACCAGGCAGGCGTCATAGAGCCGGTCGTCGCGCCGCATGCGTTCGTGGCTGGCGCCGTAGGGAATCTTGACCGGCCTGTTATAGTTGCGGTCGTCAGGCACTTCGCACCAGCCGAGGTCCGGCCCGATCGGCGCCATCGCCAGCCGCGTTCTGCGCCCGGCGGCAAACTGATCTCCCCGGAAATAGCCCGTCAGTATGCGCATCGAAGCGAGCGGCGTGGCGCCGTCGCCTTCGCGCTTGCCGGCCGAGATGCCGCCACGCCCCAGCGCGCACGCAAACACCGTTTTGCCGGCCTGCAGCAGGCCCTGGCTTGGATGGCCGGGCCGAGCCCGCACGGTCAGCACGCGCAGCCCTTTTGCCAAAATTGCGCCGGCTGCATTGCGATCGCGTTTTTTCTTGTATGATCGTGCCACGGAACAAATCACTGTGATCGGCTATTGTGCCGGCCAGCTTCCGCATAAATACGCAGCGGTCAACTGAATTCACTTTTCAAAACAACGGATTGATCCATGACCTCACGTACCATCCTGATCGTCGATGACGATGACGACCTGCGCGGCACACTGGTCGAGCAACTGTCCCTCTACGAGGAATTCGATGTGCTGCAGGAAGCGACTGCGGCAAAAGGCGTCACCGCTGCGCGCGGCGGGCTCATCGACCTGCTCATCATGGATGTCGGTCTGCCCGACATGGACGGCCGGGAGGCGGTGAAGATCCTGCGCAAGGGCGGCTACAAGGCGCCCATCATCATGCTGACCGGCCACGATACCGATTCGGACACAATTCTGGGTCTCGAGGCCGGCGCCAACGACTATGTGACCAAGCCGTTCCGCTTCGCGGTGCTGCTTGCCCGTATCCGGGCGCAACTGCGCCAGCATGAGCAGAGCGAGGACGCGACCTTCTCGGTCGGCCCCTACACCTTCAAGCCCAGCCAGAAACTGCTCATCGACCAGCGCGGCGGCAAGGTGCGGCTGACGGAAAAGGAAGCCTCGATCATCAAGTATCTCTATCGCGCCGACCAGAAGGTGGTGACCCGCGACGTGCTGCTGGAGGAAGTGTGGGGATACAATTCCGGCGTCACCACGCATACCCTGGAAACCCATGTCTACCGTCTGCGCCAGAAGATCGAGCGCGATCCTTCCAATGCTGAAATTCTTGTGACAGAAAGCGGCGGCTACAAGCTGGTTCCTTAAACATTTCACCATTCAAATGAGCGGTTCGGGCGGGGCCGCTTTCGGGTACGATCCTGTTGGAGGGGGATTCTGGGATCGTACCGCAGAGGAGGGATTGGACTGACCGTTCGGGGACACAGCTAGATGGCGCTGGATGACGACATCCGCATCCTGTCCGCCGTGAGGCTTTTCGAGGGCTTCACGCAGGAACAGTTGCGCCTGCTCGCCTTCGGTGCCGAGACCACTTTGGTGCAGGCCGACCACAAGCTTTATCGCGAGGACGACGTGGCCGACTCGGCCTATGTCGTGGTCAGCGGGCGCATCGTGCTCTATCGCGAGCAGGATGGCGAGCGCATCCCGATCGGCAAGGTCGGCCCAGGCACGATGCTTAGCGAGCTGGCGCTGATCGCCGATACCAACCGGCTGACCAGCGCCTCGGCCGAAATCGACTCGGAAGTGATAAGGCTGAGCCGCAAGATGTTCCGGCGCATCCTGGAGGAATACCCGGAATTGGCGGTGAAGCTGCATCAGCGCATCTCCGAGGAATTCCACGACATGATCCGCCGCATCGAGGAATTGGCGCCACGATTTTCGGGTTGACCTGGCATTTGACGCCGCAGGTGTCGAGATTCAGGTCAGGCCGAGGCGAAAACGGCGGACTCCGAGAAGCGTAACTAAAGTACGTGAGCACAGTTCTACTGCGACGTAGTAGAACTGGGAAGCGCAGGAAGCCGCCGTTTGCAGGCCGGCTTCACCTGAATATCATAAACTTAATCCAGGGCGAACCGGGCAATCACTGGCACATGGTCCGACGGCCGGTCCCAGCCACGGGCGGCTCTAAGGATCTCATAGCCGGCAAAACTGGGCAGCAGGTTTGGCGACGACCAGACATGGTCGAGCCGCCGGCCGCGATTGGACGCCTCCCAATCCTGCGCGCGATAACTCCACCAGGTATAGAGCTTCTGTTCCGGTGGCACGTTGTGCCGCATCAGGTCGACCCAGCCGCCGGCGCGCCGCATCGCCTCGAAGTTTTCGGTCTCGACCGGCGTGTGGCTGACCACGTTGAGCAATTGCTTGTGCGACCAGACATCATGCTCCAGCGGCGCGATATTGAGGTCCCCGACCAGCACCGACGCCGATACCTCGCCATGCTCGGCCCGGATGGCGTTCATCTCGGCGACGAAATCGAGCTTGTGCCTGAACTTCCTGTTGATCTCGGGATCCGGCTCGTCGCCACCTGCGGGCACGTAGAAATTGTGCACCAGGATGGTCTTGCCGCCGGCCTGTACCGTCACCGACAGGTGGCGGCTGTCCTCGATGTCGCAGAAGCGCCGCTTTTCGACCACCTCGATCGGCCGCCGCGCCACCGTCGCCACGCCATGATAGCCCTTCTGGCCATGGAACGCGATGTAGGGATAGCCGACCTTGCGAAAGGCTTTTTCGGGAAAGAGCTCGTCCGGGACCTTGGTTTCCTGCAGGCAGAGCACATCGGGCGCGTACTCATCGAGCAGGCGTTCGACGATCGGCATGCGCAGGCGCACGGAGTTGATGTTCCAGGTGGCGATCGAAAAGGGCATGCGGAGGGTCCGGCAGGAGATCGCCATTCTACTGCCAGCCGCGCGCCGCAAAAACAAGCCAGCCCGCTCCGCTAACGGGCCTGGCTATATCGGCGGGCCTACCGCGTCTTGGTGTTCAGCTCGCGATTGGCCGTATAGTCGATGGCGAACGTGTCGGGCGCGAAGCTGACGCCTTCCTTGGTGTTGAAGATCATCACCGTCGTGTCCTTGCCCTGCGCGTCGGTGATCGTCCACTGCCGCAGATCATAGGTTTTCGGGTCGAACATCATGGTGATCCGCGCATTGCCGAAAACCGACTTGTCGGAAAGCTGGATGGTGGTGAGGTCGTCTTCTTCCTTGACGCTCTTGACGCGGTTGCCGGAGAGGTCGATGCGGTCGTCGAGCAGCAGTTTCAGCGGCGTCTTCGACAGCGGATAAAGGTCCGACGTGTTCAGTTTCTTGTTGAGTATGGCAACCGATCTGCCGTCGGAAATCACCCGGAAATTCGAAGACCCGTCATAGTTGAAGCGGATCTTGCCCGGCCGTTCCAGGAAGAATTTTCCGCCGGTCTGCTCGCCCTTGGGGCCGAACTGGACGAATTCGCCGCTCATCGATTTGACCGCCGAGAAATGGTCGGCGATCTTCTGTGCCGCCGCGGGCACAGCCGCCTGCGCCGAGGCCAGCAACTCGAATCCGGGCACCACGTTAAGTGCGGCGGCACCCGCTAAGACCAGGCCGAGGCCAACCAACTGGCGGCGTGTCGGGGCAAAATCGCTGAGCGCTGAAAGATCGTTTTTCATATCGGTCACTCTCGTCCGGTTCCTGATTTGGCCGCTGTCGTGAACCCCCAGTTGGGCTGAAGTTTGGCGAGCCGATCGCTGCTCAGTCGGTGAACGCGCCAGAAGGTTCAAAGTTGCCGCGGACTCTGCACTGTCAGAACTTGTCGTCTTCTGTCGGCACCAGGATTTCGCGTTTTCCGGCATGGTTGGCCGGGCCGACAATGCCTTCCTTTTCCATCTTCTCGATAATCGAGGCAGCTCTGTTATAGCCGATGCCCAGACGCCGCTGGATGTAGCTGGTCGAGGCCTTGCCGTCGCGCAGCACCACCGAAACCGCCTGATCATAAGGATCGTCGGAATCCTCGAAATTGCCACCGCCACCGCCGCCCGAACCGGCCTTGCCGGACGGCTCGTCGTCGTCCTCGCCGTCGTCCTCGGTGATGGCGTCGAGATATTCCGGCACGCCCTGCAGCTTCAGGTGCCCGACGATCTTCTCGACCTCGTCATCGGAGACGAACGGCCCGTGCACGCGCTGGATGCGGCCGCCGCCGGCCATGTAGAGCATGTCGCCCATGCCGAGCAGCTGCTCGGCGCCCTGCTCGCCCAGAATGGTGCGGCTGTCGATCTTGGACGTCACCTGGAAGGAGATGCGGGTCGGGAAGTTGGCCTTGATGGTGCCGGTGATGACGTCGACCGACGGACGTTGCGTGGCCATGATGACGTGGATGCCGGCCGCGCGCGCCATCTGCGCCAGGCGCTGCACCGCGCCTTCGATGTCCTTGCCGGCGACCATCATCAGGTCGGCCATTTCGTCGATGATGACGACGATATAGGGCATCGGCTCGAGATCGAGATTCTCGGTCTCGTAGATCGCCTCGCCTGTCTGGCGGTCGAAGCCGGTCTGCACAGTGCGCGAGATCTTTTCGCCCTTCTTCTCGGCCTGCTGCACGCGTGCGTTGAAGCCGTCGATGTTGCGCACGCCGACCTTGGACATCTTGCGGTAGCGATCCTCCATCTCGCGCACGGTCCATTTCAGCGCCACCACCGCCTTCTTCGGGTCGGTGACCACGGGCGTCAGCAGATGCGGAATGCCGTCATAGACGGAGAGTTCGAGCATTTTCGGGTCGATCATGATCAGCCGGCACTCCTGCGGGGTGAGCCGGTAGAGCAGCGACAGGATCATGGTGTTGATGGCGACCGACTTGCCCGAACCGGTGGTGCCGGCGACCAGCACGTGCGGCATCTTGGCAATGTCGACGATGACGGCTTCGCCATTGATGGTCTTGCCCAGCGCCAGCGCCAGCTTGGCCTTGGTCGTCTCGAAGTCGCGGCTGGCCATGATCTCGCGGAGGTAAACCGTTTCGCGCTTGGCGTTGGGCAGTTCGATGCCGATGGCGTTGCGGCCCGGCACCACGGCGACGCGGCAGGCGATCGCGCTCATCGAACGGGCGATGTCGTCGGAAAGGCCGATGACCCGCGACGACTTGATGCCCGGTGCGGGTTCGAGTTCGTAAAGGGTGACGACCGGACCCGGGCGAACGGCAATGATCTCGCCCTTGACGCCGAAATCCTCCAGCACGCCTTCGAGCAGGCGCGCGTTCTGTTCCAGCGCGTCCTTGGAAAGACTTGGGTCGCGCGCGACATTCTTCGGTTCGGACAGGAAATGCAGCGACGGCATTTCGAACGTGTCGGAGCCGATCAGCGAGGTTTGCGCCTCGCGCTGGACGCGGGCGCCCGGCACGGGTCGCGCCGCCGGCGCCTCCACCCGGGTGGCGGCATCGGAACGGAACTGCTGGACCTTGGCCGTGGGAGCACGCCGCTGCGCGACGGACTCGTCATCGAAATCCATATCCGCGTCGTCGCGGCTGAAGACATCGTCGTCGTCCGGGTCGACGGAGACGCTGCGGTCGTTGACCATGGCGGCGAAGAATTCCGGTTCGACACGGGCGCGGCCGTCATGGCTCATGCGCTGCTCGGCGTACTCGGCCGACTCGACGCGTTCGGCGGCGCGGCGCCAGGCGCTGGCGCGCGGCTCCATCTCCGGTTCGAACTCGTCGCGCTCCTGCCTGCGGCGCACCGCGCGGCGATGCATCCACGCGCGGAAAGAAAGCCACCAATGGGTGATTGCGCCGAGCGCCAGTATGCCCTCGTCGCCCTCGTCCTCGTCATTGTCGAACAGAAGCTCGTCCTCGCGCGGGTCCGCGGCGGCCGGCTCTTCCATCACGGCGAAGCCGTTCTTGCGCCCGAGCAGCGCCGCGCCATGGGCGAACAGCCAGAGCGCGGGCGCAGCCAGCACTATGGCGAGCACGCTGGCCACCAGCCCGGTTGGATAGCCGCCGATGAGGACACCGGGGATCTTTAGCACCATGTCGCCGAAGACGCCGCCGAGGCCGGTGGGCAGCGGCCAGGTCTTGGGCGGAACGATGCAGCCGGCGATGGCGGCGGCGAGCAGCGCGAAACCGAACCAGAACAGCCCGCGCCTGGGCAGCCGGTCGACGCCGCGCGCCGAAAACAGGAGGTATCCCCAGATCACTGCCGGAACCAGCGCGGCGACCGCGGCAAGGCCGAAGAACTGCATGGCGAGGTCGGAGAACACCGCGCCGGCATAGCCCATGGCGTTGGTGACGATGTTGGCGGTGGCATGCGAGAAGCTTGGATCGGCGACGTTCCAGGTCGCGAGGCTGGCGACGGCGAAGGCCGTGAACGCGAACAGGCCGGTGCCGATCAGCCGGCCGACCTGGCGCCGCGCGAATGCCTGGATGCCGTGCCCCGTATCGGTCAGCGCGAGCGGTGCTGAAGCCCCTGAACGCATGCTCTTCCCCGTCAGTGATTGCCTGGCCGCAGCGCATGACGCACTCCGGCAGATTCGGATGCCAGACTAGGCGTGGGAAGGTTAAGGGCGCATTAACTATAAGACCGTGGAGGCCGTCCTTTTGGCACCGACATCTACCAGTGACCGCACCCTAAGAAAAATGGCGGGCGCCCTGGCCCGCCATCCATTCGTTGGGCCGGGCAGCGTGCTACTTGCTGGCGCCGCCGAGCATCTTCACATTGGCGCAGAACTCGGCGTGCGGCTTGCTCATCGCCGCGTCCTGGCATTCCTTCATCATGGCGTCCTGCTTCTCCTTCGGCATGGCCATGAAAGCTGCCTTGAATTCCTCCATTGGCTTCATGGTCTTCATGCTGGAATCGGTGAAGAACGGCGCCATGTTGTCCGGCTCGTCCAGTGCGCCGGCAAATGCAAAGCCGCTGACCATGGAAAGTGCGAGTGCCCCGAGGCAGATATTCTTGAGGTTCATGAGAAAATTCCTTCCCTGTTTCAAAATCACGAGCGTCAGAACGACGATCGCCTCCTGAGTTCGGCGACAGAGCGGTCGATGTTTCCTCGAAAAGCTTCTTCACGCGAACGTGATTGCGTGGACTCGGACGAAGCGAGAACGAATTTGCAAAAAAAGAGGCCCGGAGCGATCCGGGCCTCAAGGCGTGACCTCCTTGCGGGAGCATCACGACGGGATGCTTTCAAAGCAATTCCAGCAGAAGGGATTCGCGGTTTTCCCTCCGGAATTGCGCGGCAAACATGGGGCCGGCGGGAGGAGGGTTCCGCCGGCCCGTTGGCAAGGATGCCTTACGGCACCACTTCGCCATGCTGGGAGATGTCGAGGCCTTCGACTTCTTCCTGGGTCGTCGGACGCAGGCCGACCAGCGCCTTGACGACGTAGAGGATGACGAAGGTGGCAACCGCCGTCCAGACAATGGTGACGGCGACACCGTAGATCTGCTTGCCGAGAGAAGCGCCCGACGAGAGGCTGTTGATCGCCGGGTCGGCAAGCACGCCGGTCAGCAGGGCGCCGACCACGCCGCCGACGCCATGCACGCCGAAGGCATCGAGCGAGTCGTCATAGCCGAACATGTGCTTCACCTTGACCGCCGAGAGGTAGCAGACGACGCCGGCGACGATCCCGACGATGAAGGCGCCGGTCGGGTTGACGAAACCGGAAGCCGGCGTCACCGCGACGAGGCCCGCGACGGCGCCCGAGATGATGCCGAGCACGGAAGGCTTCTTGGCGATGATCCATTCGGCGAACATCCAGGCCAGTGCCGCGGCGGCGGTGGCAACCTGGGTGTTGAGCATGGCGGCACCGGCAAGGCCGTCGGCCGCCAGTTCCGAACCGGCGTTGAAGCCGAACCAGCCGACCCACAGCAGCGATGCGCCGATGACCGAATAGACGAGGTTGTGCGGCGCCATGTTGGTGGTGCCATAGCCTTCGCGCTTGCCGAGAACCAGTGCACAGACGAGGCCCGCGACACCGGCATTGATGTGAACGACCGTGCCGCCGGCGAAGTCGAGCACGCCAGCCGTACCGAGGAAGCCGCCACCCCAGACCCAATGCGCGATCGGCACATAGACGATCAGCAGCCACAGTGCCATGAAGATCAGCAGTGCCGAGAACTTGAAGCGTTCGGCGAAGGCGCCGGCAATCAGCGCCGGCGTGATGATGGCGAAGGTCATCTGAAACATCGAGAAGACGAATTCAGGGATGTTGGCCACACCCGGCAGCCACAGGCTGGCGGTGGTGATGCCGTGGTGGAAGAATTTCGAGGTGCCTCCGAGATAGGCATTCATGCCGCCGCCGTCGGAAAAGGCCAGCGAATAGCCGAACATGAACCATAGCACCGTCACCAGGCAGGTGATGGCGAAGCTCTGCATGACGGTGGCGAGCACGTTCTTCTTGCGCACCATGCCGCCGTAGAACAGCGCCAGGCCCGGGATGGTCATCATCAGCACCAGCGCCGTGGAGGTCAGCATCCAGGCGGTGTTGCCGGTATCGAGCACCGGGGTGGGCGCGGCGGCAGGTGCCGCGGCAGCGGCAGCGGGTGCGGCTTCCTGCGCGAAGGCGGCGACGCTGCCCAGCGCTGCGAGAGCGAGCGTGCCCAGAAGGGCCGCCCGTCCCGTCGTCTTCAAGGGGGAAGGAATATTCATTGAACTCTCCATTGGAATACGTGTTCGCCGCTCAGAGCGCGTCGCTGTCTGTTTCGCCGGTGCGGATGCGCACCGCCTGGTCGATGCCGAAAACGAAGATCTTGCCGTCGCCGATCTGGCCGGTCTTGGCAGCGGCTGTGATGGCTTCGACGGCCTTGTCGACCATGTCGGCCGCGACCGCGACCTCGATCTTGATCTTCGGCAGGAAAGAGACCGCGTATTCCGCCCCCCGATAGATTTCCGTATGCCCCTTCTGACGCCCGTAGCCTTTGACTTCGGTGACGGTCAGGCCCTGGATGCCGACGGCGGTAAGCGCTTCGCGTACCTCGTCCAGCTTGAACGGCTTGATGATTGCCATCACGATTTTCATAGGTTCACCCTTTGCTGTTGCGGTGCCCCGCGTTTGCACGACTTCACCGATCCCAAAGAGCCGGAGAGTGCCCCCAAGGATTCAAGCTCCGTGCCAAGTGCCGAAGCAGGGCGTTAACCTATTGGAAACAAAGGGAATGGAGCGCCCGCCGCCAATTGCTGTATGCATGTGCGGCACGCCGCATGCTCAAAATTTAAGCAATTTTGTGAAATTGCCTAATTTGCCGGCTTTGAGCATGATCAGGAAAAATGGAATCGGCTTTCGCAAAGAATCTTGCTCAAACAAGACTCGCGAATGCTCAACGCTTGAGCCGGATCAACCCTTCCTGTGCCATCGAGGCGATCAGCGTGCCGTCACGGGCATAGAGCGTGCCGCGGCTGAAACCGCGCGATCCCGAACTCGAGGGGCTGTCCTGCGCATAAAGCAGCCAGCCGTCGAGCGAATGCGGCCGATGGAACCACATCGAATGGTCGAGGCTGGCGGCCTGGATGTCGGGATCGAACAGGCCGCGCCCATGGGCGAAGGTCGAGGTGTCGAGCAGCGTCATATCGGAGAGGTAGGCGAGCAGCACCGACTGCAGCGCGCGGTCGTCGGGAACCGGCCCGGCAAGGCGGATCCAGACGTTCTGCCGGGGCGGCAGCTTGTCGCGGCTTTCATAGTGCTGGAGGTTGACCGGCCGCAACTCCAGCGGCCGCTCGCGCGCCCAGAAACGGCGAACCGCCTCCGGTACCCGGTCGGCCGTTTCGAGCAGCTGGCGCTGCGTCTTCAGCCCTTCCGGCGGCGGCACGTCGTCAGGTAGCGCGAACTGGTGCTCGAGCCCCTTCTCGTCGACCTGGAACGAGGCTTCCAGCGAAAAGATCGCCTGTCCGTGCTGGATTGCCAGCACCCTCCGCGTGGTGAAGGAACCGCCGTCGCGGATGCGATCGACCTCGTAGATGATCGGCACCTTGATGTCGCCCGGGCGCATGAAATAGCCATGCAGCGAATGCACGAAACGGTCGGGCTCCACCGTTCGCTGCGCCGCCACCAGCGCCTGCGCGATGGTCTGGCCGCCGAACACGCGCTGCCACTCCACCTGGGGGCTGCGACCACGATACAGATTGTGTTCCAGCTTCTCGAGGTCGAGAATGCGCAGAAGCTCGTCGATCGCCGCCGTCATGTTTTGTGACCTCGCCGCAAAATTGCTATGGCGGTTTCCGACAGGAAGAACGAGCCGTCAAGGGCGCAAGCCCCGTAGCCGCGCAAGGAGCCAAGACAATGGAACGCAAGGCGGACGCCAAGGCCAGATCCGGGATCGATGTTCTCGTCGCGGGTGCCGGCTATGTCGGCCTGGCCGCCGCGGTCTCGCTGAAACAGGCTCGCCCGGGCCTCGCCGTGGCGCTGGTCGACGCGGCGCCCGCCGGTTCCTGGCAAAGGGATGGCCGCGCTTCCGCCATCGCCGCGGCGGCCTGCCGCATGCTCGACCAGCTCGGCGTCTGGGCCGAGATCGCGCCGAAGGCGCAGGCGATCACTGAGATGATCATCACCGATTCACGCAGCGCCGATCCGGTGCGCCCGGTCTTCCTGACCTTCGGCGGCGAGGTGGCGCCGGGTGAACCTTTCGCGCATATGGTCGCCAACAGGGCGTTGAACGGCGCCTTGCGGGCCAAAGCCGAACAGCTCGGCATCGACATCATCGAAGGCGTGGCGGTGCAAGGTTTTGAGACCAATGGAGCCGGCATGTCAGTGCATCTGGCGGACGGCGCCACGTTGGCGGCGCGGCTGCTGGTCGCCGCCGACGGCGTCAATTCGAAGCTGCGTGACATGGCTGGCATCAAGACGGTGAAGTGGGACTATGGCCAATCGGGCATCGTCTGCACCGTGGCGCATGAACGCCCGCACAATGGCCGCGCCGAAGAGCATTTCCTGCCCGCCGGCCCGTTCGCCACGCTGCCGCTGATACCCGACGAGGACGGCACCAACCGCTCTTCGATCGTCTGGGTCGAACGGGCGGAAGATGCGAAAACGCTCGTCGAAAGCGACGATCTCGTCTTCGAACACGAACTTGAACAACGTTTTGGGCTGAAACTTGGAGAAATCCGCGTCGCCGACAAGCCGCGCGCCTGGCCGCTTGGTCTCACCATCGCGCGCGCCTTCGTGGCACCGCGCATCGCGCTTGCCGGCGATGCCGCCCACGGCATCCATCCGATCGCCGGCCAGGGGCTCAATCTCGGCTTCAAGGATGTGGCCGCCCTTGCCGAGGTGATCGTCGAGGCCGACCGGCTCGGCCAGGACATCGGCGCGCTCGACGTGCTGGAACGCTATCAGCAATGGCGCCGTTTCGACACGGTGCAGATGGGCATCACGACCGATGTGCTGAACCGGCTGTTTTCCAACGACATCACCCCGCTGCGCACCGTCCGCGACATCGGCCTCGGTCTCGTCGAGCGTATGCCGCGGCTGAAGGAGTTCTTCATCCGCCAGGCATCGGGACTATCCGCGGGCACGCCGCGCCTGCTGAAGGGCGAGGCGATTTGATCGTCTCGCTGACTTGACGTCGCGGCCTGTGGGCTGCGCCGCGTCGCTTCGCTCCTTGCTCCGCCATGGGGATGAGAATGCAGCGGGAGTTTCGCGCCAATCGCCGAGGCTGGCGATCTCAGTTCACTTCAAAACCAAGCTTCTGGCGCAGCCGCAGCATGCGCTGGTCGGGTATCTTCAGGCTCTGCTCTCCGCCCTGAGCCACCCGGTTCAGCATTTGCAGCAGATCGTCCCGTTCGTTCGGGTCGAGGCGTTCGCGCAGGAAGGGCGCCAGCTTGTCGATGACGATGGTAGTGTCGTCTATCTGGGTCGCGGCCCACTTGGCATAGACAACCGCCTCGTCGGTCTTCTTCGGCCCGGCTGCGATCTGCGAAATCACCTCGCGAATGACGGCCTCGCGCCGCGGCAGAACAGGGCCATCTTCCGAAACGATCGCGGTGATCAGCGTCGCTGCCGCCACCACCGGATCATCGATCGCAGTCAGCGGCGAAAGCGCGGCCTGCTTGCGCAGCTTCTTGCGCCGGATGTTGCCTTGAACGCGCCCGACGACTTCGGCGACCTCGCGCGCGGCGTCGTTCATCGCCTTCATCCGGTACCACCACAATGCCGCCGCTCCGAGCACGCCAAGGACAGCAATCAGGAAAGGCATGTCCAAATCCCCCAAAGTCTTGGGCGACGATAGGAGAACTCGTGGCTTGCTTCAACACGCAAGAATTGAGTCCCGGCAAGGCAGGACCTTCGCTCAACCGAACGCCCAGGTTTATAAGGGAGCGCAACGCATGACAGGGAATTATGACCCCGGCACGTTGTAGATCGCGCGCACTTCGATCGTACCGATTTCGGCCAGCGGAATCTCGCCGGCGATGTCCAGCGCCTCGTCGAGATCCTTCGCTTCGATCATGACGAAACCGAGCAACTGCTCCTTCGTTTCCGCGAACGGGCCGTCGGTGATCAGCTGCTTGCCCTTGCGCCGCCGTACGGTCTTCGACGTCTTCACCGATTGCAGTGCCTGCGCGATGATCAGCTTGCCTTGTTGATCCAATGACCTGTCATAGGCCAGCGAGTCGGCATCGAGCTTGGCGGCACCCTCGGCGGTCATGGCATGGAGCTCTTTTTCCTCACCATAGACCAGGCAGACATATTTCATTTCGAGCTCCCTTCTTTTGAAAAACCATAGGCTGCGGCGACAGCCATGTCAGCCTTGCCCGCGGCCGTTGCCGCATGGTCGAGAAGGCATGCCGCGACCGTGATGATGGCAAGCGCCGCCAGCAGCCTGCCGAGGCCGGACGCCGGCGGGTCCAGCCAGAAGTCCTCCTGTCGCCCAGGCCCGCGGCCTGGCCTCTTCCACAGCGCGAAAAACAGATTGTCCATGTCAACCTCCATCGGGCCACAAATCCCGTGGCCTCCCGCAGGACGGCCGGCCCGGATGGAAGCCGACATTTTTGCGTGGGTATTTTTTCGGCGGAAAGGGCCGTCATCGTGCCGTGGTCCAAACAGCGCAGTGGTCTTCGCCGACGTCCGCGCTATAGTTGGCCGGACGCTGGCTCACCCAGGACAAGTTCACGACAACCCAGGAGGACTTCATGGACCGCACCGCAAACGCCGTCTGGAAAGGCAATTTGAAAGACGGCAAGGGCACGCTCGACACGCAGAGCGGGACCCTGAAGGGTACGCCCTATTCGTTCAAGGCGCGCTTCGAGGACGAAAGCGGCAAATCCGGCACCAATCCGGAAGAACTGATCGCGGCCGCCCATGCCGGCTGCTACGCCATGCAGCTGTCGCATTTCCTCGCCGAAAACGGCACGCCGGCGCAAGAACTCGACGCCAAGGCCGTGGTCACGCTGGTTCCCGGCACCGGCATCACCGGCAGCGCCATCACCCTGGTCGGCAAGGTGCCCGGCATCGATGCGGCGAAGTTCAAGGAATTGGCCGAGAAGGCCAAGGCCGAATGCCCGGTCTCTCAAGCGCTCGGCGCGATCAAGGTTTCGCTCGACGCCAGGCTTGGCTGAAGGGCTTGGCCTGAAGTGACAAACGCCGGCTCCAGGGCCGGCGTTTCTGCATCGGAGATTGGCGAAAGCGGTCGCAGCATCCAATGTTCCCCTCGTGGGGAGATGCCCGGCAGAACAGAGGGGGGCGCCGTCCCGCCGACGTCTCGGATTGGTGGCCTCAACCCCCCAGCGCATCAAGCCGGGCGCGAAGGGCCGCGACTTCCTGCTCCAGCGCCTCCAACCTCGCTTCCAGATGGGAGGCAGGCGCGGCCGGCGCACTGCGCTGAGCCGAGAGAGCGGCAACATCCACTGGACCGGCGAGCAGATGCACGTAGCGGTCCTCGCGCTGGCCCGGCCCGCGTGGGATTTCCTGGACCAATGGCGGCCGGCGGCCGATCAGCATGTCGAGTTCGCCGCGCAGGTCTTCGATCGATGAAAACCGCGCCATGCGCTCAGCTCGCGCCAGGAGTTCGTGTGCCGTCTGCGGTCCGCGCAGCAAGAGCAGACCGAGCAACGCGGTCTGCGGCGTGGTCAGCGAGAAACGCTGCGCCATCTGATGCTCGTAGCGCTCGACGCGCGAACCGAACATCTGCCGGACCAGTCCTTTCTGCTCCAGCAGCTTCAACGCCCTGTGCACCTCCGTCTGTTCCAGCGTCATGACAGGCTCGCGCGCCGTCTTCTGGTTGGCCGCGGCAAGTGCCGCGTTGAGCGTCAGCGGATAGACGTCCGGCGTCAGCTCCTTCTTCTCGATCAAGCAGCCGAGCACGCGGGCTTCGGCGGGAGAGAGGATGGGAAGGTCTTCGCTCATTGGATTGGTTATTTTCTACCGATTCTTGGACAGCATGATTTTGACAGACATCCGAGAAGCGCGACAGAGCAGAACTCTTGTCTCGGCGATCGCCTTGATCGGGTTGAGGCCTCGGCCAGGTAGGCGCTATCTAGCGGCGAACAAACGCAGGCGCGCATTAACGCGACTCAGCCTCGGACGCCACGGCGGTCCGTGTCGGTTTCAACTGCCAGAATGACCTGACGAGCACATCCTCGGCATAGATAGCGTCATCGAACTGGTCCTGTCCAAGTGCCCGGCTCAGCGTCGGTCGATCCCCAAGCAGCGAAACGCCAAGGGCAGCCTGGTCATTCGAGAGCGGCACCCCCAGCGCGTCAAGAATGGTGGGAAATATGTCAATCGTGCCCGCAAGCCCGGTATAGGTTTTGGAAGGAATGCCATCGCCCGACAGCGAGAAGAAGTTGCGGCGTTCATAATTGTTCAAGCGATCCGTTACCGTGCTCGGCGCGCTGAGGTGGTCGCTTTGCAAGGCCAGGACAGTGTTCCTCATCAGACCCGCGGCTTCGGCTTTGTGAATGAAGTCCGCGATGAGCATGTTCGTGCATTTCACGGCATGGAGAATGTTGGGGGTCTGCGGAGGAAGTCCCGTCTTGCCGATGCATTTGTCGGTCAGGTAGCCGTCCATCGCATGCCCGCCGCTGACGGCGATCGTGAGCGAGAACGGTTTGCCGTCCCGCTGCACTCGGCGCAAGACGCCGAAGCTCATATCCAGAACTTCGGCGTCGTCGGCGCCAAAAGCGTTGCCGCGCCCCGCGATGGCGGCCACCACTTCGGATCCCCCAAAAAGCGATGGGTAGCCATGGGTGGAATAGAATGTGCCCTGACCGGTGAAGTTGAGCGGCCAACCGGTAATAAAGTTCTGCTGATAGCCCCGCGCCTTCAGAACGTCGCCCAGGCAGGTCAGTCCTGGCAGGAATTGCGAATTCTCCTCCAGGTACTGGCGCGTCGTGAAGAACGATATCAGCAGCGGCGTTCCACAGTTCGCAGCGACCATCCCTGAGATGGAGTTGTTGGTATAGGCAAGTTGCACCATGTTGGTCGCCGAAACGCCACGCCTGTCGAATTCGAGCAGCGGACCCATGACGTCGCCGAACTCCGCCTCGTTCATGTAGGTGCGCTCGGCGCTCTCAATGAAAATATGAATGAGGTTCTTTGGCGCGGCGGTCGCCGACGCTGTTTCAGCCGGCTTTGTCAAAGAAGTGACATCGACGAACTGCTTGGACAGGAAATCATGCAGCGGGTTGGGATGGATCGCTGCCGCGATCGGACGTGTCAGCATCGGGTTTGCCGCCAGGAAGAATGCCATCAAGGCAACGTCCAATCCTCTTGTCAGCGTGCCGCGCGCCTTCAGTGCGCCAAGACCGAAAAGACCGGCGGCAATGATCAGGATCGTGCTTCCAGTATTCATCAAATACTCAAGAACGACACTGGGGGTGAGAACTCCAGCGTCGACATGCATGAACATCGCGGCCCAATCGAAATAACCGAAAACATTTTCGAGGTAGACATAGACAAGGAAGAAAAAGCACGGAACGAGCGATAAATAGGCTCTGAACCACCCGCTTCCTGGCTGATCCGTCCTTGCCCCCTGGAGGCGATCCAGCAAGACAAGCGCGATCAAAGCCACTAGGCCGACGACCAGGATCAGCCTCTTCTCCTGAAAATAGACCAGCGAGGTGAGCCAGGTGAGCGATCCCACCGTCGCGGCGCTAACCAACGGTCCTATTGGCCAGTAACGAACCGCAGGAAATCCACTCATACTCTGTACTCGAGCGACGACTTCCGAAGTATCTATCGAGAACCGCTTAACGCTATACTAAGATAATGCCGCGTCATAGTGTATAGATGACAGTTTGCTAATAAGGCGCCTCTAATGTAAGTCACCCCAATAATCGCCTCGGCTTTGGGCGAGCAGCGTGCATGATAGCAATGATGGGCGCGTCACATATCCAGGCCATGCCGTGGCGCCTGGTAGCCGCTTCGACGACGCTGAGGGGATCCTTGATCTCAGCGCATTGTTGGTGAGGATGGCCGCCGCGTATTTCAGGCGAGTACCGATTCTCGATCAGCCGGCCGGCTTGTGCAAAGTCGACAGCGCCATCACCGGCTCACGCGCCGGCTTCTGGTTGGCGGCGGCATGCGCATCGTTGAACATCAGAGGGCGCGCGAAGGATCATAACCGATGAGGCGATCCTCCGCCGAACCTAAACGCGCCGCTCCACCATCATCTTCTTGATCTCGGCGATGGCCTTCGCGGGATTGAGCCCCTTCGGGCAGGTCTGCGCGCAGTTCATGATGGTGTGGCAGCGATAGAGCCGGAACGGGTCTTCGAGATTGTCGAGCCGTTCCCCCTTGGCCTCGTCGCGGCTGTCGATCAGCCAGCGATAGGCCTGCAGCAGCGTCGCCGGGCCGAGATAGCGGTCGCCGTTCCACCAGTAGCTCGGGCACGAGGTCGAGCAACAGGCGCACAATATGCACTCGTAAAGCCCGTCGAGCTTTTCGCGGTCCTCGTGGCTCTGCAGCCATTCCTTGGCCGGCGTTGGCGATACCGTCTTCAGCCATGGCTCGATGGAGGCGTGCTGGGCGTAGAAATTGGTAAGATCGGGCACCAGATCCTTGATCACGGGCATATGCGGCAGCGGATAGATCTTGATCGCGCCCGATATGCCGTCGCAGCCCTTGGTGCAGGCGAGCGTGTTCGAGCCGTCGATGTTCATGGCGCAGGAACCGCAAATGCCTTCGCGGCAGGAGCGGCGCAAGGTCAGCGTCGGGTCGATCTTGTTCTTGATCCACAGCAGCGCGTCGAGCACCATCGGCCCGCAATCGTCCATATCGACGAAGTAGGTGTCCATGCGCGGGTTCTCGTCGTCGTCCGGCGACCAGCGATAGATGCGGTATTCCCTGAGATTGGTGGCACCCTCCGGCTTCGGCCAGGTCTTGCCCTGCTGGACCTTCGAGTTCTTTGGGAGCGTGAGTTCGACCATTACCTCAGGTCCTTTCGGATGACGAGCTTCAGCCCGGACCAGATTTCGTTCACGGCGGCAACCTTGACGTCGACAAGGTCGAGCTTGAGCGCTTCAGCACGGACAACGCCCTCGGTGACGTCGGTGGCCACTTTCGAGGCCTTCTTTGGCCAGGAGACCCAGACCATGCCGTCGCGCCTGATCGCCGCCTCGAGTGCGCCGAGGCGATCCTCGATCTCGGCGCGCTGTCTGGTGAAGGCGTGGACGGCGTCGTATTTCAACACCACGCCCGAAATGTCGGACCATTCGGCCAGCCGGTCGACCTCGGCGAAATCGACGGCCTCGGCGAGGTCCGCGAGTTCCGGCGGCAGCGCGATGAAGGCGGCAATCATCCCATCCTTCAGGCCGAGCTTGGCCGGCAGGGGCGTACCGGAATATCCCGCCGCCGTCGCCATCCTCAGTACACCCTGGCCTTCGGCGCTATCTTGGCCAGACTGATGCCGCCGTCCTTTTCGGCCAAAAGCGGCTCGGTATGCACCGGCCGATAGGTCAGCGTCACCGCGCCGTCCTCGCTGAGATGGGCGAGCGTATGCTTGCGCCAGTTGGCGTCGTCGCGGGCGGAAAAATCTTCCCGGGCATGCGCGCCACGGCTCTCCTTGCGCGCCTCGGCGCCGTAGACGGTGGTGATGGCGTTGGCCATCAGGTTTTCCAGTTCCAGAGTCTCGACCAGGTCCGAGTTCCAGATCATCGAGCGGTCGAAGACTTTGACATCCTTGAGCTCGGTCCAGATTTCCGAAATACGCTTGCAGCCGTTTTCGAGCGATTCCTGCGTGCGGAACACCGCGGCGTCTTCCTGCATCGCCTTTTGCATCTTTTCACGAAGGACAGCCGTCGGCGTCGAGCCGTTGGCGTGGCGGAGCCGGTCGAAGCGATCCATGATCTTGTCGACCGAAGCCTGGTTGGGCGACGGGATCGCCGCCTTGCGGTCGATGACCTGGCCGGCGCGGATCGCCGCGGCGCGGCCGAACACCACCAGGTCGATCAGCGAGTTCGAGCCAAGCCGGTTGGCACCGTGCACGGAAGCGCAACCGGCCTCGCCGACCGCCATCAGGCCGGGCGAGACCCGGTCGGGGTTGTCCGCGGTTGGATTGAGCACCTCGCCCCAATAATTGGTCGGCACGCCGCCCATATTGTAGTGCACCGTCGGCAGCACCGGGATCGGCTCCTTGGTCAGGTCGACGCCGGCGAAGATTTTCGCCGACTCCGAAATGCCTGGAAGCCTTTCGTGCAAGACCGCCGGATCGAGATGATCGAGGTGCAGGAAGATGTGGTCCTTGGCCTTGCCGACGCCGCGGCCTTCGCGAATTTCCAGCGTCATGCAGCGCGAGACGACATCGCGCGAGGCGAGGTCCTTGGCCGACGGTGCGTAGCGCTCCATGAAGCGTTCGCCCTCGGAGTTGACGAGATAGCCGCCCTCGCCGCGCGCGCCCTCGGTAATCAGGCAGCCGGCGCCATAGATTCCGGTCGGGTGAAACTGCACGAACTCCATGTCCTGCAACGGGAACCCCGCCCGCGCCGCCATGCCGCCACCGTCGCCGGTGCAGGTGTGTGCCGAGGTCGCCGAAAAATAGGCGCGCCCATAGCCGCCGGTCGCCAGCACCACCATCTTGGCCAAGAAGCGGTGGATGGTGCCGTCGTCCAGATTCCACGCCACGACGCCGGTGCAGGTGCCGTCCGGTTCCATGATCAGATCGAGCGCGAAATACTCGATGAAGAACTGCGCGTTGTTCTTCAGCGACTGGCCGTAGAGCGTGTGCAGGATGGCATGGCCGGTGCGGTCGGCGGCCGCACAGGTGCGCTGCACCGGCGGCCCGTCGCCATAGTTCATCATGTGGCCGCCGAACGGCCGCTGGTAGATCTTGCCCTCTTCGGTGCGCGAGAACGGCACGCCGTAATGTTCGAGTTCGTAAACGGCGGCCGGGGCTTCGCGCACCAGATATTCCATGGCGTCGACGTCGCCCAGCCAGTCCGAGCCCTTGACGGTGTCGTACATGTGCCACTGCCAGGAATCCGGGCCCATGTTGGACAGCGACGCGGCGATGCCGCCTTGCGCGGCAACCGTGTGCGAGCGGGTGGGGAACACCTTGGTGATGCAGGCGGTGCGCAGGCCCTGTTCAGCCATGCCAAGCGTGGCGCGCAGCCCGGCGCCGCCGGCGCCGACGACGACCACGTCGAACTTGTGATCGACAAAGGTGTAGCCTGCCGCGTTGGCTGATTTCGTGTCCTGGGCCAAGACTTCAGCCTCCGAATGCCAGTTTCAGCAGGGCGAACAGCGAAGCGACGCCGACTGCTATGGTGAAGAATGTGTTGAGGGCGATCAGCGCCAGCTTCATGCCTTCGCCATGCACATAGTCCTCGATGATCACCTGCATGCCGATACGCATATGATAGAGCGGCGAGATGAGCACCAGGGCCATCACCAGTGCCACGAACGGGTTGGCGAGCGCTGCCCGCACCTGTGCATAGCCGGCGCCGTTGAGCGCGATCAGGAACCCGGTGAAAAACAGGATCAGCGGGATGTTGGCGATCGCCGTCAATCGCTGGCGCCAGAAATGCCCGGTGCCTTCGCGGGCAGAGCCCAGGCCGCGCACCCTGGCCAGCGGGGTACGCATGTCGGTGTTCTTCGCACTCATCACAAGGCTCCCCGCGCCATGGTGCCGGCGACCCAGATCAGCAGCGTGAGCAGAACCGAGCCGGCAAGCGTCGCCCAGGCGATCTTCGAGGCCGTGTGTTTTTCCAGCCCGGCGCCGGTGTCCCAGATCAGATGGCGGACACCGCCCAGCATGTGATGCATCAGCGCCCAGCTATAGCCGAACAGGATCAGCCGCCCGAGCCAGGTGCCGAAGGCCCAGTTCACCCAATCGAAAGCCGGCTGCGAGGATGCCGCCGCCATCAGCCAGACGGCAACCAGCAGCGTGCCGAAGTAAAGCGCGCCCCCGGTGATGCGATGGATGATCGACATCGTCATGGTGATCGGCGGCCGGTACACGCTCAGGTGCGGCGAAAGCGGCCTTTCGCGTCTGGCTTGGGTGGCTGGTGATTTGCTCATGGCTGCCCCAGTTCGGCGTCTGCCGCCTCAGGTGGAAATGCGGCATTGCCGCTTCCGGTTGCGACTTCGGACAGCCGGTTTCTAATGCTCTTTTTGCACCGCGTCAAAGCCAGAAAACCGTTTCGAAAACGTAATTTAGTCTGACTAAAAGCCCGGATGCGGCTTCAATCGATTAGCGGGCGAACGGCCGAAGCCGGCTTGATATCGCTGCAGTGCAGCATGTCTCGCCAGGGGCGCGGCCGTGTCGAGATTTGGCTCACCGGGTGCAGGTCTGCGGCGTCGATCCCTTCTTCATCACCAGCGCCTCGCGTCCGTCGATCACGATTGCGTCATGCGTGACCGCCTGGTAGCGGCTGCTCTGGTTTGCCGGTGACGCCGCGAACTCCTCGGTGGCGCCTTCCTGGCCGACCACGCGCAGCGACGTGCCGAGATTCTGAATGGTGATCATGCCGCCATTGCCGCATCTGTAGGTGGCCGTGCCCGTGGTGAAGCGTGGGGCGGTGAGGTCGGTGGTGATCTTGGTCGCCAGTCGCGCGGACTGTTGCTGGACGGGAGCAGCAGGCGCCACCACGGGTGTCACTGTGTTGGCGGCCTTGGGCGCGCCGTCCTCCGGCACACAGGCGCCGGCCGCGAGAAGCAGCGGAATAGCGAACGACATCCGAAGCGTTCGGTCAAACATCATGTGCTGCCCCCTCATGGCTGGGCACGCTAGCCACGCGGCGCGCCAAGATCAAGTTCACCCCGGATTCGAGCGGCCATGTCGTCCCGTTGGGACATCGGCGGCGACCGCGAAATTAACCATCTTCATTAAGAAACGGCCGTCGGGCCGCTCCTCCCCTTAACAAAGGTTAAGAAAGGGTTAATTTCCGATTCGGACCAGATCGGGGCGCGATCTCTCTCGCGCCGACAAAGGGAGAGCGACATGCGTTCTAAATCAGTGCGGGCTAAATCAGTGCGGACAGGCCTCGCGGCCCTCACGCTGGCAGCGCTTGCCGTCACGGAGGCCGCGCCGGCCGAGGCCGGCTTGCGCCATCATGACCGCGTCTACGCCGATTCGTTCGGCAATCTCGTCATCGACAGCGCAGCCGGCTACAAGCGCATCATCGTCGGCGAAGGCAAGCTGGCCAGGCAATTGTCCGACTACACCAGCGCCGGCCAGCCCAAGGTGATCTACCAGAACGAATCCGACGACATATCGGGTGAAGGCGACTGCTATCGCCCGCCGGTGTTCGTCAAGGGCCGCTCCTATATGTACGGCCTGTCCGACGGCGAAATGCCTGAGCTCAGCCCCTGCCGTTGATGCGGGCCTAGCCGATTTTGAACACGGCCAGCCCATCGGCCGGCCCGGTGGAGACACGCACGCAGTCGCGCCCGGCATTCTTTGCCAGGTAGAGCGCTTCATCCGCGCGCCGCATCAGGTCGGAAAACCCCTCGCTCACGTGGAGCTCGGCAATGCCGAAGCTCGACGTGCAGCGGTTGTCGGCCGGCAACCCGCTGATGGGCAATGCGCCGAACGCGTGGCGGGTGCCTTCCGCGAACAGCCGGGCGGCTGCAAGGTTGGCGCCTGTCAGGATAACGGCGAACTCCTCGCCGCCGATGCGGCCAACCACGTGATGGTCCTCGGCCGCTTCTCGCAGCAGACCGGCAAAGGCCTCGATCACCCGGTCGCCGGACGCATGGCCGAAGCTGTCGTTGACGGACTTGAAATGATCGAGATCGGCAATGACCATCGCCACCGGCACGCCCAGGCGCGTGGCGTCGTGTACGGCCAGCTCCGCATGACGCGTGAAGCCGCCACGGTTGAGCAGGCCCGACAGCGTGTCCACCTCCGACTTCGACGTCACTTCGGCAAGCACATCGCGAACGAGAATGCCCAGCGTCAGCAGCGCCAGTGCCAGGGCAAAGACAGTGCCCAGCGACTGCGACACCAGCGCGTAGCTGCTTTGCAGATAGGCCTGCGGATTGGCGCCCCAGCCGCCGAGCGCATGCGCGATGAACGGCTTTGAGGCAAACTGCAGGCCGCTGGCCGCCAGCACCGCCATCAGGATCAGATCGAGGCGACCGCGGCTTTGCCTAGACGCCCAGACGATGCCAAGGCCAACGAACTGCATGGCGGCGTAGGGAAGCTGGTAGGCCATGATGCGGGTGAGCGACTGGCGCGGCAGATCCTGCACGAAATAGACCGCGATGGTGGTTGCGGCCAGGAAGAACAGCATCGGCGTCCATGGCGGCGCCACGCCATATTTGCGGGCAAGTCCGCCGTTGAAGGCAATGGTGGCGCCGAGGAAAACGGCAAAGGCCGTAACCACAGGAAGCCGCGCATCGTTGAAGGCCGGAATGCTGAATTCGATCGCTGAATAGACCACGCCCAGGACATAAGCTGACGCCATCCAGCGTGCCGGCGCGCGGCCGGCATCATGGAACGAGACAGCCATGAAGGATGCCGCCAGCAGGGCGGCAACCGCCAGATTGATCAACAGGATGAAGTTGGCGCCGCTCATCTATCCTCAAACCCCCGCCGATAGCTAAACATCGACGGGCGAAAAAGACGTTAACGCGAAGCGCGAACGCGGCGGTCAGCTGGCCCTGAGCGGCTCCGGCACGAACACCGTCTCCGGTCGCTCGTAGGAGAGGCGCACGCTGTCGCGACCATTTTTCTTGGCCTTGTAAAGCGCCTCGTCGGCCCGTCGCATCAACGGTTCCAGCGTCTCGTCGCCGCTGCGGGCCGCCACGCCGAAGCTGGCGGTAACCTTGGTGCCGGCGGGAAGCCCGTCGACGCCGCCGGCCGAATAGAGTGTGCGCACCGCCTCGGCGAAGAGCCGCGCCGCGGCGAGATCGGTCAGCGGCAAAAGCACGGCGAATTCCTCGCCGCCGATGCGCCCCGCGGCACCTCGCGCTCCCGTGGCCGAGCGCAGCTTCCCGGCGAAATCCGCGATCACGCGGTCGCCGGCGGCATGCCCGTGCATATCGTTGAGCGCCTTGAAATGGTCGAGGTCCGCCAGCACCAGCGCCACCGGGAATTTGGCCACGGCGCAACGCTGCAGCAGCATGGCGGCCCGCTCCTCGAAACCCCGGCGGTTGAGCAGCCCCGAAAGCGGGTCGGTGTGGGTTTCCGTCTTCAGCGCCTTCATCACGTCGAGCGCGGCGGCGGTGAAGAGGCAAAGCGCGATCAGCAGCGACAGCAGCGCGTGCGACAGCAGCGCCGTCGTCCAGTAGGACGAGCCGTAGAAGCCGTCATAACCGGCGAAGGGCCCGTGCGCGATGACGACCGCCAGGGTGCGCACGAAGAAATTGACGCTGGACAGCAGCGACAGCACGAACAGGATCTTTTCTGTCGGGCCGTTGTTGCGCACCGGGCGCAGTTCGGCGGCGACGAGCAGGCTGACGCCGCCGAAACCGAAATTCATCGCCAGGATGCGCCAGGTGAGATCCGGGGTGACGAACAGGAACCACGCGAATGCCGCAAGGCCGCCGCCCGCCAGCACGGCGATCCCCACGCCGGGCACCTTCCGGCCGTAGCGGGCGATAATGGCGCCGGACAGGCAGCAGGCAGCGATGGTGAAGCAGATGTTCGACACCAGCTTGGTCAGCGTCACACCGATGGGCAAGGTGAAATATTGGAACAGGAAGCCGGGCGCCGAGACGCAGTAGCTGAGCGCCAGCACCGCCAGATAGGGGCGATGGCGCTGATGGAACCACAGCATGAGGAAGGCCGCGCCGAGCGCCAGCGCGATCGTCGGATTGAGCAACGCTATGAACAGGCCGGTGTCCAAAGGACTGTGACTTCCCCTCTGCTGACGTCGCGGAAGACCTTAGAGGGCAAGCCCAAACAAGCCGTTAAGCCTGGGCTGTCGGCGCCGTATGTTTGCGGGAACCCGGTGCTGTCGGAAGCGTTCCTGAATCCACAATCCAGGAGCAGGCCATGGCCGACACGATCACATTGACCGACCACGATGCAATCCGTTCATGGGCTGCCGGGCGTGCCGGCTTTCCCGCCATCGTCGACATATCGCCAGAGGCTGGGACGCAGCCCATGCTTAGGCTGGTCTTCGGCCAGCACGCCTATCAGGACCAGGACCAGCCGGAACGGCCCGTCAACGCCGGCGGCTATGAGCTTGTCGAATGGGACGAGTGGTTCAAGCTCTTCGACGAAGAGCAGCTGGCGCTCGTGGTCGCGGCGGACGAACCTGGGCGCCGCGAGGAATTCCATGAACTCATCCGGCGCGACAGGAAGGCTTGACCCAAGCCCTGCAAAGGCTCGGGTCAACTCCAGCCTGGCTTATTTCCAGTCCCGAATGTCGACGAAGTGGCCGGCAATCGCCGCGGCGGCCGCCATGGCCGGCGACACAAGGTGGGTGCGGCCCTTGAAGCCCTGGCGGCCTTCGAAATTGCGGTTCGAGGTCGAGGCGCAGCGCTCATGCGGCTTCAGCCGGTCGTCGTTCATGGCCAGGCACATCGAACAGCCCGGCTCGCGCCAGTCGAACCCGGCGGCGCGGAAGATCTTGTCCAGCCCCTCGGCTTCGGCCTGCTCCTTGACCAGGCCGGAGCCCGGCACGATCATGGCATCGACATGCGGGCTGACTGTCTTGCCCTCGACCACCTTGGCGACGGCGCGCAGATCCTCGATGCGGCCGTTGGTGCAGGAGCCGATGAAGACGCGGTCGAGGGTGATGTCGGTGATCTTCGTCCCCGGCGTCAGGCCCATATAGTCGAGCGCGCGCAGCTTGGAGGTGCGCTTGTTCTCGTCGGTGATGTCTTCCGGGTTCGGCACGATGCCCTGCACGGAGACGACATCCTCGGGCGAGGAGCCCCAGGAGACGATCGGCGGCAGCTTGGCCGCGTCGAGCACGATCACCTTGTCGAAATGCGCGCCTTCGTCGGTCTGCAGCGTCTTCCAGTATTCGAGCGCCGCGTCCCAGGCAGCGCCCTTCGGCGCGCGCGGCTTGTCCTTGACATAGGCGAAGGTGGTCTCGTCGGCCGCGATCAGGCCGGCGCGCGCGCCGCCCTCGATCGACATGTTGCAGATCGTCATGCGGCCTTCCATCGACAGCGCACGGATCGCCTCGCCGGCATATTCGATGACATAGCCGGTGCCGCCGGCGGTGCCGATCTCGCCGATGATTGCAAGGATGATGTCCTTGGCGGTGACCCCTTCCGGCAGCTGGCCGTCGACGCGCACCAGCATGTTCTTGGCCTTGCGCTGGATCAGCGTTTGCGTCGCCAGCACATGCTCGACCTCGGACGTGCCGATGCCATGCGCCAGCGCGCCGAAGGCACCGTGCGTCGAAGTGTGGCTGTCGCCGCAGACGATGGTCATGCCGGGCAGCGTAAAGCCCTGCTCGGGGCCGATGATGTGGACGATGCCCTGGCGGATATCGTTCTCCGAATAATATTCGACGCCGAAATCCCTGGCGTTCCTGGCCAGCGCTTCGACCTGGATGCGGCTTTCCTCGTTCTTGATGCCGAACTTGCGCTCGGGCGAGGTCGAGACGTTGTGGTCGACCACGGCCAGCGTTTTTTCCGGGTGACGGACTTTCCGGCCGCTCATGCGCAGGCCTTCGAAGGCCTGCGGGCTGGTCACCTCATGGACGAGGTGGCGGTCGATGTAGAGCAGGCAGGTGCCGTCGTCCTGGCGGTCGACGACGTGGTCGTCGAAAATCTTGTCGTAGAGGGTGCGCGGTGCGCTCATGTGCGTAAATCCGTCGATATGAGAATGGGAAAGAGCTGATGCCGCAAGCCCGCGGCCGGCCGTCAGGGATTAGCGAAGTCGGCTGGTCAGGGCGCCGGACACGCGCGCGGAAAAGCGCGACGGCAGGCGTTTTCTGTCCTGCAGCACGAACCCCTTGTAGGCCGGATCGCTGAAAAGCTTTTCCATGGCGGGCTAGATAGCAATGTTTTGGCTTTTCGGCAATTGCGGCGTGTCGCCAGCACTTCTTCCCTCGGCTTACATCACCTCGAACACGAAAGTCTTCACCATCGCGTCGGGCTCGGCGATGGCGTAACAGCGAAACCACGGGCTTGCCTCGACCGCCCGCCATTTCGCTGCCTGTTCCAACTCATCGAACACAGCCTGAAAACCGCCACTCTCAAACACCTGGTCGCGCACCGTGAAGATGGCGTGGCCGCCCTTTTTCGTGATGCGCACCAGTTCATGCAGGCCGGCGGCCGGCGCGTGGCTGATGGTGAACACGCCGGTGGAGAAGAAGGCGCGGAAATAGCCGTCCGGCCATGGCAGCGGCCCGCCCAGCATTGCCTGCTTCAGCTCGCTGTAGGCATTGCGGCTGCCGGCGATCTTGAGCATGTCGTCCGACAGGTCGAGTCCGGCAATGTCGCTGTAGCCGAGCGCCTTCAGCGACGGTCCCGACAGGCCCGTGCCGCAGCCGGCGTCGAGCAACGGCCCTTCTCCCACAGGCACGTGGCGGGTAACCCAGGCGGTGATCAGGAACGGCAGGAGATACCCGAGCGAGGCGGTTTCGCCATCATAGGTCGCGGCCCATGCGGCATAGGCCCGCGCCAGCGTTTCGGGGGTTTCGGCCGTGTAGACCGAATCCAGCGCCGCATTGGCCTTGTCGATGTTCACTGGCAGCTCCTTAAGCAGCCGAGCGTAACGCTGTCCCGGCCGAAAAACTATTCCTCGTGCTGGCGGCGCAAACGCCGCTCCAGCGCCCTGAGCGCCAGCGACAGGCCGACGGTGAGGATGAGATAGATATAGGCTGTTATAGAATAGGTCTCGAAGAAGCGGAACGAGCCGGCGGCATACACTTTGCCCATCTGCGTGATGTCGGCGACGCCGAGCACCGAGACCAGCGAGGAATCCTTGACCAGGGCGACGAAATCATTGCCGAGCGGCGGCAGGATGGTGCGGATCGCCTGCGGAAACACGACCAGCCGGAAGCGCTGCGCACGGCTCAGCCCCAAAGCCTTCGCTGCCTCGATCTGACCTTTCTCGACCGACTGGATGCCGGCGCGAAAAACCTCGGAGATGAAGGCCGAATAGCCGATGGTGAGCGCCATGATGGCACGCCACAGCAACGACACGTCACGCACCAGCAATTCGCCGAGGACGCCGGCATTCTGCAATGGCGCGGTCAGCCCGTTCCAGGCCGCGACGAAGGCCGGCGCGCCGGCAAAGGCTATCCAGAACAGCAGCACCAGGATCGGCACGCCACGAATGATCTCGACATAGAAGCGCGCGATCTGCCGCAGCCAGGCCGAACCCGACAGTCCCATCAAAGCGATGCCGAGGCCGATCACCGACGCCAGGACGAAGGCGATGACAGTGACGAAGACGGTGATGCCGATGCCCTTGGCGACAGTGGCGAAGACCTGCGCATAGAGATCGCTGGCGGCGATGGCGAGGGCAGCCGCCAGCGCAAGGACACCGGCAACGGCGAGCCACCAGGGGAAGTCGGGTTTGGAAATGGTGGGGGCTGCCATTAGCAGAGGTCGGCGACGCAGGAACTGCGAGGGGGACGCGCCAACGCAAATCCCTGCCCATCAGACCACGCCCTCAACAAGATTGGCTCACTGCCCCATCTTGTAATCAAGGAACCACTTCTTGTTCAGCGCATCGAAGGTGCCATCCGCCTTCAGCGCTGCGATCGCCGCGTTGACCGGCTTCACGAGGTCGGAGCCCTTGGGGAAGATGAAGCCGAAATCCTCGGTGCCGAGCGGGCCGCCGATCAGCTTCAGCTTGCCCTCCGAAGCATCGACATAACCCTTGCCGGCGGTGCCGTCGGTCAGCACGACATCGACGTCGCCGGACTTCAGTGCCTGCACGGTGGCGCCAAACGTCTCGAACAGTTTGATGCGCGGGTTTTGCTCATTGCCGTCGAGCACACTGTAGACGGCGGTGTAGAAGGGCGTGGTGCCGGCCTGTGCGCCAATTAGTCCGTCCTTGAAGGCGCCGAAGGTCTTGGCGTCGGTGAAGCGGCTTTCATCGCCGCGCACCAGCATGAACTGTTCCGAGCGCATATAGGGATCGGAGAAGTCGACCTTCTGCTTGCGGTCGTCCTTGATGGTGATGCCGGTCATGCCGATGTTGTACTGGTTGTCGGAGACCGCCTGGATCATCGCATCCCAAGAGGTGTTCTGGTACTCGACCTTGAAATTGAGCCGCTTGGCGATCTCGTTCATCGCGTCATATTCCCAGCCGATCTGTTTGCCGGTCTTGGCGTCGATGAACTGGAGCGGCGGATAGGCGTTTTCGGTCACCACCACGACCTTCTTGCCGCCGAGATCGGGCAACGCCTGCGCGAAGGCGGCAACGGGCGCCAGGACCAGAGCCAACAGGCCCGCCAGCAGCAATTTCGATTTGGTCATGACACACTCCCCGAAATGATTGGCCGCGCGATGCTTGCGCGGCAGAGAAATCCGGCGCCGACTTTAGCTTCCCGCAAGCGCCTTGCAAGACGGGTCCACCGCGACTTTGCGTGTTCACGTGGATTCCAGTGCTTCCGGAAGGCGGTTTTGAGGACAGTCCTTGCCGCGATCAATCTTGCTCGGTCACGGCTTCGCGCAATCCCGCGACAAGGCGGGTGAGCGTGCCGTGAAGGGTTTTGAGCTCAGTCCGCTCCAGCGGCATGCCGCAATCGAGCGCCGCCTGCACATCCTTCATCTTCGCGCGCAGCGCCTGGCCCTTGGCCGTCGGCTCGACCAGCACCCGGCGCTCGTCGTCGGCATCGCGCCGGCGGGTGACGAGGCCGCCCGCTTCCATTCGCTTGAGCAGCGGGGTCAGCGTCGCTGAATCCAGGCCGAGCGCTGCGCCAAGGTCGCCCACCGTGCTCGGCGCGCGTTCCCACAGCGCCAGCATCACCAGATATTGCGGATAGGTCAGGCCGAGCGGATCGAGCAACGGCCGGTAGAGCTTGGTCATCAATCCGCTCGCCGAATAGAGCGCGAAACAGAGCTGTTGATCGAGCCGTGGCACCGGGTGCGCCCCGGCGGCCTCCGCCGGGGCTTCTCTGGCTTTCGTTTCGACCTTTGTCGTCATGCCGCCTTTACCGAAAGCGCCACCTCGACATTGCCCCTGATGGCATTCGAATAAGGGCAAATCTGATGCGCCGCCGATACAAGCGCTTCCGCCGCCGCCTGATCAAGGCCTTTCGTCTCCGCTGCCAACGCGACGCCGAGCCTGAAGCCTTCGCCATTGGGAAGCAGGCTGACGGTGGCCGCTACCGCTGCGTCCTCGAGCGGCAGCTTCTGCTTGCGCGCCACGAAGCGGATCGCGCTTTCGAAGCAGGCGGCATAGCCGACGGCGAAAAGCTGTTCGGGATTGGTCGCGCCCCCCGGTCCGCCGAGCTCCTTGGGCATCGCCAGATCGACCTTGAGCAGGCCGTCGCTGGTTTCGCCATGGCCTGCGCGACCGCCCGTCACATGGGCCTGTGTGGTGTAGAGTGCCATCTTCCATTCTCCAATTAGATTGTGCACTATTATTTAGTACGCAATATTATTGGACGTCAATTGTCGACCCCGATCACCGAGGCTGAACCCGTTCACAGTTCGGTGAAACGAAAAAAGGCGGCCGAAGCCGCCTTTTCAAAATCCTTCGTCGAACTCTTATTCGGCCGGGGTCGCTTCAGCGGCAGCCTTGGCTGCCGCTTCAGCTTCGGCGGCTGCCTTCTTCTCGGCGGCTTCCTTGGCGGCCGTCTCGGCGGCCAGCGCCTGGGCGGCTGCGACCTTCTCGGCCTCGATGCGCGCCTTCTCGGCGTTCAGCGCGTCGCGCTCCTCATCATTGAGCTTGCGGGCGCGCACGCCGGTGTTTTCCGAAATACGGGCCGACTTGCCGCGACGATCGCGCAGGTAATAGAGCTTGGCGCGACGCACCTTGCCGCGGCGCACGATCTCGACGCCTTCGACCATCGGCGAGTAGACGGGGAACACGCGCTCGACGCCTTCGCCGTAGGAGATCTTGCGGACGGTGAAATTTTCCTGGAAGCCGGAACCGGCGCGGGCGATGACGACGCCCTCGTAAGCCTGGACGCGGGTGCGGGTGCCTTCGGTCACGCGGACCTGGACGCGCACGGTGTCGCCGGGCTGGAATTCGGGAAGCTTGCGCTTGGCTTCGATCTTGGCGGCCTGTTCGGCCTCGAGCTGACGGATGAGATCCATCTAAAAATCCACTTCTTGTTCTTCCGACAGTCAGAGCGCCCTACGCTCGCCTCGCAGTTCCATTGACCGCTCGGCTATGTCCTTTGTCTCCAAGACATTTGTCTCCCAGACATCGGGCAGGGGCGACTACACCGTCATTGTTGACGGGTCCGGCAGATTTGTTCTTGCCGGTACGGGCGGGCACATACAGCTATTTCGGCGCTTTGTCACGCCTTGCCCGTGCATTTTTTGCCGGCATGGCTCCCAGCATGGCACCATCTTAATCCTGCCGTGCCGGGTTGCGTCTGTCCACCAAGCTTCCTAAGCCAGAATAGCACACTCCTTCACGGCGGTTATCCATGTCTGTCTTCGACGCCATCCTGCTCTTCCTGGCGGGCTTTCTGTCAGGCGCCGCCAACGCGGTCGCCGGCGGCGGCACCTTCATCACCTTCGGCGCCATGACACTGGTCGGCGTCCCCCCGATCGTGGCCAACGCCACCTCGTCGGTGACGCAGTTCCCCGGCTACATCACCTCGACCCTCGCTTACTGGGCCGACATCAGGCACTTCTGGCGCGGCGCGCTGCTGCTCTGCCTGATCTCGGCCGTCGGCGCGCTAGCCGGCGCCCTGATCCTGCTGGCGCTCGACAATCCGTCCTTTCGCGTCCTGGTGCCGTGGCTGCTTTTGGGCGCGACGGCACTGTTTGCCGCCGGGCCATGGCTGAAGCCGGCGCCGAAACCCGGACACGAAGCGGCCGTGGGCTCACTCGCCGGCTCGCTGGCGCAATTCGTCACCGCTATCTATGGCGGCTTCTTCGGCGCCGGCATGGGCGTGATGATGCTGGCCACCCTCGGCCTGACCCAGGCCGGCGACTACCACCGCCTGAACGCACTGAAGAACATGCTGGCCGTGGTCATCGCGGCTGTCGCCATCGTCGTCTTCGTCTCGGGCGGCGTCGTCGCCTGGCCGGAGGCGATCGTCATGATCCCGGGCGGGGCGCTGGGCGGCTATGCCGGCGTCTGGATCGCCAAGCGCGTACCGCAGAACGTGGTGCGCGGCTTCGTCATCGCCGTCGGCCTGTTTCTGGCTTTTTACTACTTCAGCAAAGGCTGATCGCCGAACAGATCGGGTCGCCGCTCTTTCGTCAGCGTCTCCGACTGCGCGCGGCGCCAGGCGGCGATCTTCTTGTGATTGCCGGAGATCAGCACTTCGGGAATCTCCCGGCCCTCGAATTCCTGCGGTCGTGTATAGTGCGGATGTTCGAGCAGGCCGTTTTCGAAACTCTCTTCTTCCCCGGAGACCGCATTGCCCATCACCCCGGGCAACAGCCGCACCACGGCGTCGAGCAGCACCAGCGCCGCCGGCTCGCCCCCGGACAGGATGAAATCGCCGATCGAGACTTCTTCCAGGTTTCGCGCATCGATCACCCGCTGGTCGACACCTTCGAAGCGGCCGCACAGGATGACGGCACCCGGCCCGGCGGCGAGTTCGCGCACGCGAGCCTGCGTCAGTGGTTTGCCGCGCGGGCTCATCAGCAGGCGCGGACGCACATCGCCCGCCGGCGAGGCATGGTCGATCGCCCTGGCCAGGACATCGGCCCGCATCACCATGCCGGCCCCGCCGCCGGCCGGCGTGTCATCGACGGTGCGGTGCTTGTCGGCGGCGAAGTCGCGGATCTGGATCGCCTCCAGAGACCATGTGCCCGCCTCCAGCGCCCGCCCGGCCAGCGACAAGCCTAGCGGGCCCGGGAACATCTCGGGATAGAGCGTCAGCACCGACGCGGCAAAACTCACCGGTTGCCCCCGGCGTCGCGCGGTCCGCGCGGCCGGCCCTTCGGGTCGAAATCCTCCTCGCGCGGCGCCTCGCCGTCCTCGTCCTCGACCAGTCCAGCCGCCACCGGATCGACGCGGACAAAGCCCTCGGCGATCGACACGGCAGGCACGGCGGCCTGCGTGAACGGGATCAGCACGCCCTTGCGCCCGGCGAGCGTCACATCGAGGATGTCGCCGCCGCCGAAATTGTGCACCGCGACCACCTTGCCGATGGCGGCACCGGTATCATCCCGGATCTCCAGCCCGATCAGGTCGGCATGGTAGAATTCGTCCTCCTCGCCATCGTCGGGCAGCATCGAACGGTCGACGAACAGCTCCGTGCCGGCGAGCGCCTCGGCCGCATTGCGGTCGCTGACACCCTTGAAGCGCACCACGACAACGGTGTTGGCGGGCCTTATGTCGGTTATCTGAAAGGCTCGTCCATCCCTGGCGTAGAGCGGCCCATAATCCGCCAGCGCCATTGGCTCGCCGGTGAAGGTTTTCACCCTGAGTTCGCCCTTGATGCCGTGCGCGGCGCCGATTACGGCCATCTGGACGGGGTTCTGCGGCTTGCTCATGGGCGAAAATCCTTTGTCCCTGCTCTAGCGCCGCCTCGCCGTCATTTCAATAACGGGCTCTTCACCGCTTCCTAACCCGGCTGCCGGAAAATGACGGCGAACCGGAACAGACCCGATGCAGGAATTCCTCATACCGGCAAAAGCCGATCTCCAGGCCGCGCGCGAAAGCTGGCTGAAGATGCTCGCGCGTGAACGTCGCCTGTCACCCGAGACAGTGGAAGCCTATGAGCGCGATTCACGCCAGTTCCTGCACTTCCTCACCGGCCATATCGGCGGACCGCCCGGCATTTCCGATATCGCCGACCTGCGCCCGGCCGACCTGCGCGGTTTCCTCGCCGCCCGCCGCAATGCCGGCGCCGGCGCCCGCACGCTTGGCCGTGGCCTGGCCGGCATCCGCTCGCTGCTGCGGTTCCTCGAGCGGCGGGGCTTGGCCAATGCAGCTGGTGCCGCGGCCTTGCGCGCGCCACGCCAGCCCAAATCGCTGCCCAAGCCGCTGACGGCGAGCGATGCCAGGCACGTGGTCTCCGTCGAGGGTCAACTGGCGGAAGAACCCTGGATCGCCGCCCGCAACGCCGCCGTGCTGACACTGCTCTACGGCTCGGGCCTGCGCATTTCCGAGGCGCTTGGCCTCGCCGCCGCCGATCTGGCGTCGGAAGCCGACACCGTGCTGCGCGTCACCGGCAAGGGCGGCAAGACACGGCTGGTGCCGGTGTTGCCGGTGGCACTCAGGGCGATCGCCGAATACCGCCGGCTCTGCCCCTATCACCTCGATCCGAAGGGTCTGCTGTTTCGCGGCGCGCGCGGCGGCCCGCTCAACCCGGCCATCATCCAGCGTGACATGGCGAAGCTGCGTTCGGCGCTCAACCTGCCGGACACGGCGACGCCACATGCCTTGCGCCATTCCTTCGCCACCCATCTGCTCGGCCGAGGCGGCGATCTGCGCACCATCCAGGAACTCCTGGGCCACGCCAGCCTGTCGACGACGCAGATCTACACCGGTGTCGACACCGCAAGGCTGCTGGAAATCTACGAATCGGCCCATCCCAGGGCATGAACCCTTCAATTTTGCCCTCGCGATTAACGGTTTTGCCGCTTTTCAGGCCTAGGAATGGGACCATGAAACGTGTCATCGCCATCGCCGACCGTGCGGCTTCCGTCTCGCTGAAACTGCTTGTCGCGCTCAACGTGCTGTTTTTCCTGTCCTTCCTTGCCGTCCTGCTGTTCGCCGCCGGCAGGGCGCACGCGGAAATCCCGACCTGTACCGGCGCCGACATGCTGTCGGCCTTGCAGAAGAACAACCCCGCCACCTACGGCAAAATCGAGGCCGATGCGGCTGCCACGCTGAACGGCAAGGGGCTGCTGTGGAAGCTGGAAAAATCAGGCGAACAGCCATCCTACCTGTTCGGCACCATGCACATGACCGATCCGCGCGTCACCACGCTGCCGGCCTATGCACAGAAGGCCTTCGATGCAGCCGCCACCCTCATTATCGAGACCACCGACGTGCTCGACAAGCAGAAGATGATGACGGCGATGCTGAAAGAGCCGGACCTGATGATGTTCACCGACTCCACGACGCTTTCGTCACTGCTGTCGCCGGACGAAGCGGCGGCCATGAACGCCGCGCTCGATGCGCGCGGCATCCCGCCGGCGACGGTCGCCAAGATGAAGCCGTGGATGCTGTCGGCCATGATGGCGCTTCCGGCTTGCGAACTCGCCCGCCAGTCCGGCGGCGCGCCGGTGCTCGACGTCAAGCTGGCCGAGAGCGCCAAGGCGGCCGGCAAGCCGGTGGAAGGATTGGAAACGGCCGAGAGCCAGCTGCGCGCCATGGCCTCGCTGCCGCTCGCCTTTCATATGAAGGGCCTGGTCGACACGCTGAAGCTGGGCGACAAGGTCAACGACATTAACGAAACCATGATCGTGCTCTACCAGCGTGGCGACACCGGCATGTTCTGGCCGCTGTTCCGCGCCGCCATGCCCGAGGAGCAGGACGACCCTGCGGGCTACGCCGCCTTCGAGGAGACCATGATCACCAGCCGCAACAAGGTGATGGTCGATCATGCCGGGCCCATCCTGGCCAAGGGCAACGCCTTCATGGCGGTCGGCGCGCTGCACCTTCCCGGTCCAGAGGGACTGGTCGAGGATTTCCGCAAAGCCGGCTATACTGTCACCGCCGTCAATTGAGTCGGACGGCAGCGGAGGCACGCAAACGCCGCGTTTCCGGCGTTTTCCTCCGCTAGCGTGAAACCCATTCAACGGTTGCGCGTTGATGGATGTTGATTGACCTTTTTCATTTTCCCGGAGGACACATTCATGGCGAACACACCAAATCCAAACGATCCGTACAATTCGACCACCAATGCCCCTCGGCCGAGCGGCGGTGGCGGCAGCCCCTGGCTGATTGCACTGGTCGTCGTTATCCTGGCGATTGTCGCGTATTATGTTTTCGGAAGAAGTGGTGGCGAGCACCCGGCACCCGCCGAGCCGCCAGCGGCCAGCACACCGGCTCCGGCGCCCGCACCGGCTGAACCGATGAAGCCCGCCGAACCGGCCAAGCCAGCCGAACCAGCTCCTGCGCCCGCCCCGGCTCCTGCACCAGCACCAGCACCAGCGCCGGCTCCCGCACCAGCGCCCGCCCCGGCACCAGCGCCGGCCCAGTAAGGGGCTCGATATCAAGACGAACGGCCTGCTGAAAGGCGGGCCGTTTTGTTTTGGGTGATGACCGTTGGGGGGTCTTGGCGCCAAGCCACTCCGCCCGTTCGCCATCCTCGGGCTTGACCCGAGGATCCATGCCGCGACCTCGGCCGAGGAATGCAGCGGAGCAGAATTCCGCACCGCAGGAGCGCTCTGAAGTCACGGCATGGATCCCTTGGGCTGCGGAGCAGCTCCAGGGGTCTACGCCGCGTCGCTTCGCTCCTTGCTCCGCCATAGGACGACGAAGCGTTGGGCACCCTTAGATGTGGATCGGCTTGAAGAAGGTGGCCAGCGCCGCTTCCTTCACCGCTTCAGACATCGTCGGATGGGCGTGGCAGGTGCGGGCGAGATCTTCCGACGAGCCGCCGAACTCCATCAGCACCGCCGCCTCATGGATCATCTCGCCGGCGCCGAAGCCGACGATATGGACGCCGAGCACACGGTCGCTCTGCTTGTCGGCCAGGATCTTCACGAAACCGTCGGTATGCAGCATGGCGCGCGCGCGGCCGTTGGCGGTGAAGGGGAATTTGCCGACCTTGTAGTCGATGCCGGCCTTCTTCAGCTCTTCCTCGGTCTTGCCGACCGACGCGATCTCCGGATTGGTGTAGACGACGCTCGGAATGACGTCATAGTTCACATGGCCGGCCTGGCCGGCGATGGTCTCGGCCACCGCCACGCCCTCGTCCTCGGCCTTGTGGGCCAGCATCGGCCCGGCGATGACATCGCCGATGGCGTAGATCCCGGGAACATTGGTCCTGAGATGCCCGTCGGTCTTGACCCGGCCGCGCTCGTCGACTTCGACGCCGGCCTCCTTCAGCCCGAGGCTGTCCGAAAAGGCGCGGCGTCCCGTCGAGATCAGCACGGCATCGGCCTCGATGGTTTCGGCAGTACCCCCCTTGACCGGCTCGAAGGTAACGGTCGCGCCCTTCTTGGCCTTGGCGACGCCGGTCACCTTGGCGCCGAGCTTGAACTCAAAGCCCTGCTTGGAGAGCATCCGCTGGAACTGTTTCGACACCTCGCCGTCCATGCCGCCCAAAATGGTGTCGAGGAACTCGACCACCGTGACTTTGGCGCCGAGCCGTGCCCAGACCGAGCCGAGTTCGAGGCCGATGACACCGCCGCCGACCACCACCAGATGGCCAGGCACCTTCTCCAGCGACAGCGCGCCCGTCGAGGACACGATGATTTTTTCGTCGAAGTCGACCTTGACGCCGGGAATGCCGGCGACATCGGACCCGGTGGCGATGACGATGTTCTTGGTCTCGATCTCCTCGACCTTGCCGTCCTCGCCGATCAGCGAGACCTTGCCTGCGGCGACCACCTTGCCGGTGCCGCGGAAGGCATCGATCTTGTTCTTCTTGAACAGGAAGGCGACGCCATTGACGTTGGACGACACCGTCGCATCCTTGTGCGCCATCATTTTCTTCAGGTTCAGCTTGGGTGCCGGGATTTCGACGCCGAGCGTGTCGAAGGAATGGCCGGCCTCGGCGAACATTTCCGAGGCATAAAGCAGCGCCTTGGACGGGATGCAGCCGATGTTGAGGCAGGTGCCGCCGAAGGTCGCGTTCTTCTCGACCACCGCGACCTTCAGCCCAAGCTGTGCCGCCTTGATGGCGCAGACATAGCCGCCCGGTCCCGAGCCGATGATAACGACGTCATAAGCCATGTTTGTTTCCCTTTTGCTTGGGGCTCAGCGGCCGCCGCTGACATTCAGGATCGCGCCCGTCGTATAAGACGCGGCATCGGATAAAAGATAGAGGACCGCACCGGCGACTTCATCCGCGGTGCCCGCCCTTTTCATCGGCAGAAGATCGCGGAACCGTTCTATCCGGTCCGGCTGGCCGCCGGAGGCGTGGATGTCGGTGTCGATGATGCCCGGCCGCACCGCGTTGACGCGAATGCCTTCCAGAGCCACCTCGCGGGCGAGGCCGATGGTGAAGGTGTCGATGGCCCCCTTGGAGGCGGCATAGTCGACATATTCGCCCGGCGAGCCCAGCGTCGCCGCCGCCGACGAGATGTTGACGATCGCACCACCCGACCCGCCATGCCGCGTCGACATGCGCTTGATCGCCTCGCGGGCGCACAGGAACGAGCCGATGACATTGATGCGCATCATGCGTTCCAGCCGCGCGACATCCATCTCGTCGACGCGCGCCTTGACGTCGACGATGCCGGCATTGTTGACGAAGGCGTCGAGCCGGCCAAAGGCGCGGTCGACGGCGCCGAACATGGCCACGATATCGGTTTCCTTGCCGACATCGCCCCTGACGGCAACGGCTCCGCCGCCGCCGTCCTTGATTTCGGCGACCAGCGCATCGGCGGCGGCCTTGTTGGAGGCGTAATTGACCGCGACGCGATAGCCCGCCTCCGACCCCAGCCGGCAGATGGCGGCGCCGATGCCGCGGCTGCCGCCGGTGACCAGCAGCACTTTTTGCGTCGCGCTCATTCCTGGCATCCTTTCATCGCGAACACATCCGACGGCACTTTCGAAAATCCTCCGCCGCCATACGCCCGGGATTGCCTAAGCACCGGCCCGAGATCGGGCAGGATCAGCGTCTTCGGCGCCTCGACACCCTCGGCCGGCAAAAGCCCGACAGTGCCCTTGTCGTCCGACGTGTAGATGACGCCGTTCCACAGCGTGCAGGCGGCAAGCTCCTCGCCGGTCACGTCGCCTTCCGGGCACTTGTACATCAGCGCGCCGTTCGGCCGCGCAACATCCGTGGTCCACATGACGATGCCGTTCAGCACCACATTGTTGTCGAGGATCAGCCGGAACGTATTGGTGACAACAGCCGATGTGCCGGTCGGGGTAAAATCGATCTCGCTGCCGCTCTGGCTATCCCCATAGACCGCAAGTTCGATCGGGCAGGCGGCCTGGGCGGCTGCGGTAGTCATCACGATCCCGGCCATCAGCGCAACCGGTTTGGTGGCTCCAAGCAAACGGGCCATCATTGGCCGCTCTTTGCCGCAAGCCGCCATCCGACCGCCTCACAGATCGAGCACCAGCCGCTCCGGATCCTCCAGGCTTTCCTTGACCCGCACCAGGAAGGTAACGGCTTCCTTGCCGTCGACGATGCGGTGATCGTAGCTGAGCGCCAGATACATCATCGGCCGGATCACGATCTGGCCGCCGACCACGACCGGCCGGTCCTGGATCTTGTGCATGCCGAGAATGCCCGACTGCGGCGCATTGAGGATCGGCGTCGACATCAGCGACCCGTAGACGCCACCATTGGAGATGGTGAAGGTGCCGCCTTGCATGTCGGCGACCGACAGCTTGCCGTCGCGCGCTGCGATGCCCAGCCGGCCGATATCCTTCTCGATCTCGGCGATCGACATCTGGTCGGCATCGCGCACGACCGGAACCACGAGGCCCTTTTCGGTGCCGACCGCGACACCAATATGGGCATAGTTCTTGAAGATGATGTCGGTGCCGTCGATCTCGGCATTGACCGAGGGGATTTCCTTCAGCGCGTGGGTGACCGCCTTGGTGAAGAAGCCCATGAAGCCGAGCTTCACGCCGTGCTTCTTCTCGAAAACGTCCTTGTACTTCGTCCTGAGCGCCATCACCGCCGACATGTCGACTTCGTTGAAGGTGGTCAGCATGGCGGCGGTCGACTGCGCCTCCTTCAGGCGGCGCGCGATGGTCTGGCGCAGCTTGGTCATGCGCACGCGCTCCTCGCGCGATGCATCATCACCCGACGACGGCGCCCGAACCGCGATCGGTGCCGGCGCTGCCTTTGGCGTCTCGGCCGGCTGCGACGGCGCACCCTTGGAGATGGCATCCAGCACGTCGCCCTTCAGCACTTGGCCGCGCTTGCCCGAGCCGGAGAGCTGGTCGACCGACAGATTGTTCTCGGCGATCAATTTTGCCGCCGCCGGCGCCGGCGGCATGGTGCGCGGCTCGACCGGTCCGGCATCGCCGGCAACCTTGGCGGTCTCGGCCGCGGCCTGCTTGGTGGTGGATGCCGCGTCGGGGCTGGACGCCTGCGCGACCGCTTGCGGCTTGGTCGCGGGAGCAGCCGCGCCACCGGCCGAAATCGACCCGAGCAGGGCGCCGACGCCGACCGTCTCGCCTTCCCCAACCGTGATTTCACCGAGCGTCCCGGCGGCGGCGGCGGGCACCTCTATCGTCACCTTGTCGGTTTCGAGCTCGACCAGCGGTTCGTCGGCGGCAATGGCATCGCCGACCTTCTTGAACCATTTGCCGACGGTCGCTTCGGTGACGGATTCGCCGAGTGTGGGAACGCGGATTTCGGTAGCCATTGTGCCTGTCCGTTCTTTCGGTTCTGTTCTGCTTATTCGCCGAGCGCGTCTTCGAGCAAGGCGGCGAGCTGGGCGAGATGCTTCGACATCAGCCCGGTCGCCGGCGACGCGGCCGCCGGACGGCCGGTGTAGCGCACCCGCTGATGCTTGGCGTCGATATGCGCCAGCACCCATTCCAGATACGGATCGATGAACGACCAGGCACCCATGTTCTTGGGCTCCTCCTGGCACCACACCATCTCGGCGTTGCGGAAGCGTGACAGCTCGGTGATCAGCGCCTTGGCCGGGAACGGATAGAGCTGTTCGACGCGCAGCAAGTAGATGTCGTTGATGCCGCGCTTCTCGCGCTCCTCATAGAGGTCGTAATAGACCTTGCCCGAGCACAGCACGACGCGGCGGATCTTGGAATCCTTGGTCAGCTTGATCGCCTGGTTGGGCAACAGCTGGGCGTCGTCCCACAGCAGCCGGTGAAACGAGCTTTCGCCCGAGATTTCCGGCAGCGTCGACACCGCCCGCTTGTGGCGCAGCAGCGACTTCGGCGTCATCAGGATCAGCGGCTTGCGGAAGTCGCGCTTCAGCTGCCGGCGCAAGATGTGGAAGTAGTTGGCCGGCGTCGTGCAGTTGGCGACTTGCATATTGTCTTCGGCGCAAAGCTGCAGGAAGCGCTCCAGCCGGGCGGAAGAATGTTCCGGGCCCTGGCCTTCATAGCCATGTGGCAGCAGGCAGACGAGGCCCGACATTCTGAGCCACTTGCGTTCGCCCGACGAGATGAACTGGTCGAACACCACCTGGGCGCCGTTGGCGAAGTCGCCGAACTGCGCCTCCCACAGCGTCAGCGCCTTCGGCTCGGCCAGGCTGTAGCCATATTCGAAGCCCAGCACCGCTTCTTCCGACAGCATCGAGTTGATGACTTCGTAGCCGGCCTGCGCCGCCGACAGATTGTTGAGCGGGATGTAGCGGGTCTCGTCGCGCTGGTCGTAGAGCACGGAATGGCGCTGCGAGAAGGTGCCGCGCTCGGAATCCTGTCCGGAAAGCCGGATCGGATTGCCGTCGAGCAGGATCGCGCCGAAGGCCAGCGCCTCGGCCGTCGACCAGTCGATGCCTTCGCCGGACTCGATCGCCTGACGCCGGTTTTCGAGGAAGCGGATGATCGTCTTGTGCGCTTCGAAGCCCTTCGGCACCTCGGTCAGCTTCTTGCCGATTTCCTTCAGCGTCTTGACCGGTACCGCGGTCTTGCCGCGCCTTGTCTCGTCCTGGTTGTCGGCCGTGCGCAGGCCTGACCAGGCGCCGTCGAGCCAGTCGGCCTTGTTGGGCTTGTAGTGCTGGCCGACTTCCCATTCGGCTTCCAGATGCGCGCGCCAATCGGCCTTCATCTGATCGAGCTCGGCCTGGGTGATGTGCCCTTCGGCGATCAGGCGATCGCCATAGATCTGCACCGTCGTCTTGTGGGCGCGGATGTTGCTGTACATGAGCGGCTGCGTGAAGGCCGGTTCGTCGCCCTCATTGTGGCCGAAGCGGCGGTAGCAGAACATGTCCACGACCACCGGCTTATGGAACTTCATGCGGAATTCGATCGCCACCTTGGTGGCGTGCACCACAGCCTCCGGATCGTCGCCATTGACGTGAAAGATCGGTGCCTCGATCATCTTGGCGACATCGGACGGATAGGGCGATGAGCGCGAGAAGCGCGGATTGGTGGTGAAGCCGATCTGGTTGTTGATGATGAAGTGCAGCGTGCCGGCGACGCGGTGGCCACGCAGGCCCGATAGGCCGAGGATCTCGGCGATCACGCCCTGGCCGGCGAAGGCGGCGTCGCCATGCAGCAAGAGCGGCAGCACCTTGGCCCGCTCTTCCAGCGGCACGATCTCCTCGCGGCCGCGGCCGAACAGGGAATCCTGCTTGGCGCGCGCCTTGCCCATTACCACGGGGTCGACGATCTCCAGATGCGAAGGGTTCGCCGTCAGCGAAAGGTGAACCTTGTTGCCGTCGAACTCGCGGTCCGACGAGGCACCGAGATGGTACTTCACGTCGCCCGAGCCCTCGACCTCGTCGGGGGCCGCCGAGCCGCCCTTGAATTCGTGGAAGATGGCGCGGTGCGGCTTGGCCATCACCTGGGAAAGCACATTGAGGCGGCCGCGATGGGCCATGCCGAGCACGATCTCCTTCATGCCGAGCTGGCCGCCGCGCTTGACGATCTGCTCCAGCGCCGGGATCAGCGATTCACCGCCGTCGAGACCGAAGCGCTTGGTGCCCTTGTACTTGACGTCGATGAACTGCTCGAAGCCTTCCGCCTCGACCAGCTTCTGCAGGATCGCCTTCTTGCCGGTGGCGGTGAACGAGATCTCCTTGTCGGCGCCCTCGATGCGCGCCTGGATCCAGGCCTTTTCCTCGGGATCGGAAATATGCATGAACTCGACGCCGAGCGTCGAACAATAGGTGCGGGTGAGGATCTCCAGCATTTGCCGGATGCTGCCGAATTCGAGCCCCAGCACATTGTCGAGGAAGATCGGCCGGTCGTAGTCGGCTTCGGTGAAGCCGTAATTTTCCGGCGACAGTTCGTTGTAATCCTCGAGCGTGTTGATGCCGAGCGGATCGAGATTGGCGTGCAGATGGCCACGCATGCGGAAGGCGCGGATCATCATGATGGCGCGCACGGAATCACGTGTCGCCTGGTGCACATCGGCGTCGGACAGCACGACACCGTTGGTAACGGCCTTGTCCTTGACCTTCTTTTCCAGGTGCTTTTCGACGATGCCCCAATTGCCGTCCAGCGCCGACACCAGCTCGCCATTGGCCTGCAGCGGCCAGGAAGGTTTCGCCCATGAAGCGCCCTTGGCGTTCCTGCGCACATCGCCGGCATCGTCCTTCAGCCCGGCGAAGAACTCCTGCCACTCGGGATTGACCGAGGCGGGATCGTCCTCATACGCCGCGTAGAGCGCGTCGATGTAATCGGCATTGCCGCCATAGAGGAAAGAGGTGAGCGAAAATTGGTCGTTGGCCTGATCGTGTCTTGCCATGTCGTTTCAGCGGAGCCTGGCTCCGTCTCCTTTCGAGGGAATAGTGAGTAGCCGGTAGTGAGTGGAAAATGGAATTTTCCGCTCAGCTGCTACTCACCCGTTCTTCCCTTCTTCACTACTGACTACCTGCTACTCACTACTGGCTTAACCCTTGATCGCCTCGACCAGCGTCGTGCCCAGCCGCGCTGGCGACGGCGAAACTTTTATCCCGGCCGATTCCATCGCCGCGATCTTGTCTTCCGCGCCGCCCTTGCCGCCGGAGATGACCGCGCCCGCATGGCCCATGGTGCGTCCGGCCGGCGCCGTGCGCCCGGCGATGAAGCCGGCCATCGGCTTCTTGCGACCACGCTTGGCTTCGTCCTTGAGAAACTGCGCGGCGTCTTCCTCGGCCGAACCGCCGATCTCGCCGATCATGATGATCGACTTGGTCTCATCATCGGCCAGGAACATCTCGAGCATGTCGATGAACTCGGTGCCCTTGACGGGGTCGCCGCCGATGCCGACGGCAGTGGTCTGGCCGAGGCCGACATTGGTGGTCTGGAACACAGCCTCATAGGTAAGTGTTCCCGAGCGCGAAACAACGCCGACCGAGCCCTTGCGGAAGATGTTCCCGGGCATGATGCCGATCTTGCATTCGTCGGGGGTAAGCACGCCCGGGCAGTTCGGTCCGATCAGCCGCGAGGCCGAGCGATCGAGCCGCGCCTTGACCTTGATCATGTCCATCACCGGAATGCCTTCCGTGATGCAGACGATCAGCGGGATCTCCGCCTCGATCGCCTCGATGATGGCTTCCGCGGCGCCCGCCGGCGGCACGTAGATGACGGAGGCGTTGGCGCCTGTCTTTTCCTTGCCTTCGGCGACAGTGGCGAAGATCGGCAGGCTCTCGCCTTTCGAGCCCGTCCAGGTCTCGCCGCCCTTCTTGGGATGGATGCCGCCGACCATCTTTGTCCCGTGATAGGCCAGCGCCTGCTCGGTATGGAACGTACCGGTCTTGCCGGTCAGGCCCTGCACCAGCACCTTGGTATTCTTGTCGACGAGAATGGACATGGCCGCCCTTTTTAAAAACCGTTGATCGAGGAAGGCGAGACGCGCCGGTAGACGCCGCTCACCATGTCTTGCCAGTCATCGCTGCCGGCAAGTTTGAAATGCAATCGCATGCGGTAGGTGTCGGCATCGTCGAAAACATACGTCACCTTCGCAAAGCCGCGCGGCGACGATCGCTCCAGTACCAATTCGCTGCCGTTCCATGTGCCCGTGGCGGGCGAGGACGGCACAAAGCCCATCGAATCGAACTGGTGCATGGTGACGACGCTGTTCTGCTGGTCGAAGCCGAATACATTGTGCGCGCCGAAGGAGACCGTGCCATCGCGGCGCTGCTTATAGCGCTGCACCACGAACAGACCGCCGAACTGCGCTTCCGCTGTCACTTCGCTCGTCGCCATGCCGCCATCGGCCCACTGCGTATCCGCGACCTCCTCCTCGCCGCGCCAAGCACCGACCAAAGCCTGCAGGAGCTGGTGATCGGCCGAGAGCGAAGAGAAGGATGAGGCGTTCATCGGTCAGAGCCGCTTCAGATCGGCGACCGTCAGATCGCTCTTGGCATTGCCGGTGTTGAGTGTCGTCGCCGGTTCGAACATCAGCACCACCGGCTCTGATGTCAGTGAACGCGGCCGATGCTCGACGCCGCGCGGTACGACGATGAAGTCGCCCTCGCCGAGCTCGATCGGCCCATCGCGGAAATCGATGGCGATCCTGCCGCGCAGCACGAGGAAGGCTTCGTCTTCATTGTCATGCGCATGCCAGTCAAAGACCTCGCCGAACTTGGCGACCTTGGCCTGGCTGTCATTGAGGTCGCCGGCGATATGCGGATCGAAGACCTCAGTGATGGTCCGATCCGCCGCCTCGACCAGGTTTATCTTGCGTGGAGGCACCGGCTCAGCCCTTCACCGCCGCCACGATCTTCTTGGCCGCGTCGTCGAGATCGTCCGCCGAGACGACGTTCAGGCCGCTGTCGTTGATGATCTTCTTGCCAAGCTCGGCATTGGTGCCTTCCAGGCGCACGACCAGCGGCACCTTGAGCCCGACTTCCTTGACCGCGGCAATCACACCCTCGGCGATGATGTCGCACTTCATGATGCCGCCGAAGATATTGATCAGGATGCCCTTGACGGCCGGATCCCTGGTGATGATCTTGAACGCCGCCGTCACCTTCTCCTTGGAAGCGCCGCCGCCGACATCGAGGAAGTTGGCGGGTTCGGCGCCATAGAGCTTGATGATGTCCATCGTCGCCATGGCAAGGCCGGCGCCGTTGACCATGCAGCCGATATTGCCATCGAGCGCGACATACGCGAGGTCGTATTTCGACGCCTCGATCTCCTTCTCGTCCTCTTCTGACGTGTCGCGCAGTTCGAGCACATCTGGGTGGCGAAACAGCGCGTTGTTGTCGAACGACACCTTCGCGTCGAGCACGCGCAGATGCCCGTCCTTCATGACGATCAGCGGGTTGACCTCGAGCAGACTCATGTCCTTCTCGACGAAGGCCTCGTAGAGGATCGGGAACAGCGTGCCGCCATCCCTGGCCGCGTCGCCGTCGAGCTTAAGCGCGTCGTTGAGCGCCTTGACGTCCTCAGCCGTAACGCCCTTTTCCGGATCGATGGCGACGGTGATGATCTTTTCCGGCGTGTCGTGCGCGACGCCCTCGATGTCCATGCCGCCCTCGGTCGAGACGACAAAGGCGATGCGGCCGACCGAGCGGTCGACCAGGATGGAGAGATAGAGCTCGCGCTCGATGTCGGCGCCGTCCTCGATATAGAGGCGGTTGACCTGCTTGCCGGCCGGGCCGGTCTGCTTGGTCACCAGCGTATGGCCGAGCATCTCGTTGGCGTTGGCGACCACCTCGGCGACGGACTTCGCCAGCCGCACGCCGCCCTTGGCGTCGGCGCCGAGTTCCTTGAACTTGCCTTTGCCGCGGCCGCCGGCATGGATCTGGCTCTTCACCACATAGAGTGGGCCGGGCAGCGCCTGTGCAGCGGCTTCCGCCTCGCTTGCCTTGAAAACCGGCACGCCTTCGGCCACCGGCGCGCCAAAGCTCTTCAGCAGCGCCTTGCCTTGATATTCATGGATGTTCATCGGGAACTATCTCCAGGTCGTTTGCCGGGGTGACGTTTGGGCGGGTTATTTCGAGGCGAGCTGCGGCGCGATCTTGACGCAGGCCTCGGTCAGGCCCTGCACGGTCGCCACCGATGCCTCGAACATCTTCTGCTCGGCCTTGTTAAGGTCGATCTCGATGACGCGCTCGACACCGCCTGCGCCGATCACCACCGGCACGCCGACATAGGTACCCTTGACGCCATACTGACCGGAGAGGTGTGCCGCGCAAGGCAGCACGCGCTTCTTGTCCTTGAGGTAGGATTCAGCCATCTGGATCGCCGAGGCCGCCGGCGCGTAATAGGCCGAGCCGGTCTTCAGGAGGCCGACGATCTCGGCGCCGCCGTCACGGGTGCGCTGCACGATCTGGTCGAGCTTTTCCTTCGAGGTCCAGCCCATCTTGATCAGGTCGGGAAGCGGAATGCCCGACACCGTGGAATAGCGGATCATCGGCACCATGGAATCGCCGTGGCCGCCGAGCACGAAGGCGGTGACGTCCTCGACCGAAACCTTGAATTCCTCGGCCAGGAAGTAGCGGAAGCGCGCGCTGTCGAGCACGCCGGCCATGCCGACGACATGGGTCTTGGGCAAGCCCGAAAACTTCTGCAGCGCCCACACCATGGCGTCGAGCGGATTGGTAATGCAGATGACGAAGGCCTTCGGCGCGTACTTCTTCAGCCCTGCGCCGACCTGCTCCATGACCTTCAGGTTGATGCCCAGCAGGTCGTCGCGGCTCATGCCCGGTTTGCGCGGCACGCCGGCGGTGACGATGCAGACATCGGCGCCCTCGATGCCGGCATAGTCGTTGACGCCGGTCAGCCGGGAATCGAAACCATCGACCGGCGACGACTGCGCGATATCGAGCCCCTTGCCTTGCGGGATACCCTCGGCGATATCGAACAGGACCACGTCGCCGAGATCCTTGAGGCCGATCATGTGGGCGAGCGTGCCGCCGATCATGCCAGAGCCGATAAGCGCTATCTTGTTGCGTGCCATGTGAGGATGATTTCCCTTTGTCTGTGACGCGCCAACACGGCGTCGAGGAAGAGGCCGGACTGCTGCGGGGAACCGCGAATTTCCCGCACCCAATAACTCTGGTGCGGAATAAATTCAAACGATTATTTCGACCCCTGCATTTTCAATCGGTTAGTGTATTCGGGATTTACGTAAACGTCAAAGTTTGTAAGCCGACTTGGGAGAATTTACACAATGGCGATTGAGATCAGAAGGCTTTATCCCGGAGATGACGCCCTTGTGATGCGGATTGCCGACGACGTGTTCGACGAGCCGGTGCGGCCCGATCGGCTGGCAAGCTATCTCGCGCAATCGGGCCATTTCATGATCGTGGCCTTGGCTGAGGACGTTGTCGTCGGCCAATGCGCGGCGGTCATGCACCGCCATCCGGACAAGGCGCCGGAACTCTATGTCGACGAGGTCGGCGTCTCGCCAGCCTTCCAGCAGCAGGGCATCGCGCGCAGAATGCTCGACGCCATGTTCGCGCTCGGCCGCGAGCATGGCTGCGAAGAGGCCTGGGTCGGCACCGAGCCGGACAATCTGCCCGCCCGCGCACTTTATGAGGGGCGCAAGGAGGCGCATGGCGAGGCGGAGACCTTTGTGATGTACGTCTATCGGCTGTAGCGATTGGCCGACGCCTCCGGTCCTTCCAGGACGACGACACGATGGCGACCGCTCAATTGGCGCGAGTCCGCTCAAATTTGGCGCGAGCGGATGAAGGCCGCGAAGGCTGACAGGCCATCGCGAATTGTCCGCAAGTTTGCCGGCTCTCGCAGGATACTTTCAACCTCCGCCGGCTTCTTGTCGAGGAGCGAAACCTCGAGCATGGCTTCTTCGCAAAGCGCGAACGACATGGTGCGCATGATCTCCGCCAGCGCCGTGCGGGCGTAGAGCGAGCGTGGCGAGGCGTGCGCCAGCATCGCCGGCTTGCCGACGGCGGCGTCACGCGAGACCAGCCAGTCGAGCGCGTTCTTAAGGCCGCCAGGCACGCCATGGGCATATTCGGGACAGGAGACGACGACACCGTCCGCGCCGGTGACGGCCTCGATCAGATCGGAGGCCTCGCGCGGCGTCCGCTCGCCCTCGTCGTCGGGATTGAAGATCGGCAGCCGGCCAAGCCCGTCATAGACGGTGACGCGACAGCCCGCTGGCGTGTTCAGCGCCAGTGCCGCGACCAGGGCCGAATTGGTGGAGGCCGCCCGCAGGCTGCCGGATATCGCAATGAGGTTGAGCAAGGCGGACCAGTCCAGACGAATCGGGGGCCGACAACCCTACCACATCGTCTGTTTGTACTCGCCGTCGAGCCAGCGGTCGGTCGTCTCGGCCGAATCGGCCAGTGCCAACTGGTCGCGCAGGATCTGGCCGAGCGTCGGCAGCGTGGCGCGATCATGCCAGCTGTCGGGCTTCCACAAATCGGAGCGCATGAAAGCCTTGGCGCAATGCATGTAAGCGGCCTTGACCACGATCACGATAACGCTTTGCGGCTCCTTGCCGTCGACCGCAAGGCGCTCGCGCAAGGTGGCATCGACGGTGATGCGGGCATCGCCATTGACGCGCAGCGTCTCGTTCATGCCTGGTATGAGGAAGAGCAGCCCGACCGAGGGATTGCGGATGATGTTTTCCAGCGTATCCAGCCGGTTGTTGCCGGGCCGGTCGGGAATGGCGATGGTGTTCTCGTCGAGAATGGCGGCGAAGCCGGGCTTGTCGCCTTTCGGGGTGACGTCGGCATTGCCTTCGCCATCGGACGAGCCGATCAGCACGAATGGGCTCTTGCCGATGAAGGAGCGGCAATGGGCGTCCAGCGCCTTCAATTCCTTGCGGATCGAGCCATCGGTCGGGCGCGGCGTCTTGTAGATCGTCCGCAGCTCCTCCTGGGTGGTGACGAATTCCATGGCTCTCCCCTTTACAGCCCTATTTGCCGACTTTCTCTTCGCCGCCGGCCTTGTCGTCCAGCGAGTGGCGCAGGATCAGCGGCATCTGGCTGAAGGTGAAAAGAAGCGTGATCGGCATGATGCCCCAGACCTTGAAGGTAACCCAGGCGTCGGTGGAAAAATTCCGCCAGACGACTTCGTTGACGAGGGCCAGGAACAGGAAGAACAGGCCCCACCGGAAGGTGAGCTTGCGCCAGCCTTCGGCATCGAGTTTGAATGCGGACTCGAAGACATAGCCGAGCAGCGAGCGGCCGAAATACAGGCCGCCAAGCAGCACGCCGCCGAACAGCGTGTTGACGATGGTCGGCTTCATCTTGATGAAGATATCGTCCTGCAGATAAAGCGTCAGCGCGCCGAAGATGAAAACGACGACCCCCGACACCATCGGCATGATCGGCAAGGTGCGGGTGAGCAGCCATGAGGCGATCAGCGCGATGGCGGTCGCGGCCATGAACAGACCTGTGGCGACGAAGATCGGGCCGCCGAATTCAGCCAGCACGGGCAATTTCTGCGTCAGCCACTCGCCGCGCGCATTGGCGAAGAAGAAGACGAGCAGCGGCCCGAGCTCCAGCGCCAGCTTGAGCACGGGATTGATGCCTTCCTTCTTGTCTTTCTGCGGGTCGGACGGATCGCGTTCGAGAATGGGTGGGTTCATGGTTTCCTTCTAACGCACGATCCAATCCGGAAGCCTCACTTCCGGCATCGTGCCTGTTCAAGCCACTCCAGCGATCGCCCTGGCGAATTCGCTTGCGGAAAACGGTTCGAGGTCGTCGACCTGTTCGCCGACGCCGATGAAATAGACCGGCAATTTATGCTTTGCCGCGATCGCCACCAGAATACCGCCCCGCGCCGTGCCGTCCAGCTTGGTCATCACCAGGCCGTTGACGCCGGCGATATTGCGGAAGATCTCGACCTGGTTGAGCGCGTTCTGGCCGGTCGTGGCGTCGACCGTCTGCAGCACGGTGTGCGGCGCTTCGGGATCGAGCTTGCCCAGCACGCGGACGATCTTTTCCAACTCTGCCATCAGTTCGGTCTTGTTCTGCAGCCGGCCGGCGGTGTCGATGATCAGCACGTCGGAGCCGGCTTCCTTTGCCCGCTCGAAGGCATCGTAGGCGAGACCGGCGGCGTCGGCGCCGAGCTTCGAGGCAATGACGGGCGATTTCGTTCGTTCGCCCCAGATCTTCAGCTGTTCGATCGCGGCGGCGCGGAACGTGTCGCCGGCGGCCAGCATCACCGACAGGCCGCCATCGGTCAGCTTGGCGGCTAGCTTGCCGATGGTCGTGGTCTTGCCGGTGCCGTTGACGCCGACCACCAGGATGACATGCGGCTTGTGCGAGAGGTCAAGCTCGAGTGGTTTCGCGACCGGCGCGAGCACCTTCTCCACCTCGGCCGCCATGACGGCGCGCACTTCGGTATCGGAAACATCCTTGCCGTAGCGGCTGGAGGCCAGTGAATCGGTGACGCGCAGCGCCGTTTCGACGCCGAGATCGGCGCGGATCAGCACGTCCTCCAGGTCCTGCAGCGTCTCCTCGTCCAGCTTGCGCTTGGTGAAGACGCCGGCAATGTTGCCGGTCAGTTCGCGCGAGGACCGGGCTAGCCCGTCCCGCATGCGCTGGAACCAGGATTGCCTCGGCGCCGGCTCCGGCGCCTTCTGTGGCTCGGCCTTCTGCTCGACCTTCCTGGCGACCGTCACCTTGCCGGGAACGGGTCTTGGCTCCGGGGTGGGCCGCGGGACCGATTGAGGCTCGGGTGCGACCTCGGCAACGACCGGCTGCGTCTCGACCGGTGCAGGCTGGCGAATGGGAGGGGCGATTTCAGCTGGTGGCGCTTCGAGCCCCGCTTCGACGGCAGGTCCGCGCTTTCCTTCATGCTCTCCCCGCAAACCGGGCAAGGACGGTGCTGACGCCCCTTCCTTCGCCCCGTCCCTATACCGGGAGGTGCCGGCAGGCGGATGAGGGGCAGCGCCGGCCCTTGAAGGCTGCTCGACGGCGGCCGCCGACGGAGGCACTTCAGCCGGCGACGCCGACGGCACCTCGACCGGTGCGGGTATCTCGGCCGGCACTTCGACTGGCGGCGTCGGCACTTCGACGGGCGCGGGTTCCGGTCGCCTCTCCGGACGCGAGGGAACGATCTCCGGCTCCGATGGCGCCGGCGGGATCTCCTGCGGCTGGGGTTCGGGCGTGGGCTCGGGAGCAACGGGCGGCGGCGGGACCTCTTCGGGCGCGGGCGGTTCAGGCGTTTCGGGCGCGGGTGCCGGTTTCCCTTCCGGCGCAGGCTCCGGCTGCCGCTCCGGTTCTGACGGAACCGTCGGCTCCGGCGCGGGCGGAATGGTCGGCGCAGGCTCGGGTGTGGGTTCCTCGGGCTGCGGTCCGGGCGCGGCCTCGACCGGAGCAGACACGGTCGCCGGCACGGCTTCCGTCACAGGCTCCTCGCGCTTCAAAAACTCCGGCACGGCCTGCTCGGCCGCCGGCTTCAGCGCGTCGAGCTGGTCCCATTTGATCGGCGGCAGCGGGGCGGTCTCGTCGATGCGCTCCTCGACCACCTCCTTCTTGCCGAACGAAAATATCTTCTTGAAAAAACCAGCCATGCTTTTGTGTTCTCAAGCGGCGCGGGCGGCAAGGGGAGTGGCTATCAGCCTGATCCCGTCGTGGCCGGTTATATCAGCCTCGACGATCTCTCCCGGCGCGCCGGTGCCGAGTGCGGCAAGCGTGAACCCTTCGGTGCGGCCAAGGCCGTCGCGCTCGATCAGGACCGACTGACGGCTGCCGGCGAGCGAGGACAGATGGCGCTGGTAGACCGCTTCGCCGGCGGCGCGCAGCCGGGCGGCACGCTGCTTGACCAGCTCTCGACGCAGCTGCGGCATGCGCGCGGCGGGTGTGCCCTCGCGCGGCGAAAATGGGAAGACGTGGAGATGGGTCAGGCCGCACTCCTCGACGATCTCCAGCGAATTCTCGAACATGGCTTCGGTCTCGGTCGGGAAACCCGCGATAATGTCGGCGCCGAAGACAATGCCGGGCCGCAGCTTGCGCACATCCTCGCAAAAGCGGATCGACTGATCGCGCAGATGGCGGCGCTTCATGCGCTTCAGGATCATGTCGTCGCCCGACTGCAGCGACAGATGCAGATGCGGCATCAGCCTGGCTTCTGTGGCGAGCGCATCGAGCAAATCGCCGTCGGCCTCGATCGAATCGATGGAGGAAAGCCTGAGCCGCTTTACGTCGGGCACCTGACGCAGGATGGTCTTCACCAGCTTGCCGAGCTTCGGCGCGCCTGGCAGGTCGGCGCCGAAAGACGTCATGTCGACACCCGTCAGCACGATCTCGGCATAGCCGTTGCCCGCTAGCCGCTTGACCTGTTCGACCACGGCGCCCATCGGCACCGAGCGCGAATTGCCGCGGCCATAGGGGATGATGCAGAAGGTGCAGCGATGGTCGCAGCCATTCTGCACCTGCACGAACGCACGGGCCCGGCCCTCGATGGCGTCGACCATGTGGCCGGCGGTCTCGCGCACCGAAAAGATGTCGTTGACGCGCGCCTTCTCGGTGTCGTTGACGCCGAAATCCGGCAGCGCGCGATAGGAATTGGCCTTCAGCTTCTCTTCGTTGCCAAGCACGAGATCGACCTCGTCCATGGCGGCGAATTTTTCGGGCTCGGTCTGCGCGGCGCAGCCGGTGACGATGATGCGCGCGGCCGGGTTGTCGCGGCGCGCCTTGCGGATCGCCTGCCTGGCCTGGCGCACCGCTTCGCCGGTGACGGCGCAGGTGTTGAAGATGACGGTGCCGCCATCCAGCGCGCCGAGGCCGGCATTTTCGGCCTCGCGCCGCATCACTTCGGACTCATAGGTGTTGAGACGGCAGCCGAAAGTCACCACGTCGATGCAGCCGGGCTCCTTCGCCACGTCGACGTCCTTGGCAAGAGCGGACATCACGCCGCGCTTTCGGTGTCGCGGGCCCATTGTCCGGTCGACGGATCGAAGCTGCCGGAAAATTCCCACTCGGCCGCGCCGGTCAGGATGACGTGGTCGTCCTCGCGCCACTCGACATGCAGCGTACCGCCGCCGGGGGTCAAAAGATTGACGCTGCGGCCCGTGCGCCTGGTGCGCGCGGCGGCAACCACAGCCGCGCACGAGGCGGAGCCGCAGGCCTTGGTCAGCCCGGCGCCACGCTCCCAGGTGCGGATGATCATCGAGTCGGGCGAGGTCACCTGCGCGATGGTTATGTTGGCGCGCTCGGGAAAGATCGGATGGTTTTCGAGCAGCGGGCCGAAACGATCGAGTTCATAAGTCCAGACATCGGCGTCGACCCAGAAGATGGCGTGCGGGTTGCCCATCGAGACCGCCGAAGGCGAATGCAGCACCGGCGCGTCGATCGGGCCGACCTGCAATTCGATCATGCGGGTGTCGCGGAACTCCTCGGCCAGCGGGATGTCGCGCCAGCCGAAGCGCGGCGTGCCCATGTCGACCGAGATCGAGCCGTCCGCGTGTTCGCGGGCGTTCAAGATCCCGGCCACGGTTTCGAAGGTGAAGGTCTTCTCGCCGGTCTCGGCGGCCAGCGCCTGGACGACACAGCGCATGCCGTTGCCGCAGGCCTGCGCGCCCGACCCGTCGGAATTCAGGATGTCGACGAAATAAGCGGTGCCCGGCGTCCTGGCGTCGTGGATCGCCATGATCTGGTCGAACCGCGTCGAGGCATCGGCGTTGAGCGCGATGGCAGCCGCGGCCGTCACCCGATCCGCACGGCCACGCATGTCGGCAACGATGATCTCGTTGCCGATGCCGTTCATCTTGGCGAAAGGGGCCGTGCCTGCCATTGCTCCGAAATTTCCATGTCCGTTCGGCGCTATATGGCGGAAACGGGCAGGAATTACCAGTGCGCAGCCGCTTTCACGGCGAAGGCGCGGGACTTACGTCACCGCAAAGACCCCAAGCAAGATCAACAGGAAGATGATGAGCACGATGCCGATGAGAATGCGCGCGCCAGTGGCGGCCGCGCCCGCCAGCGCCGGCATACCGAGCAGGCTCGCCGCGGCGGCGATGATCAGGAGGATGATGATCCATTTGAGCATGGGAAAGCCTCGCAAGCCGGACACATTGAAACCGGTTGAAAAACGCGGCTGTCGTGCTTGGGTTCCCGAGGCCGCGAGATAGCGTCGGCGATGTCGAGGCAGCCGAGGTCGTAGAAGTGCAGTTCTGATTGATGAAGACATTACGCCCGACGCGGATTTCGTCCCCGCCGATGCCGTCTCCCATCGGACATCGGTGGTTTTCCCGGCATCGCCTCAGCCGGCGATCTCGATATCGGTGCTGAAGGGGGCCGTCTTGCTCGAATTCTCGTCATGCATGACGAAGTCGCACCGGTATTTGCCGGCCGGCAGGCCGTCGAGGGAAAGGTCGAGTTTGAAGAACAGTTCGCGATTGTGCGAGCGAGAGGCGATCTGAACACGGCCGACCTTCTCCATTGTGCCGAGCGTTTCGCCGGCTGCGGACACGATGGTGATGTCGACAGAGAGCGCGATCATGCTGTTGCCGAGGCCGTCCTTGCCGTAGCCATAGCCGACCGGCTCCATGTACAGCACGATTTTCTCGCCGGGCTTGTAGATGTGGTTGGCGCGCTCGCTGTAGATACCGAAGCCGGAGGCCGTGTCGACTTGCTTGACGTTCAGGACGCCAAGCGGCATCGCTTGCCAGAGCGCTTCCTGGGCGCTGCTGAATTTCTCCAGCGCACCGGCGCCATCACCCGACTGGAGCAGCTTCTCGGCCTCGACCGCCCGATCGCTGATCTCGCCCGCGAAAGCCGCCGGCACAGAGACCGCCAGCGCCAAAAGACCTGCCATGATTGAATTCATCTGATTCCCCTATCCTGTCCGCGGATGACCATCAGCGAAAACCATGGCAGCGTAAACGGTCATTCCAGCCATCGAGGCGATCATATCCGGGGCACTTCCCAGATCTCGCCGGGCCGCAAGGCGCGAAAGCGCTCCTGTGGGATGCCTCGGCCGTCCAGCGCCTCGGCCAGCTTCCGCACCGGTTCGTCGAACGGCTCGTCGGTGAGCTGGAACGTGCCCCAATGGCAGCCGGCGGCGAAGGCCGCGTTGCACAACGACATGCCCTGGACCGCTTCCTCGGGGTTCTGGTGCTGCGGCGCCATGAACCAGCGCGGCTCGTAGGCGCCGATCGGCAGGATGGCGAAGCGGAAGCCGCCATGCCTCTCCGCCATCAGCCGGTAGTTGATGCCGCCGTGGAAGCCGGTATCACCGGCGAAATAGATTTTTCCGCCAGGCGTCTCGATGACGAAGCCGGCCCACAGCGCCATGCGCCGGTCGCGCGCCCCGCGCGCCGACCAGTGATGCGCGGGCTCGACGTGGATAGCGGTGCCGTCGGAGACATCGACCCTGTCGCCCCAGTCATGCGCGGAAAGCCGCATCCCGGGCACCGCGGCGGCGATGATGGCATCATTGCCGAGCGGCGTCACCACCAGCGGATCGTGCTTCTCCTGCAACTGCCTCAGCGTGGCAAGGTCGAGATGGTCATAGTGGTTGTGGCTGACCAGCACGAGGTCGATCGCCGGCAGATCGCCAAGGGCGATACCCGGCGGATTGACGCGCCTGGGTCCGGCAAAGGAGAACGGCGACGTGCGCTCCGACCAGACCGGATCGGTAAGGATGTTCAGCCCGGCTGTCTGGATCAGCAAGGTCGAATGGCCGACCATGGTCACGACCAGATCGGCGCCCTCGACCGTCGCGGCCGGCTTTGCCTGCGCAAAGGGACTCGGGCTGGCAGCCGGCCATTTCGAGCGTTGGCCGCTGAACTGCCATTTCAGCATATCCTTGAAGGGGCCGGGCATCCGGCCGCCGGGATTGAAGAACAGGCTGCCGTCGAAATGGTCGCTGGGCGGGCCGCTGTAGTAGCGGTTGGCGGCTTTCTTTCTGGCGGCCAAGGTCTGCGCTCCGGCGGGTTTCGGTGAACTCTTTGTTTTCACGCAATTCCCAAGGGGAAAGGGCTGCGCGTTTTTCCCGGGAAAACGCCACACACCTCTCCTGGAATTGGCCATAGACATAAGCCCTGACGCGGCTGGCGCAAGCGTTTGCCGGCCGAAGGCCAAGGGCGGCAAGGCGGTCTCGGCTAGGATCGCGGCATCAGGAGGAAGACGCCATGGCGATGAAGCGGACGAAGACACCCTGGATGAAGGCCGAGGATTTCGGCCGCTCGCTGCCGCGCGGCATCGGCGTCAATCTGCTGGTATCGGACATGGCGGCGATGGAAGCCTTCTGCGGTGACGTGCTTGGCGCCCGCATCGTCTATGCCGACGAGGATTTCGCCGCGCTCGAGCTTCTGGGATCGGTGTTCATGCTGCATGCGGACCATTCTTATCTCGACAATCCCATGACGGGCTCCATCGCGGGTACGGAGACGCGCGGTGCCGGCATCGAACTGCGTCTCTATGGCGCGGAGCCCGACGCGATCGAGGCGGCGGCGCTGGAGCATGGCCACATCGTGCTGGCCGGCGCGATCGACAAGCCGCATGGTCTGCGCGAGTGCTATATCGTCGGACCGGACGGATATGTGTTCGTGCCGAGCGCGCCGCTCGCCGGGTGAGTGCGATAAATTTGCAACAATTCATACCACAAACCCTATTTTAACCATATCGGGTTGAAATTTCGCCACCTTCTCCATCTTGGTGGAGGTGAGATTGCGCGGACGGTTTCCCCCCAGCCGGATCCGACGGAGGTTGTAATGAATTTTTCGAAAGGCGGCCTGGTGGCCGTATCCCTGGCGGCACTCGTTGCGAGCGGCTGCTCAACCTCACGCTTCTCGTCGATGGACGACCAGCAACCGGCGCCGCTGCAGCCAGCCCCCGCTGGCCAGGTGAGTTCCAACCAGCTGCCGCCGCCGGCCTCACCCGGCACCACCGACCCGTCGCGGTTCCCGACCGCGCCGGCTAACACGCAAGTTGCTTCGCTGCCGCCGGACGGCGCGGCGCCCGCGGGTGCCGCCGATCTCAGCGCGGCGGCCGTCGCCGGTGTCTGGAACGTCAGCGTCTCCGGCCAGAGCTGCAAGGTGGCGACGCCGCAGACCAAGTTCGGCGCCGGTTTCCGCGCCGGGCCGCTGCATTGCCCGGCGCCGATCGACGGCATCAAGTCGTGGAACGTCGCCGGCAAGCAGCTGACGCTTTATGACGAGAATGGCGGTTCGCTGGCGCGGCTCTATTCGTCGGGCGGCTCGAAATTCGACGGCCAGACTTCCAACGGGCAACCGATCTCGCTTACGAGGTAGGAGATGCCGACATTCAGGTGATGCCGGCGGCGTGACCTCAATCTCGGCGCACCCTTTCTCTGGGCATCCTGCTCTGAACAATGACGTGATCGATGCATCTGCGTGACGGCCTTCAGACCCATCCGACCGTCCGGCAGCGCTACGACCATCTGGTGGTATCAGGCGCGATCGAGCGCGATGCTGCGCAGGAAGCGATCGCCGCCGCGCTCGACCGGCTGACCGTCGAGATCTCGGCCAAGCGGCTGGCGCACAAGTCCAGTGCACTGGGCTGGCTGTTTGCGCGCAAGCGCGAGACGCATGAAGCTGTCAAGGGCCTCTACATCCATGGCGGCGTCGGCCGCGGCAAGACCATGCTGATGGACATGTTCTTCGAGCTCCTGCCGGTCAGGCGCAAGCGCCGTGTGCATTTCAACGACTTCATGGCCGATGTGCAGGACCGTATCCAGAAACACCGGCAGGCGCGCAAGGAAGGCACGGTCAGGGAAGACGATCCGATCCCGCCGGTGGCCAAGGCGCTCGCCGAGCAGGCCTGGGTGCTGTGTTTCGACGAGTTCTCGGTCACCGACATCGCCGACGCCATGATCCTGTCCAGGCTGTTTTCGGCACTGTTTGCCAACGGGGTCGTGCTGGTCGCCACCTCGAACGTGGCGCCGCAAGATCTTTACCGTGACGGGTTGAACCGCCAGCTTTTCCTACCGTTCATCGCCATATTGGAACGCCACGCGCAGGTGCTGTCGCTGGACAGCGACAAGGATTACCGGCTGGAAAAGCTCGCACGCACGCCGGTCTATGTCACGCCGGCCGATGCGGCGGCCGACCAGGCGCTCGACGAGGCCTGGCAGTCGATGACGCGCGGTGCGCCGACGGCCGAGACCTCGCTGACGCTGAAGGGACGCAAGGTGGTGGTGCCGGCCGCCGCTGGTGACGCTGCGCGTTTCACGTTCGCCGACCTCTGCGAAAAGCCGCTCGGCGCGCGCGATTACCTGGCGATCGCCGGGCGGTTTTCGACTGTTTTCATCGACCGTGTGCCGGTACTGGGCGAAGGCAAGCGCAACGAGGCCAAACGCTTCATCCTGTTGATCGACACGCTTTACGACCATCATACGCGGCTGGTGGTGAGCGCCGAGGCGCCACCGCACGCGCTTTATGTGGCCAAGCGCGGCGTCGAGGTGTTCGAATTCGAGCGAACCGCATCGCGGCTGATCGAGATGCAAAGCCGCGACTGGCTGGAGAGCTGGGCGAAGCGCCGGCCGGGTGAAGGTACGGCCGGCGGACGCACGGCAGGCGCGGATACGGCCGCCGCACCTTCACCTTCCTGAGCAGAGCCCGGATTTGCGGCGCTCATCGCGCCTTGGGATTATTTCTTGCCTCTCAACGTCTCCACGTCGGTCTTGCCGACATACCAGTCGCGGGCGTTGACCTCCTCGAAGACCACCCAGACATCGTCATTGCCAAGCCCGGTGGCGTCCATGATGGCCGCCGTGACTTTCCTGGCGATGTCAGCCTTCTTGCCGGCCGGATCGGCGGCGATCACTTCCTTGACGATGCGGATGTTGACGAATGGCATGACGCCCTCCCCTTGAATTGTGTCTGATACCGCCGACATGCGGCTTCGAACTCCGCCCCGGCGAACCGCAGGATGGCTCCGGAAGCCGCGGCGAAGCGGGCGCTGTGGCTACCCGCAAAACGGCCAATAAGGGACGCCAGAGAAGCGTTTCCAGCAGACTCAATAGGTCTTGGCCCCATTCACCATCAGCCGCACCGAATAAAGCGAGGTGGTGCCTGCGATGTAGAGACAGTTCAGCTTGGCGCCGCCGAAAACGCAATTGGCGGTCACCTCCGGCACCTTGACCTTGCCGATCAGCGTGCCGTCGGGATCGTAGCAATGGATGCCGTCGGCGGCACTCGTCCAGATGCGCCCATCGGCGTCGAGCCGGAAGCCGTCGAACAGTCCGGCCGTGCAGTCGGCGAACACCTTGCCTCCGGAAACCTTCTTGCCGTGCTTGCCGACGTTGAACACCCGCATATGCGCCGGGTTCTCGGCGCCATGCGTGCGGCCGGTGTCGACGACATAGAGCAGGCTTTCGTCGAGCGAGAAGGCAAGGCCGTTCGGCCTGACCATGTCGGTGATGACAGCCTCGATATCGCCCGTGTCGGGATCGACCCGGTAGACATGGCAGGCGCCGATTTCACTCTCGGCTTTGTCGCCCTCATAGTCGGTGTCGATGCCGTAGGTCGGATCGGTGAACCAGATCGAGCCGTCGGACTTCACCACCGCGTCGTTGGGCGAGTTCAGCGGCTTGCCCTTCCATTTGGCGGCGATGGTGGTGATCGAGCCGTCATGCTCGGTGCGGCTGACGCGCCGGCCCGAATGCTCGCAGGTGACCAGCCGGCCTTGCCGGTCGACGGTGTTGCCGTTGGAATTGCCGGACGGCTGACGGAAGACACTGACGCTGCCGTCCGTCTCGTCGTAGCGCATCATGCGGTTGTTCGGAATGTCCGACCAGACGACATAGCGGCCGGCGGCGAACCAGGCCGGCCCTTCCGCCCACCGGCAGCCGGTGAACAGCTTCTCCACCTGCGCATTGCCGTTGAACAGGCGCCCGAAACGCGGATCGAGAACTTCATAATAATCTGCGGCCGCCATGTTTCCTCCAGGCATCAGGTGACATTGGATCAAGCCAGCCCGCAATCGATCTGGCAAGACGGGGTAACGCTAATTTGTAAGACAAAATGGGAGGCGGCTCGCCTGCCGGCCCGGGCCGCGCGTCGTGCGGGAGCTTAGGAAGCCATTAACCGGCTATGCGCTGGCTGCAATGGTGCATTGCAACATCTTCTTTTTGCAACGCACCATTCCTATGTCATGATCCGTACCGATCAAGGGAGGAAGAAACGGCCGCGCCGAATGCGGCACAGAAGGAACCTTGCTATGATCTTCAACGACCTCGTGACCCGCGCTCGCACCAGCATCGCCAAGCGCAAGCACTACAATCGCCTCATCGCCGAAATCGACAGCTTCTCCAGCCGCGATCTGGCCGACATGCGCGCCGACCGTTCGGAAATGCTCTACCAGATCCACAAGCAGATCTACGGCTGAGCAACCCATCACGTTTGTCGTCCTCGGGTCGCCGCGACGGAGCTTCGCTCCTGCTCGCCCGTGGATGACGAAGGTGGTCGGGCCTACTGAAAATTACGCCCTTTGGGCATGACCCTCTCCGCCTCTTCCGACAGCGTTGCGAGATCCCGTCCGTCTTTCAGCATCGCGGGCCGAATTGCGGGTTGGCCGGAGCGGTCCGAAGGATCGGCGGCCGGCAGTGCGGCCGCACCGACCTTCTCCAGCAGCACGGTCAGCCAGGGCGTCAGGTCCTCGATCTTCTCGGCGACGATATGGACGACACCTGATTCCGACTGCAGTTTCCCGGTGACCTTCACAAACCGGGCACCCATGACGATGGGCCGGAAACGGGTGAAGGTCCTTTCCCAGAAGATGACGTTGGCGACGGCCTTGTCGTCTTCCAGCGTGAGAAAGATCGCGTTGCCCTTGCCGGGGCGCTGGCGCACCAGCACCAGCCCGGCAACGGAGACCCGCCTGCCGTCGCGCACGGAAGGCAGGCTGGCATTGGGAGTGATGCCGGCGCGGTCGAGCCGCTCGCGCAGGAAGGCGACCGGATGCGCCTTCAGCGACAGGCCGAGCGAGCGGTAGTCATGGATGACATGCTCGCCGAGCGGCATTTTCGGCAGCTTCGTCTCGGGCTCCAGCTCGCGCAGGCTGAGCGCCGGCTGGTCGAACAGCGGCAGCTTCTCGGCGGCACTCTTGCCGTCGAGCGCGCGGACCTCCCATAGTGCCGCGCGGCGGTCGAGGCCGATGGAACGAAAGGCGTCGGCTTGCGCCAATTTCTCGATCTCGTCGACATTGAGGCCGGAGCGCAGCCAGACATCCCGGACCGTCGAGTAGCCGGCGCCGCGCCGCTCGACGAAAACCTCCATGCGTTCCTTGGAAAGTCCCTTGATCTGCCGGAAGCCGAGCCGCACCGCATGCTGAGTCTCGATGACACCGCGCATTTCGGCATGGCGCGGCAGGATGCGGGCCGGGTCGAAAAGCGCCTTTTCCAAAGTGCAGTCCCAGACGGAGAAATTGACGTCGACCTCGCGGATGTCGACGCCATGGTCGCGGGCGTCACGCACCAGCTGCGCCGGCTGATAGAAGCCCATCGGCTGCGAATTCAGGATCGCGGCGCAGAACACGTCCGGGTAGAAGGTCTTGAACCAGCAGGAGGCATAGACGAGCAGGGCGAAGGAGGCGGCGTGGCTTTCGGGAAAGCCATACTCGCCAAAGCCCTCGATCTGCTTGAAACAGCGCTCGGCGAAGTCCTTTTCGTAGCCTCGTCCTGTCATGCCGTCGATCATCTGCTGGCGATAATTGCCGATCGTGCCGGTGCGCTTGAAGGTGGCCATGGCACGGCGCAGTTCATCGGCCTTGCCCGGTTTGAAGCCGCCGGCGACGATGGCGATCTTCATCGCCTGCTCCTGGAACAGCGGCACGCCCAGCGTCTTGCCGAGAATCTCTTTCAGCTCCGCCTTGGGATATTCGGGTTTTTCCTTGCCTTGCCGCCGGCGCAGATAGGGGTGCACCATGTCGCCCTGGATCGGGCCCGGCCGTACGATCGCCACCTCGATGACGAGGTCGTAGAATTCGCGCGGCTTGAGACGCGGTAGCATCGACATCTGAGCACGCGATTCGATCTGGAAGACGCCGAGCGTATCGGCACGGCAGATCATGTCGTAGACACGGGAATCCTCCTTGGCGATCGTATCCAGGGTCAATGGCCTGCCATAATCGTCTCTCACGCCGTAATGGGTCTCGAGCAAAGTGAAAGCGCGCTGCAGGCAGGTCAGCATGCCGAGCGCCAGGATATCCACCTTGAGGATTTTCACCGAATCGAGATCATCCTTGTCCCATTCGACCATCTTGCGCTCGTCCATCGCCGTCTTGACGATGGGGACGATCTCGTCGAGCCGGTCCCTGGTGATGACGAAGCCGCCGACATGCTGGGAGAGGTGGCGGGGAAAGCCCATGATCTCGTTGGCGCGTTCCATCACATGCCGTGACACCGGATCCCTGCGGTCGAGGCCGCCGGCCCTGGCTTCCTTCTCGCCGAGTTCCGAGGTCGACCAACCCCAGATCGAGCCGGAGAGAGACGCCCTGACATCCTCCGAAAGGCCCATCGCTTTCGACACTTCGCGCAGCGCCGAGCGGCCGCGATAGCTTATGACGGCGGCGGCGAGCGCCGTGCGTTTGGAGCTGTATTTCGTATAGATGTACTGCATCACCTCTTCGCGCCGTTCATGCTCGAAGTCGACGTCGATATCCGGCGGCTCGTTGCGTTCCTCGGAAATGAAACGCTCGAAGAGCGTGTCGATCTTGTCCGGCCCGACCTCGGTAATGCCAATGCAGAAGCAGATAATCGAATTGGCCGCGGAGCCGCGGCCCTGGCAGAGAATGCCTTCGCCTCGGGCGAATTTGATGATGTCATGGACGGTCAGGAAATAACGGGCGTAATTCAGCCGCTCGATCAGGGCGAGCTCTTCCTGGATTCGTTTTATCACGCTGGCGGGGATACCGCCGGGAAAGCGCCGGGCCGCACCTTCCCGAGCCAGTCGCTCCAGCTCCGCCTGCGGTCCGAGACCCGATTCCGTCGGCTCGTCGGGATAATTGTACTGAAGATCGCCGAGCGAGAAGGTCAGCTCTCGCGCAAACCGCAGCGTCTCCGCCAGCGCTTGCGGATACCGGCGGAACAGGCGCGCCATTTCCAGCGGCGGCTTCAGATGGCGTTCGGCATTGGCGGTCAGTTCCAGCCCCACCTCGGCGACCGGAACATTGAGGCGGATCGCGGTCAGCACGTCCTGCAGCGGGCGCCGTTCGGCCATGTGGTAGAGCACGTCGTTGGTCGCCATCAGCGGGATGCCGGTGCTCTCGGCGAACGCCGCCGCCTGCTCGATCCGGAAGCGATCATGGCCGGCATAACAGGGTGAGACGCCGAGCCGCAGGATCCTGCCGAAGCGATCCCTGAGTTCACGGAGCAAAGCCAGACTGTCTTGCGCGCCGGCCGCCAGATCGGGCAGGACCGCCAGCGACATCCGGTCCCCCCATTCGAGCAGGTCGTCGCGCCGGAGCAGGGTGGCGCCCTTTTCGGTCTCGTCACGCAGATTAGCCTGGGTGAGCATGCGGCACAGATGGCCCCAGCCCGCACGGTCCCTGGGATAGGCGAGAATGTCCGGCGTGCCGTCGCCAAAAACCAGCCGGCAGCCGGGATGGTAGGCAAGCTTTTCGACCTTGGCCTGCTGCCAGGCGCGCACCACGCCGGCGACGCTGTTGCGGTCGGCGAGCCCGATCGCGGAGAAGCCCATGAGCTTGGCCGCGACCACCAGCTCCTCGGGCTTGGAGGCGCCGCGCAGGAAGGAGAAATTCGACTGGATGCCGAACTCGGCATAAGGAATGACGGTCAGCGCGTTCATGCGAAGACCCCATGCATGAACCAGCGCGGCGGGGTTTGCGAGACGCCGCCGTAAAGGCCTTGCCGGTAGAGCCAGTAGCGGCGGCCACCGGCATCCTCGATGCGGAAATAATCGCGTGTCGACGCCGCCGCGTCGCCCGGCGCCTCGCGCCACCATTCGGCGGCGATGCGCTCCGGCCCTTCGGCGCGCGTCACACGGTAAAGCGCGCGGCGCCAACGAAAATGCAGCGGCGGTCCCTCCGGCATTTCGGTGGCCGGCACCTCGATGGGCTCGGGCGAACGGAACAGCCGGATCGGTCGTTCCGGCGGGAAGATGGTCATCGGCGCCTGCATCCTGTCCGGCTTCTTGGGTGGTGTGGTCCGGCGCGGGGCTTCGGTGAAGGGAATGACGGCGACGGCGCGTTCCGGCAGGTGGCTTTCCACGGGAACCGGCTGCAGAACCGCGCCCTCGCCGAGGCGGGCGCGGATACGGTCGGCGAACAGGGCGATGTCGGCGCCGTCATCGGCCGCTTCGCCGGTCAGATCGGCCTGCTGCATGTCGAAAGCGGCGACGGCCAGCACCGAGAGGCGCACCAGGTCGAAGCCAAAGCCGGCATCGATATGCTGCTCGAGTGCCGCCAGCCTTTCATGGAACAATTTCCGGATCAGCAAGGGTTCGCGCATCGGCCGCGAGGTGCCGAGCGCGATGCGGCTGACGGCGCCGTCGACGCGAAAAAGCAGCAGCGCCAGGCTCCTTGCGCCTTCGCCGCGGCGTTCCAGGTCGGTCTTCAAGGTCGTCGCCAGCATGCCCACCAGCCGCTCTATCTCCTCCGTCAGCGTGACGGGCTCGGCGAGATGACGCTCGACCGAAAGCGGCGCGACGGGAAGACGCGGTGAGATCGCCTCGTCGAGACGGCCAAGCGCCTGGTCGAGGCGCTGGAGCAGCAAAGCGCCGAAGCGGCGGGCGAGCGGCGCGCGCGGTGCCGTCATGACGGCACCCGCCGTGCGCAGCCCCACGCTTTCCAGGCTGGTACGGGTTTCCGGCGCTATGCGAAGGGCGGCCAGCGGCAAGGGCGCGAGCAGGGCTTCCTCCTCGCCTGATGGAACGATGCGGTCGCCGCAAAAGCGGGCCGCCGCCCAGGCCGCCCCGGGCGTGCCGGCAAGCCCGGCGCGGACGTCGAAACCCTGCTGGAAGAAGCGCGACAGGATTTCGTCCAGCATGGCGCGTTCGCCGCCGAACAGATGGGTGCAGCCGGTGACGTCGAGGAACAGGCCGTCGATGCCGTCCAGCGCCACCAGCGGCGTGTAGCGGTCGCACCAGTCGGCAAGGCCCTCGAGCAGGCGCCGGTCGGCCTCCGGATCGGCTTCGACGATGTCGATCGACGGATGCATGGCGCGCGCATCGGCAATCCCCATGTCGCGCTTCAGGTGCAGCGCCTCAGCTCGCGCGTCGAGGGCCGAGATGCGCTGCGCGTTGCCCTGGCGATGGCTGATCACGAGCGGTGGATGAGATGGCTGCGGATGATCCGGCGGCCGGGAACGCCAGGATTTCCCCAGACGCTGCCGCAGGATCCTTTCGGTCGCGAGATAGGGAAACCACAGGGACAGGATTCTCTGCCCATTCGTTGCTTGCCCTGCTTCTTTCCTCGCCCCTTCTTTCATCGAATCTGCATTCATCGGGGTTCCACTCCAGTGTGAATTGTCCAGGCAGGGCCGTGCGGCTCTTGCCGATGCTGATGGTGAAGGCCGGGTGGCCGATCGAGCCGGCGAGCGGCCCGGCGACTGTTTCGCGCGGCACGGCCGGCGCCGAAGCGACAATCAGACGAACAGGCGCCGCCGTCGGTTCGGGCTCGGCCGCTTGTCGCAGCAGGAACACCGGCCGGCCGGCACCTTGCGCCCGCGCATGCAGGCGGCGTGTCGCGGTCAGGTCCAGCCGCTGCGGATTGCCGCGGATCTCCAGGATGACGGCTGCAAGCGCGGTCATGCGGGCCGCCTCCTCGGCGATCCACAGCGCATCGACAAGCCTGGGCGCCTCGGAAAACAGCAATTGCTGGGGCTCGATGCCGAACGAGGCATGCAGCCCCCTGGCATAGGGAAAGCCGGCCTCATGGAAAATTTCCGATGTCCCGATCCACAGGATGGGCAGCCCCTGCGCCTGGTTGAGGATCAGGCTGACGATCGACAGAGCGAAACCGGCGACGACGCCCGCATCGCGGGTTTCCAGGCCATGGATTTCGGTCAGGGCGGCTTTCGGCAGGCCGCCGCTGAGCGCGGCATCGAGCCGCTCGATGCCGATGGGCAGGAAAGCATCCGGCAAGGCCGCGGCAAGCCCGCGCCGGACGATCGTCAGATCGCTGCCGGCGTCAGCAAGGGGCGCGCCAGCCGGCGCCTGCAGGCGCTCGGGCAGTGTTCCCTCGATCTTCGCGATCTGGCGGCGCAGGGCAAAAACAGTCTCCCGCGCCACGGCGGTCATCGCCATGACGGTCAGCTTTCACTCACGATTGTTCCTGTTATGTTCCTATAGATTCCAGAGGGGATCGGAAGAGTCAAGCAGAGTCATCAAGGAATTTATTCCTCTTCTTGCGCGACACCGGCGTACAGGCGTCATTTGCCTAGACCAGCGCGAAAGCCTATATGCCGGGATCAAAGGACAAAGCATGGCCCGCATCTACAAGACCCGCACCTGGCATGGTGAACTTGCGCCCTCGATGGAGGAATTGGAGTTCCTGGCCCTGGAGGCCTACGCCCACCTGCCGGAGGATTTTCGCAAGCTGACCGGCGAGATCGTCATCCAGATCGCCGAATTCCCGACCGACGAGATCATGGACGACCTGTCGCTGGAAACGCCGTTCGACCTGCTCGGCCTGTTCGAGGGGCGCGGCATCGCCGAACGCTGGAACCCGCAGACAGGCGAAGGCCCGAACCGCATCACGCTCTACCGCCGCGCCATGCTCGACTACTGGGCCGAAAACGAGGAAACGCTGGGCGACATCGTCACCCACGTACTGGTCCACGAGATCGGCCACCATTTCGGCCTGTCGGACGATGATATGGAGAAGATCGAAGAGGCGGCTGAATAGCCCGTACCTTCGTCTTCCTGCTCTATGCCGCTTCGCTTCTTCCTTCGCCCTAGGTGACGAAGAGAGAGGTTACCGCGCTTCCCTTCTCAAGCGATTGGAAGCCGATGACGACGGTCGGCCCAGGTGTGCGGGAAATCCGCGTCCGCGACGCCACCGGCGCGTTCCGGGTGCTTTACGTCGCGAGCATAGGCGACGCTGTCTATGTGCTGCACGCCTTCCAGAAGAAGACGCAACAGACAGTGAAACGAAACTTGGATCTTGCCGCATCCCGGTTCAGACAAATCTAGTGGAGGTAAGAACGATGGACCGTCAGAGTTTTGAAAACGTGTGGGATGCGCTGGAGGAGACTCCGGCCGAGTCCGCCAACATGACCATGCGCTCCAACTTGCTGATCGCTATCGAACAGCGGGTGCGGAGTTGGGACGTTACCCAGGCCGAAGCAGCCAACCGGCTCGGGATTACCCAGCCACGCCTTAGCGACCTCCTGCGGGGCAGGATCACGAATTTCAGTCTGGACACGTTGATCAATCTTGCCGCGCTGGCCGGACTTACCGTGCGTCTTGATATTGTCGAGGCCGCCTGATGCTCTCCTTGCCAGCGGCTACCAGTCGCTGAGCTTCGTATCCGGCCCGTATTCCTGGCCATCGACATCCTTCACCACGGCCTGGCCGCAGCGCATGGTCTTGGTCTTCTTGTCGTAGGCGTAGGTCGGCGAGCCGAACAGGTGCCAGCCCTTGTTCAGCGCCGCCGTCACCTTATGGCAGAAGCTGGCGTCGTCCGGGGCGGTGAGAAAGCGGTAGAGTTTCATCGTCCAATTCCTGTCGTGTATCCCAAATCGGCGAATATCATGCGCCGATGGCGGCCGCTTTCGCCAGAAGTTTTTCAGCCTGCGCCAAGTGCAACCGCTCGACCATCCTGCCATTCAGCGCGATGACGCCCTTGCCACTGTTTTGCGCAAGCGCGAAGGCATCCTTCACCGCGCGCGCCTCGGCCAGCGCCTGCGCCGACGGGGCGAAGGCACGGTTGGCCGCCTCGACCTGCGATGGATGGATCAGCGTCTTGCCGTCGAAGCCCATGGCGGCGGCCTGCGTGCACTCACGCGCGAACGCATCCGGGTCGCGGAAATCGTTGAACACCCCATCGAGCATGTCGATCCCGCCGGCGCGTGCCGCCAGCAGCATCTGCATCAGCCATGGCAGCAGATAGGCGCGATCCGGCGTCGCCAGCACGCCGGTATCCTTGATCAGGTCATTCGTTCCGGCGATGAAACAATCCAGGCGCGAGGCGGAGTCGCGGCCGAGTTCGGCGATGGCGCCGATGTTGAGCATGGCCTTGGGCGTCTCGATCATCGCCCATAGTTTCACGCTGTCCGGGGCAAAATTATCGTCCAGCACATCGCCGACTTCAAGCACGTCACGCGGCGTGTCGACCTTCGGCAGCAGGATGCCGTCCGGCTCCGCCTTGGCCACGGCCGCAAGGTCGTCAGTGCCCCATTCGCTGGACAGCGCATTGACGCGTACCACCATCTCGCGTCGCCGGCCATTGGCATCAGGGCGGTTGGCGAAAATGCCGGCCAGTTTTTCGCGCGCGGCGATCTTGTCGGCGGGGGCGACGGCGTCCTCGAGGTCGATGATGACGGCGTCGCAGGCAAGCTGCTCGATCTTGGCCAGCGCCTTGTCGTTGGAGGCCGGGACATAGAGCACGGAGCGGCGCGGGCGGTAGATTTCGGTCATGCCAGATCTATGCCGTGTGTGATTGGTCGAGGCAAGCCGCCAGCCCTGCACGAAAACTGCACGCGCCTGCCGAAAACCTCCTCCGATCCGCCGCATCGCTTTCCTGCAGGCCTGCGACACAGGCGGCATGCACAAGCGAGCAAAACCCCGTCTGCCTTACCGACTGCGCAGCGAAGGCTGGTGGCTGGTCGACCCGCAACGCGCCAACCCCGCTGCAATTCCCATCCCATTTGTCCGCAAGAGCCCGCCGCCATCGCGAAGGAACGCCATCAGGAAGATCAGGCCGTGACCTCTTTCTTCCGCGCCGCGCCAAGCTATTGCAGCCGCTTCGGCGTCGCCGTGCTGCTGGTCGCGCTCGCCGATTTCCTGTTCTACGGCCAGCCCGCCGGCATCACGGTTCTGCTGTTCGCCATCCTGATTGCCGCCGCGATGGTTGCCGTGCATCCCGCCGCCTTCAGCGACGGCAAGGTGTGGCTCAAGTCGGCCACCTTGCTTGTCGCGCTGTTGCCGCTCGCCGAGACTGTCAGTCCCTTGTCCGTCTCGGTCGCCCTTGGCGCGCTGGTGGCGTTCGCGCTTTCGCTGCGCGGCCGCCCGTGGCACGGCATGGCGCGAATTGCCGGCCAGATCGTGCTGTTCGGACTGGCGGCACCGGTCCGGTTCCTCGGCGATTTTCTCCAATGGCGAAGAGCGGCGCGGCGGTTCGGCGGACATCGCATAAGGCTGGCGGCAATCGCGGTCTGGGTAATGCCGCTGACGCTGGGCGCGGTCTTCGTCGCTTTGTTCGGCACTGCCAATCCGGTCATCGAAGACTGGCTGTCGTTGATCGACGTCTTCAAGCTGCTCGACCTGATCCAGCTGACGCGGATTGCCTTCTGGCTATTCGTGCTTGCCGGCGTCTGGGCCTTTCTGCGGCCACGCCTGCCGCGCTTTCAGCGCCGCATCGCCAGGCCAAATCACCCTCCTGCCGATGCCCAGCCAGCGGCCGACAGGCACGCCGTCGAGGATATCGTCTTCGGCAAGGCCGCCATCCTGCGCGCGTTGATCGTCTTCAACATTCTGTTTGCGCTGCAGAGCGGACTCGACGCCACCTATCTGTGGGGCGGGGTCGCGCTTCCCGATGGTTTGAGCTACGCCGCCTACGCGCATCGCGGCGCCTATCCCTTGATCGTCACCGCGCTGCTGGCCGCCGGCTTTGTCCTTGCGGCGCTGAGGCCCGGCAGCGAAACATCGGCCGACCCGCTCATCCGCCGGCTGGTCTATGCCTGGGTGGCACAGAACATCATGCTGGTCGTCTCGTCGATCCTGCGGCTCGACCTCTATGTCGGCATCTATGCGCTGACCTACTGGCGCGTCGCCGCTTTCGTCTGGATGGGACTGGTGGCGGCCGGCCTTGCGCTGATCGTCGCCCGTATCGCGCTCGGAAAATCCAGTGAATGGCTGCTCTCCGCCAATCTTCTGACGTTATCCCTAACGCTTTATGCCTGCTGTTTCATCAACTTCGCAGCCATGATCGCCACCTACAATGTCGACAATTCCCTCGAAATGAGCGGCCAAGGCATCCCGCTCGACGTCTGGTATCTCCGCTCGCTCGGGCCGGACGCGTTTCCAGCGCTCGATCGCATCTTCGATCGTCAGCGCGGGACGGCCAATGCCGGTGCCGTCGGCGAACTGGCAAGGTTGCGCGGTGTCGATGAAGGCTGGTATCGCAGCCTGCAGGAAAACTGGCGAAGCTGGAGCTTCCGCGACTGGCGCCTGCTTCGCTATCTCGACAACAGGCGGCCTATTGTTCCCAGCGTCGCAGAACCCGTGCCGGATCGCTAATCCATGCCGCATCACATCCTCGTCGCCGACGACGACCCGCATATCCGCGAAGTGATCTGCTTCGCGCTGGAAAAGGCCGGCATGAAAACGGCTGCCGTCTCCGATGGCGCCGCCGCCCTGCAGGCAATCGAACGAAGCACACCCGACCTTGTCGTGCTCGACATCGGCATGCCGGAGATGGACGGGCTGGAGGTCTGCCGGCGGCTGCGTCACACATCAGACGTGCCGGTGTTGTTCCTGTCCGCGCGCGACGAGGAGATCGACCGCATCCTCGGGCTCGAAATGGGTGGCGACGACTATGTCACCAAACCATTCAGCCCGCGCGAACTCGTCGCCCGTGTCAACGTCATCCTGCGCCGCGCCCGTCCGGCGGCGCAGGAACTGGCCGACGACAGGCAGTTCGCGCAGGGAAAGCTCACCTTGGCGCCGGCCAGCCACGCGGCCGCCTTCGACGGCAAGCCGCTCGCCCTGACGGCGATCGAGTTCTCGATCCTGAAAGGGTTTCTGGCGCGACCCACCCATGTGCTCGACCGCGACGCGGTGATGGCCAACGCCTATGCCGGCAAGATCCATGTCGCCGACCGCACCGTCGACAGCCATATCCGCAACATCCGGGCCAAGCTGGCGGCCGTGGGGTGCCCGGAGGTCATCGAGACCGTGCACGGCGTCGGCTTCCGGCTCGGCCGATGCGGCTGACGACATCAAGCAAGTCGATTGGCAGCAAGTGGATCGGCCGCAAATGGCGGCCTCGCCTCGCCACCGTCGTCGTCGCCATCCTGATCCTGGTGATGTCCCTGCCGCTGGTCGGCCTGTTCTTCTTCCGCCTCTATGAGAACCAGCTGATCCGCCAGACCGAGGCGGAACTGATCGCACAGGGCGCGGCCATCGCCGCCATCTATGTGCAGCAGGTCCGCGACGCCGGCATTTCACCGGAAAAGCTTGGCGTGGCGATGCCGCCGGCCAATGGCTATGCGAGCCGAGAGGCCAATCCCGATTCGCCCTATCGGTCGATCGAGCCGCAGCTCGATCTCGCCTCGGACTACGTGCTTGCGACCCGGCCGGCGGGGATTCCCGCAACGATCGATCCCGCATTCGCCGCGATCGGCGCGCGGCTGGCGGGCATTCTCGACGCGACGCAGAAGACCACGCTGGCCGGCTTCCGGCTGCTCGATCCCCGGGGTGTCGTGATTGCCGGGCGCGACGAGATCGGGCAGTCGCTTGCCGGGGTCGAGGAGGTGCGTGAGGCGCTCGCCGGGCGCTATGCCAGCGCGCTCCGGCTGCGCATCCCCAACCAGCCGGCGCCGCCGCTCTATTCGGTCAGCCGCGGCACCAAGGTGCGCGTCTTCGTCGCTTTGCCGGTGGCCGTCGACGGCAAGGTCGCCGGCGTGGTCTATGTGTCGCGGACGCCCAACAACATCATAAAACATCTCTATGGCGAACGCGGCAAGGTGACGGCGGCGGCGATCGCCATTCTCGGCGGCACGCTGCTCATCGGCCTCGTCTTCCTGCGCACCGTCAGCCGGCCGATCTACGCGCTGATCGACCGCACCCAGCGCATCGCCGCCGGCGAACGCGACGCGATCCGGCCTCTCGACCACCATGGCACGCGCGAAATGGCGGAGCTTTCCGCCGCCTTTCTCGACATGGCCGAAAAACTGCAGGCGCGCTCGGACGCCATCCAGACCTTCGCCACCCATGTCTCGCATGAACTCAAATCGCCGCTGACGGCGATCCAGGGCGCGGCCGAACTGCTGCGCGATTCAGGCTCGGCGATGGACGATGACGAGCGGCGGCGCTTCTCCGACAATATCGTCACCGATGCAGGGCGGCTCAACCTTTTGGTCCGGCGGCTGCTCGACCTGGCGCGGGCCGAAAACCTCGCACCCAGCGGCGAGAGCACCTCGGTCGGCGCGGCGCTGGCCCTGCTTCCCGTCGACACCAGGCTGGCGGTTGAAGTCAAGGCCGGTGGCGACCTGGCCTTGCGCATCTCGGCCGAGAACACGGCGATCGTGCTTGCCAATCTCATCGACAATTCCGCCAGACACGGCGCGACGCTGGTTTCGATCACCGCCGCAAGTGCCGGCGGCAAGGCGACCGTGCTGGTCGGCGACGACGGCGCCGGTATCTCGCCAAGCAACCAAGCGCGCATCTTCGAGCCGTTCTTCACCACGCGACGCGATACGGGCGGCACCGGCATGGGGCTTGGCATCGTGCTGGCCCTCCTGAAAGCGCATGATGGTACGATCCGGCTGGTTGACTCCGAGCGCGGCACGCGCTTCGAGATCACTTTGCCGGTCGCGTAGATTGCGAACGGCGGATCGGAGAAAAAAGTGCGCTACGACATCGTCATCATCGGCGGGGCCATCGTCGGGTCCTCGATCGCCTACTATCTGCGCGAGGAAGGGTTTTCCGGCTCGATCGCGCTGATCGAGCGCGACCCGCAATTCGCCCATGCGGCGACGACGCTGTCCATGGCCTCGATCCGCCAGCAATTCTCCATTCCGCAAAACATCCGCCTGTCGCAGTTCACGCTGAAACTGTTTCGGCGGCTGAAGGAAGAATTCGGCACCGACGCCGATATCGGTTTTCGCGAGGGCGGCTACCTCATCCTTGCCGGCGAGGCCGGGCTGCCGATCCTGAAAGCCAACCACGAAGCGCAGGTCGCCGAGGGCGCCGACATCCTGCTCGAGGACGCCGACCAGCTGACGCGCCGCTTCCCCTGGCTGTCGGCCGAAGGCATCACCGCCGGCGCCTATGGCCGGACCGGCGAGGGCTGGTTCGACGCGCATGCGATGCTGATGCTGTTTCGCAAGGCGCTGCGGCAGAAGAAGATCGACTTCATCAGCGCGTCGGTCACCGGCGTCGAGCGGCAGGGTGACCGCGTCACCGGCGTCAGCCTCGACAATGGCGATCGGCTCGAGGCCGGCACCGTCATCAATGCCGCCGGGCCGAATGCTGGCAAGGTCGCCGCCCTTGCCCAGCTTTCGCTGCCGGTCGAGCCGCGCAAGCGCAACGTCTTCGTGTTCGACGCGCGGGACAAATTCACTGACATGCCATTACTGGTCGATCCCTCCGGCATCTATGTCAGGCCGGAAGGCTCGGTCTACCTCACCGGCGGCGCCGAGCCGGAAGAGGGCGACGGCCCGGCCAACCCCGGGGACTTCGACGTCGACTGGCCGCTGTTCGAAGAGGTGATCTGGCCGGTGCTGGCAACCCGCATCCCGGCCTTCGAGGCGATCAAGGCGACGCGCGCCTGGGCCGGGCACTACGACTACAACACGCTGGACCAGAACGCCGTAATCGGCCCGCACCCGCAAGTGACGAATTTCCTGTTCGCCAACGGTTTCTCCGGCCATGGCCTGCAACAGGCGCCGGCGGTCGGCAAGGCGCTGGCCGAACTGATCGTGCATGGCGGCTACCGGACGATCGACTGCTCGGCATTTGGCTACGCGCGCGTCGCCGAAGGGCGGGCCTTCCGGGAATTGAATGTGATTTGAGGTCAGGGGCTGCCTCGCGGGTTTGCCAGGCGCTCAGTTTCTTCGTCATTCCAGGGCGGAGCAGGAGCGAAGCGACGTCGCGGAGACCCTGGAATCCATGCCGTTGTCGTAGTGTTCTAACGGCGCAGAACGAAGGGGGTGCCGATTGGCGCGTATTGTCGCGACAAGTCGACGTCGCGGCATGGATTCTAGGGTCTGCGCCGCGTCGCTGCGCTCCTTGCTTCGCCCTAGAATGACGAAGTCTGGGCGTCAACCTTGAGCGCGTTGCCCAGCGCATTGCCTCCGGCCGTATTGTCGAAGATTCCCCAGACCTCGGCACCCGAAGCGGCGGCGGCCTCGACTTGCCGGCTGAACCGGTCGAGGCTGTCGGCATCGTAGTCGGAGTAGTAGACGCGCGGCGCGCCGTGCCAGCGGAAATAGGCGATGCCGGGCCAGCCGCCCGGCATCGCCGCAGGTGGCACCGGAGCGGGATCGGCGGCAACGCGCGCGATCCGGCGATCGGCCAGAAGCGCCTCAGCCTCTGCTTCGAACCAGCTGGGATGGCGCGGCTCGCAGACCACCCTGGTTTCGGTTCGGGTGCCCACCATGTCGAAGAAAGCGCTCGCGACATCGGGCTCGAAGGGCAGGCTCGGCGGCAGCTGCACCAGAAGCACGCTGAGCTTTGCGCCGAGACTTTCGACCTCCTGGAGAAAGCTTTGCAAAGGGTCGTTGCAGTCCACGAGACGGCGCTCATGGGTGATCGCCTTCGGCATCTTGACGGCGAAGCGGAAGTGCTGCGGCACGGCGTGTGCCCAGCGTTCGTAAGTCTCGCGACGGTGCGGCTTGTAGAAGGACGTGTCGATCTCGACGATCGGAAAGTGCCGGGCGTAGCGTTCGAGATGCGATCCGGGTTGCGGGAAATTATTCTTGTATCGTGTCGGAATGCCCCAGCCAGCCGTGCCTATGAAACATGCCTGTTTTCCCATGCAAGGGATGTGGACCAGAAGAGGCATGGGTCAAGGCGTGCGGAGGGTGCGTGACGACGCTCGCCGATCAGGCCGCGGCCAGCCTACCAGCCTCGACATGCGCCTGCAGCCAGGCCAGCACCCGGGCCCAGTCCTCGGCATGTTCAGCCGCCGCCTCTTGCCGCCCGCCAAAGCCGCCATGGCAGATGGTGACGCGCGTGCCGTCGGCGATAGGCTCCAGCAGCCAGGCGACCCTGGTTTGTCGCCGGCCAAGCGTGGGATGGTCCCAGCCATGGGCCCACGTCTGCACGATCCGGCGCGGTGTTTCGATTTCGAGGAATTCGCCGCCGGCCGGCAGGTCCCTACCGCCGGCCGTGCGCACGACAACAGTCCAGCGGCCGCCGACGCGAAGGTCGGCCGACCAGTCGGCCATCCGGTAGGTATCGGCTGACCCCCACCATTGCTCGGCTTCCTTGCCGACCAGCGCCCCGAAGACGCGTTCGGGAGGCGCGCCGATCTCGGCCGATGCCATGATCGTCTCGCCATTGGTCATGCTCCGCACCCTGAGAGCGTGCATCATCGATGCCTCCACGTGAAATTTGTTCCGCTAGCGAAACGAGTTCAAGCTTTCGATGGCGGACGCTCGAATCCCTTGCCGGTCTCGAGCAGACTCTTCAGGCTGGCCAGCACCAGCGGCCAGCCCTTGGCGACATTGCCGATCAGCCTGTGCGGGCCGTCCGCCTCATGGGTGACGGCAAGTTTCATCAGCTCGCCGTCGGGCTCGATGGTGAAGGTGCAGCGCGTGTAGCCGTCTTGCCTGATCTCGGGCATCCATTCATTGCGCCATTTGATGACCAGGCGTCGTGGCGGGTCGATCTCGAGAATCTCGCCACTGTCGGCGACACGGCCGTCCGGGAAGATCAGCTTCCAGCTGGAGCCCACTTTCCAATCGCTCTCCTGATAGGAGCAGAGGAAAAACTGCCGGTTGAACTCCGGGTCGGTCAACGCCTCCCAGAGTTTCTCCGGCGTGGTGCGGATATAGGTCACGTAAACGAAGCTGTTGCTCATCAGTCTTCCCTTTCGAGGCGTTTCTTCAGATCACTCAATGCATCAAGCCGGTGGCGCTCGAATTTGCCGATCCAGCGTTCGGCGATCTCATTGATCGGAACCGGGTTGAGGTAGTGCTCCTTCTCTCGGCCCCGGCGGATGGTGGTGACGAGGTTCGCCTCTTCCAGGATCGCCAGGTGCTTGGTCACCGCCTGGCGGGTCATGGCCATCTCCGCGCACAGCGCATTGAGCGTCTGTCCGTTCCTGGCATGGAGGCTGTCCAGCAATTGCCGGCGTGTCGGGTCGGCCAGGGCGCGAAAGACGGCATCCATGCTCATGGCTTTAATATGCAACCATTTGGTTGCATGTCAAGCGACAAGGTCGCTCACCGTTGACGATGGATGGATCACAGAAGAAAAGTCAGCGCTTGCGGGAGATCCAGAAGGCGTCGGGCACGCGCTTCATGCCGATGCGTTCATAGAATCTGACAGCGTCCGGCATGGAAATCAGGCTGATGGCGACCGACGGTCCGAGCTGCCGGGCCACCTCGTCCATCAGTCCCTTGCCGATGCCCAGGCCTTGCGCCTTGGCCGAGACGGCAAGATCGCTGATGTAGCAGACCCAGGAAAAGTCGGTCAGGCAGCGGGCAACGCCAATCAACGGCCTGCCTCTCATGTCGAAACCGGCCATGTCGAGACCGGCCCTGTCGAGACGGGCCATGTCTAGACGGGCGGTCACGATCAGGTTGGCGCCCTCCAGCATCGCCTTCAGCCTTGCCTCGTCATCGACGGGCCGGACTTCGCCGAGACCGGATTCCACCAGCACGCGGCGGAATTCGGGAATGCCGAGCGCCAGTTCGCGCGCATAGAGAACGTGGGAGTTTTCCACCATTGGACCAGACTGCACCATCGGGCGGTGAATTCGAAGCTGTTTTGCGCAGCGCCCTTGTGCCGGCGCGCACGAACAGTTGCCTTTTATTTGCCCGCGGCTTTGTGTAAACCGAGCCTCAGCAAGTCCCCCCGCAACGAAAACACGGGCCAAAGCCATGGAAAAATTCACCAAGCTCACCGGCGTCGCCGCTCCCCTGCCGATCGTCAATGTCGACACCGACATGATCATCCCGAAGGATTATCTCAAGACGATCAAGCGCACAGGGCTTGGCACCGGCCTGTTCGCCGAGATGCGCTACAAGGACGACGGCTCCGAAAATCCGGATTTCGTGCTCAACAAGCCGGCTTACCGCAAGGCGCAGATCCTGGTTGCCGGTGACAATTTCGGCTGCGGCTCGAGCAGGGAACACGCGCCATGGGCGCTGCTCGATTTCGGCATACGCTGCGTCATCTCGACCTCGTTCGCCGACATTTTCTACAACAACTGCTTCAAGAACGGCGTGCTGCCGATCACCGTCAGCCCAGAGGACCTGGAGAAGCTGATGGACGACGCATCGCGCGGCTCCAACGCCACCCTGTCGGTCGATCTCGAAGCCAAGGAAATCCGTGGCCCGGACGGCGGCGTGGTCACCTTCGACCTCGACGACTTCAAGCGGCACTGCCTGCTCAATGGGCTCGACGATATCGGCCTGACCATGGAAAAGGCAGGCGCCATCGCCTCGTTCGAGAAGAAGAACGCCGAACTGCGCCCCTGGGCCTGAGCGGCCGCCAAGACCGGGTCCTTTCCGGGCCGGGTCGAGGGAGGGACAGTCATGAGACATCAGCTTCTTGCCGGCTTTTGCGGGCTGGCCTTGTTGCTGACGCCCGCCGCGAGCGGGCTCGCGCAGACCCAGACGCTCGCCGCGCAGAGGGCGCCGGCGGTGGAAAAGCCGGACCCCGATCAGGATGCGGGAGCCAACGCCGCCGACGACGACGACGACGACAAACAGGCGCCGGTGCCGTTCGAAGGCGGCCACCTCACCATCACGCAGCCGGAGCAGGACGGCGAGAAGGTGCTTGCTTATGACGGTAAGCAGCTGGCCAGCAATTACGATCTCTTCTTCGACAAGATTGTGGAGGTTGGCGGCATCAAGGTGGCCTTGTTCGATGTTGGCGATGGCGGCAATCAATGCGGCCCGGCGACGGTGATCGTCTGGAAGCCGGAAGGCGGCGCCATCCAGAGCACCAAGGTCGAGCAGGACGAGTGCGGAGCGCCGCCCGCGGGAGTGTCCGACAACGCCATCTATTTCGTGCCCTATCTCCTGCCGGGGGACCAGAAGCCGGCGCTGCAGTGGTCGCCGACGGATGGGCTGACGATTTCGGGCAATCTCACCTACATGCCCGAACCCGGCACCGACTGGAAAGACATCGATCCGGAAAAGTACCAGAACATCATCGACGCCTTCCACAATGAGGCTGTCTACAAGGAAGCCGAAAAGCTGCTCGGCAAGGACATGCCCGATATGGCGACCAGCCTGCTGGTCGGCGGCGGCACGGAAAAGACCGCGTCCGGCGCCTTCTTCGCCAGCGGCTGCGTGCCGCATGATTGCGGCGGCAATGACGGCTTCATGGCCGTCGACCCGGCCAAGCACCAGCTCTATTTCGCCCGCCGCGGCGACAATGGCCAACCGAACGCCTGGCCGGCGCTGGCGACATGGCCGGCCGATGTGAAGGAAGCGCTGGACAAGGCGCTGGGGTCGGCGAACTAGCCAGGGCATTTCCGGCGAAAGGGCGGCGCCTCCAGGGCTTTGCCCCTTTGTTTCGCGCAGGACCGCGTCAACCGCGATATTCGCTGGGACAAATGGAACCAGATCGGCCGCGCGGCGTCATAGAAGCAGTTTCGCGCGGCAGTGCCTGGAGTAACATCAATGGTCAGGCTCGTTCTTCTGGCGCTTGTTCTGTTCGCCCTCGCGGCTGGCGCCACAGAGGCGGCAAAGCTGGACGCAGCCGCCGTCAACAACGCCCAATTCACCGACGCCGCAACGAAGGGCGTCGACACGAGCGTGTTGAAGGCACAGGTCCTTCTGGATCGCGCGCGCTTCTCGCCTGGCCTGATTGACGGCCGCCAGGCGGAGAACTTCACCAAGGCGGTCCGGGCATTTCAGGCGGCCAACGCCCTGCCCGCCGATGGCAAGCTCAACCGGGAGACCTGGGACAAGCTGGTCGCAACCTCAACAGGCGCGGTTCTTGTGAACTACGAGCTGACGCGCAAGGACGTGCGTGGACCGTTTACCAAGCGCATTCCGGCCAGTATGGAAAGAATGGCTCGCCTGCGCAGGCTCGGCTACCGCAGTTCGCTGGAACGGATCGCGGAGCACTTCCACATCAGCGAACAATTGCTGCGCAGGCTCAACCCGGGCATCAGCTTCAGGAAGGCGGGCGCAAAGGTGCTGGTGCCGGCTATCGACCGAGGCGATCCGCCCTCAGCCATTGTCAGCGTCGAGGTCGACAAGGCCGCGCGCCAGGTTCGCGTTCTCGACAATTCCGGCAAAGTGGTTTCGGTCTACCCCGCCTCGATTGGAAGCGAAGAGAAGCCGGCGCCGAGCGGCGAGGCACAAGTCGTACGCGTGGTCCACAATCCCACCTATCACTACGATCCCCGCTTCGCGTTCAAGGGCGTGAAGACCAAACGACCCTTCACCATCGCTGCCGGACCAAACAATCCTGTCGGATCGATCTGGATCGATCTGTCCATTGAAAGTTACGGCATTCACGGCACGCCCGAACCAGGCAAGATCGGGAAGACCTTTTCGCATGGCTGCATCAGACTGACCAATTGGGATGCCGAAGACCTCGCCCTTGAGGTGCACAAAGGCACAAAGGTTGTCTTCACTGGAGAAACGGCTGAATCGGCCGAGGGCCAACCCGGCTGAGGCATCGCGGGAAGAGGGCTGGCCCGTCGGGACCATAGATTCTGCACCGCCGATCCATCCGCATTGGCCCATGGCAGGATCGGTTTTTCCCCGCAGACTAGCTGCAACAATGCGAGGCTCCCCCATGCGCAAGCTCATCTCAACCGGCTCGCCGTTCGAAAAGACCGCCGGCTATTCACGCGCCGTGGTGCAGGGCGACTGGTGCTTCGTGTCCGGGACGACCGGCTACGACTACGCCACCATGACGATGCCGGACAGTGTCGAGGCGCAGACGCGCAATTGCCTGGCGACGATCGGCAAGGCGTTGCAGGACGGCGGCTTCGAGATATCCGACGTGGTGCGCGCGCACTACTACATCACCGACCAGGCCTTCGTGGATGTTGTCTTCCCGATCCTTGGCGAGACATTCGGCGACATCAGGCCTGCGGCGACGATGATCGTCTGCCAGCTCAACAAGCCGGAAATGAAGATCGAGATCGAGGTGACGGCGCTGCGGCGTACCGTGTGAGGAGACTTCCGCCATGAAGGTCCGGCGTATCGTGGCCAATATCGAAACGCCGGACGTGGCCGCGGCGAACCGTTTCTACCACGACGTGCTTGGCCTCGACATCCTGATGGATCAGGGCTGGATCGTAACCTACGGTTCCGAGGACATGATGCAGCTGCAGGTCAGCTTCATGACGCAAGGCGGGTCCGGTACGCCGGTGCCGGATCTGTCGATCGAGGTGGACGATGTCGATGCGGCATTCGAAGCCATGAAGGGCGCCGGCTTCGCCGTCGAATACGGACCCGCCGATGAACCCTGGGGCGTGCGGCGCTTCTATGTGCGCGATCCGCTGGGCCGGCTGGTCAACATTCTCTCGCACCGGTGAGCGCATCTTCCGTGGCCACTAACTTCGACATGCCGGCGGGACAGCGGCGACAGGTCCTTCGTCCTCCCCTTGCGCTGCAACCGCTTGGCGTTTAGCAAGGCCGCGTCGCACAGCGCCGCGCGCCTCTTTGGCGCGCGAAGGACGCCGTGCAAACCGAAACGCATTCTTCTAGGACGGCTCACCATGGCAACGAAGCATCTTTTCCTGCTCCCCGGCGACGGCATCGGCCCCGAGGCGATGGCCGAGGTCAAGAAGCTGATCTCGGCCATGAACGCAAAGCTCGGCAGTGGCTTCGTCACCGACGAGGGCCTGGTTGGCGGCTGCGCCTTCGATGCGCACGGTGCGGCGATTTCCGATGCCGACATGGAAAAGGCGATGGCTGCGGACGCGGTGCTGTTCGGCGCCGTCGGCGGACCGAAATGGGATGCCGTGCCTTACGAGGTGCGCCCCGAAGCCGGCCTGCTGCGCCTGCGCAAGGACATGGAGCTGTTCGCCAATCTCAGGCCCGCCATCTGCTATCCGGCGCTGGCCGCATCGTCCTCGCTGAAGCAGGAAGTCGTCGAAGGCCTCGACATCCTCATCGTGCGTGAGCTGACCGGCGGCGTCTATTTCGGCGAGCCCAAGCAGATCATCGATCTCGGCAACGGCCAGAAGCGCGGCATCGACACCCAGGTCTACGACACGTTCGAGATCGAGCGCATTTCGGGCGTCGCTTTCGAGCTCGCGCGGACCCGCAAGAACCATGTCACCTCGATGGAAAAGCGCAACGTCATGAAGTCGGGCGTGCTGTGGAACGAGGTCGTCACCCAGACCCACAAGGCACGCTATTCCGACGTCAAGCTCGACCACATGCTGGCCGATGCCGGCGGCATGCAGCTGGTGCGCTGGCCAAAGCAGTTCGACGTCATCGTCACCGACAATCTGTTCGGCGACATGCTGTCCGACATCGCCGCCATGCTGACCGGCTCGATCGGCATGCTGCCGTCGGCCTCGCTCGGCGCGCCTGACGCCAAGACCAAGAAGCGCAAGGCGCTGTACGAGCCGGTGCACGGTTCGGCACCCGACATTGCCGGCAAGGGCATCGCCAACCCGATCGCCATGATCGCCTCCTTCGCCATGTGCCTGCGCTATTCCTTCGGCATGGTCGACGAAGCCGACAAGCTTGAAGGCGCTATCGCCGCCGTGCTCGACCAGGGCCTGCGCACCAAGGATATTTTCTCACCCGGCATGACCGAGGTCGGCACGGTCGAAATGGGCGACGCGATCATCGCCAAGTTCCTGGGATAATCAGCGGATCTCGCCGGCAAGCTGCCGCAGCAGACCGACGAGCCGCGCCTCGTCCACCGGCTCGAAAAACGCTGAGTCGGCGGCCTCGACGGCGACGATCGCTTGCTGGGCGGCCGCCGCCCCGGCGGCGGTGACGCGGATCACCTTGGCCCGGGAGTCCCGGGAATCGGCTTCGCGTGCGATCAAACCCTTGGCCTCCAGCCGGGCGACGACGTCAGAGGTCATCTTCACCTCCGTGCCGGCCTGGGCGGCGAGCTGCACCTGGTTGGGCGGTTCGCCATTGCGGCCAAGCCACATCGCCGAGGCGAGCAGCACGAACTGGACATGCGTCAGGTCGAGCGGCGCCAGCGCCGCTGTCATGACGCGCTGCCAGCGCATGGTGGTTCGCCAGAGCAGTAAGCCGGGGCTCTCCGACGGCCCGCCCTTGAAGCGCGTGTCGAGTTCAGCCATGGTTCGCCAACGCCTCCGCCTGCTCGAACAACTTGGCCATCGACACGTCGAAATCGCCACTGATCTGGGGCCCGAGTTCCGGGCCGACCTCGGCGGCCGAAGGACCTGAGATATCGAGCCGGTGCGTCACCTGCGTGCCGCCTTCGACAGGCACCAGAGTGTGCCGGAACAGCAGCTTGGTGTCGCCGAACGAAGTTTCATCGGCATAGGTCACGTTTTCGACGAGATCGACGATGGTCGATTCGAACGTGTCCTGACCGACCGGCGTCACCGAGACGCGGGTGCCCTTGGCGAATGGCCCATGCAGCACGAAGGTATCGGAGCCTTCATAAGTCAGGCGGCCTTCATGCAAGGCCTTGAGCGCGTTCCAGATGGCTTGCGCAGGAAGGGGGGAAGTCGCGGTGTATTCATTGGTCCACATCGTCTTGCTCCATTCACCTATTTAATCTGCACACAGACTATCTGTGCGCGGATTAAATAGCAAGCGGAATCTTCGTCTGTGACGAAGATCGGCTGAACCGTCGTTTTTGGAGTGACCTTTCTCGGGAACTGACCGCTAAACCCTGACTCCAGCAGGCACTGGTCCCCACTGGTTTTCACGCGCCTGGGTCGGGATCAGCGCGAAGACCAGGATGATCAGGCTGCCGATGCTGGGGATCAGGATCACCAGATAGAGCCAGCCCGACAGGCCGATATCGTGCAGCCGGCGCACGGTCATGCCGAGGCCGGGCAGGAGCGTCGCCAAGAGGAAGGTGCCGCAGAGGCCGACCGTCACCGCCGCCGAGACATCTGTGTCGAAATTGCCCATTTCGATATCGGTGAAGATGCCGATGCCGCCGACGATCAGCAGGCAGACCACCCAAAACAGGCAATAGCCCCAATATTCCTTGCGGCGGGCGCGGCCGGCGAAGTTGAAGTAGTTCTGCGTCAGTCCACGCCAGAAATAGCCCCAGAGATCACTGGGTTCGGCGGTTGCGCTCTCGCTGGATCGGCCGAAATGCTGCGCCTGCGGTGCGCGGGCTGTGGATGCGGTGCCGGCTTGGGCCGGTGCCGCATCTATGCCTGCGCCAACCGTCGAGTTCACGGCCGGGCCTGCGGTGGTTTGGCCAGCGATCGAAAAGACGTCGCGCGCCTGGCCGCCGCCCGGCTGGAACTCGACCGCCGTCCCGTTGGGCATGGCGGTTTGCCGACGCAGGTTCTCGCGGGTGAAAGTGTAGCTGCTGCCGTCGGCTCCGGTGATGAAGCCGAAGCCCTGGTCCTGGTCATAGTGAAGCACTTCGCCGCGCATCCGCCCGCCCCCTTATAGCCTGCTCCCTGCCAAAGATGTGGCACAGGCCCAAGCCCATGGGCAAGCCGCCCATAGCTATGACAGCCAAGCGTTCCGATGCCTGCCGCGCGTCCCTGGCCGGGCACATCGCCGGACAGCTCCGGCCGACACTGGCGTCGGCAAGCTGGGCGGCCATCAGGGCCGGCCTGAAGCAGAGCGCGGCCAGTCTGGATTCCTACGAAGGCCGCTTCTTCGTCTTCTTGTTTTTTGGCGGACCGGCGTTGTCGAATTTCGGCTTGCCCGGCTTCTTCGCCCACGGCTTTGCCTCATGCGTGGTGGCCGGACGCTGGTCGACTGAAGCCGGTGCGCGCTTCTCGAACTTGCGCTTCGGCGCGTTCGGGTCGAACGGCGCCTTGCCGCGATGCGGCTTCTTGTCCGGGCTCGGCGGCTGATAGCCGGCCCGCGACAGGTCCGGCGTGCCGTCCAGCCGTTTGACCACGATGTTCCCCTGCAATTTGCGGTCGGGTCCGATCGCGGCGAGAAAACGCTCCGCCCAGTCGGCCGCGATCTGCACGAACGTCTCTTCCGGCTGCATCTTGATGGCGCCGATCTCGCGCTTGGAAATGCTGCCGGCACGGCACAGCATCGGGATCAGCCAGCGCGGCTCGGCATTCTGGCGGCGCCCCACCGACAGCGAGAACCAGACGCTGGCGCCGAAATCGTCGCGGCGGCTCGGCGCCTCGTCGCGAGGGCTGAATTTTTCGCCCGCCGCTCTTTCACGCGATGGCGTGAAAGGCGCGACGTCCATGAGATCCTCGGGCGCCGAGCGGCTGGCGCGGCACTGGCGCACGAAAGCGGCCGCCACCTGTTCGGCGCCGTGCCGGCTAAGAAGCGCGTCGATGAATGCACGCTCGTCATCCTTGACCGGTTCGTCGAAAGCCGGGTCGGCAAGAATGCGCTCGTCGTCGCGCCGCATCACGTCGTCGGCCGAGGGCGGGCTCGCCCAGGTCGCCGTCAGCTTGGCGCTTTGCAGCAGCCGCTCGGTGCGCCTGCGGGCGCTGTTGGGCACGATCAGCGCGCTGACGCCCTTGCGCCCGGCACGTCCCGTGCGGCCGCTGCGGTGCAGCAGCGTTTCGGGATTGGTCGGCAGGTCGGCATGGATCACCAGCTCGAGATTGGGCAGGTCGATGCCGCGCGCCGCGACGTCGGTGGCGATGCAGACTTTCGCACGGCCGTCGCGCATCGCCTGCAGCGCGTGGCTGCGTTCGTTCTGGCTGAGCTCACCCGAAAGCGCGACGACGGAAAAATTGCGGTTGTTGAAGCGTGCCGTCAGATGATTGACGGCGGCGCGCGTGTTGCAGAACACCAGCGCGTTCTTGGCCTCATAGAAGCGCAGCACGTTGATGATGGCGTTCTCGCGGTCGGCCTGGGCGACATTCAGCGCCCGATACTCGATGTCGAGATGCTGCTTTTCCTCGCCGGCGGCCGAGATGCGCACGGCATCGCGCTGATACCCCTGGGCGAGCGTGGCGATGGAGCGCGGCACGGTGGCCGAGAACATCAGCGTCCGGCGCTCGGCCGGTGCGGCATCGAGGATGAATTCGAGGTCCTCGCGAAAGCCCAGATCGAGCATCTCGTCGGCCTCGTCGAGAACCACGGCCTTGAGCGTCGACATGTCGAGCGAATGCCGCGTGATGTGGTCGCGCAGCCGGCCGGGCGTGCCGACGACGATATGGGCGCCGCGCTCCAGCGCGCGCCGTTCGGTGCGCATATCCATGCCGCCGACGCAGGACGCCACCGTGGCGCCGGTTGGCTCATAGAGCCATTCGAGCTCGCGCGTCACCTGCAGCGCCAGTTCGCGTGTCGGCGCCACCGCCAATGCCAGCGGCGCCGCTGCCGGGCCGAAACGTTCCGCGCCGTCGAGCAGCGTCGGCGCCATGGCAAGGCCGAAGGCGACGGTCTTGCCCGAGCCGGTCTGCGCCGACACCAGCGCGTCGGCCTGGCCGAGCTCCAGCACCGCCTTCTGCACCGGTGTCAGGTCGGAATAACCGCGTTTTTCCAGCGCTTGTGCCAGCGCGGGAACAATACCATCGAAGTTGGACATCTCGTTCTTTCGGAATTCAGGGTTCTGCGCTCATCATGGAGCACATGCCGGGGGGCTGGCGACGCCAGCCAAACAATCTTGGCCGTTCGTACTTCCTGCCGCCCTTCTTGTACAGGGTGCCGTGAAGGCTATGCGGCGTACCGCCAATTGACTCCTGCCGCAAACCGCGTAAAAGCCCGCTTCGAACGGGATCGTTTTTCGATGCGCGGCCTTTTGATGGCTCTTCTTGCATTCGATGCCCCCAGCCTCAATGCGAACCATTGGGCCGGGCGCGTCGCTGCGTCGCCTCGTCCCGGCAAAACCCCATTCTTGGCCAAGAAAACCACCAAAACCACCAACAAAACGGTGTGATTCCCTTGGCCTAACCACCCTCTCCCGGGTCCGGCCCGGGGGACGGAACCCGCACTTGGCCGGCGGGTTTTCTCCAAAAACCAAGCGGAGAGGGACAGGAGATTTTTATGAGTTTCAAGGTTGCGATAGTCGGCGCCACGGGCAATGTGGGCCGGGAAATGCTCAACATCCTGGAAGAGCGCGGCTTTCCAGTGAGCGAAGTCGTGGCGCTCGCCTCGCGGCGCAGCATGGGCACGGAAGTGTCGTTCGGCGACCGCACGCTGAAGGTCAGGCCGCTCGACCAGTATGATTTTTCCGACACTGACATCTGCATCATGTCGGCCGGCGGCAATGTCTCCAAGGAATGGTCGCCGAAGATCGGCAAGCAGGGCTGCGTCGTCATCGATAATTCGTCGGCCTTCCGTTACGACCAGGACGTGCCGCTGATCGTGCCCGAGGTTAACCCGGACGCGATCTCGCTGTTCACACGCAAGAACATCATCGCCAACCCGAATTGCTCGACGGCGCAGCTCGTCGTGGCGCTGAAGCCGCTGCATGATTTCGCCACCATCAAGCGCGTCGTCGTCGCCACCTACCAGTCGGTATCCGGCGCCGGCAAGGAAGGCATGGACGAGCTGTTCACGCAGACGCGCGCGGTGTTCGTCGCCGACAGCGTCGACGTCAAGAAGTTCACCAAGCGCATCGCCTTCAACGTCATCCCGCATATCGACGTCTTCCTCGATGACGGTTTTACCAAGGAAGAATGGAAGATGGTCGCCGAGACCAAGAAGATGCTCGATCCCAAGATCAAGCTGACGGCGACCTGCGTGCGCGTGCCGGTGTTCATCGGCCATTCGGAAGCGGTCAACATCGAGTTCGAGAAGCCGATCACCGCCGATGAGGCGCGGGAGATTCTCCGGGACGCCCCGGGCTGCCAGGTCTTGGACAAGCGCGAGGATGGCGGCTACATCACGCCGCTGGAATCGGCCGGCGAGGACGCCACCTTCATCTCGCGCATCCGCGAGGATTCGACCATCGACAACGGCCTGTCGATGTGGATCGTCTCCGACAATCTGCGCAAGGGCGCGGCGCTGAACGCCGTGCAGATCGCCGAGCTCCTGGTCGAGCGCGGCCTTATCCAGCCGAAGAAGAAGGCGGCATAATCCCGCTCACGGGCCGCACCGCCGCTGCCGCGGCTGGCCCTCCGCGAGGGCGCCGGACGACCGGCGGCCCGCTGTCGCGGGCCCGGCCTCCGGCCGTTAGCCCTCTTCTCCCCGTCACTATACGGGGAGAAGGTCCCGGCAGGGGGATGAGGGGCGGCGCTGGCCTGTCCATTTTGGCGCTGCGACTCATGAGATTAGCCGCTTTGCGCCGATTTCAACTCGCACTATCCACACTCAGTTCGCGCAGCATCGCCATCGCCTCCTCCGCCCGCCCAGCCGGCACGAACAGATGGTCGTGGTAAAAACCCGAGACCGGATTGACGCCCATGCCGGCGGCGGCTAGGCGCGCGGTGATGGCGGCAAGGAAGCCGACGGCTTCCAGCGATGAGTGGACGTTCAGCGTGATCATCCGGCAGCGGAACGAGGCGGTCAGCTCAGTGCTCCGGGCGGCTTCCTCCGTCACGATCAGCGTCGTGCCTTCGCGCTCCCGAAACGCCATGACCGGTTCGAGGCCTTCGGGCTGTGGAACGCCAGGCGCCAGCGTGGCGAAGACATAGATGCCATCGCGCAGTTCCGGCATCATCGACGCCAACAGAGTGCTCAGATCGGTCTCGCCCGTCATTTTTTTCCTCGCCTGCATCGGGACGGCAGCAGCTTCTCAATATCCGCAAACAGCACACACCGGTAGTCGACACACGGACGACATGGCAATGTCGCTGGCGGCCGGGCTTGCATGGCCGCCGCATCGCACAATACAGGAGCTGAGGGCCGACGCTCGCCCGTGAAAGGCTCCCGAATGATCGTTCGTCCGCGCCCCACCTTCCTGCAGCTGTTCTTCATCATGCGTGGTTCGGTGGTGCCACGCATCCTGCCGCAGATTTTCGGCTTCGCGATCTATTCGGTGGTCATCCTCGTCGTGGCGCGCCGGTTCCAGCTCGATCTCGGCGTCTTCAACATCACGCCTTTCGGACTGGTGGGCGTGACCTTGTCGATCTATCTGTCGTTTCGCAACAACGCCGCCTATGATCGCTGGTGGGAGGCGCGCAAACTGTGGGGCGCGCTGGTCTTCGAAATCCGCAATCTGGCCCGCGCCACGACAAGCCTCATTCCCGATCGGGCCGAGCAGCGCGCCCTGCTGATGGAAGCGCTGGCCTTCTGTCATTTTCTGCGCGGCCAGTTGCGCAAGATCGACAGCGTCAAGGAGGTCCATGCCTTCATCGAGGCTGAAGCCGGGACGGCCGCTAGTTTCGCCAATCCGGCGGACGAGATGGTCAGGCGCATGGGCCGCCGTGCCAATGCGCAGCGCCGGGCTGGCGACCTCGACACGATCGGTTTCCGCATTCTGGATGAGAGGCTGGCGTCAATCACCGCCATCCAGGCCGGCTGCGAGCGGATCGCCGGCACGCCCTTGCCCTTCGCCTACACGCTGCTGGTGCACCGCACGGCCTACATCGTGTGCCTGCTGCTGCCGATTGGCCTGATCTCGACCACCGGTTGGGCAACGCCATTGTTCACGGCGCTGATCGCCTACACCTTCTTCGGCCTCGACGCGCTTTCGGAAGAGCTTGAGGATCCGTTTGGCACCGAAGCCAACGACCTCGCGCTCGACGGCCTGTGCCGGGTCTGCGAAATCTCGGTGTTCGAGGCCTTGGGCGAGACGCCACCAAAGATGCTGTCGGCCGAAAAGTTCTATCTTTCGTAACGCCGCACCGTCAAAAATCCGAACATTTGTCGGATCGACGCCTCATGGAACGTCCTTGGGTCGACCCCACCGAAAAAGGGGCTGACCATCAGGAGGACACCCAATGAGCATTTCTCAAACCGCGCCCGTCTCGGCTGGCGCCCTGTGGACCGGCCGGGCGCTCAGCGGCCTCATCGTCCTGTTCATGATCTTCGACGGCGCCATCAAGCTGCCGCCGCTCGACGTGGTCACCCAGACGATGGTGCCGCTTGGGTGGCCAGCCGATCCCAACGTCGCGCGCATGCTGGGCGTCATCGGCCTGGTCTCGACCGCGCTCTACGCGCTGCCGCGCACCTCCGTGCTCGGCGCCCTCCTGCTCACCGCCTATATGGGCGGCGCCATCGCCACCAATGCGCGCATCGGCAATCCGCTGTTCTCGCACATGCTGTTCGGCGTCTATCTCGGCATCATCCTATGGGGCGGCCTCTATCTGCGCGACCCCAGGGTTCGTGCGCTGATCCCGTTCAGCCGATAGCTGTTCCGAGCCAAGAACAGCGTCCACTTCGCCTGCACGCCATCGGGTGGCGATACCGCCGATGCGGTCTGTTTGGGCGAGCAGCGTCGCGATCTTCGTTCTCCTCGGGATCAAATTAGCCGTCTGAGAGTTAAGCACTTGGCGGCGAGACGGCGATCCGCGTGTGAGAGGAACGACAAATGAAGAAAATACTGACCATTCTGGTGCTGACGACGGCACTGGGTGCATGTTCGCAAACGGAAAAAGGGGCTGCCGTGGGCGGCCTGGGCGGTGCTGCGGTTGGCGCGGCCGTGGCCGGAGATCCGGTGCAGGGCGCTGTTGTCGGCGGTGCGGTCGGCGCCGTGGCCGGCGCGCTGATCGGCCATGCCAGCGAAAGCGGCCAATGCCGGTACCGCGATCGCCATGGTCGGGTCTATGTCGATCGCTGCCCAAGCGGTTATTGATCGGCCGTAGTCCAAACATGAAGAGCAAAACGGCGGGCACAGGCCCGCCGTTCTGTTCCCGCAATGAATAGGAAGCGATTACTCGGCGGTAGCGGCTTCCGCTTCGGCCGGTGCGGCAGCGGCCGAGGCGACGGCGGCAGCGGCGTCTTCCTGGGCCTTCTTCAGCAGGGCGGCGCGTTCCTGCGCCTTCTTGCCGGGCTCGGCCTTCTTCGGGTTGGAGCGGGCTTCGCGCTTGGCAAGGCCGGCCTCATCGAGGAAGCGCAGCACGCGGTCGGTCGGCTGGGCGCCGTGCGACAGCCAATGCTTGACGCGGTCGGCGTCGACCTTGATGCGCTCGCCGTCCTTCGGCAGCAGCGGGTTCCACGAGCCGAGCGACTCGATGAACCGGCCGTCGCGAGGCGAACGGGCGTCGGCAACGACGACGTGGTAGTAAGGACGCTTCTTCGAGCCCGCACGGGCCAGTCTGATCTTCAGTGCCATTTCTTTTCTCCTAAAAGCTCTGATTTCGTTTGATAAGTCAGGGTGTCTTCAACCCGTTTTCGTCACGCCGTTGGCAGCGGCGATCTGTTCGTGGTGCCGGATCACTTCGCGGACGACGAAGTTGAGGAATTTCTCCGCGAAATCCGGGTCGAGATGCGCGTCATGCGCCAGCTGGCGCAGGCGGGCGATCTGCTGCTGCTCGCGCGCCGGGTCGGCCGGCGGCAGGCCATGCTCGGCCTTGAGCACGCCAACCGCCTTGGTGCAGCGGAAGCGCTCGGCCAGCATGTGAATGAGGGCCGCGTCGATGTTGTCGATCGACGCGCGGTAGCCGGCCAGGATGGTGCGGGCGTCGGCCATGTCCTTTTCTTCGTTCATAGCGTCCTCACTTTTTCTTGCCGAGACCGGGCAGGCCACCACCGCCGCCAAGGCCGGGAAGCTTCATGCCGCCGGGTAGGCCGGGCAAGCCGCCGCCGGGAAGACCGCCGGGCAGGCCCTTCATGCCGCCGAGGCCGGCGGCCTGCGCCTGCTTCTGCAAGGCTTCGAGCTGCTTGGGGTCCATCTTCGACAGATCGGGCATGCCGCCCATGCCGCCGGGCATCATGCCGCCCCCCAAACCACCAAGGCCCATCTTGGAGGCAAGGCCACCCATCATGCCGCGCATCAGGCCGCCGCCTTTGCCCTTGCCGCCCATCGCCTTCATCATGTCGGCCATGCCGCGATGCATCTTCAGGAGCTTGTTGATCTCGGCGGCATCGGTGCCGGAGCCGGCGGCGATGCGCTTCTTGCGCGAGTGCTTTAGAATGTCGGGATTGGCGCGCTCGGCCTTGGTCATCGAGGAGATGATCGCGAGTTGGCGGCCGAACATCTTGTCGTCGAGGCCGGCGGCGGCCATCTGGTCCTTCATCTTGCCCATGCCGGGCATCATGCCCATGATGCCGCCCATGCCGCCCATCTTCGACATCTGCTGAAGCTGCTGGGCGAGGTCGTTCAGGTCGAACTTGCCCGACTGCATCTTCTTGGCCATCGCCGCCGCCTGCTCGGCATCGATGTTCTCGGCGGCTTTTTCGACGAGCGAGACGATGTCGCCCATGCCCAGGATGCGGTCGGCGATCCGCTTGGGGTGGAATTCCTCCAGCCCATCCATCTTTTCGCCGGCGCCGATCAGCTTGATCGGCTTGCCGGTGACGGCGCGCATCGACAGCGCGGCACCGCCACGGCCGTCGCCGTCCATGCGGGTCAGGACCAGGCCGGTGATACCGACGCGCTCGTCGAAGCTTTTCGCCAGGTTGACGGCGTCCTGGCCGGTCAGCGAATCGGCGACCAGCAGGATCTCGTGCGGGCTCGACACCTTCTTGATGTCGGCCATCTCGACCATCAGCGGCTCGTCGATATGGGTGCGGCCGGCGGTGTCGAGGATGACGACGTCATGGCCGCCGAGCTTGGCCGCCTGCACGGCGCGCTTGGCGATATCGACCGGGTTCTGGCCTGCGATAACAGGCAGCGTCGCCACCTTGACCTGCTCGCCGAGCTGGCGCAGCTGCTCCTGCGCGGCCGGACGCCGCGTGTCGAGCGAGGCCATCAGGACCTTCTTGTTCTGCCGCTCGGTCAGCCGCTTGGCGATCTTGGCCGACGTGGTGGTCTTGCCGGAGCCCTGCAGGCCGACCATCATGATGACGACCGGGGCCGGTGCGTTGAGGTCGATGGCGACACCCTCGGCGCCGAGCATGTCGACCAGCTCGTCATGGACGATCTTGACGACCATCTGCCCCGGCTTGATCGACTTCAGCACCGCGGCGCCGACGGCCTTCTCGCGCACCTTGTCGGTGAAGGATCGCACCACTTCCAACGCCACGTCGGCCTCGAGCAGCGCACGGCGCACCTCGCGCAGCGCTGCCGAGACATCAGCCTCCGACAGCGCGCCGCGGCCGGTCAGGCCGTTCAGGATGGAGCCAAGACGCTCCTGCAGCGATTCAAACATTCGTTTTCCTTTTCCCTGGCACCGGATGGTGCCCGAGAGGTAATGCGTTCGCGCCCAGTCTCCAAGCAAAAGCCAGTCCAAGCAAAAGCCCAAAACCAAAAAGCACCCGGGGGCGCACAGCGCTGCCGGGTGTTGGCCTCCAGGATCTGTTTACAGCACTCGGCCTCAAAGAGGTTTCGGCATCCTGGTCGGCTTGCTCGGAGGGATACTCGTCGCGGAATTGGTGGGCTGTAGACAGGAATTTGGCGCGAGAGTCAAGGCAAGGCCGGTGTTGCGATGTTTTCCGGGCAGCGATCAAGCAGCACCCACGGCGTTTGGAACCTCGGCCGTGACCTTCAGCGGCGAGCGCGGATGCAGCAGCAAGACAATCGTCAGCAGGCTGCAGGCAATACCGATGAGCGCAATGAGGATCGCATCCGATATCATCCAGCCCGGCCCTTCGAGCGGCTTTGCGGTGAACAAGGCGAAGGAATTGTAGCTCTCCTGATGCGAGATCAGCAGGAAGCCGGTGAGGTTGTTGCCAAGATGAGCGCCAAGGGCCGCGCCGAGATTGCCGGTGGCGTAGACCACGAGCGTCAGCAGCAGCGCGAAGGCAGCGATCGACACCAGCACGCTGGCGTTGATGGCGGCCGACGAACCGCCGCTCCAGTGCAGCGAGGTGAACAGCAGGCCGGGCAGCAGCGCCCAGACGCACGGGCTTCTGAACCGATTGGCCAGGCCACGCAGCAGGTAGCCGCGAAACAGCACCTCCTCCGACGAAGTCTGCAGCAAGGTGAGCGCGGCGATCGGGATCGCGAACAGCAGCCATGACGACAGGCTGATCGTGCCGCGTGCAATGCCGGGCTGCAGCAGATAGAACAGGATTTCGGACAAGGCCGAGGTGATCAGCACCGCGATCAGCCCCTTGAGGAAGTCCGGTCGCGCTACGCGGCGGCCGCCGCCAAGCAGCGCCGACAGCGGCTCGCCATGCACCCAGCGCATCACGATCCACAGGCCGATCCAGATCCCCGCGAAAGAGGCGAGCGCGCAGAGGATGCCGATGGGCGAGGCGAGAAAGCCTTCCATGCCGTATGGCGAAGCCGCCGCCCCCTGCCAGGCGAGGTAAACATGGGTGCCACCGAACAGCACGGCCGCGGTGGTGGCGCCCCAGAACAGGACGACGATCAGCGTTCCCAGGAACAGGCGCGGCAAGGTCGTCCTGGCGTTCGGCGTGTTGCGATAGCGCTCGAAGGCAGTGTCGTCGATCGTCACGCTTGTCCTCGATCCCAGTCCATCGCTGCTTGATCCAGCTGATGGCTTCGGGAACCGGAATCGATATCAGCAGGAATACGCGCACTCCGATTGCCACGGAACGTAGGCGCGGGCCAGCCTGCCGCCGTCGCCAATCCAGGTTTCGCCGGGGGCCGGTGCGGCGGCCGCCGGCATCGCGTCAACGCACGACGTACATGATGCGCCGTGTCTGCGGATCGATCAGCGCCCGCTGGCCGTTCACATAGACATAGCGGTAGTTGTAGTCAGGAATTTCGCGCAGCTCGACCGTGTCGGGCAGGGTGGCGCCGGTGACCACCTCGCCATCGAGATAGACGGGGTCGAGGCGATGGGTGTCGACATAGGTCCGTACCGCGGCCGGCGGCGCTGGAAAGTCGCCAACCACCGGATCGCTGGAAATGATCGCACCGGTATAGTCGGTCGAATAGTTGCCGATGTCGTCCGGCGGCGAGACCACGGCAACGGCGGAGCGGCGCTGCGTCAGCACCACGCGGCTGCCGCCGAAATCGGCCGTGACGTAGTCGGAATAGACCCAGCCCTGGCCGCCGGCTTCGGCGATGGTGCACCATTTGCTGTTTTCGATGCAGCCGTTGAGCGTCGCCGACTGGCCGGCGGCGAGCACGCCGATCACTGGATATTGCGGGCCAGGACCGGCGCGCACGTTGAGATCGGTGACCGCCGAGACAGCGGTATCGGCCAACGCCGCGCCCGACATTGCGGTCAGCATCCCGGCTATTGCGGGAAACAATAAGGATTTCATGGGTTCTCTCCGTTTCACAGTCCCTCGGCGGTGACAACGGGACAGCAGCGCATGCGTTCCGGCTAAAATGCGCGAGCCAACTCGATTTGTTCCGGCCTCCATCGGCAAGCCGGTCAGAAGATCGTGTACGAACGCCAGTTTCCCCGCGGTCGCGTCCGAAATGACGAAGGGGTAGAGGTCGGGCAGGCCCATGCAGCGGTTGATCGAATTGGAGGCTTCCGACAGCACCAGCCAGCGGGCAAGGATCTTGTCGAAGGGCTCGGGCGTGTTGGCGGGTTCCGAGGGTGCCGCCTGCGGCTCGCCCCCGGTATCGCCCCGCGGCAGTTCGTTCGCCTCCACCGTCTCCAGCCGGCCGAGCGGGAAGTTCAGCGCATGGACCATCTCCAGCGTGTCGGTGATGTGCAGGTGGTGGGCCCAGGTCTCGGCCCAGTCCTCCCATGGATGCGAGGTGGCGTAGGCCGAGATGTGGTCTTGCTGCCAGTCGGGTGCCGCGCCATTGGCGTAATAGGCCTTCAGCGCCTGTTCGTAGTCGGCACGCTCGTCGCCGAACAAGGCGCGGAACGCTTCCAGCCTTTGCGGATCGTCGCGGATCAGGCGGTCCCAGTAATAGTGGCCGAGCTCGTGGCGGAAATGGCCGAGCAGCGTGCGGTAATTCTCACCCATCTGGACGCGACGTTTTTCGCGCTCGGCTGAATCGGCTTCGGCGACGTTCAGCGTGATCAGGCCGTTGTCGTGACCAGTGAGAATCCGTTCGCCGCCCGGGCCGCCGCCGATCGGATCGGCGAGGAAGTCGAAGGCCAGCCCGATCTCGTCCGTCGGGCTCTGCTTGGGCGCCACCGGCAGGCCGAAGGCGAGCAGCGAATAGATGGCGCGCTTCTTCGCCGCCTCGACGCGAATCCAGCGGCGGCGATTGCCGTCGACCGAGAGATCGGGGATCAGCTGGTTCAGCACGCAGGCACGGCAGAAGACCTGTCCCGGCTCGGCCATCCAGTTGCAGGCGCATTCGTCGGCATTGGTGCACTGGATCGCGCCGTCGACGCCGAACAAGACAAAGCGCGCGCCCTCGGGATCATAGAGCACGAGACTGCTGCAGTTCAGGCACTGGGCATTCTCGAAATAGAGACGGTGGCCGCAATGCGGGCAGTCGAAAAGTTTCATCTCGGTCTCAATTCGTCAGAAGGGATGCATGATTCATCTGAAAGGGATGCATGATTCATAGGAAGGGATCATGGCGGCCCGTGCCCAAACGCGAACCACCGGCCGGTGTTCCGCGGTCCAGCGCGACTATTTTGCTTCGCCGGTCCAGGCGCGCCTGCCCCGGTCCATGGGTGGCATCAGCGTCTTCATGCCTGACACTCGCCATAATAATCACTTGATCGTAGGCAAATTCCCCGGCATTCGCCAGCATCGCGCCACAGACGGTGACAAATGCGCGTTTCGCTGGCAAATTCGCAAACGGGACGTGAATCAGGCAACCAGGAGAACAACATGGCATTTCGTGCCAAGGGTAGGATTTTAGCGGCGGCGGTGGTGGCGGTGCTCGGGCTGGCAACCGGCGCGCAAGCGGCGGCCAGCTGCGGCAAGACCGGCGCCGGCTTCGACGCCTGGAAACAGGACTTCGCCGCCGAGGCCAAGTCCGAAGGTGTCGGGTCGAGGGGTCTGGCTGCTCTGGCCGGCGCGACCTACGCAACAAGGACGATCTCCGCCGACCGCGCCATCCACAAGGCCTTCAGCGGCTCGGTGGACGATTTCATGAAACGCCGCGGCGGGTCGGCGATCATCTCCAAGGGCCGTTCGCTGAAGAAGTCGAACGCGGCGCTGTTCGCCCAGATCGAAGCCAACTACGGCGTGTCGCCGGGCGTGCTGCTCGCCATCTGGGGCATGGAAACCGGCTTCGGTGCTTCCATGGGTAACCAGAACACGGTCTCCGCCATTGTGACGCTTGCCTATGATTGCCGCCGTCCCGACTATTTCCATCCGCATGCCATTGCGGCCCTGAAGCTGGTTGATCGCGGAGCGTTGACCGCCTCGTCGGTCGGCGCCATGCATGGCGAGATCGGCCACACGCAGTTCCTGCCCGGAAATGTCTTGAAGTATGCGGTAGGCAGCGGAAACCTGCGCGACAAGGCGATCGCTTTGGCGTCCACCGCCAACTTCCTCAAGGGTCACGGCTGGCGGGCTGGCGCCAGCGCGCAGTCGAATATGGGCGCGATCGCCGGCTGGAATTCGGCAAGCGTCTATCAGCAGGCCATCGCCCGCATCGCCACCGCGATCGACGCCGATTGATCGATCCGCACGGCCATTGAACGAAAAACCCGGCTCCGCGCCGGGTTTTTCATTTCACGTCGAGCGCATAGGAGCAGCCGGCCAGCGTCCTGCCGGGGTGGGACTCGACGGTCGAGACGTTGAGCGTGATGCGCGTGGCAAGGCTCACGCCGCCGGCATCCTCGCTGCTTTCGGCCATGACCTTCTCGCCGAGGAACTTGTCCGGCGTCGAGACCGTCGCCGGGACGTCGAGCTGGCGGGCGAGGTCCGGCGCTGCGATGCCATCAAGCACGGCCATCGGCCCTGTCGCGGTAAAGACGATCGTCGCGGTCTCGCGCCCGAAGACATGGACCGGGACCGGCAATCGATACTGCCGCAGGAAGGGATTGCCGGAAGCGACCTCCTTCCAGCCAAGGGTCTGCGCCGCGACTGGCTCACCGCCCAGCCAGAGGGCAAGACCATTATACGCCGGCAGATCGGCCCTGCATTCGATGAGGGCGGCGAGGTCCAGGGAGGTGGGCGCGAAGTCCCCAGCCATGACCGGCGCCGCCAGAAAGAGCAGCGGCACCAGGCATCGACCGAGACAGCGCATTCCGTCTAGCTGTTGCGGTTGCGCGCGGCCAATGTCCGCAGCCTCAGCGCATTGAGGCGGATGAAGCCGGCGGCGTCCTTCTGGTCATAGGCGCCACGGTCGTCCTCGAAGGTGACCAGCGCGTCGGAATAGAGCGTCTTCCCAGATTTGCGGCCGGTGACCATGACATTGCCCTTGTAGAGCTTCAGCCGCACCGTGCCTTCGACGTCTTCCTGGCTCTTGTCGATCATCGCCTGCAGCATCAGGCGCTCGGGCGAGAACCAGAAGCCGTTGTAGATGAGCTCCGCGTAGCGCGGCATGAACTCGTCCTTGAGGTGCGCGGCACCCCGGTCGAGCGTGATCGATTCAATGGCGCGATGGGCCACGATCAGGATAGCGCCTCCCGGCGTTTCATACACGCCTCGCGATTTCATGCCGACGAAACGGTTCTCGACCAGGTCGAGCCGGCCTATGCCATTGTCGCGGCCGAGATCGTTCAGCGCCGCCAGCATGGTGGCCGGCGACAGCTTCTTGCCGTTGAGCGCGACCGGGTCGCCCTTCAGGAATTCGATCTCGATCTCGGTGACGGCATCCGGCGCGTCCATCGGCGACACGGTGCGCTGGTGCACGAATTCCGGCGGCTCGCTCCATGGGTCTTCCAGCACCTTGCCCTCGGAGGACGAGTGCAGCAGATTTGCGTCGACGGAGAACGGTGCGTCGCCCCTCTTGTCCTTCGGCACCGGGATCTGGTGCTGTTCGGCGAAGTTCATCAGGTCGGTGCGCGATTTGAACGACCAGTCGCGCCACGGCGCGATGACCTTGATGTCGGGGTTGAGCGCATAGGCCGAAAGCTCGAAACGGACCTGGTCGTTGCCCTTGCCGGTGGCGCCATGCGCGATGGCGTCGGCGCCGGTTTCCCTGGCGATCTCGACCAGGTGCTTGGAGATCAGCGGCCGCGCGATCGAGGTGCCCAGGAGATAGGTGCCTTCATAGACGGTGTTGGCGCGGAACATAGGGAAGACGAAGTCGGCGACGAATTCCTCGCGTACGTCGACGACGCGGATGTCCTTGATCCCCATCATCTCGGCCTTGCGGCGCGCCGGCTCCAGCTCGCCGCCCTGGCCGAGATCGGCGGTGAAGGTGACGACTTCGGCGCCGAGTTCGGTCTGCAGCCATTTAAGGATGATGGATGTGTCGAGGCCGCCGGAATAGGCGAGCACGACCTTCTTGACGTCTTTGATCTTGGACATTTCTGCTCCGTCGAAAAGCGGACGCTTGAGGCAAGGCGTCACGGATTGTCGGAGCGCCTTTTAGCAGGAACGGCAAAGCGAGCAAGCGCACGCGGCGCAAGGTTGCTGATCCAGCGCGGCAGTGCGACGCCGGGCTTGATCGGGAGGACCGATCCCGGGGCCATGCCGCCGGTCACCAGGCGCTCAAGAACGCCGCCTGTAAGCTGCGAAATGTAAGCTGGCGAAACTGGCCGAACCGCTCCAACTCCACCGGAGGACGCGCTGGCCCCATCTGGCGCCGGCGAGACGGGTCCTGTATAGCCGACGCGTTCCCCCGGGGCCTGCCATGTCCTTCATTCCCGACACCACCACGCTGATCCAGTTCGCCATCGCCACCGTGATCCTGGCGATCACGCCAGGCCCCGACATGACGCTGTTCGTGTCGCGCACGCTGAGCCAGGGCCGCGCCACCGGCTTTGCCTCGATGGCCGGCGCGCTGTGCGGCACGCTGATCCACACCACGCTGGTGGTGGTCGGCGTCTCGGCGCTGATCGTCGCCTCGCCGATGGCTTTCTTCGTGCTGAAGATCTTTGGCGCCGGCTATCTCGTCTTCCTCGCCTGGCAGGCGATCGCCAAGGGCTCGGCTTTCTCGCCGGAAAAGAAGACCGGCCCGCGGATTTCCTTGTTGCGCAGCTGGGCGGCGGGACTCGGCGTCAATTTGCTCAACCCGAAGATCATCCTGTTCTTCATGACCTTCCTGCCGCAATTCGTCTCCGCGCACGATCCGAACGCGCCGGGGAAGCTGTTCTTCCTCGGCTCCATGTTCATCGTGCTGTCGATCCCGGTGACGGTACCGATGGTGCTGGCGGCGGAAAAATTCTCGGCGGCGATGAAAGCCAGCCCCCGTGTGACGCGGGTGGTCGACTATCTCTTCGCCGGCGTGTTCTCGGCGTTCGCGCTCAAGATCCTGACGGCCCAGGCGAAGTAGAGACCTTCCACCAGCTTCCCGCCCAGCGCCCGGCGGCAAGCCAATAGAAGATCCCGCCGACCATGCCGCCACCGAGTACCGCCATGATGGCGCTGGCTTCGGTGACCGCGAAAGGGGAATTGCGGACATTGTCGACGAGGCCGAGGAAAACCCCCGCCACCCCCGCCCCGGCGAGCGCGTAGAACAACCAGTCGCGCCGGCCGAGAATTTCGGCAATCAGGATGACGATCGCCGCCGGCATGAAGCCGAAATAGGCGACGAACAGGGCGACGAAGGGAATTGAAAAATAGAGCGATGCCGTTGCCGCCGGATGCGCTTGCACCGGCGCGTAGCCGAGCGAGGCCAGGAACAGGATGTTGAGGAAGGCGCTCGCCGCCAGCGAGGCGGCGGCGTAACCGAACAGGATGATGGCGAAGCGCACGATGTAGGTGACGACACGGTTCATCGGGGATCACGGCCCGTGAGACGACCGGAGCTGCGTCCAGCCAGAAGCCAGTAGACCCAACCGGCGGCAATGCCGGCGGCGGCCAGAAAACCCAGGAAGCCCGGATTGAAAACGAAGCCTCCGGCGGAGCCCGGCACAAAAACACCGAAGGCGATCGACGTGACCGCGCCCGTGACGGCGAAGTAGAACCATCCTCGCAGAGCCAGCCGTTCGGCGACGAAGATCGCCGGGCCGACGATCAGCAGCGCGCAGATCGCCACGGTCAACACGGCGAGCGGGAAGGAGGCCAGCCAGTCGAATGTGAAAATGATCGACCAGTTGCCGTCCTCGATCCCTGCCAGAAGAACGATCAGCAGCACCGGCACCAGGATCGAGGTCAGCACGGCGGCGAGGTAGCCGACCGCAATCATGGCGAAGCGTGTGAGGCCGGCGACGAGACGGCTCACACCTCGCCGTGCCCCGCGATCATCATGGCTTCCAGCGCCAGCCGGTCGACCTTGCGCATGCGTTCCGATTCCGACTTCAGCTGGCCGCAGGCGGCCAGGATGTCGCGGCCGCGCGGCGTGCGGATCGGCGAGGCATAGCCGGCATTGTTGATGTAGTCGGCGAACTTCTCGATCGTCTCCCAGTCCGAGCACTGGTAGTTGGTGCCCGGCCACGGGTTGAACGGGATCAGGTTTATCTTGGCCGGAATCCCCTTGAGCAGCTTGATCAGCCCCTTGGCGTCCTCAATGGAATCGTTGACGTCCTTCAGCATCACATATTCGAAGGTGATGCGCTTGGCGTTGGAGAGACCGGGATAGGCGCGGCAGGCGGCGATCAGCTCCTTCAGCGGATATTTCTTGTTGATCGGCACCAGAAGGTCACGCAGATCGTCATTGGTCGCATGCAGCGAGATCGCCAGCATGACGCCGATCTCCTCGCCGGTGCGGAAAATCTCGGGCACGACGCCGGAGGTCGACAGCGTGATGCGGCGCTTCGACAGGGACAGGCCGTCGCCGTCGGAGGCGATCAGCAGCGCCTTCTTCACCGCCTCGAAATTATAGAGCGGCTCGCCCATGCCCATCATGACGATGTTGGACACTTTTCGGCCCTCGGCCGGCACGATGGCGCCATCCGGCGTGTCGCGGTCGGGGAAATCGCCGAGCCGGTCGCGCGCGGTGAGCAACTGCGCCAGGATTTCTTCGGCGGTCAGGTTGCGCACCAGCTTCTGCGTGCCGGTGTGGCAGAACGAACAGGTCAGCGTGCAGCCGACCTGCGAGGAGATGCAGAGCGTGCCGCGGCCTTCCTCGGGGATATAGACTGTCTCGATCTCGACCGGCCGGCCGGCGCCGCGCGGCGGAAAGCGGAACAGCCACTTTCGCGTGCCGTCGGCGGAAATCTGCTCCTCGACGATCTCGGGCCGGGCGACGGTGAAATGCTTGTCGAGTTCGGCGCGCAGATCCTTGGAGATGTTGAACATGCCGGCGAAGTCGGAAACGCCGCGTACATACATCCAGTGCCAGAGCTGCTGGGCGCGCATCTTTGCCTGGCGCTCCGGCACGGTGCCGGATTCGACAAGAGCGGCGGCGAGTTCCGTCCGCGTGAGGCCGATCAGCGATGGCTTTTCGGTCCGCGCGGCACGGCCGCGCAAGGCGTCACGGGCGCCTTCGGCGGTAAGGTCGAGTGAAAGGGTCATGGTTGCACAGATATAAGCGGTTTGCGGCCGATTTCATCCATCGGCCCGATATGAAGCGCGGCGCATAGCACAGGTTGAGCGCGAAGTCATGCCGTGCACGCCAAACTGGGGTCCGTCGTCGGTGTCCCGATCGCCACCGTCCCCGTGAAGGACGATGTCGTTGGCGGCGATCACTTAGTCGTGTTGGCGTAACGATCCCCATCGCGCCTTCGAACCCTGAATGGGGCAACTGTGCCCCTACAGAATGGGAGTATGCAGGATGAAATCGATCAAGCTCGCCGTCGTTGCCGGCTTCGCCGCGCTTTGCGCCTCGCAGGCGTTTGCCGAGGACGCGATGGGCACCATGAGCATGATGAAAGGCGGACAAGTGACGGCGATCATGCCCGACGGGCATATGGGCACCATGACGCCGGACGCGAAGATGGGCGCCGACATGATGAAGATGGCCAAGCCGATCAAGCACTGCATGATGATGATGACCGACGCCAAGGGCAAAGCCTACATGATCGACACCTCGACCAAGAAGGCCCAGGCCGAATGTGAAAAAATGGCTATGTGACGATCCCGCAAGGATGTTCCCGCCGGCTTGGAGGCCGGCGGGACGAGCGGCTTCCATATTCCGCGCGTCCATCCCCGCGCCTACCTGTCGATGGAGAGCGTATCGATCCCGGTGCTCTGGTCGGTTTCCGGCGGTGGCGGCGCGGCCCCGCGGGCTCGGTAGGACGGCAGGTCGGGAGCGCCGGCCGCCACGGGATTGGCGTCGAGCCGCGCGATCAGACGCTTCATTTGCGTGATCTCGCGCACCTGGGCGTCGATGATGCCGTCCGCCAGCTTTCGCACCTCCGGGTCGCGGATATGGGCGCGTTCGCTGGTCATGATCGCGATCGAGTGGTGCGGGATCATGGCCTTCATGTAAGAGACGTCGCTCACGGTTTCCTGGCTTCTGACCAGCCACAAGGCGCCAGCGAATACCAGCATGCCGCCGATGACGATGCCTACATTCGCGGCCACGCTCCCGTACATCCCCCACATGAAGCCGATCATGACGACGGCCATGGCGGCGCCCATTACGATGGCCATCCACACCCGGGTCTGGCTGAAGAAAACATGATCCAGCGCATAGGTGTTCAGGTACATGAGCCCGTACATGAGGACCATGGAAACCAGGATCATCGCGGCGAATCTGACATAGCTCATGACTGCGGGCTCCTTGTTCAAAGGGACACAACCGCGACGGTGGGCTTTTTGATCCCGTCCGATCGGCAGACTCACACTTGATCGGCGTCATGCCTGTGTTAGGGCTGGGTTTTCCCCCCGAGGATAGACATGGCCGGCCAATCGCGAAAACACCCCATGCTGCGGCGTTCGCGCGCCATGTGGGCCTCGCGCCGCGTCTGGCAGCCACGTCTGGTGTTCTGGGCCGGTGCGATCTCGATCGGCCTGATCAGCGTGCTCTTTGCCGTGCTGGCCGACAAGGCGCAGGCGCTGTTTCATGTCGTGATCGGCAATGACGGCGGCTGGCCTTTCTATCTGCCGCTGGCGATCACGCCGTTCGGCTTTGTCCTGTGCGCCTGGCTGGCGCACGCCTTCTTCCCGGGCTCGCAAGGCAGCGGCATTCCGCAGGCGATCGCCGCCCGCCACCTGCGCGACGATGACGACCGCAGCCATATCCTGTCGCTCAGGCTGGTGGTGGGCAAGATCGCGCTCACCATCGTCGGCCTGTTCTGCGGCGCTTCGATCGGCCGCGAGGGACCGACCGTGCAGGTCGGCGCGTCGCTGATGCTGCAGGCGGCGCGCTGGGGCGGCATGGCGCAGGCGCGCGGCCTGATCCTGGCCGGCTCGGCGGCGGGCATCGCGGCGGCGTTCAACACCCCGCTCGCCGGCATCGTCTTCGCCATCGAGGAAATGGGCCGCACCTATGAGGCGCGCACCAACGGGCTGGTGCTGACCGCGGTCATCCTGGCCGGCCTCGCCTCGCTCGGCGTGCTCGGCAACTACACCTATTTCGGCGTGTCCAAGGAGACGATCTCGTTTGCCGTCGACTGGCCGCTGGTGATCGCCTGCGGCGTCATCGGCGGCGGCTTTGGCGCCTTGTTCTCGTTGCTGGCGTTGAAGGCGACGCGGCGTATCCGACGCTGGAACGCGCTGCAGCCGCTGTGGCGCGCGCTGCTGGTGGCCGCGATCTGCGGACTGGCGGTCGCGGTGATCGGTATCGCCTCGGGCGGGCTGACCTTCGGCACCGGCTACGCGCAGGCGCGCAGCGCGGTCGAAGGCACGCCGCTGCCCTGGTTCTTCTTTGCCGAGAAATTCGCGGCCGGCCTGCTGTCGATGATCTCAGGCATTCCCGGCGGCATCTTCGCGCCCTCGCTGGCGGTCGGCGCCGGCATCGGCAGCTCGCTCGGCCTGATGTTCGGGAGCAGCGCGGGCGTCGCGGCCCTGCTCGGCATGGCGGGCTATTTCGCCGGCGTCGTGCAAGCGCCGATGACGGCTTTCGTCATCATCCTCGAAATGACCGGCAATCACGACAATGTCATCGGCCTGATGCTGGCTTCGATGCTGGGCTACGGCACGGCGCGGCTGATCTCGCACGAGCCGCTTTATCACGCCCTGTCGCGGGTGTTCATCGCCGAGGCGATCCGGCGGCGGCGGGCGGAGGCCGCACCGGAATCAGGGCTGGGCTGAAAAAGCAAAGGCCGGGCGTTACGGCCCGGCCTTCGGTTCAAAAACGAAGATGGCCTATTTGCACTTGGCGATCGAGGACAGCGCCGCCGAAATGCCCTTAAGCGAGAAGACATAGTTCGTGGGATTGCCGCGGCCCGACTTCGCCGACACCTTCATGTCGGTTCCGGTCTTCATCGCGGCGATCAGCACTGGCTCTTCCGCCGCGTTCTCGACCCAGGCCGATTTCCCGCGCGTGAACATCGAGAAGCTCTTCTTGTCGATGGTGACGGTGGCCTTGGAACCTTCCTGGAAATTGTAGCCGGCGATGAACTGAGGCTCATAGGACACTTGCTGGCCGGGCCGCTGGCTGACGAAGAAGAACATGTCGCCATGGTCGAGCGTCGGCGGCTGCTTGTCGGTCGGCACGGTCAGCACGTAGCAGACCTTGCCGCCCGAAGCCTGGTAGCTGTAGGTCCCCCAGGCATTGTGCTGGCCGATCTTGGTCGCCTGCTGCGCCAGCGCCGGCGCCGCCGAGGCCGCCAGGACCAGGCTCGAAACTAGTGCAATCAATCCGCGCATCGTTTTTCCCGTATTCCAAATGGTGCGGAGGCGGGCCGCGTGGCGTCCTGCCGTCGCTTCATTTTGATTTAATCTGGGTTACCAAACGGTGAATTTCCCAAGAGAAAAGGACCTTCACCCCAGGAAACCGCCGCCATTTCCGCGCCGCCGCCTTGTCAGCGGCCGGCTCGGTGTCCCTTTGGCGACTTGGAGGCCACGAAAACGGCAAGAGTTTGACTTCTAACCCGCCGCTGAACGCCCCTGTCCAGCGGTCGAGCCGTCGCGGCGGGATTCGGCCGGCGGGACTTCAGCTCTTATCGGCGATGGCGTCCTTGGCGGCTTGCCGGTGCGCGGGCGTGATATGGGCGCTGACGGCGGTGATCGCGGCGGTCAGCACGGCGATGTCGTCGGTGAAGCCGAGACCGAAGATGAAGTCGGGGATGAGATCGACCGGCAGGACGAAATAGCCGAGCGCGGCCACCAATATGCCCTTGGCACGCAGCGGCGTCTTCTTGTCCATGGCGCAGTAATAGGCGGCGACGACATCTTCCATGAACGGAATCTGCCGAGCGGCCTTCCTGGCCGTGCGCCAGAACTTTTCACGCACGTCGCCCTCGCCGGCCAGCTTGTCGCCAAAGCCGAAGAAATCAAAACCGGATTCTTGCGCCATCAATCTCTCCTTGCGGGCCTCATGCGCGTCTCAGCGCACGTCCGCCGATCAAAATGTGGTGAAAGCTTAACCCGGCTGCAAGATGCGGGCGCCGATTTGCCGGGTCCGCGCCGGGCCTGGACGTTGGACAGCCCGTGTTCAGCCGCCGAAATAGCGGTTCATCTTCTTCGCCAATTCGATGTCGAGCGCCGTCACGCCGCCGGCGTCATGCGTATTCAGGGTAACGCTGACGGTCTTGTAGACATTCGACCAATCGGGATGGTGGTCCATCTTCTCGGCGGTCAGCGCCACCCTGGTCATGAAGGCGAAGGCTTCGGAGAAATTGGCGAAGGTGAAGGTGCGGCCGATCGAGGCGCCGTCGTCCGCCAGTGCCCAGCCATCAAGCCCTGTGAGCGCTGCTTCGGCGGCCTCCCTGCCCAGTTTCTCTCTCGTCATGTCCGCTTCCCGTGCTATTGGGCTGAAGTCGTCACCATAGCGCCGGATCCATGATCGCGAAGCCCATAAATTCCATTCTTTTCGTCTGCCTCGGCAACATCTGCCGGTCGCCGCTGGCCGAAGGCATCCTTGGCGCCGTGCTGGCTGAGCGCGGATATGGCGGCGATATCGTGCTCGATTCGGCCGCGACCAGCGGCTGGGAGGTCGGCTCCGCTCCCGACCCGCGCTCGATCGCCATCGCGTCTCACCATGGCATCGACATCTCGCGGCAGCGGGCGCGCAAGATCATGCCGGAGGATTTTCACCGCTTCGACCTGATCTTCGGCATGGACCGGTCCAACGTCGCCGACCTGAAGGCGCTGGCGCCGGCGGCGGTGCGCGACCGTATCCACCTGTTCCTGGAATTCGCCGAGGGAAGGCCGCGCGATGTACCGGACCCCTACTATGAGGACCAGCAAGCGTTTGCCGAGGTCTATCGCATGATCCGCGAGGCGTCGGAGGTGCTGGCGACACGGCTGGCGGCACGCGTATCGACGCCGGACAGCGGCCATGCCTCCTCGACAATATAGGGGCCGCCACCCACCGAATCGCGCGACGACATCAGCACGAAACGGCCGATGCGGAACGGCAGCGTCGAGAAATTGCCGCGCGCCGACAGATATTGGGCGACGTCGAGCGGGCTCGAATTGCGCAGCCGCGCCAGCGTCACATGCGGCATGAACCTGCGCGGATCGGCGGGAATGCCGAGCCGCTGGCAGATGCGCTCGATTTCGGCCTGAAGAGCCGCCATATCGGGCGAGGGCGAAGCGCCGGCCCACACCGCATGCGGCTTCTTCTGGCCGAAAGCGCCGACACCGGACAAGGTCAGCGAGAAGGAAGGGCGATGCACCCGGTCGAGCGCGTTGGCGATCTCGTCGGCGACATGGCCCTGGACGTCGCCGATGAAGCGTAGCGTCAGATGGTAGTTTTCGACGTCGATCCAGCGGGCCCCGGGCAGGCCGCCCCGGAGCAGGGACAGCGAAAGGGCGGCATCACGCGGAATTTCGAGGGCGGTGAAAAGACGCGGCATGAAGAGCCTCCCTTCCTCGAATCGAAACTGTCATCCCTAGCGAATCATCGATAATCAAATGGAGCAAGTGGTTTGTTGGTCGCGGATGCAATCTACATGCAATCTAAAGCTTCCGCGGCGGAACCGGTTCCATCCGACGTCACGATCCGCCTGGCGCCGCCGCCATGGCCTTCTCGACGGTAGGCAGGATGCGTTCGACCATCAGGTCGACGCCGCGAGCACTCGGATGCAGGCCGTCCTCGAGCTGCAGGCCGGGCTGGCCGGCGACGCCGTCGAGGAAGAACGGGTAGAGCGGAACATCGTATTTGCCGGCCAGGTCGGCAAAGATGGCGTCGAAGGCGCTCTGGTAGTCGGCCCCGAGATTGGGCGCCGCCCGCATGCCGGCCAGCAGCACGGCAATCTTGCGCTCTTTGAGCCTGCCTAGCATCTCGTCCAGGTTCCGTTTCGTAATGTCGGGCGCGACGCCGCGCAGCATGTCGTTGGCGCCGAGTTCGAGGATCACCAGCTGCGTGCCCTCAGGCACCGACCAGTCGAGCCGCGCCAGGCCGCCGCTGGAGGTGTCGCCGGAGACGCCGGCATTGGCGACGATGACGTCATGGCCCTTGGCGCGAAGTGCTGCCTGCAATTTGTCGGTAAAGCCCTCGCCCGTGCCAAGGCCGTACCCCGCCATCAGGCTGTCACCGAAGCCGACGATCTTGAAAGGCGCGGCGCGCGCCGACGAAATGCCGCCGCAGATGGCGAGGAAAACGACCAGACCTGCGGCAAAGCGGCGTTTGAAAGACATGCGGCAGGCCCCATATGACAGAGAATTCTTCCGGCGATGGCTTCCGACAGGCAGAGCCTCCCTTTCCATATAGGACGCTTTCATTTTGACAGAAGCCGTCATCGCGCTGAAAGACATATCCCTGACACTCGGCGAAGGCGCTTCGTCGGTTCATGTATTGAAGGGCGTCAGCCTCGACGTCGCGCGCGGCGAGGCGACGGGCATCGTCGGCCCGTCGGGGTCCGGCAAGTCGACATTGCTGATGGTGCTGGCCGGGCTGGAGCGGGTCGATTCCGGTACGGTGCGCATTGCCGGCGAACTGCTCAACGGTAAAAGCGAAGACCAGATCGCTTCGTTTCGCGGCCGAAACATTGGCATCGTGTTCCAGTCCTTCCACCTCATCCCCAATATGACGGCGCTCGAAAATGTCGCCGTGCCGCTGGAACTGGCCGGCCACGCCGATCCCTTCTCGGTGGCGGAGCGGGAACTGGCGGCCGTCGGCCTCAGCGACCGCGTCGCCCATTATCCCGGCGAGCTCTCCGGCGGCGAGCAGCAGCGCGTGGCGATCGCCCGGGCGCTGGCACCATCGCCGCGCATCCTGATCGCCGACGAGCCGACCGGCAATCTCGATCAGGCGACGGGGCGGCAGGTCGCCGATCTGCTGTTCGCCAAGGCCGCCGAACGCGGCATGACGCTGGTGCTGGTGACCCATGATCCGGCGCTCGCGGCGCGCTGCTCGCGCCAGGTTTCGATGCGCTCCGGCCGGATCGAGGCGCCGCCGCCGGTCAGGATCACCGCCTGATGCCGCTGGCGCGGACCTTGAAGCTTGCCATCCGCTTCTCGCTGCGCGAGATGCGCGGCGGCCTGTCCGGCTTCCTCATCTTCCTCGCCTGCATCGCGCTCGGCGTGGCGGCTATCGGCGGCGTCAATTCGGTGGCCCGCTCCATCACCGCCGGTGTCGCCGATCAGGGCCAGACGCTGCTCGGCGGCGATCTTCGCTTCCAGATCAACCAGCGCGACGCCAGCCAGGCAGAACTTGGCTTTCTCGACGGGCTGGGCGTGGTTTCGCATACCGCCGGCATGCGCTCGATGGCGCGCCTGGCTGACGGATCCGACCAGGCGCTGGTCGAGGCCAAGGCTGTCGACGAGGCCTATCCGCTCTATGGCGCGCTGGAAACCGAACCGGTGCTGACGAAGCAGGAACTGTTCGGCGGGCAGTTCGGCGTTTTCGGCGCCGCGGCACCCGATCTCTTGTTCGAACGGCTGCATCTCAAGATCGGCGACCGGCTGAAGCTCGGCACCGCCACGTTCGAACTGCGCGCAAGGCTGGTGGCCGAGCCCGACGCGGTCTCCGACGGGTTCGGCTTCGCGCCAAGGCTGATGATCTCGACCGAGGGCCTGGCCGCCACCGGGCTGATCCAACCGGGCAGCCTGGTCGAGAACGCCTACAAGGTCCGGCTGCCCGCTGGTGCCGACGAGGCGCGGCTCAAGGCCATCCAGGACCGGGCGGCCAAGGATTTTCCGCAGGCCGGCTGGTCGATCCGCACGCGCAGCAACGCCGCACCGGCGCTATCCTCCAACATCGAACGCTTCTCCCAGTTCCTGACGCTGGTCGGGCTCACCGCGCTGGTGGTCGGCGGCGTCGGCGTCGCCAATGCGGTGCGCGCCTATCTCGACGGCAAGCGCGGCGTCATCGCCACCTTCAAGAGCCTGGGGGCGTCCGGCGGCTTCGTCTTTGCCGTCTACCTCGTGCAGATCCTGATCATCGCGGCACTTGGCATCGTGCTCGGCCTGGTGCTCGGGGCGCTGATGCCGTTCGCGGCGAGTGCCGCGCTTCAGTCGGTCATTCCGGTGCCGGCGCAGGGCGGCTTCTATCCCGGCGCGCTCGCCATGGCGGCCCTGTTCGGCCTGCTGGTGACGCTGGCCTTCGCGCTGTTGCCGCTCGGTCGCGCCCGTGACGTGCCGGCAACCGCGCTGTTCCGGGAGATGGGACTGGAAGGCCGGGGCCTGCCGCGCCCCGTCTATGTCGTTTGCGCGCTCGGCATCGCGCTTTTCCTGGCAGCGCTGGCGATCCTGTTTTCGGGCGACCAGCGCATCGCCTCGATCTTCGTCGGCGCCACCGTTTTTGCTTTCCTGGTGCTGCGTCTCGTCGGCGGACTGGTGCAATGGGCAGCCCGGAAAAGCCCGCGCGTGCGCTTTGTCGCGCTCAGGCTCGCCATCGGCAACATCCACCGGCCGGGGGCGCTGACGCCCTCGGTGGTGCTGTCGCTGGGGCTTGGGCTGACGCTCTTGGTGACACTGGCGCTGATCGACGGGAATCTCAGGCGCCAGATCTCCGGCAGCCTGCCGGAGCGGGCGCCGAACTTCTTCTTCGTCGACATCCAGGGCAGCGAAGTCGATGCGTTCTCCTCGCTGATGGCGAAGGAGGTGCCGCGGGGAACGCTGACCAAGGTGCCGATGCTGCGCGGCCGGGTCATGGCTCTCAACGGCGTCGATGTCGACAAGGTCAAGGTGCCTGCCGAGGGCGCCTGGGTGCTGAAGGGAGATCGCGGCCTGACCTATGACACCAGGCAACCGGAAAACGCGACGCTGACAGAGGGCAAATGGTGGCCCGACAACTATGCCGGCGAGCCGCTGGTTTCGTTTTCCGACAAGGAAGGCAAGGAAATCGGCCTGAAGCTCGGCGACACCATCACCGTCAATGTGCTCGGCCGCAATGTCACCGCCCGCATCGCTAATTTCCGCCAGGTCGAGTGGGAGACGATGGGCATCAATTTCGTCATGGTGTTCTCGCCCAACACATTCGCCGGCGCCCCGCATGGCTGGATAGCCACGCTCACCGAAAAGAACGCCTCGGCGGCCGACGACGCGCGCGTCCTCAACGCCGTCACCCGCGCCTTCCCCGCCGTGACGACGGTGCGGGTCAAGGACGCACTCGACATCGTCAACCGGCTGGTCGGCCAGCTCGGCACGGCGATCCGGGCGGCGGCCGGCGTGGCGCTGATCGCCTCGGTTCTGGTGCTTGCCGGCGCGCTTGCCGCCGGCAACCGGGCGCGCATCCACGACGCTGTGGTGCTGAAGACGTTGGGCGCCACCCGGCGAACGCTGATCACGGCATTCTCTCTGGAATACATGCTGATCGGACTGGCCACCGCCATCTTCGCGCTCGCCGCCGGCAGCGCCGCCGCCTGGTTCGTGGTCGCACGCATCATGACGCTGCCATCGCATTTCATGCCCGAGGTGGCGGTGGCGACGATTGCCTTTTCGCTGGTGATCACGGTCGGCATCGGCCTTGCCGGCACCTGGCGGGTGCTCGGCCACAAGGCGGCACCCGTGCTGCGAAACCTCTGATTCGCCGGCGGGCGCCGCCTGCCCGGGTTAAATCTTGGTAAGAATGCCGTCCGAAACGGCCGGCGAAGCGGCATTTTGGCCTGTCACGAACCGTTACACCCGGTTACGGTCTTGTTCTTGACGCGAATAACCATCATATTCCGCGCAGGCATGCTGGAGCCCCCCAGCGGCGCCTGGGTCCGCAAGAGGCCCGACACCGGACGGGGCAGAAGCAACGAGGATTTCCAATGGCTGATCCCATTCGCAACTACCAGACGTCGGCGGTGCCCGGCGTCCGCGCCGACATCGACCAGGGTCTGCGCGCCTACATGATCAAGGTCTACAATCTGATGGGGCTTGGCCTGCTCATCACCGGCCTTGCCGCCGTCGGCACGATCATGCTGGCCACCACCACCGATCCGGCTTCGGCCGTCGCGACGCTGCCGAGCGGCGAGATGCTGACCTCGTTCGGCTACGCGATCTTCGGTTCGCCGCTGCGCTGGGTTGTCATGCTGGCGCCGCTGGCCGCCGTGTTCTTCCTGTCGTTCAGGATCCAGTCGATGAGCGTCGCCGCCGCGCAGACCACCTTCTGGGTCTATGCCGGTCTGGTCGGCCTGTCGCTGTCGTCGATCTTCCTGGTCTACACCACGGCAAGCATCTCGCAGACCTTCTTCGCCACCGCCGCGGCCTTCGGCGCGCTGTCGCTGTTCGGCTACACCACCAAGCGCGACCTGTCGGCGATGGGCTCGTTCCTGATCATGGGCGTGTTCGGCATCATCATCGCCTCGGTGATCAACATCTTCCTGCAGTCGTCGGCACTGACCTTCGCCGTCTCGGCGATTGGCGTGCTGGTCTTCGCCGGCCTCACCGCCTACGACACGCAGAAGATCAAGGAGATGTATTTCGAGGGCGACGCTTCCGATGTCGCGGGCCGCAAGGCCATCATGGGCGCGCTGTCGCTCTACCTCGATTTCATCAACCTCTTCATGTTCCTGCTCCAGTTCATGGGCGACCGCCGCTAAGCGGTATTGGACCATCGACTCCTGGAAGGGCGGCCCAACGGCCGCCCTTTTCTTTTAAGCGGGCCTCTGCTGTTATCGAAAGCACAAAAGAGGCTTGCATAAAGAATGAGCAACATCGCGATCAGGCCGGCGACCCCGGCCGACCTCGAGGCCATAACCGAAATCTACGCCGACGCGGTCGCCAACGGCACGGCGAGCTATGAACTGGAGCCGCCCAGCCGCACCGAGATGGGGACGCGATTCGCCGCACTCGCGGCCGGCGGCTTTCCCTATCTGGTGGCGGAAAAGGCAGGCGCCGTGCTTGGCTATGCCTATGCCGGCGCCTTCCGGCCGCGCCCGGCCTATCGCTTCATCGTCGAGAATTCGGTTTATGTCGCGCCTGACGCCAAGGGCCAGGGTGTCGGCCTGAAGCTGATGCAAAGCCTGGTCGCGGCGGTCGAGGCGGCGGGCTTTCGCCAGATCGTCGCGGTGATCGGCGATGGCCGCGCCGACAGCGCCTCGGTCAGGTTGCACGAGAAGCTCGGCTTCCGTCATTCCGGCCGCCTCGAAGGCTCCGGCTACAAGCACGGGCGCTGGTTGGACACGGTATTCATGCAGCTGTCGCTCAACGGCGGGGCATCGCTGCCACCTGATCCGGATTCGCTGCCGGAGCGGAAGTTCCGGAAGGGGGAACTGAAGAATTGAGGAATAGGACACGCGGCGCCTGACGTAAGCGCCCCTTTCCTTCGTTCCTCAATTCTTCAGTTCGCAATTCACCCCTATACCAGCTTCAGCTTGCTGTCGAAGACGCCGAGCACGCGGCCAAGCTCCTGGCCGCGTTTGAGGATGCGCCCGCCCGCCGCGATGACGGCGAAGGCGCCTTGCTTGCGCGCCAGTTTCGGATCCTTGACGATCTGGAACAGCGGCACTTCGCTGGCACGGCGGAAGACGGAAAAGACAGCGCGGTCGGTGAGGTGATCGATGGCGTAGTCGCGCCATTCATTGGCCGCGACCATGCGTCCGTAAAGCCTGAGGATCTGGTCCAGTTCGCGCCGGTCGAAGCGGACCGGCTGGTCGAGGCGTGCGCTGCGCGCCTCGTGCAGCGGGATCAATATTGCGGATGCGTCTCCATCCCCCATCCCGCCGCCGTCATCGATCATGCCTGCCTCGATCCTTCAAAATGAATCTTTGCCAACCAAAGTTGGCCCCTTCGCATCGCAATTGCAAGAGCCGGAGAAGCGAAGGCAGCGGCGCGCCGTTTCCGTTGCGTCCAGTCACGTTTGTGAAACGCGTGTTGGAATTGGTGATGCTTCGCCACATTTCCGCCTTTTTTTATCCGCGCTCCTGCCCCAATGTCCGACGAATTTACCGGCGTTGCCTGAGACGGTTCGGTCCGGCACCGGCTCGTAAACCCCAAGCCCCCCGCCCACGGGTCTGCGTCGGATCGAACCAACCTCGGCCTTTCCTCGGAAAAGCCAGGTGCGACGATCCCAAAACCTAAATGACCGACGTCAGAAGCAAGCTGACGTCGGTTTTTTCGTTTTTGGGCCTTGCACCCGGGACTGCGCGCCGACGGCATCGGCGTAGGGCCGAAAGCGGCCAACCCCGCGTCGCCATTCAATTCTGCCGACCGTGCTTGCCATTTTCCGTTTCACTTAATAGGGTGTTAAGTGGAAACGGAGACGACAATGCCACACGCATCGGGCTCCCCAGTAAAACAGTTGAATGGCGGGGCGGCCGTGCCGGAGGCCGGCGGCGTCGGCCCTCGTATCAAGGCATTGCGCATGGCGCGGCGCGTCTCGCTGCGCCAGCTTGCCGACATGACGGGCACCACGGCGAGCTTCATCAGCCAGCTCGAGCGCAATCTGTGCGGCGCCAACACCGGCACGCTGCTCAAGATCGCCGCCGCTCTCGATCTCGGCATCAACGATCTGTTCGAGGACAATGCGCGTCCCCTGCACAAGGTGCTGAGGCGCGAGGAGCGGCCGGTCGTTCCGGTCGGCCTCCAAGGCCGCAAGATGCTCCTGTCGCGGCGGCCGATCCATCAATTCGAAGTCTATGCCGGCCATTTCGAGGTTGGCGGCTCGACCGGCGACGAGACCTATGTGCATGGCGGCGAGCACGAAATGTTCATGGTGCTCAAGGGCACCGTCGAACTGACGCTTGCCGACGAGCGCCATCTGATGCGCGAGGGCGACAGCGTCGAATACGCAACCTCGGTGCCGCACCGGACCGTCAATGTCGGCGACACGCCGGCCGAGGTGCTCTGGATCATCGCGCCGCCGACGGCCGGCGCGCTCGAACTCGATCGATACAGGCCCGGAAACCGCTCGCATCCGGGTGAATGAAAACAATGCGAGTTCTGCAAATGGGAGAGATGATCATGAAACTGAGATTTGGACATGCGGCGGCCGTCGCCGTGCTTATGGCGGCGACCGCCGCGCTCGCGCAATCCAAGCCGGTGGCGGGAGAGGTCGCCGAAGGCTCGCTGAAGGGCAAGACGCTGACCCTCGTTTCCTATGGCGGCATCTACCAGGACGGCCAGGCGGCGGCACTCAAGGAGTTCGTCGACAAGTCCGGCGTCAAGCTGCTCAATGACGGCCCGACGGAGATCGCCAAACTGCAGGCGCAGGTCGAGTCCGGCAATGTGACCTGGGACGTCGTCGATACCGACGACTTGCCGCCCTATGTCTATTGCGGCAAGCTGTTCCAGAAGCTCGATCTGACGAAGCTCGACGTCTCGAAAATCCCGGAAGGCCAGGTCGGCGAATGCTCGGTGCCGGCGATGAACTACGGTGTCGTGCTGATGTACAACAAGGAAAAGTACGGGGATAATCCGCCCAAGAGCTGGGCCGACTTCTTCGATACCCAAAAATTCCCCGGCGTGCGTGGCATCGACGGCTCCGGCAGCCCGACCGGCGGCCTGCTGGAACAGGCTTTCAAGGTTGCCGGCGGCGATCCGAAGGCGATGACGGTGGCCGATATCGACAAGGCCATCGATGTGGTCCGCAAGCTCGGCCCCGACACGATCTTCTGGAAGACGGGTGCCGAATCGCAGCAGCTCGCCGAATCCGGCGAGGCCGACATGCTGATGATGTGGACGGGCCGCGCCATGACGGCGGTCAAGAACGGTGCCAAGTACGCGCCCGCCTGGCAGGATTGGCTGGTGGTGATGGACCAGATGACGATTCCGGTCGGCGTCAAGGATACGGATGCGTCCTACGCGCTGCTCAATGCCTATCTCGGCAAGCATGCCCAGGAGATATTGGCGGAGAAGACCTCCTACACGCCGATCAACAACGACGCGCAGCCCAAGGTCGACGCTTCCGTCGCCGCCTACCTGACCAATACGCCTGAACGCCAGAAGCAGGGCTACAAGCAGAACTTCAAGTTCTGGGTCCCGAACTTTGCGGTGGCGCAGGAGAAGTGGTCGGCGCTGATGGCCGGCAACTGACCGGCTGACGGGAAGCAAGGGCCGTGAGCGCGTCCGAGCCAATCATTCCGGCCGCCGAAAGGCGCAGGGCATGGCGGCCGTTCGCGCTCGCGTTGCCGGCCCTGGTCCTGCTTTTCGCGGTGATCGGCTATCCGCTGCTGACCATCGTGCTGCGCAGCCTGTCGGAACCGGAGTGGGGAGCGCAGAACTATGTCTGGTTCTTCAGTGCGCCGATCAACCTTGTCGTGCTCCAGCGGACCTTCGTCATTTCGGCGTGGGTCACGCTGGTGTGCGTGGTTTGCGCTTATCCCTACGCCTATCTGATGACCGCGGTCGGGCCGCGCGTTCGGCTGGTGCTGCTCTTGTGTGTGCTGATCCCGTTTTGGGTGAGCGGCGTGGTGCGCACCTTGTCCTGGGTGATCCTGCTCCAGGATTCAGGCGTCATCAACTCGGTCCTGCGGTCGCTCGGGCTTGGTGGCGTCAGGCTGATCCGCACCCAGACGGGCGTGGTCATCGGCATGGCGCAGGTGCTTTTGCCGTTCATGATCCTGCCGCTCTATTCGGTCATGAAAGGCATCGATCTCAGGCTGATGCGCGCGGCGCAAAGCCTTGGCGCGCGGCCGTCCCGCGCCTTCTTCACCATCTACCTGCCGCTGTCGCTGCCGGGCGTCTATGCCGGGGCGATCATCGTCTTCATCCTGGCGCTCGGCTTCTACATCACGCCGGCTTTGCTCGGCGGTCCGCGTTCGACCATGCTGTCCACCCTGGTGCAGACACAGGTGCTCAGCCTGCTGCAATGGGGCCGTGGCGGCGCCATGGGCGTGGTGCTGCTGGTCACGACCTTCGTGCTGCTGGCGCTCGCCGCGCCCGTCATGCGGTCCCGGTACCGGGAAGCGGAGCGGCGCTGATGGAGATGAAGCCGCTCACCCGCGTCATCCTCGGCCTTGTCTGCCTGCTGGTGGCCATATGGCTGGTGGCCCCGACGCTGGTCGTGGTGCCGATGTCGTTCAACGAGAACAAGTCGCTGGCGTTTCCGCCGCAGGGCTTTTCCTGGCAATGGTACCAGAATTTCGCCACCAACCCGGACTGGTCGAACAGCTTCGTTAATTCGCTGAAGGTCGCCTTGATCGTTGCCGTGCTGGCAACGGTGCTCGGCACGCTTGCCGCCTTCGGCCTCGACCGCATGAAGGCGCGGCCGGCAAACCTGCTGCGCATGCTGATGTTGACACCGATGGTGGTGCCGGGCGTGGTGCTGGCCATCGGCATCTACGCGGTCTATCTCGATACGCGGCTTGTCGGCACGCTGCTCGGCTTCGTGCTAGCTCACACCATCCTTGCACTGCCCTTCGTGCTGATTGCCGTCTCGGCCAATCTCGAAGTTTTCGACAGGCGGCTCGAGACAGCCGCGGCGAGCCTCGGCGCCAGCGCGCTCACCACCTTCCGCACGGTGACGCTGCCGCTGATTGCACCCGGCGTGCTGTCGGGCCTGCTGTTCGCCTTCGCCACCTCCTTCGATGAGATCGTCGTGTCGCTGTTCATCACCAATCCCTACCTCAAGACATTGCCGGTGCAGATCTTCGCTTCCATCACGCGCGACGCCGACCCGACGGTCGCGGCCGTCGGCACGATCCTGTTGTTTGCCACCACGATCCTGATCGGCGGCGGCATGCTTCTTCTTGGCCGCGAGCGGAAAGGACGCCAATGACCCCGGGGCAAGACAGCAGGGGCGCGGCGATCGATCTCAGGTCGATCAGCAAGGCCTATGGCAGCTTCAAGGCGCTGGACGGCGTGTCGCTGCACATCGAGGCCGGCGAGTTCATGACGCTGCTTGGACCAAGCGGCTCCGGCAAGACGACGACGCTCAACGTCGTCGCCGGCTTCACCGAGGCCAGTTCCGGCGCGCTGGAAGTGGGCGGCAAGAGCGTCGTCGGCGTGCCGGCGCACAAGCGCAACATCGGCGTCGTCTTCCAGCATTACGCGCTGTTTCCCCATATGACGGTGAGCCGCAACGTCGCCTATCCGCTCGCCTTGCGCGGCGTGGCGGGAGCCGAGCGCGAACGCCGCGTGCGCCAGGCGCTCGACATGGTCAAGATGGCGGATTTCGGCCATCGCTTCCCCAGCGAGCTTTCGGGCGGCCAGCAGCAGCGCGTGGCGCTGGCCCGCGCCATCGTCTTCGATCCGCCGCTGCTGTTGATGGACGAGCCGCTCGGCGCACTCGACAAGAAACTGCGCGAATGGCTGCAGCTCGAGATCAAGCGCATCCACCGCGAACTCGGCACCACTTTCGTCTATGTAACGCACGATCAGGAAGAGGCGCTGGTGCTGTCGGATCGCATCGCCGTGTTCAACCGGGGCCGCATCGAACAGATCGGTACCGGGCGCGAGCTGTATGATGAACCGGCGACGCTGTTCGTTGGCAAGTTTATCGGCGATTCCACCGTGCTGCGCGGGGCCGCCGCCACCTCGGGCCAGGAGACGGCGATCGAAATATCAGGCCAGACGGTGACAACCGCCAAGCGTCTCGCCAATGGCGGCAGGCCGGTCATGCTGCTGCGCCCCGAAAAGCTGGCGCTCGCCCGCCCTGGTGCTGGCGGCGACGGCCGCAACCGGCTCACGGGCCGTATCGGCGAAGCCATCTATCTCGGCTCCGGCTCAAAATACGAGGTCGACCTGGCCGACGGCTCGAAAGCCATCGTGCGCTCGACGCTGGAAGCAGACAGTTTCGCCATCGGAGACGAGGTCGAGGTGCTGTTCGCCGGCGCCGACGTGAAGCTGCTCGCCGACGACGACAAGGCTGACCTGACGCTCACCTGATTTCGGAACGGATTTCAAAAAATGCAAGCCAAGCACAATGGCGACGTGTCGTTCTGGTATGCCGATATCGGCGGCGTGCCGGCCTATCGGCCGTCCTTGCCCGGCGATATCGAGGCCGATGTCTGCATCGTCGGCGCCGGCTACACCGGCCTGTGGACCGCCTATTATCTGAAGAAGGCGCAGCCTGCGCTGCGCATCGCCATCGTCGAAAAAGAGTTCGCGGGCTTCGGCGCGTCGGGCCGCAATGGCGGCTGGCTCTCGGGCGGCTTCAGCTGGTCGCGCGAGAAATACGCAAAGACCTCCTCGCGCGGCGCGGTGATCGACATGCAGCGCGCCATGTTCGGCACGGTCGATGAGGTGATCGCGGTGACGGAAGCCGAAGGCATCGACGCCGATATTCGCCGCGTCGACAACATCACCGTCGCCACCAACGCGGCACAATTGCAGCGCGCCAAGGCCGAATACGAGGAGCTGCTGGGCTGGGAGATGCCGCCGGAGCGGCTGGCCTTCCTCGACGCGCGGGAGGCGCGCCAGCGCATCGCCATCGACAAGGTGCTGGGCGCCTTCGTGGTGCGCAACGTCGCGCGTGTCCAGCCGGCGAAGCTGGTGCAAGGCCTGGCCGCGGCTGTCGAGCGGCTTGGCGTGCCGATCTACGAGCAGACGCAGGTGCTGGCGATCGAGAAGGGCAAGGTCACCACCAGCAGAGGCATCGTGCGGGCAGGGAAGATCATCCGCGCCACCGAAGGCTTCACGGCTGGCATTCCCGGCTACGAGCGTCTCTGGCTGCCGCTGAACAGCGCCATCGTGGTGACCGAGAAGCTGCCGCAAGAACTGTGGGACCAGATCGGCTGGAACGGTTACGAGGTGTTGGGCGATGCCGCTCACACCTATTGCTACGCGCAGCGCACGCGCGAAGGCCGCATCGCCATGGGCGGCCGTGGCGTGCCCTACCGCTTCGGTTCGCGCACCGATGTGCGCGGCCGGACCCAGCAGGCGACCATCGACCAGTTGCACGAGGTGCTGACCAGGCTGTTGCCGCAGACCAAGGGCGTGCGTCTCGACCATGCCTGGTGCGGGACGCTTGGGGTGCCGCGCGACTGGTGCACCACTTCAGGCTTCGACCGGGAAAGCGGCATCGGCTGGGCCGGCGGCTATGTCGGGCTCGGGGTTTCCAGTTCCAACCTGTCAGGCCGCACCTTGCGCGACCTCGTGCTCGGCCGCGACACCGAGTTGACCCGGCTGCCCTGGGTCAACCGCACGGTCAAGAAATGGGAACCGGAACCACTGCGCTGGCTCGGCGTGCATACAATGTACCAGCTCTATCGCATCGCCGACCGGCGTGAAGCAAACGGCCTGGACCGGACCTCGCGCCTTGCGGCCTTCGCCGATCGCCTGACCGGACACTGAAAGCATTCGAGCAGGATATGTAGCGGTTTCCGTCTGGAATTGCGCCGAACCCGTGACCTTACAGCTTACGATCGAGGGAGGCCTCGGATCCCGGTTTGTGGATGAAAGCCGCACCCAGTATGGGGCCTGGCAGGCCATCCTTGCCGACCGACTGCAAAAGCACGGCGCAGCCGCCTTTCTTGGTGATCTCGCTCAGCGGAAATTCGTAGCGCTGCGCCTTGCCATGCCACATGCCGGCGGTCTGGATCCCGGTGACCGCGTTCCAATAGGTCATCTTGCGGCCGGAGTTCTCGCCCTGGCCGATCTTGACCGTCTGCGGCGCGTCGAAATAGACGATGACGACATGGGCGTCGTTCGGGCCGGCGCCGGCGTCACCTGCATCGATGATCACACGGTCGCCGGTGCGGCTGACCTTGATGGGCACACGCATGCCTTCGCCGGCACGGGCCATGCGGGCAAGCGCGCCGTCGACCTCACCGCGATTGGCGCCGTTGACATGCATGCGGCCGTTCAGGACGGCCTGCGGCGTATAGACCGAACGGCTGCTGAAATAGCGCATATAGTCATATTGCCGCTCGGTGTTTTCCTTGTGGCTCAGCGTGTCCTTCCAGCCGAGATAGTCCCAGTAATCGACGTGATAAGCGAGCGCGACAAGGTCTTGCCTTGTGGCGAGTTCGGCGAAGAACGCGTCCGCCGGCGGGCAGGAACTGCAGCCCTGGCTGGTGAACAGTTCGACCACGCCGAGCGGCCTGTCGGATTTTTCGGCCTGGGCCCTTTCGGGCTCGCTGGCATGCCCAGCGCCGGCAAAAGCCGAGAAGGCCAGCGCGAAGGCTGCCAGCCACAATGATTGTCGCGAGGCCATGACCATTCCAATTCCCGCCGGTGATGCCGGCTTTGTTCTGCTTTGCCGAAATATGTGGCAGAACGGGAAGTCAACGGGAAGTCACGTTGCGGTGAAATTTTACCGCTGCAATCGTGAGGTAAGGCCGCAATAGGAGCAGCCGCTGCATTTCAAGGCGTGGTTCGATTGAGCGGCGGCATCATCGCTATGCGGCAGGTTCTCCTCACCGCCATCGATCTCTATTGCGAACGCACCGGCCCTGGACTTTGGTCTGGGCCGGTCAATGCTTTGACGACCTTGCCTTCATCGCGGCAGGACTGTGCGGTGTGCTGGTCTGCTGTGCCGCGGCAGGGGAGTAGCGAGTAGTGAGTAGGGGCGTCCCCTGCATCCCACTCACTACTCACTGCTTCTAGGCCGCCAGATCGCGCAGCACGTACTGCAAGATGCCGCCGTTCTTGAAGTAGTCGAGCTCATCCAGCGTATCGATGCGGCAGATGATCGGCACGTTCTTCACCGTGCCGTCGCCATAGGTGATCTTGGCGGTCATCGTCTGGCGCGGCTTGATGGCGCTCAATCCGTCGATCTCGACCAGCTCGTCGCCCTTGAGGTTGAGGGAAGCCCATGAGGTGCCTTCCTCGAAGACGAAGGGGATGACGCCCATGCCGACCAGGTTCGAACGATGGATGCGCTCGAAGGACTGGGCGATGACGGCACGGACACCGAGCAGGTTGGTCCCCTTTGCCGCCCAGTCGCGCGACGAGCCGTTGCCGTATTCGACGCCGGCGAAAATGACCAGCGGCACGCCTTCCTTCTTGTACTGCATCGCCGCGTCGTAGATCGATTCCTCTTCCTTGCTGGGATAGTGGATGGTGTAGCCGCCCTCGCGGCCGTTCTCGCCCAGCATGTGGTTGCGGATGCGGATGTTGGCGAAGGTGCCGCGCATCATCACCTCATGGTTGCCGCGCCGCGTGCCGTACTGGTTGAAGTCGGCGACGCCGACGCCATGGTCGGTCAGGTATTTGCCGGCCGGCGAGGCGGCCTTGATCGAACCCGCCGGCGAGATGTGGTCGGTGGTGATCTTGTCGCCGAACAGGCCGAGCACGCGGGCGCCCTTGATGTCGCCGATCTTGCCGAAACCCGTGGTCATGCCGGCGAAGTAGGGCGGGTTCTGCACATAGGTCGAATTGTTGTCCCAGGCATAGGTCTGGCCTTCCGGCGCCTTGACGTTCTGCCAGTACTCGTCGCCCTTGAAGACGTCGGCATATTTGCGGGCGAACAGCTCGCGGGTGACGTTCTTCTCGATGAACTCCTGGATCTCGGCCGAGCTCGGCCAGATATCCTCGAGATAGACCGGATTGCCGTTCCTGTCGTCGCCGAGCGGCTCCGTGGTCAGGTCCTTGGTCACGGTGCCGGCCAGCGCATGCGCCACGACCAGCGGCGGCGACGCCAGGTAGTTCGCCTGCACGTCGGGCGAGACGCGGCCTTCGAAGTTGCGGTTGCCGGAGAGCACCGCGGCGGCAATCAGGCCCTTGTCGTTGATGGTTTTTGAGATCGGCGCCGGCAGCGGGCCGGAATTGCCGATGCAGGTGGTGCAGCCGAAGCCGACCAGGTTGAAGCCGATCTGGTCGAGCTCCTTCTGCAGGCCCGACTTTTCCAGATATTCCGCCACCACCTGGCTGCCGGGGGCCAGCGAGGTTTTTACCCACGGCTTCTGCTTCAGGCCAAGGCGGTTGGCGTTGCGGGCAAGCAAGCCCGCGCCGATCAGCACTGATGGATTCGAGGTGTTGGTGCAGGAGGTGATGGCGGCGATGACGACGTCGCCATGGCCGAGGTCATGATCGGTGCCTTCGACGGCATAGCGCTTGGAGATTTCCGCCGCCTTCTTGTATTCGGCGTCCATCGCCTTGGCGAAGCCGGCGGGAATGCCTTCCAGCGCGACACGGCCCTCGGGGCGCTTGGGGCCGGCCATCGACGGCACGACACTATCCAGCTCCAGTTCGAGCAGGTCGGTGAAGACCGGGTCGGCGGAGCCGGCCTCGCGCCACATGCCTTGCGCCTTGGAATAGGCTTCGACCAGGGCGATGCGGTCCTCGCTGCGGCCCGACATTGTGAGATAGCGGATGGTTTCGGAATCGACCGGGAAGAAACCGCAGGTGGCGCCGTATTCGGGCGCCATGTTGCCGATCGTGGCGCGGTCGGCCAGCGTCATGTTGGACAGGCCGGGGCCGAAGAACTCGACGAACTTGCCGACGACGCCCTTCTTGCGCAGCATCTGGGTGACGGTCAGCACGAGGTCGGTGGCGGTGACGCCCTCCTTGAGCTTGCCGGTGAGGCGGAAGCCGATGACTTCCGGCAGCAGCATGGAAACCGGCTGGCCGAGCATGGCCGCCTCGGCCTCGATGCCGCCGACGCCCCAGCCGAGCACGCCAAGGCCGTTGATCATGGTTGTATGCGAATCGGTGCCGACGCAGGTGTCGGGATAGGCGGTGGTTTCGCCGTCCTCGGTGTTGGTCCACACCACCTGGCCGAGATATTCGAGATTGACCTGGTGGCAGATGCCGGTGCCGGGCGGCACGACGCGGAAGTTGCGGAACGCCTGCTGGCCCCATTTCAGGAACTTGTAGCGCTCTTCGTTGCGCTCATATTCGAGCTCGACATTGCGGGCGAACGCCATCGGCGTGCCGAACTCGTCGACGATGACGGAATGGTCGATGACAAGGTCGACCGGCACCAGCGGGTTGATCTTCTGCGGATCGCCGCCGAGCGAAGCCATGGCGTCGCGCATGGCGGCGAGGTCGACCACGGCCGGGACGCCGGTGAAATCCTGCATCAGCACGCGGGCCGGGCGATAGGCGATCTCGACGCCTGCGGTGCCCTTGTCGGTCAGCCAGCCTGCCACCGCCTGGATGCTCTCCTTGGTGACGGAGCGGCCGTCCTCGTTGCGCAGCAGGTTTTCCAGCAGCACCTTCATCGAATAGGGCAGCTGGGCAATGCCGGTGAGGCCGTTCTTCTCAGCCTCGACGAGGTCGAAATAGACATACTCGGCGTCGCCCGCTTTCAGCGTGCGGCGGCAATTGAAACTGTCGAGGGATTTTGACACGTGCGATCCGTCCTTGTCTGTTCAGCCTGAAAGGGAACGGACGCCGATGGCATGCAATCACGCGCAAAGGTGCGGGTACGGCCATTTCCGCTGTCCGTTCCCAAGCAACCCGAGCCGTTCAAGGCGGCGCGTGCGCTGGTTCGGCGCTAATTCTGTTCCCGCGCCGACCGCTGGCACGGATGCCCCGCATATAGAGAATTTTCTGGAATAGTTCTAGACAGTTGCTGAGCAAATTTGTGCGATGCGGCAGCGCTCGCGAAACATTGATTTCAGGGCAGGCGAGGGATGCGGCTTATCGCCGAAAATCTGGGCGGCGAACGCGGCGGCGAGCCGGTTTTCTCCGGCATCGGCTTTGTCCTCGATCAGGGCCAGGCCCTGGTCGTCACCGGGCCGAACGGCTCGGGCAAATCGACCTTGCTCAGGGTGGTCGCCGGGCTGCTGCCGAAAACCGAGGGCCGGCTGCTGCTCGAAGGCGGCGGCGACGAGTTCCCCTCGATCGGCTCGGCCTGCCACTATCTCGGCCACCAGAACGCGATGAAGACGGCGCTGAGCGTGACCGAGAATTTGCGCTTCTGGCGGGAGTTCCATGGCGAAGGCCGGCTCGATGTGGACGAGGCGCTGGAAACGGTCGGGCTCGGCGGCATCGGCCATTTGCCGTTCGGCTATCTCTCGACCGGGCAAAGGCGCCGCGCGACGATCGCGAAACTCTTGGTCAGCCATCGGCCGCTGTGGCTGCTCGACGAGCCGACGGCAGGGCTGGACAAGGCTTCGGAGGGAAGATTCGCGGGGCTGATGCGCGGGCATTGCGAAGAAGGCGGGATGATCGTGGCGGCGACGCATCTGCCGCTGGGATTGGAAGGGGCGAAAGAGTTGGCGATGGGGGAGGCCTTTTGATGACTGCACCCTACGGCGCCCCCCTTCTTCAACAGGGGACCACATCGTAATGTGGTCCCTCTTCCTGCGCGACATCCGCCTCTCGATCCGCGCCGGCGGCGGCGCGCTGACGGGCGTCATCTTCTTCCTCGCCGTCATCGCCACCATCCCTTTCGGCGTTGGGCCGGACCTCAGGCTGTTGGCCCGCATCGGTCCGGCGATCCTGTGGATCGGCGCGCTGCTTGCCTGCCTGCTCGGCCTCGACCGGCTGTTCCAGGCCGATCGCGAGGACGGTTCGCTCGATCTTCTGGTGCTCGGCAACGACCGGCATATGCTGGCGCTGACGGTGCTGGTGAAGTGCGTCGCGCATTGGGCGGGCAGCGTCCTGCCGCTGGTGGTCGCGGCCCCCCTGCTCGGCCTGTTCATGAACATGGAACCGTTGGCCATAGGCGCCACGGCGCTGACGCTGCTGGTCGGCACGCCGGCAATCACCTTCATCGGTGCCGTGGGCGCCGCGGTGGCGGTGGCGCTGCCGCGTGGCGGCCTCTTGATCTCGGTGCTGGTGCTGCCGCTGACCATACCGGTGCTGATCTTCGGCGTTTCGGCGAGCTATGGCGCGACGGCCAATCCCGATCCATTCCTGCAGCCCTTCCTCATTCTTGCCGCGCTGACGCTGTTTCTTGGTGTGCTGGGGCCGACCGCAGCGGCGCTGGCGCTGCGCCACGGCACCGATTGAGGCGCCAGAGGTCTGAAGGCTGCGGCGTGGCGGCCGATTGCGAAGCCGCCGGCGCGCGGCTAAGGGAAGACATGATCGAACGAGGCGGAAAGACCCGGCTGGAACGAGACGCGGCGATGGAGCGGCGCGCATGAGCGCGCATGCGCTCTACGTCGCGGCGGCCTACACGATCACCGCCGTGGCACTGGCCGGGCTGATCGGCTGGATCCTCATCGACCAGCGGGCGCGCAAGCGCGAACTCGCCGAACTCGAGGCGGCCGGCGTGCGCCGCCGTTCCGACAAGGCAGCCAAGTCATGAGCACAGGGACGGAAACGCCGGCCCGTCGCCGCCTGTTCGTATTTTTGCCGCTGCTGGTCTTCCTCGGACTGGCCGGACTGTTCCTGTCGCAGCTCTTGTCGGGACGCGATGTCTCGGAAGTGCCGTCGGCGCTCATCGGCCTGCCGGCACCACAAACCAACTTGCCGCCCCTGGAGGGCAGCAATCTGCCCGGGCTCGATTCGAAAGCCTTCGCCGGCAAGGTCACGCTGGTCAACGTGTTTGCGTCCTGGTGCGCACCATGTCGGGAAGAGCACCCAGTGCTGCTGGCGCTGGCGCAGGACAAAAGGTTCGCGATGGCGGCGCTGAATTACAAGGACCGGCCGGAAAACGCCCGCCGCTTCCTCGGCGACCTTGGCAATCCGTTCCAGGCAATCGGCGTCGACGAAGCCGGCCGCACGGCGATCGACTGGGGTGTCTATGGCGTGCCGGAAACCTTCGTCATCGGCAAGGATGGCAAGATAGCCTACAAGCATGTCGGCCCGCTGACGCCAGAGTCCGCCAGGGAGCTTCTGCTGCCGCAGATCGACAAGGCACTGGCCAGGCCGAGCTGAGGCGACGTCGCGAAGACCTGATGTCCCTTGGTTTGTACACGTATATGGTTGAAGCGGAGCGGATGGCTCCGCGCCACCTCAATTCGGCCCACCTGGCCGTGGCGGCGACAGCACATCCTCGGCCGAGAGCACCCGCGCTTCCGAGGGCAGCATGATCGGGATGCCGTCGCGCACCGGATAAGCGAGCTTGGCGACCCGCGAAACCAGCTCGCCGCGCTCGGGGTCCCAGGCCAGCGGCCCCTTGGTCAGCGGGCAGGCCAGGAGTTCGAGCAGCTTCGGGTCAACATTGGCCTTCTTTCCGTCGCGCCCATCCGTCATTGGGTCCTCTTCCGGTTTCACGCCCTGGATGTCAGCCAGCATGTCAGGATCTGTCGAGATCGGTCAGGCCGTCATTGCAGGCCGGCTGGATATCGTCGCATTCCTACTGCAGGCTCGAGCCAAAATCCTCATTCTCGCGCGCCAGCGTCATCTCGGTGATGGCAATCAGCGTTTCGGCCCTGGTTTTCAGGTCCGCGGCCTCGAGCAATGCCTGCTTCTCGGCCGGTCCATAGGGCGCCATCATCGACAGCGCGTTGACCAGCATGGCGTTTTCGGCACGGCTGACGCTCTCCCAGTCGGCTTCCAAGTCATTGGCCTGCAGATAGGCGCGAAAGGCTCTGAGCAGCGCCGGCCGGTCGATTTCATCAGCCGCCTGCTCCTCGTCCAGATCGGCGAGGAAGGGTGCCGGCTTCGCCTGGCGGAACGGCGTCTTGACCGTCAGCTCGTGGGCGACGCGGAACCGGCACACGCCTTGCAGCGAGATCAGGTAGCGGCCGTCGCCGGTCTCGGAAAAGGCGATGATGCGACCGATGCAGCCGACGTTGCAGAGCTCCGGCTCGCCATCCTCGCGCAATGCGCCATTGAGGCCGGGCTGGATGACGCCGACGAGCCGCGAGCCGGCGACGGCCTCGTCCACCATCTGCAGGTAGCGCGGCTCGAAGATGTTGAGCGGCATGCGGCCGCCCGGCAGCAGCAGCGCGCCTTCGAGCGGAAAGAGCGGGATCGTCGATGGCAGATCCTTGGCGAGCCGGTAATGCGCGTTTCCCGCTTGCACCTCGTTCCTCCGATCGCTTCCCTTGCGAAGCGTCAATCCTGCCCTGTCCTATCTGGCGCACAGGCCTGGCGCCACAAGCCCTTGCGACAAAACAACCGTAACCGGCTCAGGAAAACAGCAATGCCGACAATTTGCGGCGTGCGGCAAGCGTCGCCTCGTCGGTCATGCCCCAGGCCTCGAACAGCTGCAGCAACTGCGTCCTGGCGCCATCCTCGTTCCAACTCCGGTCGGCCTTGATGATGGCCAGCAGATTGTCGGCGGCCGCCGTGCGATCGCCCATGGCGTTCTGGATCATGGCCAGGTCGAAACGCGCCTGATGGTCCTTGGGATTTTCCGCGAGCCGCCGCTCGAACTCGGCCGGATTTCCCAGCGCCGCCGCCTGCGCGGCCAGCGCGATCTTGGCGCGCAGGGCAGCCAGCGGCGGTGCGTCCTTCTTGGCCTCCGGCGCCGTTGCCAGGAGCGCCTCGGCACCCTCGGTGTCGCCGGCCTCGAACAGCAGGTCGCCCAGCCCGCCAATCGCCTCGACCGTTTCCGGCGCCTGCGCCAGGATGGCATCGTAGATGTCGGCCGCGGTCTGCATGTCGCCGGCGTCGCGCGCCTCCGCCGCCGCGGCCAGGGCCTCGGCCACCGGCGGCGCGCCATTGCCCTTGCCGCCGACCTTGGTGATGAATTCGTTGATCTGGCTTTCGGGAATGGCGCCCATGAAGCCGTCGACCGGCTGGCCGTCCTTGAAGGCGATGACCGCCGGTATCGACTGGATGCCGAGCTGGCCGGCGATCGAGGGATGGTCGTCGATGTTCATCTTGACCAGCTTGACCCTGCCGCCGGCGGCCTTGACCGCCTTTTCCAGCTGCGGAGTGAGCTGCTTGCAAGGTCCGCACCACGGCGCCCAGAAGTCGACCAGCACCGGCTGGCGGCGCGATTCCTGGATGACGTCGGCGGCAAAGGCCGCGGTCGTCGTGTCCTTGATGACATCGCCGGTGGTGGGGCCGGCGGTGGGGCCGGCAGCTGGGGGCGCGGACGTCTCGCCGAATCCGGCTTTGGGCTCGGTTCCGCCATACTGCACCGTGGTGGCATACTGGCCGCCCTTGTTTCCAAATGATCCGCCAAACGGATTGTTGTCGCTCATCTCGTCACCCTTTCGGTCGCGCGGCCGGCCCGTGGCCCGGCGCCCTGTCTCAATTGGAAATCGGCTTTGCCACCCATGTGGCGATCATGCCGAGACTTTCAAGATAGCAGCATCATGCCCGGTTGCCTCGACGAATCTGATGAGATCGGCGGCCGCGATCGATGTCGTCGCCTCGTTGGTCAGGGGATGCGCATTGATGACGGAATGGTCCATCAGATCCTTGTCGAGCACCAGTTTGACCCGGTTTTCCCTGTCGTTGACGATGCCGAACACCGTGACCGCCCCCGGGGTGACCCCCAGAAGCTCCATCAGCATTTCCGGCTTGCCGAACGAAACCCGGCTGGCGGCGCCGATCAGCTGATGTATCTGCTTGAGATCGACGACCGCATCCTCGCCGACGGTGACCAGGAAGAAATTGTCCTTCTTGTCCTTCAGGAACAGGTTCTTGGTGTGCCCGCCGGCGATATCCCCGCGCAGCGCCTGCGAATCGGCAACCGTATAGAGCGGCGGGTGGCGTATGGTCGAAACCACGATGCCGAGTTCGGCAAGAAAGGCCATCAGGTCAGCTTCGGTCTTCGGCATGGATCTCTTCTTCGTCGGTTTCTCGGCCTTGCCGTTTACGGCCAATGAGGCAGCCGACACAAGACCGTCGCGCCAGCGGCGATGAAATCGGCGCGTCGCGGGCGGTTTGCCGGCATCGCTCGGAAGGTTGCAAAAAGCCTGCTATTTCCCTGTTGCAATCGCCGCGCTCTTCAGCCATATAGGCCCGGCTTGCGGCCAAGACGCCGTGTGAGCGGGTGTAGCTCAGGGGTAGAGCACAACCTTGCCAAGGTTGGGGTCGAGCGTTCGAATCGCTTCACCCGCTCCAGTTTCCTCCAGGGAATCAAGCATCGAAAAGCCGCGGTTCGCCGCGGCTTTTTCGTTTTCTGGCGGATTGAACCTCGACCGCCCAAGAGCCGGATGTCACTTATGGGACTGCTGGAAGCCGGCAACGTCGTACTGAGATACGCTCTTCGGGTTCTTGGAGTTCTGCGGCTGGGTGCCTGCGTAATGTGTTCCCGCATTTCCGTCCGGGTTGAAGGCTGAACCCGGCGCGGTGCTGGCATTGCCAGGCGTAGCACTTCCTGTCTGAGCGGTGCCGATCGTTTGATCGGGTTGACCTTTCGTCCCCGTTACCGAGTGGACGTTGGCTGCCGAAGCCAGGCCCGCGGAGGTCATCAGCAAGCCCAGCACCATGGGGATAAGGTGATGTTTCATCGTTGTTCTCCCAAAATCGGTTTGATTTCAGGGCGCTCGCGGTCTCGGGAGCACCCGGCGAACAAAGACTGAAACGCTTTTCGGGACGCCGTTCATCCCGAGCATCACGAATCTGTGATGTCGGGCGCTGCCGGCGTGGCCTGTCACACGGGCTAACCCCCGCCTTCCGTTGGGTGCACGGGAAATTCCTGCGCCGCTCGACTGGGCTACTGACCCATCCCGAACTTGTATGTGACGCGGGCCATGACCGCATCCACTTTGGCGTCGGTCCGATACGTCTCTGGGTTCGCTCCGATTGTGCCAACAGCGTCAGTGTTTGGTACCCGCGCTGTCGCCAGCGGCATCCGCGCCTGGTTGCTTTCGTCCGGGGGTCAGCCGACCGGACTCGAACTCCTCGACCGCCTTGTCCCAGCAGGCCTTCTCACGATCGGGCATCAAGCCTTCCCGTTCCCAGAGTTCGCGGGCCCGCTTGCTGATATGCGCGACACGTTCTTCCTGGCTGATCACCATGGCCGTCTTCCTTCCCTGAGGAAGCAACCGGACAACGCCTGAAATGTTCCAATTTGGATGTCGTCGCCCTCGGCAGGTCGGGCAATGCCGTCAGGCACTCTTCGCGGCCTCCGCCTTGCGAAGCGACGCCTGGTGCACCGGCGAGGTCCAGCTGTTGGTCGAGGCGAGGTGGCAATAGAGCAGGCCGAGCGCGCCGGACTTTCTGAGGTCGAGGAAGGCCTCGTCGCTCAATTTGTTGAAGGCCGCTTCGTCGATCACCTGGAAGTCGGTGAGGTTGAGCACTTCGCCGCCTTCCAGCGTCACCTTGCTCTGGCGCGGCGAAAACAGACCGTGCGCGTCGATCTTGTCGACCATCTCGCGGGTGGCCCTGAAATCGATCTGGAACTGGTTGCAGAAAGCGAGCGCCTGCCTGGTCGCCTCGGTCGGTTCGTTGCCGCCGAAGAACGGCAGCACCTTGTCGTCGCGGAAGGGCGCCATCAGCTGGTCGACGACACGGTCGCTCGCCCGGTCGACGCACAGCGTCAGCCGGCCGGCCGAGGTCGGATCCTCGGCCAGGATGAAAGGGTAGCGGCGGACATAGGCCGGGATGTAGTGCGGCGCGTTCCACTTGCCGTCGGCATCGACGAACAGGTTCTCGTCCTGGCGAACGCCGGTGATGATGACGGGCGCCTTGGCGGCGCCGATGAAGACGATCGGATAGGAGCGCATCGCCGCCGGCATCTCCGACGCCACCACCGGGATGGCGTGCGCCGAGCGCGCGAAGGAAAAGTCGCTGCGCGCGGTCAACCCCAGCGAGCCGTGCCGCGCCGGATTGAGCGCCTCCGGCCTGGAGTAGAAAAGCGGCAATGCTTCGCCCGCCGGTGCCGTTTCCGTTTTCACGCCGCTGTCAGCCATCGTTTCGTTCCTCTCCCGCACGCCGGTCGCGGCGGCTCGCCCATGGGTGACCCAGCACCAGCCGGGATCTGTTCCTGCATACTGATCCTCGATTTGGATATGATCATGCGCAAGATGAAGCAAATGCTCTACAGCGTTCTTCACTGCCGCAAAAGCAGTACCATGGTTTGCAGCGCAATGCGGCAGAGGTCGCCGATGGCTCTAGACAGCTTGCCGCGAAGTGGCGACATTGCCGCGGACTTCAAAACAGGTTGAGGCGGACAAGATGGTTTCGGCAGCGGATTTCGAGCGGGCGGCGGGGTCGGTTTTCACGGTGTCGGCCGGTGGAAGGCGGTTTTCGCTCGAGCTGACCCAGGTCCGGCGCATCGAGGCCAGCCCGCGAGACGGCGGCGGCTTCACATTGCTGTTCAAGGGACCAGGCGACGTAAGGCTACCGCAGGCCATCTATCACTTCACCGGTGACACAATTGCCGACGACATTTTCATCGTGCCGGTTTCGGTCGATGCGTCGGGCTATCACTATGAGGCCGTGTTCAACTGAGCCCGGCTTGAAATGGTCGACTATCTCATTGTCCCGGAAGCGCTGGACAAAGCGGCATGCGACGCTCTGTGCGCCGAAATTCGCGGCGCCGCCGGCCGGGATGCAGGCCTGCTCGGCCGTTCCGACCAGAAGCCGGCATGGCCGCGGGTGCGCCGGAGCAGGCGCGCCGAGGTTTCAGCAGCCACCGAGGCGCGGGTAAGCGGCTTGCTGGCTGAACAGAAGGCGGCCCTGGAACGGCACTTTGGCGTCGTACTCGGCGCGTTTGAGAAACCCCAGTTCCTGCACTACCAGGAGGGCGATTTCTTCGTGCCGCACCAGGACGGCAACACGCCGCTCATTCATGACGAATCGCGCTTCCGAAAAATCTCGGCGGTGATCTTTCTCAATAGGCAATCCGACGATCCTTTGCCGGACAACTACGCGGGCGGCTCGCTGGTCCTGCACGGGCCCTATAGCGGTCCGGACCTGCGCATCGCCATGCAGGCATTGCCGGGCTCGCTGATCGCGTTTCGTTCGGAAACGACACACGAAGTCACCCCGGTCACGCGCGGTGAGCGGTTCAGCATCGTGTCGTGGTATCGTGGCACATCATCGTAACCGCTACGACGGCGGTCGCAACATCAGGTCGTAGACGCCCTTGTCCTCGGCGACCGTGAAGCCCAGCCGCAGATAGAGCCGCATGGCCGGGTTGTGCTTTTCTACATGGATCGACACCGCCTTGCCGACGGCGCCCGCCTCGTCGATCAGGTCGGCGAGCAGCGCCTTGCCGAACCCTTTGCCGCGAAAGGCGGGCAGGAAGGTGATGTCGATGATGCGATGCTCGCTTGGCCAGCGTTCGATATAGAGGCGGCCGATGTCGCTGCCTTCATACATCATCACCAGCCAGTCGGCGTTGGGATAATATTTTTGGTAGTGCGCGTGCTGCGCCTGGAACTGCATGTCCAGAAACGCCGCCTTCTGCGCCTCGTTCCACGAGGTGAGGGTCAGTTCCTCGGCACGGGTCGAGGCATAAACCCGCGCCAGGAACGGCAGATCGATTTCCGTCATAGGGCGAAATATTAGGCCAAGGCCGGCCGCGCGTACCCAGCCGGCCGGTTTGCTAACAGGATTCATCGACACGTCAGGGACGTGGAGGGAACACGCCCTGCAGCGCGATGTTGAAGTAGCAGGTGAGATAGGGCTGCATGTTGTTGTGCGGCTGACTGGCGCCGGCCGGCGCCAGTGCGTTGCTGTTCAAAGGGACCAGACCGGCGTTGGTTGTCGTCTGGAACGCGGCTCCGCCTATGGAGGTCGCCAACGTGATGTTGGGCGTCAGTGTCCCTTGTGTGCCATCTTCGACCGTGCCTCGCATCGTATGGTTGTGCGAGGGAATCTCGGACTGGAGCAGAGTGATCGTCTCCGATCCGCCGCTCTCGCCAAGGTCATGCAACGACAGGCCTGGCCCCTGGCCGGGGTGCATCGGCGCGCTGCCCTGCAAATCGGGCAAGGCGAAATTGGATCTGCCATCGCCGCCATAGGTGGTGCCAAGCAGCGAGAACAGCGCCGTGTTCTGCGACAGCGGCAGCAACTGTCCATCGCACCAGGCCCAGCCCTTTGGGGCAAAATTGAACGGAAAGATGCGGATTTCGGCAACGAACGGGTCGGCCATGACGGTCCCTCTCAGGTAGGTGATGGAAAAATGCCGAACAGTGAGATGATGAAGTTGATGCAGAGATAGGGCTGGAAGTTGCTGTGGGGCTGGCTGCCGCCCACTGACGAAATAGCCGGTGCTGCCATGTTGGCGTCTGCCGTCTCCGACGCGTAGAGCCTCACTAAGGTCGAGCTTGCAAGCACATTGTTTTGTGGTGCTGCTTGCGATCCGTTGCCGGCATTTCCGAGAAAAGCGTGTGTGTGCGCGGGGATCTGGGAGATCGTCAGGGTAATCTCTTCGGCGCCGCCAGTCTCGGCGAGGACAAAGCCATTGCCCTGATGAATTGGGAGTCGGCCACGCGCATCGGGCAAGGCGAACGTGCTCTCGCCATCGCCGCCATAGGTGGTACCGATCAGCTGGAACAGCGTTTCGTTCTCCGAGATCGGCAGAAGCTGTCCCTCGCAGAGCATCCAGCCCGCCGGTGCGAAATTGCCGGCAAACATTCTGATTTCACCGATGTAAGGTTGTGCCATGATCGCGCTCCCTCAATTCGACGACGGGAAAATGCCCTGCAGGGCGATGCAGAAGCTCAATGTCAGGAAGGGCTGCATGTTCAGATGCGCCTGGCCGCCGCCGACGCTGCTGACGCTTCCAGCGTTCAAGGCGGCCAGGTTGGCCGCGGGGCCGTAGATATTTCCCGGATCCTGCGCCAGGACATTGCCCGTGCCGCCAAAATTCGGATTGGTTGAGTTGCCCTGTGAACCAGACGCGTTGGCGACGTGCAGGTGGGTCGGGATTTCCGCGATCGAAAGTGTATGAGCCTGTTCGCCGCCGCGCTCGCCAAGCGTATGAGTGCTGCCGACATGGATCGGGACGCATCCGCGATAATCGGGCAAGGCGAAATTCACACGCCCATCGCCGCCGAATGTCGTGCCCAGTAGCGAGAATAGCCCTTGGTTCTGGTTGATGGGCAGGAGTTGCCCATTGCATAGCGCCCAACCTTTAGGCGCAAAGACGAAAGACATGATTCTGATTTCAGACAGAAATGGTTCTGCCAAAGTCCCCTCCCGCTGTTATCCCAGATTGCAATCACTCGCCCTGCAGGAATACTTCCCCACAGGTTACGCTCCGGTACTTAAACTTGTCTGCTAATCAGAAAACAAATATTGTAGCCCGCATTGAACAGTTGTTTTCACCGCTTTGCAAGCCGGTTTTTAGACTGCCCTGCCATAGCGCGAATTCACAGGAACACAACGTTACGCTCACGGCAGAGGGTTGGTCGACGGCAGCGGCGGCAGTCCGGCCGCCGAGAATGTCACCGTTCCAGAAATGCTGAACTTCGTCGGATCGTTTATGCCGTTGGCGTCATCCAGTTCCGTCGCGATGGAGGCGGCCGTGGGTGTACCCTGTGTAACTTTCACCGTCCCACCAGTCTGCTTTATGCGCACGAATTGGCCATTGCCGGCCTGGCCCGCTACGTTCGAGAAGGAATTGCCACTCAGATTGGCCCAGATGGTCGGGAATGGCCCGAAGCCAAGATCCTGGTTGTCCTGGATGGTGATGGCACGGCTGCCGTTCATATGATCGAAAATATTGTTGGTGATGGTGACATCGGTTTCACCGCCGCCTGTGCCTAGGCCAGTGAGACCGACATTGACGCTGATCCCGGGAGCCGTCGCGATCTGATAAATCTGATTGTTGGTGATCAGATACTTGCCGTTTATAGCGCCTTCGTTCTGGATGCTGATGCCGTTCCCGACAAGCGATCCAGAATTGGTTACCGCGTTGTTGCCAATGATGTTGCCGCTTATCTTGCCGTTCACTGTCCGGTTGAAGGGCCCATTGCCATTGTCGAAATGATTGATCGCGGTCGAACGCTGGCCGATGAACGTATTGTTCTCAATATCGAAGGTCAGCGACGTCGCTACGGGATCGGTAGAGACGTCGACGCCGGCATTGTTGTTCGTGAACGTCGCCCCGGAGACATTCACCGTCATGGCGGTGCCGCCCGAATTGCCGAAAACGCCAGTTCCCGTAATCTGATGCGTTGGGTCCGATAGGATATTGCCGGTGAAGCTGCCGCCCGTGACCGTCAGCCCCATCGTCGACGTTCCCGTGCCAAGGAAATTGACGAGATTGCCATGCTGCGAGCTGGCATTGCCATTGATGGCCAGACCGTTGGCCGAGATCGTGTTGTTGATAAGCTGCAGGTTGGTCAGCGTGCCCGACGCATTCGAGATTTGAATCTCGAACTCGTTGTTGTTGCTGATCACGGAATTGCTGATCGAGGTCGCATGAGGGCCGTTCGAGGCGGTTCCGGTCAGCTGCGTGATGTTTATGCCGGATTCGTCGGTCGCCGCATCGTTGCCGTTGCCGGAAATGTTTAGCCGGTTCAGCACGAAGCCGTTGATGCCCGAGCCGCCGATGCCGTCGCCCAGATTGTTGGTGAGGTTCATATAGGCGAGATGGACGTCCTGGGTCGAGGTCAGGCTGATGCCGTCGCCTGTCGAATTCTGGATGATGCCGCCGGAGCCGTTGTTCGCGCCGAGGCCATCGCCCGTCACCGTCAGCCCGCCGCTGGTCCCCGTATTGTTGAGCACGATGCCATTGGCGGCGCCGTTGGACGAAATGCTGCGGAAGGTCAGGCCCGCCCCGCCAATGGTCGTGTTGGCGACATTGAGCGCGGTGCCCGCGCCCGACGTGATTACGTTGCTGGTATTGGAGGCAATAACCGTGCCGCCGCCGGTTGCGTTGAAGCCGGTGGTGCCGCTGCTCGATGTGTTGATGGTCAGCGTGTTGGTGAAATTGATATTGGTGCCGTTGGTGCCGCCATTGCTCACCAGGTTGATGCCGTGGCTCGAGCCGCTCGACGACACGGTTCCGTCGAATGAGATCGTGCTGACGCCGCCGCCGGTGCCGGTGTGGTTCTGGACGTCGATCGCGGTGGCGTTGGCGGTGTGCGTGATGGAGCCATTGTAGTCGATATTGGCCGAGCCGCCACTGACGTTGAACGCCGTGCCCGATGCACCGCTCAGCGCGCCCGTGCCCAGGTTCACCGTGCCGGTGACGTTCGTCAGGCTGACATTGTTGGCGCCGCCGCCTGATGTGGTCGAGGTGAAATTGATGCCGGCGGCGATGCCGTTGAGGTTGATCGCCTGGGCGGCCGTCGTGCTGATCGAGCCGGTGGTGACATTGACCGTGCCGCCATTGGTCGCGGTGAAGGCGGTGTTGGTGCCGCTGCCCGTCGTGATGGTGAGGTTGGCGAAGCTGACGGTCGAGGCCTGGCCGCCATTGTTGATCGCGACGGCGGCGCCGGTGGCGTTGTTGTGGTTGACGGCACCGGTGAAGCTTACTGTGTCTGCTCCAGTCGCGCCCGAAATGGAAATGGCCCTGGCTCCAAAGCTCGACGTGACCGTGCCGGCAAAGCCGAAGCTGCCGCCGGAGCGGTTGGTGATGCTGACAGCGGTGCCGGCGGCGCTGGAGACCGAGCTCGTGTCGTCGAAGCTGAACGCAGCATCGCCGCCGACCACGGACAGGCCGCCGCCGCCCGACGTGACGACTTTGGTGGCGGTGACCGTTCCGGAGGCAGCACCAAACTTGATGGCGGTGCCGGCCACGCCCGTGGAGAAGAGGGAAAGATTGGTCAGCTTCGTCGTGCCGGTGGCGCCGGCGCCGAAGTCGATATCGGTGGCGGTGACGTTCCTGATCGTCATGTTGCTGATCGTGGCGCCCGATGTCGCGCCGCTGATGCCGATCGCGGCATTGGCGCCTGTGCCGTCGCTACCGTTGATGGTAAAGCCGTCGATGATGTTGCCGCCGCTGCCCAGCGTGATGATGCTGCTGCCATCCGAGCTTGTCAGCGTCGCCGCGCCGCCGGACGTCTGATCGGCGATCGAGACGTTATTGCTGGCCAGCTGGATCGTCGACGGCACGGTCAGCGCCAGGTTGATGTTGCCGGCGCCGAAGCCGCGCACCTGCTCGCCGGCCTGCAGCAGCAGCGTGTTGTCGCCTCCCGCCGCTGTGATGACGCCATTGTTGACGAGAACGAGGATGTCGTTTGGCCCGGCCTGGAACTCCGCTGCGGCCAACGTCATCAGATTGCTTTGATCCTTGCCAAGGCCATCGCCGGTCGCGGTGGCGCCGACGAAATAGATCTTGCCGATACCGAAGCCGAGGCCCGGGCTGGCCTGGAAGTTCACGTCCTGGACGTTATAGGTGCCGAGCGTTGGCGCGCTGGAGGCGTCGATGCCGACATTGGCGCTCACGGTCGAACCCTTGTCGGTCGTCGATTCGCCGTCGCCATAGGTGAAGGCAAGGTTCGTCGTGCTGTTCAGGAATATGCCGGTGTTGGTACCGGCGATGCTGGAAAATGCGCCGCCGACCGCGGCGTCACCGAGGCGTACCGTCGATCCGCCGGTCGCGCCGCGCAGGTCGACGCCGATCGAGGAGCCCGCGCCCACGGCGGCATTGGTGACGTCGAAATCATTGGCGGTGATCGCCGCGTCGATGATCGCGCCATTCAGGTCGAAGGCAACGGCCGAGCCGCTGTTCAGGCCGATGCCCAGATCAGTGAAAGACAGGGCCGCGCCAAGCGTGCCGGACACATCGATGCCGCGCGAGGTTATGCCCTGCAGGTCGACCGTGCCAAGTGCGATGGCGCCGCCGGAGACGTTGTTCAGCGCGATGCCGGTAGCGGCGCCATTGGCAGAGACGCTGGAGAAATTCACGCCGCCAGCACCAACGGTCGTACCGCTGAGATCGAGTGCGGTTCCTGACCCGGTCGTGATCGTGTTGCCCGAGCCGGCGACACTGATCGTACCGCCCGTCGCGGCTATGCCGGCGCCGGTGGTGGTGTCGATGTTAGCGAGGCCGGTGACGGTGAGCGTGCCGCTGGCCCAGCCGATGCCGCCGCCGGTCGTGTTGTTGACCGTTACCGTGTTGAAGTTGAACGTGCCGGTATTGGTATTGATGGCGCTGATGCCGGCGCCCGACGTGCCGGTGATGCTGGTGGCGCCGGTGACGGCGAAGGTGCCGGCAACACCGTCGAAGATGATGCCGCTGGCGCCGCCGGTGGCGGTGACGCTGCCGAGCGTCATGTGGACCGTCAGCGGGTCGAGATTGATGGCAGTGCCGTTCGTGGTGTCGACCGAGCCGCCCGAGCTGTTCAACGTGAAGGTCGTGCCACCCTTTTCGTTGACCAGCAGGCCCGTGCCGCCATTGTTGGCAATGCTGAAGGTGCCAAGATCGAGCGTGCCGCTGGTGTTGAGCAGGTTGAGGCCGTCGCCCTGCACGCGCGCACCAGTTGTGCCGACGGTGAGGGTGCCCGCGCTGACGGTGCCGCCGCCGCCCGTCGAGTCGAAAGTGGCACCGTTAAAAGCAATGCCGCCGCCGGTGCCGCCGATGACCGTATTGTTGGCGAACGACCGGATCGCGATCGTATTCTGAATGGCGCTGACGCTCTGGCCGAGGAAATTGGCGGCAAGCGCGGTCCCTGTCGACTGCAGCGTGTTGCCGTCGATCGAAAGCAGGAGCCTGTCGGCAGCCGGCGCGCCGCTGGTGGTAAAGTCGAGCGCCCTGCCGCCGGCGGCGATGTCGTTGTTCCTGAGGAAGAAGCTGGAGGCGGTCGCCACGCTGCCCGAGACGCCGGTGCCGCTGCCGGTGTTGCGGATGATCAGGTTCTCGATGCCGCCGGTGAGGACGCCGGTGCCGGTCGTCGCGAAATTGACCACCGAGGTGGCGGTGTTGCTCTGCAGGATCGGCCGCAGCGTATCGATGCCGCCCGGCGCCGAGATGATCGGCGAATTCTGCACCGTGGTGAAATGGAATGCCGCCGAGGCGCCGCTGCTGGTGTCGACACCAAGCTGCGAGACATCGACGGCCGCATCGCCGCTCTTGAAGGCTAGCAGCACCTGTCCGTCGTCGAGTTGGAACGAGGTGCCGCCCAGGTCGATCGTCTCCTGGCTGCCGGTGCCGTTCTTGTCGATCAGCACGATGACATTGGCCGTGGAATTCTGGGCGTTCGCATAGGTGCCTGGATTGAGCAGGCTGCCGTCGCCGAGAGCGCTGGCGTCGGCGGTGACATAGTAGACGCTGATCGCCGACAGGTTGGAGGTGTCGCCGGAGAAATTGACGTCGTTGAAATTGTAGTCGCCCGATGTTGGCAAGGTATCGGTGGCGTGAATGACTTGGCCGCCGCCGAAGGTCGCGATCGACGACGCCGCCGGACCCGCTCCGTCGCCGAAGACCAGCCCGGCATTGGTGGCGCTGGAGAACTGGACGCCCAGCGCGACATTCTTGATGGTCGAGAACTGGTCGCCGGGGTTGTCGGTTGTGTCGGTGTCGCCGAGCTGGATCGTGCCGGTGCCGGTCGTGCCGGCCATGTCGATGCCGATCGTGCCGGCGAAGCTGCCGCCGTCGACGTCGAAATCGCCGGCCGTGATGGTGCTGGCGCCGAGCGCGGCGCCGTTGAGGTCGAGGCCAATCGCGTCCGCCGCGCCGAGCCCGATGTTGAGGCTGGTGAAATTCAGCGTCGAGCCGAGCGTGCCGGAGATATCGACGCCATGCGAGGTGATGCCCAGCAAATTCGCGGCGCCGAGGCTGACGGTGCCGCCGGAAACATTGTTCAGCGCAATGCCGGTCGCCGCGCCGTTGACCGAGACGCTGTCGAAAGTCACGCCATCCGGGCCGACCGTCGCGCCGTCCAGGCTGAGCGCGGTGCCGGTCGTCGTGGTGATGGTGTTGCCGGTGCCGCTGACGCTGACCGTGCCCGGGCCGGTGGTGCTGGCGGTGAAGCCGGCGCCGCTCGAGGTGGTGATCTTGAGGTTGCCACCGGTGAAGGCGAGCGTGCCCGTGCCTTCGCCCGGGCCGATGCTGGGGGCCTTGACGATGGCGCCGTTGGCGCCGCTGCTGGTGTTGAAGATCTTGGACGTGCCGGAGAAGGTGGCCGTTCCCTTGGACGATCCGTCAAACAGCACGCCAATGCCCTTGCCGGCATGATTGATCGTGCTTGAAATGTTGTAGGCGCCGTTGGCGTTGCCGGTGAAGGTGAAGGCCGCCGTCCCCGCCGCCGCCGCGTCCGTGGTCGAAACGACCGAACCGCTCATGTTCAACTCGGTCCAGTCGCCGCCGGCGGCTTGCAGCACCGTGCCCGTATCGACCTTGATCGAACCGTTGTAGTTCAGCGTCGCATTAACAAGGTCGTTGCCGCCGGAGAGAGCTATGGCCGACCCGGTGGTGCTTGTCGTCGCGCCGATGCTGGCGACGCCGCCGTTGCCGCCGACATTGACGGTCCCGGTCTGGAGGACGGCAAACGCAATGCCGACCTCGCTGCCGTCGATGGTCAGGGTGGATCCGGCGACATTGGCGATGTTTATGGTGCCGACCTGGCCGCTGATCTCGAACCCTTCATGGCTGGTGTCGAGATCGTTCGTGCCGGTGAAATTGACCACGCCGGGGCCGGACAGGCCGGACAGCGAGGCGCCGATATAGCCGGTATCCTTCAGCCCGCCGATGTTGACATTGCCCGCCAGGTTCATGCCTGACAGGAACACGCCGGCGCCGCCGCCCAAGGCGCTCGTGGATACCGCCGAGATGCTGTCGAAGGTCACACCGCCGACGCCGGCATCGGCGCCGACCGCCAGGAGACCGTTGCCGCCGGAATTGATCTTGTTGCCGCTGCCGGTGACGGTGAAGGTCGAGGAGCCGAAGTCCCCGATGGCTATGAAGCCCGCGCCTGTTGTCGTCGTTATGTCGAGGCCGCCATTGGTGAAGTTGATGGCGGAGTTCGTGTTGGGGGTCGGCGTGCCCGAAGGCCAACCGCCGGGGAGGCCGAGATTGACACCATCGGCGGCGCCCGAGCTGATCTGCTTGGTCGTACCCGAGAAGGTGATGGTGATGGAATCGTTGCCGGCAACGAAAATGTTGCCGCCGGCCGCCGCATTGCTGTCGGTCAAATTGCCCGACAGCGCCACCGAGCCACCGGTCATGCTCTGGATCGAGACGGCGGCGCCGCTGCCGTTGGTGGCGATCGTGCCGCCATAGGAGATATCAGCAGTGCCGCCGCTGGCGGCGGTCGCCGAGCCGACATTGAACGACGTGCCCGCACCGGTGTTGGTCAGCGTGCCGGTGCCGAAAGCGGCCGTGCCGGCCAGGTTCTGCAGGTCGATGCCGTTGCCGGCGCTGAACGTCGCGCTGGTGGACGTGAAATGAATGTCGGCCGTGATGCTGTCGAGCGACGCCGCTTGCGCGCCCGTGGCATTGATCGTTCCCGCGTCGACCGTGATCGTGCCGCCGCCGGTGGCGGTGAAGGCCGTCGTTCCATTGGTGGAAACGTCCAGATCGGCGAAGGTGATTCCCGCGCCGCTGTTGTTGGTCAGCGATACGCCATTGCCGCCGATGGTCGCCTTGTCGGTGAAATCGACAAGGCCGCCGGTGCGGTTGACGATCGAGACGCCGCCGCCGGTCAGCGTGCCGGCCGGCCCGCCATTGGGCAGGTTGCCGCGCGTCAGCGTGATGTTGCCGTCGCCGCCATCGGCGTCGAGCAGCGTCCCGGCGACGTTGATGTTGTTGTCGATGATCGAGACGTTGCTGGTGAGGCCGTCGACCTTGAACGCCGTCTGGCCAACGGCGACATTGCTGACCGTGACGCCCTGGATCGTGATGCCGCCGGTGTTGTCGAAGCCGGCCGCACTCTGGTCGATCAGGAAGACCGAGCCGCTGGCGCCAGTGAAGTCGAAGGCGGTGTTGCGTACCTGATTGCTGCCGAGCAGATGCATGGCGTCCGCGGTGCCGGTGACGACGCCCTCGTCGCCGGTAACGTTGCCGCCGGTGGCGCCGAGATTGCCCTGCACGTTCACCTGCTGGAAGGTGCCGGACACGGCGATGACGTTGCTGTTGCCGAAGCCGGTGATCGACTGGCCGGAATCGAGCGTGAACGGCGTTGCGCTGAGATCGACGGTGCCGACGAAGGCGAAGGTCTGCGTGCCGGTCATGAGATCGGCGTCGGCAAGCGAAATCGTGGTCACCGACTGGCTGAGGCCGTACGTGCCGACGGCGATAACGCCGCCCGACTGCGAGACCATCGTCACCGCGCCGACCGCCGAGGGCAGATTGGCGCTGCCGGTGAAGAACACGTCGTCGAAATCATAATTGCCGAGCGTCGGGTCGAGCCCGACCGTGTTGACGGTGTAGCCGCCGGGCGCGGCGCTGATCGAGGATTGCAGCCCGTCGGATGAAGTGCCGTCGCCGAAGGTGAAATTGGCGTTGGCCGAAGTCAGCGTGCTGAGGCCGGACGACAAATCGACGCCGACATGGGCGTCGCTGATGCTTGAGCCGCGCAGGAAGGTGATGGTCTTGTTGCCCGTCGTCGACGACAGGTCGATGCCGCGCGAGGTGGCCTCGCCGGTGCCGGTGATGGTGGTCACGCCGAAATCGGCCGTCGTCGACGAGCCGCTGAAGTCGATTGCCGTCTGGTTGGCGCCGGCGCCCATCGTCACACTGGTGGTGCCGAAGCTGACATCGGCGTTGGTGCCGCCGAAGTTGATGCCGGCGGTGTTGGCCGCCGAGCCCAGCGTCACATTGGTGGTGCCGAAAGTCACCGAACCGGAATTGCCTGAAATGTCGATGCCATTGCCGGTTGCACCCGACACGGTGACCGCGCCGAAGGTGGCGCTGCCGGCGACATTGGAGACCGACAGGCCGTTGCCGACCGCGTTGGTGATCGAAATTGGGGACGTGGCGTTGAAGGTCGCGGCCGCGCCCAAGCCTGCGATGATCGCGCCACCGCCGCCGCTGGCGGTCAGCGCCGAGTCGGTGAAGCTGATCGTGCCACCCGTCGGCGCGGTGGTCGAGCCGATGGCGAACAGGTTGCCCGCGCCGGTTGAGGTGACCGGACCGGTGAAGGCGACCGAGCCGCCGGTGATGCCGTCGACCCTGACGGCCGTGCCGGGCGCTGTCGCCGAGCTGTTGATGGTCGCGCCGATCGTGATCGCCGCGCTGCCGCCGGAGACGACGACGCCATCGCCCGTGCCGGAATTGGTGATGGTGCCGCCAATGTCGATCGTGCCGATGTTGTTGGTCAGGCTGGCATCGGCGCCGGCGATATTCGTCGTTACGAGGTTGCTGACGCCGACGGTCGCGGCGCTGTTCTGAACCAGGAAGCCGGAGCCTCCACCCACCACGGTGTCGACCTTGGTCGTGCCCTGGAAGGTGTATCTGCCGCTGGCGACATTGTCGAGACTGATGGCGACGCCGCTGATGCGATACAGGTCGACGCCACCGAAGTTGACGTTGCCGCCGCTGGTGTTGGAAATGGCGATGCCGGTCGAAACGCCGCCGCCCGAGCCGTCCACGGTGACGCTGGAGAAGTTCACTCCGGCCAGGCCGATCGTCATGCCGGCGATTTGGATGCCCTTCTCGTCCGGCCCCAGGCCGGTCGCCACGGTATTGCTTGCCCCGTACACCGTCAGATTGCCGCCATTGACGGCGCTGAAGGCAAAGCCGCCATCGGCTGTCAGATCGAGACCGCCGACGAAAGCAATCGCGCCGCCGGCATTGCCGGTCAGGTCGATGGCGTTGGCCGCGCCGGTGCTGGCGGTGATCTTGCCGGCGAACCTGGCGAAGCCGCCGTTCATGGCGTTGATCTTGACCGCGCTCGCGGCAGCGGTCTGGTTGATCGTGCCGTTATAGATGAGATTCGGCGTCGAGGAATCGATGTTGAACGCCACGCCTGTCGTGCCGGCGATCGAGCTCGCCGCGTCAAAGGTCAGGGTCCCGGTGGTGCCGCCGGTGATGCTGACGCCCGCGCCGGCGCTGGCGATATCGAAATTGGTGAACGTGCCGGTACCGCTGAAATTGTCGAGCGACAGGCCCGTGGCAACGCCGCCGACCGACACACCCTGGACCGTCAGACCGGCAATGCCCGTCCCACCAATAGCCGCGCCGCTGCCGCCCGAAATGTTGAAATCCAGCAGCGAGTTGCCGTTGCCCAGCGTGACGACGTCGCCGGCGCCCGAATTGGTCAGCGTCGCCGCCCCGGTGCCGGGATCCGAAACGACCTGGTCGTGCTGGATGTTGGTCCCGGTGACGTTGATCGGCACGCCGCCGAGCGAGAAGGAGCGGCCATTGCCGAAGGACGCCAGCGTCTGGTCGTCGCTGAGCGAGAAGCCGCCCGACGCATTGATCGGCGTGTTGCCGACGTCGTTGACCAGCACGAAGATCGCGTTGGCGTCGGTAATGCCGTCGGCGGTGCCGATCGACGCCAGGTCCGCAAGCGAGGAGCCGTCGCCGGCACCCGAGGCTGCCGCGCCGACGAAGATCACGTTCTGGACGTCGAACAGCTGCGGGCCGCTGAACGTCGTCGAGCCGAAGGCATAGAGGCCGAGCGTCTGGTTCAGCCCACGCGCGTCGAGCGAGGCGGTGACGCCCGCGATCGAGCCGCCGCCGAAGCTGAATTGGGCATTGGCCGAGTGGGCCAGCGAGCCGGCGATGCCCAGGCGCACGCCCGTGTCGACGCCCGAAATGGTGCCGCCATTGGTGATGATGATCGAAGCGCCGCCGGTCGTGTCGGCGAGATCGATGCCGATCGAGCCGGCGCCCGATCCGCTGATGTTGGCCGAGAGCGCCGTGAAGGTCGTCTGGCTGCCGGAGAAGTCGAGGCCGGCATGGCCGAGACCGAGCCCGGAGATGACGATGTTGCCGGCCACAACCGCCGCGTTGACGCCGCTGAACGACATGCCGTCGCCGCCCGGCGCCGTGATGTTGATGTCGCCGAAGCGGATCGTTGCCGGCGAATCGGAAATGGCGATCGCCGGTCCCGTCGTGTTGGAGATCGTGGTGGCGCCGTTGACCGTGAAGCTGCCCGAGACATGGTCAAGCACCACGCCCGATGTGCCGCCGGTCTGCGAGATTGAATCCAGCACCACATGCGCGGTGATCGGGTCGATGAAGATGCCGACGCCGTCGTCGCCCAGGGCCTTGTTGCCCGTCACCTGGCCGCCGGTGGTGGTGAAGCTGCCGCCGACGGCGGTGCCCTTCACCGTTATGCCGGCATCCTGGTTATCCTGAGCATTGAGGATGGCGAAGCTGTAGGTGCCCTTGCCCGTAATATCGAGGCCGTCGTCCTGGTTGCCCGACAGCAGCGTCGTGCCGGTGAAATTGTAGGTGCCGTCGCCTTCGATATGCAGGCCGTCGAGGCCGTTGCCGGTGGCGGTGAAATTGGACGCGCTGACATTGGTCGAATTGCCGGTGAACTCGGCGCCATTGCCGCCGGTGCTCGTTACCGTCACGTTGGTCAGCGTCGTGCCGGTGGCGTTGTTGCCGAAAATGCCGCCGCCGCCGCCGGTGATGGTGATGCCGTTCAGCGTGTTGCCATTGCCCAGCGTGATGACGGGGTTGGCGACGTTGGTGCCCTGGATCGTGCCGTCGCTGCCGCCGAGGTTGAAGGTGGCGGTGCCGCCGCCGAAAAGCTTCGCGGTGACGCTTTCGCCGCCGCCGATGACCGTCTGGCCGGCGGCCAGCGTCACGCCCGCGGTGGTCAGGTTGCCATTGCCGCCGAGCGCCACGACGAAGCCGCCGTTGCCGGCCTTGGTGACGGCATCGTCCAATGTCGTCGGGTCGGCCTGCGTGCCGGCGCCGGCCAGGCCGCCATCGGCGAAATAGAACTTTCCGAACGCGGCATTGGTGGCGGCGTTGATGGCGACGCGGGTCGTCGTGCCGCCGGTCTTGTCCTGGCTCTGGATGCGGACGCCGATATCGCCGCGCACCCGCTCGTTGACGCGCTTGCGCAAGCCTTCGCTGACCGGATAGACCGGATCCGCCCCGATGGCCGCGGTGCTGTCCGAGCCGCCGCCGGGATTGAACGGGATGTTCAGCCGCACGCTGCCGGCGAACTGGGTGTCGTCGCGATTGTCGTTGCGCACCTCGCCGGTGAAGGTCAGCGACGTTCCGGTGCCGAAGACATCGCCGATCTCATATTCGATGCCAGCCTTGGCGCCGGTGACGCTGCCGTCATCACCGTGCGGATCCTCGAAATGGTAGCCGCCAATGTCCAGCCGCAGCGAATGCCTGTCGGGCAGGTCGAACGGCACCTTCGCCCCAACCTCGCCCTCGATGCCCCAGGCCGCGTAGTCGCGATGGTCGAGCACCGAGATCTGCTCGATGAGCTGGTTGGAGACCATCGACAGGGTCGAGCTGGTCGAGTGGTCGGTCGAGTCGCCCTTGATCGGCACGAAGACGTTCACATGCGCGTCGAAATTCGGCGTGATCGCCTCGACGCCCAGCGTGCCCCCGGTGAACTGGGTGCCGCCGTAACTCTCGGCATTGAAATAGGCATAGCCGCCGAGCATCAGGTCCGGGTTGACGATGCGGCGGATGCCGAGGCCGATATCCTGGCCGAAGGCGTCCTTGAAATCGTGCTTGGCTCGCACATCCAGGAACAGCACCGATTCGGCGCTCTGCTTGATCGGGATGAAGCCTTCGAGCGCGGCGTTGCCGCCATTGTTGTCGGCGCCGATGATGGCCCGGACCTGCGGCTGCCAGAGCCCGGCATCGTCGCCATAGGCGGCCACGCCCGAGAGCGCCAGCGCCAGCGACGTAAGCGCCGTCGTCTTCCAGAGCTGCCTTGCTATGCTCGAACGGCGATAACCGGCGAGCATGTGGAACCCCTCCCCACGCGCCGCCATCTCACCAACTTGCCGAGACTTCTCGGTAGTTCCCATCCCTGGCGAGTCCTTCTGGGACTACACGTCCCGCGTGCCGATGTTTAATGGAAATCTATTGTATAGCGAGTCCCCAATGATCAAACTGCTGTTGTGGCCCACCAAAGTGCCTCTCTGTGGCAATATGGACACAGTAGATTTGCCGGCTTGCTTCGGTGGATTCCTGGCTTTCAGGCTGGATTGGAGTGTTGTATCAAGCCCTACTGCGGAAAATACCGGTGGGGCCTAAAAGAACATGAGAGTTGCTTTAGCTGAAGCTAATACTTTGAGCTTGGCCGCAGGTATTGGTGCCCTGTGGCTCATCCTGTCGGGCGCCGGACCCGCACTTGCCGAGGAAGCCGCCAAGCCCCAACCGGCCCAGTCAAAGCCGGCCGACGCCAATCCCTGGGCGGTCAACTGCTCCAGCGGCTCGGCGAGCGCCGAACTTCAATGCCAGGTGTCTCAGAACCTGACCGAGGCGAAGACAGGACAGCGCGTGCTTACGGTGACCGTTCGCCGCGACAACGGCAATGGCAGCCTCGCCATGCTGCTCGCCTTGCCGCACGGCCTCTTCCTGCCGTCCGGCGCCAGCTACCAGATCGACCAGGGACAGAAGACGACCATTGCCATCCAGACCAGCGACCAGAACGGCGCCTATGCCGCCACGCCGCTGCCGCCGGACCTCGTCAAGGCGATGAAGTCGGGAACCAATCTGAACATCGGCATGGAGTCCGTCACCCGCAAGCCGGTCACCATCCCGGTGTCGCTGGCCGGCTTCACCGCCGCGCTGACCAAGCTGGAATCGATCAAGTAGCGGGTTCGCCGGCAACCGTGGCCGACATCCTATCCCTTCGCACGGGCGGAGCAGCCGCGGCGCGGCGTCGGGGAGACCCGAGGGTCCATGCCGCGACCGTGCTGGCGGGTGCAGCGGAGCAGAATCTGGACCGTGGCAACGCTCCGGAGTGCCGGCATGGATCCTAGGGTCTGCGCTGCGTCGCTGCGCTCCTTGCTCCGCTCTAGGATGACGAAGTCGTGGGCGTCTCCGCTCCGCACTCAAGGTATCAGTGCGTCAATACGAGCAGCCGTCTTGATTGTCCGCACCCGCAATGCTCCGTTGCCGGTTCCACGCAGACGGAGAAAGTCTCATGACGGGGTTTGTCGACCGGCAGCGCGCCACGCAGTTTATGCAACGCGCCGGCATCGCCGCGCTGGTGCTCTCAGCGCCCGAGGCCTTCCATTATGCGACCGGCGCTTCGATCGGTCCGGCCGGACTGTTCCGGCGCGCCGGCGCCGGCTTCGTCGTCGTCCCGGCCAGGCAGGACCTGCCGATCGGCGTCGTGGTCGCCGACTTCAATGCCACGCAACTGCGGACCGCCGCGCCCGAGATGGTCGTGCGCTCGCACCCGATCTGGATCGAAGCAGCGCCGGTCGAGACAGGGCCTGCCGGGCTGCCCCTGGCGGAGCGTATCGAGGCTGGCCTGGCTTCGCCCGGCCGCGCGCCGGATTTCGCGCGTCCCGCCACCTTCGACCTCGCCGGCTCGGTGCGACAGCTGCAGGCAATCCTCGCCGATTTCGGGCTGGAGCGCGCCACGCTCGGCCTCGACCTCGACTTCATTCCCGCCGCCGATTTTGCCGCCATCCAGGCGCTGCTGCCGGATTGCCCTGTTGTGGACGGCTCGCTTGTGCTGGACCGGCTGCGCGCGCTCAAGTCGCAGCGCGAGATCGACCTGCTGCGGCAAGGCATCATCCTGTCGGAAGCCGGCCTGGAGCGGCTGCAGGTCGATGCCATGGCCGGGATGCGCCAGAGCGATCTCGTCGCGCTCTACCGGCAGGGCGTCGCCACGGCGGCGGCCGGCTTGTCCCACCCGGTCATCACGGCCGAATATGTGACGCTGGGCGCCCGGGCCAAGGGCGCCGACGCCAGGGCCGTGGCGGGCGATCCGCTGAAATGCGACATGGTCTGTACGGTCGGTGGCTACGCCTCCGACATGTCGCGCAACTTCACCTTCGGCCCGCCTTCGGCTGATCAGGCCGAACTGCACGCCATTGCCGAGCGCGCCTTCGACGATGGGCTGGCCGAGCTTGTTCCCGGGAACACGCTTGCCCATGTCCACCGCGTCGCCACCGACAGCCTGGCGCGCCAAGGCCTGCGCTCCTACCGCCGCGGCCACTTCGGCCACGGCGTCGGGCAGTCGGTCTTTTCCGAGCAATGGCCGTTCATATCGGCCGGCAGCGAGGTCGTGATCGAGGCCGGCATGGTGCTGGCCTTCGAAATCCCGCTCTATATCGACGGCCTCGCCAGCTTCAACCTCGAGGACCAGTTCCTGATCACGCCGGATGGGCCGGTCGCGATGAACCGGCTGCCGCGGCGGCTGGAGGTGATCGGGTAGTAGGAGGCTTGAGATCTGCACCTCCGGAAATTGGCTGAGGTCCCTCCACCTTCGTCATCCACGGGCGGAGCAGGAGCGAAGCTCCGTCGCGGAGACCCGAGGATCCATGCCGTGACCTTTCCGTGGGGTGCAGCGGAGCAGAATTTTGGACCGCCGGGAACGCTTTGATGTCGCGGCATGGATCCTGGGGTCTGCGCGGCGTCGCTGCGCTCCTTGCTACGCCCCAGGATGACGACGGGAAAGGTTTTGCCGTCCAGCGATCAAACCTCCGTACAGGTCACTAAGCGCTCACCGGCGGCCGCCTGTCCCTCCATGGCATTTCCTGTTCCAGCTGTGCCGACGCCGCCAGCACCGTCGCCTCGTCGCCGTAGCGGCCGACCAGTTGCACGCCGACCGGCACGCCGCCGTGCGACCAGCCGAGCGGCAGCGAGATCGCCGGCTGGCCGGAGATGTTGAAGGGGAAGGCAAAGACAGCATCCGTCCATTTGGCGTTGTAGCGGTCGATGTCGGTCTCCGACATATCGTAATAGCCGAACGGCCGCGGCAGTTGCGTCAAGGTGGGCGTGACGAAGAGATCATAGGCCCTGAGGTCGCCGACAATATCGCGGCCGACCTGCCGGAGCTGCTCGACATCGGAGATGTGCCTGACCCCGCTGGTGGCGCGGCCGCGCTCGATTATCGCCCAGGTCACCGCCTCGACATCGCCTGGCGTCGCCGGCCGGCCGATCACCGTTTCCAGGGAGTCGAAGGTCGCCGCCGTCTGCACGCAGGTCATGTTGGTGTAGGTCGCCCATACGCCGTCGGCATCGAGCGGCATGTCGTGCTCCTCGACATGATGCCCCAACCGCTCGAGTGCGGCCACGGTCGCCAGCACCGCCGCCTTCACCTCCGGATCGATGGCGGTGCCGTTGGGCGGCGTGACGGTGAAGCCGATGCGCAGGTTTTTCGGCGCACGCGCCGACAGGCTGAGCCAGGAGGCATCCGGCACCGGCGGCGTATAGGGTTCGCCGGGCAGCGCGCCGGCCACCGCATCGAGATAGGCCGCCGTGTCGCGCACGGTGCGCGAGCAGCAGAGGAAGTAGGCACCGCCATACCAATAGTCGCCGAACGGCGCCAGGCTGACGCGGCCGCGCGACGGTTTCAGGCCCACGATCCCGCAGCAGGAGGCGGGGATGCGGATCGAGCCGGCGCCGTCGCTGGCCTCCGCGATCGGCACCATGCGCGAGGCGACAGCCGAGGCCGCGCCGCCGCTCGAGCCGCCTGGCGTGATGCCTTCCTTCCACGGGTTTTTCGTCGTGCCGTAGAGTTTTGGTTCCGTCGTGATCGACCAGCCGTTTTCGGGCGCGTTCGACTTGCCGACCAGCACCAGTCCCGCCGCCTTCATGCGGCGAACGACTTCAGTGTCGAAATCGGCGACGACATCTCTGAGGTAGAAGCAGGAATTGGTGTTGGGCGCACCCGTCCAGGACGAGGCCAGTTCCTTGAGCAGGAATGGTACGCCGGCAAAGGGTGCCGATCTGTCGACCGTCGCGGCCTGCGCGCGCGCCATGTCATAGAGGCGATGGATGACCGCGTTGAGCGACGGATTCAACCGTTCGACCAGCGTGATCGCCGCCTCGACCAGTTCCGCCGGCGAAACCTGGCCGCCGCGGACCAGCGCGGCGAGGCCAAGCGCGTCGGACTCGGCATAGGTCTTCAAAAGACTGTCGGTGACCATGTCTCACTCCCAAATTTGCGTTGCCTCGACATCGCGCTTAGGAACGCGCGAGCTGTCGCTACCGGCTAATTACAAATGTAGGCGCCGCCCCTCATCCGCCTGCCGGCACCTTCTCCCCGTATAGTGACGGGGAGAAGGATGAAACTCCGGCGCTGCCGGTGCCGCCTCCAGCGCCAGCAACCGGATAGCATCAGGCCAGCTCGACCGTCCGTCCCAGCTCGATGCTCTGTTCGGCCGCGAGCACGATGCGCAGGCTGTTGACCGCCGCGTCCATCTGCTCGGTCAGATCGAGGTCCTCGCTTATGGCGCGCAGGAAGAACGCCTGCTCGCGGTCGCACAGTTCCTGGTGGCCGGGCTCGTCCTCCATGCTGACGATCTCGTCGGGCTTTTTGAAATTCTTGTCGCCGTCGACGGCGGCATAATGGATCTTCAGCGCGTCGGTCTTGGTGTGGCGGTCGATGTCGGCGGAGTTCGACACTTCGGCCAACTCGGCCGCGCTGCTCGCCTGCTGGCCGGCGACGATCGAGACCGCGCCTTTCGGGCCGACGACATCCTTCACGAAGTAGGCCGTCTCGCTCATCATCGGACCCCAGCCGGCCTCGTACCAGCCGACCGAGCCGTCATCGAAGGTGACATGCAAGTGGCCGTAATTCTGCTTGTCGGCTTCGGCCCATAGTTTGGCGCCGATGCCATGCACGCGCACCGGCTTGGCGCCGGTCAGCTGGCACATGACGTCGACATAATGCACGCCGCAATCGACGATCGGGATCAGCGAATCGATCAGGTTCTTGTGCCAGTGCCAGGCGCTGCCGCTGCTTTGCTGGTTGAGGTTGAGCCGCATGACCAGCGGCTTGCCGAGCGTCTTGCCAACCTCGATGAACTTGATCCACGAGGGGTGGACACGCAGGATGTAGCCGAGCACCAGCTTGCGGTTTTTCGCTCGCGCGGCCGCCACCACCTTTTCGGCGTCCTCGATGTTGGTGGCCAAGGGCTTTTCCATGAACACGTGGCAGTTCGCCGCGATCGCCTTCAGCGCGTATTCGGCATGGGTGTTCGGCCAGCTGTTGATCGAGACCGCGTCCGGCCTGGTCTCCCCCAGCGCCAGGTCGAAATCCTCGTAGAGCGGATAACCGGCGAGTTCGGCCGGGATTTTCGTGTTGCTCTTGATCGAGCGGCTCATGATGCCGCTGATCTCAAACCCCTCCGAGCGATGATAGGCACTGGCGTGCGACGCACCCATATTGCCAAGACCCACCACCAGTACTTTCACCTTGTCGGCCACCGTTATCTCCCAGGTTCTGGATTGAATTGTGCGCGGCGACCGGTTGCCGCGTGTTTATCCGGACAATCACCTCAGGTCAGCGCCGCCGCTCGTTGCCCGGCCCTTTCCTCTCCCCCGTCGATCGGGGGAGAGGTGTCGAGCGAAGCTCGACGGAGTGGGGGTCGACCTTCGCCGCCCGCCTGAGGTTACTTCGCCAGATTGTGCCTGTCCCGCAGCGACTGCGCGTTTAGCGACCGCCTTCCCCCACTCCGTCGCCGCTTCGCGGCGCCACCTCTCCCCCCTCCGGAGGGAGAGGAAAGGAGCCAAGGCAGGGCAATGAGGAGTGGCGTCGTCATGGCCTTCGCTTGCGCGCCTACTTCACCGCCGAATCGAACAGGTGCGCCTTGATCTTCTCGACATCGAGCGCGGCAAAGCCCTCCGACAATTTGACCCCGTCGGCGTCGGCCTTGACCTTGGCCTTGTCGAAGTCGTTGGCGGCCGGGATCAGGTCGTTGCTGCAGACATCCTCGGCCTTCACCGGGTTGGTGATCTGGCCGATCTTGTGGATCTCGTCGAAGAAGCCCTGCCAGCTCGCCATGTCGTGCGACCCCCAGCCGCCGCGCTTGTCCATGTCGCCGCGGAAGACGTTGATCTGCTGCAGGATCGAGGTGGTGCCGAGCTCCGGTCCGAGGTTCTTGGCCAGCGTCGGGAACTGCTCGAACACCGCTTCGACCGCCGCGCGCGGATTTTGATAGCCGAACTCAAGGCCCATCGCCCAGCCGCGCAGGTATTTTTCCAGGAACGCCTTCTTGTCGGGATCCTCGAGATCGGCGGCGCGCACGACGAAGGTATTGGCCGGCAGTTTCGAGTTCTTCACGCCGAGCCAGTATTCGAAATCGAGACCCTTGGCGATCCATTCGGCGCGCAGCCCTTCCCATGACAGCGCCGCATCGCCCTGGCCGCCGGCAAGCGCGGTGCCCCAGGTCGGCCAGCCGGCCTCGACATACTTGACCTTCTTGATGTCGACGCCTTGCGCCGCAAGCAGCGGATCGGTGATCGACTGCCAGGCTGCGGAACCAAGCAGGATGGTCTTGCCTTCGAGCTTCTTCAGGTCGTTCGAGCCCTCGCCCTTGCGGAAGGCGATGCTGAACGTGTCGCGCGCGCCCATGTGGAACACCGACTTCAGCTTCATGCCGTTCTGGATGGCGAAGGAGAACACGCCGGGCGAGGGAAAGCCCATATCGGCCTGGCCGACATCGACGAACTTCACCGTCGCCGTGCCGTCGGACGGTCCCGGCTGCATGTCAGTGTCGAGCCCGTCGAAATAGCCGGCCTTCTTGGCCGCCCAGTAGGGGTAGTCGTCGAGCACTTCGAGCGTGCCGCGCGGCGAGATCCAGGTGAATTTTCCATAGGCCTCGGCCCTCGCCCTGAGGCCGGTGGCGCCGAGTGCGGTCGCCGTCACCAGCCCGGCGCCGGTCACCTGCAGGAAGATGCGGCGGCTCATCCCCGCCTGCTGGATGAAATTGTCTTTGGTCATGGCATTCCCCTTTTTTGTTTGATGTCAGTCTGCCTTGCCGCCCGCCTCCCGGGCGTGGTCATTGCTTCTGCGTCAAGCCTCCCAGCTCGCCCATTTCTTGCCGATGAGGAAGAACAGCACGTAGATCAGGATGCCGAGCATCGACAGGATCAGCACCACGGCGAAGAATTGCGGCATCTGGATCATCGACGAATAGGTGGTCAGCCGGTTGCCGAGGCCGAAGCCACCGCCGACCATCTCGGCGCCGACGGCGGTGAGCAGGCCGAAGATGGCGCCGATCATCAGCCCGACCAGGATCATCGGCAGCGCCATCGGCGCGCGGATCTTCCAGAAGATCTGCAAGGTGCTGGCGCCATAGGACCGCGCCAGCGCGATCTTGGCGCTGTCGACGCGACGAAAGCCGGTGGCGGCATTGATCATCACCATCGGCCCGGCGGCCAGGGCCACCGCGATGACGCGCGGCGTGTAGCCGAAACCGAAACGCAGGATGAGCAGCGGCACCAGCGCCAGCATCGGCGTGGTGACCAGCAGCAATATATACGGCGCGACGATCTTTTCCGCGAATGGGAACTGGGTGATGACGGCGGCCAGCACCAGACCGACGGCGGCGCCGATGGCAAAGCCGGACACCAGCTCGACCAGCGTATAGCCGAGATGCGGCGCGATCAGCGGAAACTCGTCGAACAGCGCATAGGCGATCGAGCTCGGCGGCGGCATGATGTAGAGCGGCACATGGAACAGCCGCAACGCCAGTTCGATGCCGCCGATGATGATGACGGCGACGGCGAGAATGGCCGCCACCTCCTTGCCCGACTTGATGCCGGGGCCGCTGGCGAAGGCCGAGAGGTTGGTCAGGCTGACGTCTTGCCCATCGCCTGATTTCGACTTCGAAAATTCGGGAATGGCGTCGCTCACGGCCTGATCCTCACGATCTCGGCGCTCGGGCGCTCCGGCGCCTTCGGTCTGGTGCGCTCTCCGACAATGTCCATCTTGATCCGGTTGGTGAGGTCGAACACCTCCTTCGTCGCCATGATCTCCAGCGAGCGCGGCCGCGGGAACGGCACGCGGTATTCCTTGGCGACGCGGCCCGGCCGCGCGCTCAGCACCACGACGCGGTCGGAGAGGAAAATCGCTTCCTCGATCGAGTGGGTGATGAAGACGATGGTGGTCTTGGTGTCGAGCCAGATCTCCTCGACCAGCCGGTTCATCTCCTCGCGGGTAAAACTGTCGAGCGCGCCGAACGGCTCGTCCATCAAAAGCACCGAGGGTTTCAGCGCCAGCGCCCGCACGATCGCCGCCCGCTGCTGCATGCCGCCCGAAAGCTCGCGCGGGAATTTGCCGCCGAAACCGTCGAGGCCGACGCGGTTAAGCAGATGCGCGATCCAGGCGCGGTCCGGTTTTTCGCCCTTGATCTCGAAGGGGAAGCGGATGTTGGCGTCGAGGTTGCGCCAGGGCAGGAGGTTGGCTTCCTGGAAGACGATGCCGATATCGGGATGCGGCCCGGAAATCTCTTTGCCGTCGAGCTTGATCGCGCCGCTTGTCAGGCCGTGCAGCCCCGACATCGACCACAAAAGCGTGGTCTTGCCGCAACCGGACGGGCCGACGATCGAGACGATTTCATTGGCTCTGACGTCGAGGCTGCAGCGGTCCAGCGCCAAGAGGTCGCCGGACGCCGTGTGATAGATCTTGGTCGCTGCCTGCACGCCAAGCTTCGGCGTTGTTATCTCGCCCGCGTTCATCCGCCCCTCGGAGATTGCGTGATGATCCAAAGGTCATCAGACTGTCAAAAATCAGTGTGTAACTATCCTACTTTGCTGTCAAGCGTCGACGGCGGCGAGCATGGGACGAGAACCGACTGCTAGGCATAACTATCTGTATTGACGTGGTATTCTTTGCCTTGAAATTCGTGTTGCTTTCCTACATGATTTGGCAGGCGCACACGCGGATGCCTTGACGGCACGCATCGGTTGCAGCGCCGTCCTGCGCATGGAACGACAGCGTGCAAACATGATAAGAGGTCAGGTCGAAAACGGGCTAGGGAACACCGCCTTCATGACCAAAGCTGCCAGCCATCCGATCGCGCACGAAGAGGGAACCGGGGGCGAACCCGTCCGGCGCATTCCCGACATCATCTCGCTGGTCAAGGATTGCTACGGCGAATTGCGCCCGGCCGAACGCCGCGTCGCCGATGTCGTGCTCGAGAATGTCAAATATGCCGTCGATGCCTCCAACGCGGCGCTGGCTCAGCGCGCCGGCGTCAGCGAACCGACGGTGACCCGGTTCTGCCGCGCCATCGGCTGCGAGGGCGTGCGCGACTTCAAGCTGAAGCTGGCGCAGAGCCTCGTCGTCGGCGCGCTCTACCTGGACACGTCGCCGGCCAGGGAGAGCGACGCCGCCCTGCCGTTCTGGAACGCGGTGTTCGGCGAAGCGCGCCGGGCGCTGCAGGAAGCCGAGCGGCAGCTCGATCCGGGTGAGCTGGAAAAGGCCGCCGAGCTGATCGCCCGGGCCCGCCAGGTCACCGTGTTCGGGCTCGGCGGCAGCTCTTCGGCGCTGGCGCAGGAAACTCAGTACCGGCTGTTTCGCTATGGCATCTCGATCAGCGCCCAGTGCGACCCCTATTTGATGCGCATGACCGCCTCGACGCTGAAGCCCGGCGACCTGGTGATCGCCATCTCGGCGACCGGGCGCACGCGCGAGGTGATCGAGGCCGTCGAACTCGCCAAGCACTACCGTGCCAACGCGATCGCCGTGACGGCGCCCGATACCGAGCTCGCCCGCGCCTGCGACGTCAGGCTGACGGTTGCCGTGCCCGAATATCCCGACACGCTGAAGCCGACGGCCTCGCGCTTCGCCTTCCTGGCGATGATCGACCTCCTGGCGGTGGCGTCGGCCTACAAGCTCGACGGCCCGGCCCGCGAGACCGTGCGCCGCATCAAATACAACGCCCAGATCCACCGCACGGGCAAGGAAATGGAGCCGCTGGGAGACTAGCCCCTTCTCCCCGTCACTATACGAGGAGCCCCACTATACGAGGAGAAGGTGCCGGCAGGCGGATGAGGGGCAGCGCCGACTTCGACAGGTACGGTCCCAATACACGGATCGGACGTATGCAAGAGGGAAGAAATGCTCGAAAAGTCACCATCCAAACAGGCGGCCGCATGGCTTGGCTCGTTTTCGCAGGCGCTTGAATCCGGCGACCTGTCGGCCGCAAGCAACCTGTTCGTCGACGATTGCTATTGGCGCGACCTGCTGGCCTTCACCTGGAACGTCACGACGATGGAAGGCCGCGAGGCCATCGCAGACATGCTGACAGCAACGCTGGCGACCACGAAGCCTGGCGCGTGGCAGCTCACCGGCGAGGCAACCTCGGATGAAGGCACGATCGAGGCCTGGTTCACCTTCGAGACAGCGGCGGCCACGGGCCAAGGCATCATGCGGCTGCGCGACGGCCGCTGCCGTACCCTGTTCACGGCGATGACCGACTTGAAGGGACACGAGGAGCGCAAGGGCGCGGCGCGGCCGCTGGGCGTGCGCCACAAGGCGGACCCGGAACGCGAGACCTGGTCGGAAGCGCGGGCGCGTGAGGCGCGCGAGCTCGGCGTAACGGAGCAACCCTATTGCCTGGTCATCGGCGGCGGCCAGGGCGGCATCATGCTCGGCGCACGGCTGCGGCAGCTCGGCGTGCCGACCATCGTCATCGAGAAGAACGCGCGGCCGGGCGATTCCTGGCGCAACCGCTACCGCACGCTCGTGCTGCACGATCCGGTCTGGTACGACCATCTGCCCTACATACCGTTCCCCGACAACTGGCCCGTTTTCACGCCCAAGGACAAGATGGGCGACTGGCTGGAAATGTACACGCGCGTCATGGAGCTGAATTACTGGGTCGCCACCAGGTGCCTCAGCGCCAGCTACGACGAGGCGGAGAAAGAATGGACCGTGGTGGTCGACCGCGTCGGGCAGCGCATCACGCTGAAGCCGAAGCACATCGTCTTCGCCACCGGCGCCTACGGTCCGCCGCGCAAGATCGATCTGCCGGGTTCCGACCAGTTCAAGGGCGAGCTGCTGCATTCCAGCCAGTATGCCAGCGGCGAGAAATTCCGCGGCAAGAAGGTCGCCGTCATCGGCGCGGCCAGTTCCGGCCACGACGTCTGCGTCGATCTCTGGGAGAGCGGCGCCGACGTCACCATGATCCAGCGCTCGCCGACCACGGTGGTCAAGTCGGACACGCTGATGCAGGTCGGCTTCGAGATCTTCTCCGAGGACGCGCTGGCACGCGGCATCACCACCGAGAAAGCCGACATGATCGTCGCCGCGACGCCGTTCGCGCTGGTGCCCAAGGGCCAGCGCGCGCTCTACGACGTCATCCGCGCGCGCGACGCCGATTTCTACGAGCGTCTCGCCGCCTCCGGCTTCGCGCTCGATTTCGGCGACGACGAAACCGGCCTTTTGATGAAGGCCTATCGCACCGGCTCCGGCTATTACATCGACGTCGGCGCCTCGGACCTGATCATCGACGGCAAGGTCGGCATCCGCAGCGGCGTCGCGATAAAATCGCTGACGGCGAAAGGCATCCTGTTCGAGGACGGCAGCGAGCTCGAGGCCGACGCCATCGTCGCCTGCACCGGCTATCAGTCGATGAACGAGAATGTGGCGGCTCTCGTCTCGCGCGAGGTCGCCGACAAGGTCGGCCCCTGCTGGGGCCTCGGCTCCGGCGTCAAGGGCGACCCCGGCCCCTGGCAAGGCGAATTGCGCAATATGTGGAAGCCGACGGCGCAGGAAGCACTGTGGTTCCACGGCGGCAATCTCGCGCTGTCGCGCTTCTATTCGAAATATGTCGCGCTGCAGATCAAGGCACGAATGGAAGGGATCGAGACGCCGGTTTATGGGGCGCCGAGCAATTCGCGGCGGTGAGGCGGAAGCATGCTTCGGTGAGAGGTCGACCCCCACTCCGTCGAGCTTCGCTCGACACCTCTCCCCCGATCGACGGGGGAGAGGAAAGGCGCAAGTTCACCGACCTTGGCTCCCTTCCTCTCCCTCCGGAGGGGGGAGAGGTGGCTCGGCGAAGCCGAGACGGAGTGGGGGAAGCCGCTCGTCAATCGCGCAGCCTCCTCGATATCGGTTAATCCTACCGATGCCCGAAATGCCTGGCCGCCACCTCGACATGCGTATGGTTGGCATGGGCCACGAAGCGCTCGGTCTCGCCGACATCGTCGACCGCCTCGTTCGGCCACCAAATGCCGCCGACGACGATGCCTTCCGACACCAGCCGCTGGTCGGCGACCAGCGAGGCGCCGACCGCGTCGACGAAGGTGAAGCGGCCTAACCGCTGCCGCAGCACGGCCACGTCGCCGGCGGTGCCGATCGTCAGCGTGCCGAGGTCCGGCCGCGCGATCGCCCGCGCCGGCGCCTGCGTCGCGGCACGCAGAACCTCGACCAGCGGCATGCCGAGGGCCATCAGCTTCGACATGCAGACCAGTATGTCGAAGGCCGGCCCGTCGACGCAGTAGAGATGTACGTCGCTCGAGATGACGTCGGGCGCCAGCCCTTCGGCCAGCATGGCGCGGGCGACCTCGAAGTCGAACGAACCCATGCCATGGCCGAGATCGAAGATGACGCCGCGCTCGCGCGCCAGCCGCATGTCGGGCCGCACCGTGCCGGAGGCGAACACCGGCGCATTGGGGAAGGGCCGGAAGCAGTGGGTGAGGATGTCGCCCCGGCGCAGGCGCGGCAGCACTTCGGAGCGGCCGGGCGGTGGCTCGTCTATATGCGCCATCAGCGGCAGGCCGGCCTTGTCGGCGGCCTCCAGCGCCAGGTCGACCGGCGCGATGCCGCTTGTGCCGCCGGCATGCTTGCCGGAGCGAACCTTGACGCCGACGACGACGTCGGCGTGCTCGCGCACCACCGCCACCACCTCGCGCGGCTCGCAGAGACGGAGATCGCTGCATTCGCCGACCGACACCGTCTGCGAGAAGCCGAAAATGCCGGCAAAGGAAATGTTGACATAGGCCAGGATGCGCACCTTCGAACGCTCCATGACATGGCGGCGGAAGCCCAGGAAATTGCCCGCGCCCGCGCTGCCGGCGTCGATGAAGGTGGTGGTGCCGCTCTTGGCGGCGAGCCTGTCGGCGTCGACACCGAGCGAAGTGCCGCCCCAATAGACGTGGCTGTGCAGGTCGACGAGGCCCGGCGCGACGATGCAACCGGTGGCGTCGACCACCTGGGCGGCGCTGGTCGCGGGGATGTCGGCGTCGATCGCGGCGACGCGGCCATTGGCGATGGCGACATCGCGCGGCGCATCGATGCCGGCCGCCGGGTCGATCAGCCGTCCGCCCTTCACGAGGAGGTCGAATTGCATTGTTGGAACCTCCGATTGGCCGAATTGCCGTCTCAGGCCGGTCTGTAGGCGACAGCCTCGACTTCGATCTTGATGTCGATCATCAGCCGCGATTCGACCGTGGTGCGGGCCGGCGGATTTTTCGGAAAATGCCTGGCATAGACAGCGTTGAAGGCGCCGAAGTCACGCGCGTCCTCGAGCCAGACGGTGGTCTTGACCACGTCGTCCATCGTGCAGCCGGCGAGCGCCAATGCGGCCTTCACATTGGCCAGCACCTGCTCGGTCTGCTCCGTGATGCCGCCCTTGACCAGGATGCCGTCGCCGCCGACCGGAACCTGGCCCGAGACGAAGACAAAATCGCCGGCCCGCACGGCGGGCGACAGCGGCACGTGGGATGTTCCGAAAGTCTGCTTGGGCAAGGGACGGCTCCTCCGATGACATGGCCGGACACCGAGGTGGCGCCCGCTTTGCGACGAGGTTTACCGCGATCGCGGCAATCCCGATAGAGGCCCTTGTTGGAAAGCAACATTGTTCGAAATCCGTGTTGCTTTATTACAGAAGCGCTTGCATCGTGCACGTTGCCGGACGGGCTCGACGCCACGACGGACAGACGCCCTCGCTAAACCGGAGACCCCGAGAATGACTTTCGACAAGAACCCGTTCCCTCCCGGCGACGCAGACCGTCACGCGGTGTGGGAGATGCTGGTGCGGCGCGACATCGACGCCTTCATCGGCCAGGACTGGGCCATGGTCGAGGACGATTTCATCGCCGAAAGCTTCTTCGGCATGCATGCGCATTTCCTGGCCAATGCCGATGCCTGGCGGCTGCAATTCCCGCGGCTGGAGATTTATCGCGACGAGTGGCTGCGCCAGGCCAAGGAAACGGCGGCGACCAAATTCGCCGAGCCGCTGCGCGAGGCACTGTTTCGCGTTACCAATCTGCGCGACATCGATGTCGACGGCGACCGCGCCGTGCTGCACAAGAAGTTCGACGGCAGCGTCGCCAAGGCGGATGGCAGCGTCGACCGGCTGAAATGGCAGACGCTGTATTTCTGCCGAAAGGTCGGCGCGAGCTGGAAGATAGCCGGCTTCGTCGGCTACATGCCTTACCCGCTGGGAAGCTAGTTTCGATTTCCATGAATGACCATCGACAGTCGCGATGGCCGATCAGCCGCGCAAATTGCGTGGCGAGCTGTTCAGTACAGCGTGATGAAGGCCGGGAACAGCACGCCTGTCTCCCTGAAATACTCGATCAGCTCGATGGCCGGGAAGATGGCGAGGAAATAGAGCCCGTCGAAAAAGGTGCGCCTCAGCGCCCGGGTCGAGAACCGCAGCTCGTCATTGTCGTGGTAGAGCAGCGGGTTTGGCCAGAACCTGGGCGTCGCCTTGATGTAGGCGCTGTAGGCCGGACCGAACTTGCCCAGGAGATATTCGGCTTCCTTGCGCGCCGTGACACGGAAGATCAGGAAGCTGGCGACGCCAAGCGCGGCGGCGGCCACCAGCGAGCCGTAGAGCAGGCCGATGCCGACCGCGCCGACCGTCGAGAAGAAGTAGAGCGGGTTCTGGCTCATCGAGAATGGTCCCGTCGAGACCAGCTCTTCATTCTTCTTGCCGCCGACATAGAGGATGCTCCACAGCCGGCCGGCGACGCAGCCGAGCACCAGGCAGAAGCCGAGGAATTCGAGCGTTTCGTGGCCGTTCGAGCCTTCGCTGAGCGCCGGTTTGGTCAGGAACAGCAGCAGCACCGCCAGCACCGCCGCGACCCGGATGAATATCAGCCGCTTGCGCTGGTCGAAAGCCTGTGAAACCGGCTTGAGGGAAGCGTAGGTCATTTTTGCGTTTTCCTGGGCACTCTAGTGCAGGCCCGGCCACTGGGGCACGCCATTGATGGCGGATACAAGGCGTTCATCCTCTATCAGCGCATCGCGAGGCATTCGTAAAGGCCTTTTGAGCCAGCCACCGCCATCCTTACGAATTTGTATGGCGCCGGACAGGCTGGTGAGAAGTCGCTTGCCTATCATCCGAATGCCGGATCGCTTCCGCCGCCGGCGCAACCATCGGCATCGGGACATCAGCCATGCTCGCACCCCACACACACCCCACACCGAGCCAAAACAGGGTGCCGGACGTCACCCTCGACTTCTGGCTGGTCAAGCTGATGGCGGTGACCATGGGCGAGACGGCGGCGGACTATCTCGCCGTCAACCTCGGCCTCGGCTTGACTGTCACCTCGCTGATCATGACCGGCGTGCTGGTCGTCGCCCTCGCTCTGCAGTTCGCGCACAAACGCTACGTGCCGTGGGCCTACTGGCTGGCGGTGGTGCTGATCAGCGTCGTCGGCACGTTGATCACCGACAACCTCGTCGATAATTTCGGCGTGCGCCTGCAGACCACGACGATCGCCTTTTCCGTTGTGCTCGCGGCGACATTCGCGGTCTGGTACGCGAGCGAACGGACGCTTTCGATCCACACCATCTTCACGACCAGGCGCGAGATCTTCTACTGGCTGGCGATTCTCTTCACCTTCTCGCTGGGAACCGCCGCCGGCGATCTGGTCGCCGAAACTTTCGACATTGGCTATCTGACCACGGGCCTGCTGTTCGGCGGCGTCATCGCGCTCATCGCGCTCGCCTGGTATCTCATCCATCTGGATGCCATCCTGGCCTTCTGGCTCGCCTATATACTGACGCGTCCGCTGGGTGCCTCCTTCGGCGATTGGCTGTCGCAGCCAGCCGAATATGCCGGCCTCGGTCTCGGCACCACCTACACCAGCCTGATCTTCCTCGGCTGCATCATTGCGCTCGTTCTCTACATGACGCTCAGGAATAATGCCGATGAGATGGACGACATCCTGCTGGATTCGGAGTGAGCCGCAGGCGGGTGCCGCAGGCGTGGCCGGTTGGCGACCATCCTAGGAACGGGAGCAGGCCGGTGATAGCCTGTCCCGGATACCGGCAGCCAGGGAACAGCGATGCGGCTACTTCTCGTCGAGGACGACCACAGGACGGCGGACTATATCGTGCGCGGCCTGACCGAGGCCGGCCATGTCTGCGACCTCCTGCGCAATGGCCATGACGGGCTTTTCGCCGCCACCGGCGGCGGCTACGACGTGATCGTCGCCGATCGGATGATCCCGGGCCTCGACGGCCTGTCTATGGTCAAGGCCGTCCGCGCCGCCGGCGGGCGCACGCCGGCGATCTTCCTCACCTCCGTCGGCGGCATCGACGACCGCGTCGAGGGGCTCGAGGCCGGCGGCGACGACTATCTGGTCAAGCCCTTCGCCTTTTCCGAGCTGCTTGCCCGCATCAACGCGCTCGGCCGGCGGCCGGCCGCGCAGGAGCAGAAGACCGTTCTGCGGGTCGCCGACCTCGAAATGGACCTGATCATGCGGCGCGTCGTCAGGCAGGGCCAGCCGATCGACCTGCAGCCGAGGGAGTTCAGCCTGCTCGAGGTGCTGATGCGCGGCGAGGGCCGCGTCATCACCCGCACCATGCTGCTGGAGCGGGTCTGGGATTTCCACTTCGACCCCAAGACCAGCGTCGTCGAAACCCATATCAGCCGCTTGCGGACCAAGGTCGACAAGCCGTTCGGTACCCAGCTCATCCACACCATCCGCAACACCGGCTACAGCCTGCACGCGCCGCTCTCCCAGTGATCGCGACCTTCCCATGACCGCGAACTTCCCATGACGGCGACTTTCCGATGACCGTGACCCGGACCCGCCTGCTGCGCAGCACGCCATTCCGGCTTGCCCTGACGTTCGCCTTCCTGTTCATGCTGGCCTTCGTGCTGGCGGGCGCCATCGTCTACCAGATGATGAGCGCCGACCTTGCCGAGCAGCTCGACGACACCATCAGCGAGACCTATGCCGTCATCGCCGCGACCTATGCCGACAAGGATCTCAGGGAGTTGGTGGAGACCGTCGAAAACCACTCCGCGCGCAGCCCTGGGAAGGAGCAGCTCTTTTCGCTGACCGACGCCGTCGGCAACCGTATTGCGGGCAACTTCACCGCGGCGGGGCTTCCCGACGGTTTCTCGATGTTCGGCGCCGAAATGCCGGGCCTGCCGCCGGACACCGAATACCGGGCCTATTCCGGTCCGGTCGGCGCCAACACTTTGACCATCGCCTTCAGCCTCTCCGAGACCGAGGAGCTGGAAACGATCATGCTGATGAGCTTCGGCTGGGCGACGCTGATCATCACCGGCCTGGCCGTCGCCGGCGGCGCCCTGCTCGCCTCGCGTGTCCAGCGCCGTCTCGACGGCATTGCCGCCACGATGGTCGACGTTTCGCATGGCCGCCTCGACACCCGCATCCCGCTGACCGGCAAGGACGACGACATCGACATCGTCTCCGGCCAGGTCAACGCCGCGCTCGACCGGCTGGCGGCGCTGGTCGAAGGCATGAAGCAGGTCAGCGCCGACATCGCGCATGATTTGAAGACGCCGCTCAACCGCCTGCAGATGATACTGGAGAGCGCCGCCGACAAGGCCGCACGGCGCCAGGACGTCTCCGACGATCTGGCCGACGCGCGCGCCGAGGGCCACCAGATCAACGAGACCTTCGACGCGCTGCTGCGCATCGCCCAGATCGAGGCCGGCGCGCGCAAGGCGCGCTTCACCGATGTCGCTCTCGGCGAGGTCCTCGAGACGATCGCCGATATCTACGCCGACGTGGCCGAGGACGACGGGAAGGTGCTGTCGTCAGAGGAACTGAGCGACACGGCGGACCGCATTCATGGCGACCGTGAGCTGTTGACGCAGATGTTCGCCAATCTGGTCGAGAACGCGCTGCGCCATTGCCCTCCCGGCACATCCATCCAACTCTCGGTGACGCGCCGGGACGGCCGCGTGCTTGCCGGCGTCGCCGACAATGGCCCCGGCATTCCCGCCGGCGAGCGCGAAAAAGTGTTCCAGCGTCTCTACCGGCTGGACCACAGCCGCTCGACCCCCGGCAGCGGCCTCGGCCTCAGCCTTGTCCGTGCCATCGCCGAGCTGCACGGCGCGACCATTGCGCTCGAGGACTGCCGGCCCGGTCTGGCCGTGGTGGTGAGCTTTCCCCTGGCGAGGGGTTAGCCGGCAAAATTGCCTGGGCTGGCAAATACCAGATTGAGGATCCAATTCACCTGTCGATCCGTGTCGACAAAATAATCGACGACGATGTCCGCTCCACCCCCTCCATGGCGCCGATCTGGTCGAGCAGCGTGTCGAGGTCGCGGATCGATGGTGCGTCGACGATGACGATCATGTCGAAATTGCCGCTGACGGAGTGCAGCGTCCTGACCGGCGGCAGCGCCTGCAGGCTGCGCACCACCTTGTCGGCGAGCTTCGGCGTGACGGTGAGCAGCACATGCGCCCTGACCAGCCCCTGCTCATAGTCCGGCGCCAGCCGGACGCCATAGCCGGTGATGATGCCGCGCTGCTCCAGCCGCTCGATCCGGCTTTGCACCGTCGTGCGCGACACGCCGAGCCGACGCGCCAGGTCCGCCGTCGAGGCGCGTGCGTTGGCGCGCAGCAGCGAGAGCAGGGCTTGTTCGGCATCACTGAGCATTTCGACGAAGCCTTTCGGCAGATCGATAAAAGATAGGGTTCACTTTGCAGAATTCCACGCTTCCTTTCGACAGGCAAGCTGCGATGGTTTTTGGGAAACGCAGATCGCAGGGGAATTTGAACATGAACAAGATCATTATCGTCGGGGCCGGCAAGATCGGCTCGACCATCGCCGAAATGCTTGCCGCGACGGGCGACTATCAGGTCACTCTCCTCGACCGCTCGGCGGCGCAGCTCGCCGCGGCGGAAGTCCCCGCCGGCGTCGAGACGCTGGAACTCGACATCGCGGCGCCCGGTGCGCTTGAAGCCGCGCTCGCCGGCAAGTTCGCGGTGCTAAGCGCCGCCCCCTTCCACCTCACCACGCGCATCGCCGAGGCGGCGGCCAGCGCCGGCGTGCATTATCTCGATCTCACCGAGGATGTCGTCTCAACCCGGCGCGTCAAGGAACTGGCCCGCTCCGCCAAGAGCGCCTTCATCCCGCAATGCGGGCTGGCGCCCGGCTTCATCTCGATCGTCGCCAACGATCTCGCCAGCCGCTTCGACACGCTGGAAAGCGTGCGCATGCGCGTCGGCGCGCTGCCGCAATACCCGTCCAACGCGCTGAACTACAATCTGACCTGGAGCACCGACGGCGTCATCAACGAATATTGCGAGCCTTGCGAGGCGATCGTCGAGGGCGAGCTGGTCGAAGTGCCGCCGCTGGAGGAGCGCGAGGAGTTTTCGCTCGACGGCGTCACCTACGAGGCGTTCAACACCTCCGGTGGACTGGGCACCTTGGCCGAGACGCTGAAGGGCAAGGTACGCACGCTGAACTACCGCACCATCCGCTATCCCGGCCACGCCGCGATCATGAAGGCGCTGCTCAACGACCTTGGGCTGCGCCACCGCCGCGACGTGCTGAAGGACATTTTCGAAAGCGCCCTGCCGGCGACGCTGCAGGACGTGGTCATCGTCTTCGTCACCGTCTCGGGCCGCAGGAACGGCCGCCTGCTGCAGGAGACCTACGCCAACAAGATCTATTCCCGGCGCATCGGCCAGACGGTGCGCAGCGCCATCCAGATCACCACCGCGTCTGGCATCTGCGCCGTGCTCGACATGCTGGCGGACGGATCGCTGCCGGCGACCGGCTTCGTCAAGCAGGAGGAAATCGCGCTCGACGCCTTCCTCGCCAACCGCTTCGGCCGCGCCTATGCCCAGCATGAAATGGTAAGCCGGCTGGCGGGGTGAGCGCCGGCGCCTTTCCTCTCCCCCGTCGACCGGGGGAGAGGTGTCGAGCGAAGCTCGACGGAGTGGGGGTCGACCTGGCTCGGGCTTGTTATTTCAAGCCGGGGTGATGCCTCGTCCTGACTGATTGAGGCTTGTGATGAGTTTTCAGCGGCGGTGCGTCTGAGGACCGGCTTCCCCCACTCCGTCGCTGCTTCGCAGCGCCACCTCTCCCCCCTCCGGAGGGAGAGGAAAGGAGCCTGGGGCAATCGAGCAACTCCTCCCCCTTTACGCCTGACGCGGGAGAGGGGGAGCTCTAAATATGCAGCGCGTGGCCCAGCGCCTTGAGCGCGGCTTCCTGAAACCCTTCGCCTTGCGTCGGGTGGGCATGGATCGTCCCTGCGATGTCCTCCAACCTGGCGCCCATCTCCAGCGCCAGCCCAAACACCGCCGACAGTTCCGACACACCCTGACCGACGGCCTGGATGCCGAGCACCAGGTGATTGTCGGCGCGCGCCACGACGCGGACGAACCCGTCTTCGCCGAGCTTGGTCATGGCGCGGCCATTGGCGGCGAAGGGGAACAGGCCGATCTTGATCTCGCCGCCCTGCGCCTTGGCCTCTTCGGGCGACAGACCCGCCGTCACCAGCTCGGGATCGGTGAAGCAGACGGCCGGGATCGAGCGCTTGTCCCAGCCGCGCTTGTGGCCGGCGACGATCTCCGCGACCATTTCGCCTTGCGCCATCGCCCGGTGCGCCAGCATCGGCTCCCCGGTGACGTCACCGATGGCGAAGACGCCGCGCATCGAGGTCCGGCACTGGTCGTCGATCCGTATGAACTTTCCGGCCCTGTCGAGATCGATCTGGTCGAGTCCCCAGCCTTCCGTCACCGGCTTGCGGCCGACCGTCACCAGCACCTTGTCCGCGGCGACCTTGGTCCTCTTGCCATCCGATGTCTCGACCAGCAGGGCATCGCCGTCTGTCGACAGCCCTTTGGCCTTGGCGCCCAGCATCACCTCGACGCCCAGCGCGGAGAGCCGCTTGACGACAGGCCGGGTCAGCTCCGCGTCATGCTGCGCCAGCACGCGCGGCAAGGCTTCGACCACGGTGACCCCCGCACCCATCTTGGCGAAGGCCATGCCGAGTTCGAGCCCGATATAGCCGCCACCGACGACAGCGATTTTCTTGGGAACCTCACTCAGGGCCAGCGCGTCGGTGGACGAGATCACAGGCCCGCCGAAGGGAAGAAAAGACAACTCGACCGGCGCCGAGCCGGTGGCGATCACGATCGTCTCGGCCCGGATCACCTGGCTTCCGGTCTCGGTCTCGACCTCGACGGTCTTGCCATCGCGAAACCTCGCCCAGCCATGCACGGTCTTCACCCCGGCTTTCTTCAGCAGGCCGGCGACACCGCTGTTGAGCCGGCTGACGATCCCGTCCTTCCAGGCGATGGTCCTGGCCAGATCGAGCACCGGTGCGGTGACCGAAATGCCGAGCGGGCTGTTGCCGCCGGCCATGTGCGAGACCTTCTCGAACTCCTCCGCCGCATGGATCAGCGCCTTGGACGGGATGCAGCCGACATTGAGGCAGGTGCCGCCGGGCTTCGCAACCTCGACAATCACGGTGTCGACGCCGAGCTGCCCGGCGCGGATGGCGCAGACATAACCCCCCGGACCGGCGCCGATGACCAGCAGCTTGCAGGAGATTTCCTTCATGTTGGCAGCTTCCTTGTCGTGAGAGCCGTCAACGTCCTCCCATCCAACCCAGCGCTGCCCCTCATCCGCCTGCCAATCCCTTCTCCCCGTATAGTGACGGGGAGAAGGGATTGGCCGCGATGTTGGCGCCCTCGTCTGCAACGCTGCCGATTGGCGAAACCATGGATAACGGCGTCTTTCTCCCCGTCACTATACGGGGAGAAATGCCCGGCAGGGCAATGAGGGGCGGCGAGGCGCCCGCCAATGGAAACTCGAGAACGCATCACATCTCCCTCAATCCACGAAAATCAGCGCCGGCGTCTCCAGCAGCGCCTTGATCCGCTGGATGAACACCGCCGCGTCCCAGCCATCGATGACGCGGTGGTCGAAGCTCGACGACAGGTTCATCATCTTGCGCGGGATGAACTGGGTGCCGTCCCAAACCGGCCGCACCATCATCCTGTTGACGCCGATGATCGCCACTTCGGGGTGGTTGATCACAGGCGTCGTCGCCACGCCACCCATGGCGCCGAGCGAGGTGATGGTGATGGTCGAGCCGGACAGCTCGTCCCGTGTCGCCGTGCCTGACTTCGCGGCCTCGGCCAGCCTGGCCACCTCGGTGGCACAGTCCCAGACGTCGCGCGCCTCGGCATGCTTGACGACAGGCACCACCAGGCCCGACGGTGTCTGCGCGGCAATGCCGATATGGATGCCGCCATGCTGGTGGATGATACCAGCCTCGTCGTCGAACAGGGAATTGAGCTGGGGCTGGTCCGCGATCGCCTTGACCATCGCCCGCATCAGGAACGGCAGCAAGGTCAGCTTCGGCCTCTCCGCGCCGCCCTTGGCAACACGCTTTTCCTTGTTGAGCGCGGCGCGCAATTCCTCGAGCGCCGTGACGTCGATCTCCTCGACATAGGTGATGTGCGGGATGCGCGACTTCGACAGCGTCATCTTCTCGGCGATCTTGCGCCGCAGGCCGACCAATTTGATGTCCTCGACGGTGTCGTCGCGGGCGAGGCCCGGCCCCCTGGCCGCTTGCGGCCCGCGCGCCAGGAACGCCTCCAGGTCCTCGTGGCCGATGCGGCCGACCGGACCGGTCCCCGCCACCTGCCTGAGATCGATGCCCGCCTCTTTCGCCCGCAAGCGGACAGCGGGGGAGGCCAACGGCTTTTCGCCTTCCGGACGCGGCGCGCCCGAAGCCGAGGAGCGCGTCACGGTTTTCGGCGCCGACGACGACGATGCGGGTTTCGCCGGTGTCTCGGCGGGTTTTGCCGGCTTGGGCGGCGAAGCGGCTTCGGGCTTCGGGCTCGGCAGCCTGACGGGCGGCTCGGCCCCGGTCGCCGGTTCAGCCTCCTTGCCGGGTTTCACATTGCCCTCGCCCGCCACTTTCAGCCGCACGATCGGTGAACCGATCGCCACCGTGTCGCCGATCTCGGCGCCCAGCCACAGGATTTCGCCATCGACGGGCGACGGGATTTCGACCGTCGCCTTGTCGGTCATCACGGCGGCGAGCACCGTGTCCTCGCGCACGATGTCGCCGATCTTGACATGCCATTCGACGAGCTCGGCCTCGGCGACACCCTCGCCGACATCGGGCAGCTTGATGATGTGTTCGCCCATCTCAGGCCTCCCCCACTCTAGGCTTCCAATGTTTCAAGCAAGGCGCGGCCGACACGGGCGGGACCGGGAAAATACTCCCACTCCTGCGCATGCGGATAGGGCGTGTCCCAGCCGGCGACGCGGGCGACCGGCGCCTCCAGGTGATAGAAGCAGTTTTCCTGCACCAGCGCCGACAGCTCGGCGCCGAAGCCCGAGGTCAGCGTCGCCTCATGCACGACGACGCAGCGCCCGGTCTTCTTCACCGAGGCCACGATCGTGTCGAGGTCGAGCGGCAGCAGGGTTCTCAGATCGATGATCTCGGCGTCGATTCCGGTCTCCTCGGCGGCCGCTTGGGCGACATAGACCATGGTGCCGTAGGCCAGCACCGTGACCGCCGCGCCCGCCCTGCGGATGGCGGCCTTGCCAAGCGGTACGGTGTAGTGGCCGTCGGCGACCTCGCCGAGCTCGTGCTTCGACCATGGCGTCACCGGCCGGTCGTGATGGCCGTCGAACGGGCCGTTGTAGAGCCGCTTCGGCTCGAGGAAGATCACCGGATCGGGGTCCTCGATCGCCGCGATCAAAAGCCCCTTGGCATCATGCGGGTTGGATGGAACCACCGTCTTCAGGCCCGACACATGGGTGAACAAGGCTTCCGGGCTCTGGCTGTGCGTCTGGCCGCCGAAAATGCCGCCGCCGGTCGGCATGCGGACAACGATCGGGCAGGTAAAATCGCCATTCGAGCGGTAGCGCAGCCTTGCGGCTTCCTGCGTCAGCTGGTCGTAGGCCGGATACATGTAGTCGGCAAACTGAATTTCCACGCAGGGCTTCAAACCATAGGCGGCCATGCCGATGGCCGAGCCGACAATGCCGGATTCGTTGATCGGCGCGTCGAAGCAGCGGCTCTTGCCATATTTGGCCTGCAGCCCGTGCGTGACGCGAAAAACGCCGCCGAAGAAGCCGACGTCCTCGCCGAACACGACGACCTTGTCGTCGCGCTCCATCGACACGTCCATGGCGTCGCGGATGGCCTCGATCATGGTCCGTCTTGGCATGGCTCAGACTCCCGCCTGCTGGCGCTGGCGCCTGAGATGCGGCGGCATCTCGGCAAACACACCCTCGAACATCTCGCGTGTCGACGGCTTGCCGCCGGCATGCAGCGTGCCGTGGCTTTCCGCTTCCTTCTGCGCCGCGATCACCGTGTCGAGGATTTCGGCCTCGGCCTGCGCATGCCGTTCGTCCGACCAGACACCGAGCTTGATGAGATGGTTCTTCAGCCGCACGACCGGGTCACCCAGCGGCCAGGCGTCGGACTCGGTCTTCGGCCGGTAGGCGGAGGGATCGTCCGAGCTCGAATGAGCGCCGGCGCGGTAGGTGACATATTCGACCAGCGTCGGCCCGAGATTCTCCCGCGCCCTTGTCGCCGCCCATTTTGCCACCGCGTGCACGGCCAGATAGTCATTGCCGTCTACGCGCAGCGACGGGATGCCGAAGCCGAGCCCCCGGGCCGCGAATGTGCCCGAGCCGCCGCGCGCGATGCCCTGAAAAGTCGAGATTGCCCACTGGTTGTTGACGACATTGAGCACCACAGGCGCCTTGTAGGTGGAGGCGAACACCAGCGCCGAATGGAAATCGGATTCCGCCGTCGAGCCGTCGCCGATCCAGGCCGCGGCGATCCTGGAATCGTTGGAGATCGCCGACGCCATCGCCCAGCCGACCGCCTGGATATACTGCGTGGCCAGATTGCCCGAGATCGAGAAGAAGCCGTGCTCCTTCGACGAATACATGATCGGCAGCTGACGGCCCTTCAGCGGATCGGCCTCGTTGGAATAGATTTGGTTCATCATCGTGACCATCGGATAGCCGTCGGCGATCAGCAGGCCGGCCTGGCGATAGGTCGGGAAATTCATGTCGCCGGGCGCGAGCGCCTTGCGGAAGGCGCAGCTCACCGCTTCCTCGCCGAGATGCTGCATGTAGAAGGAGGTCTTGCCCTGGCGCTGCGCCATCTGCATGCGCGCATCGAAGGTGCGCAGCGTCATCATGTTGCGCAGGCCTTCCAGCAATTCCTCGCTGGAAAGCAGCCCGGCCCACGGCCCGACGGCCTCGCCATTGCGGTTCAGCACCCGGATGATCGAAAAGGCCATGTCGCGGATGGTGCGCGGATCGACGTCGATGTCGGGGCGTGGCACGGAGCCGGCCTCGGCGATGGTCACATTGGAGAAATCAGGCGTCCCGCCCGGCCGCACTTCCGGCTCCGGAACGTGAAACCGCAACATCCCAGCATCGGCCATGACCTCAAGTCCTCCAATGTTGCCTGGCAGGGATATTTGCATATCCGCGCCGCCAGTGCGAATGCGTCAGGGTGTCGGTTCCGGCCGCGCCGGCCGATCCGGCCTCCCCCACTCAAGATGAAGATATGTCCGCGAAATTTCTTGTCGATGTTGGGCGGCCGCACGCAATTTGGCGCATGGTTGTGCCGTGTTTGTCGCCAGATAAGGTGATTGGCTGGCAAGACTTGGTTCCACGCCTCCTTTTGTGCCTCCGCAGGCAGGGGAAATTGGGGGTTCGCCAACCTTGGCGCCCTTCCTCTCCCCCGTCGATCGGGGGAGAGGTGGCGAGCGCAGCTCGACGGAGTGGGGGTCGACCTGGCTCGGGCGTTATCTCGAGCCGGGACGACGCCTCGCCCTGATTGAGGCGCTGTGATGAGTGCCAGTGCCTGCGGATTTGAGGACCGGCTTCCCCCACTCCGTCCCGGCTTCGCCGGGCCACCTCTCCCCCCTCCGGAGGGAGAGGAATGGGCCAAGGTTGGCGATCCGAGCTGGAAGCCGTTCACTCCATCCCAGCATCATGCTAACCACCCTCCATGGCACAGAAGAAAGCTTTCGAGGTCGACGGTTGGCTGGCGCGGCCTGATCCGCGCATCTCGATCGTCCTGCTTTATGGCCCCGATCGCGGCCTTGTCTCCGAGCGGGCGAAGGCCTTTGCCGGAAAGACCGGCCTGCCGCTCGACGACCCGTTCTCGGTGGTCAGGCTCGAGGGTTCGGAGGTCGATCGCGACGAGGGCCGCCTGCTCGACGAGGCCCGCACCGTGCCGATGTTTTCCGACCGGCGGCTGCTCTGGGTGCGCAATGCCAGCGGCCAGAAAGCACTGGCCGACGACGTCAAGGCACTGACGGCGGAGCCGGTGCGCGACGCCATCATTCTCATTGAGGCCGGCGATCTGAAGAAAGGCGTCGGGCTGCGCGCCGTGGTCGAGGGCGCGGACAATGCCATGGCGCTGCCTTGCTACGCCGATGAGGCCCGTGACATCGATACCGTCATCGACGACGAACTGCGCAAGGCCGGCATGGCGATGACGCTGGAGGCGCGGCAGGCGCTGCGCCGCAATCTCGGTGGCGACCGGCTGGCCTCGCGCGGCGAGATCGAAAAACTCGTCCTCTACGCCCACGGCCAGAAGGAGATCGGGCTGGAAGAGGTGAGAGCCATGTCCGGCGACGTGTCCGGCGCCTCTTACGACGACGCAGTCGACGCACTGCTCGAAGGCAAGGTCGGCGACTTCGACACCGCCTTCACGCGCCACTGCCAGGGCGGCGGGCAGCCGTTCCAGGTGCTGTCCTCGGCGATGCGGCAACTGCAGCAGATCCAGGTCATGCGCGGCCAGATGGAGACCGGCGGCCGCAACGCCGCTTCCGTCGTTGCCGCCGCGCGGCCGCCGGTCTTTTTCTCCAGGCGCAAGCTGGTGGAGAAGACCCTCGACCGCTGGAACAGCGAAGCGCTCGGCCGCGCGCTGACCCGGTTGCATCAGGCCGTGCTGCAGACGCGGCGACGCCCGGATCTGTCCGTCGCGCTGGCACGGCAGGCGCTGCTCGGCATCGCGGTTGAAAGCGCGAGGCTGGGACAGCGGTAGAGAAATTGGCCGCCGGCGTCGCAAAAAGGCGCCGGCGTCGCACACCCAGCCTCTTCTCCCCGTCTCTATACGGGGAGAAGGTCCCGGCAGGGGGATGAGGGGCGGCGCCGACCGCCGGGAGTAACGCTGTACCGCATAATTTGCCGGCTAAACGTTAATCCTGCTTCAGCCGCCTGCACAGCTCGTCCAGCTGTTCCAGGCTTCGATAGGCGACCCGCAGCACCCCGCCCTTGCCCTTGTGGTCGACGGTCACGATCATGCCGGTCGTGTCGGTGAGCAGCTTTTCCAGCGCCAGCGTGTCGGCGTCTTTTTCGGCGGCAGGCGCGGCTGGTTTGGTGCCGTTGGAACTGGCGCCGGCCGGCATCTGCGCCAGCGCTTCGGCCTGGCGCACCGAAAGCCCCTCCTCGACGATGCGCTTGGCGAGGCCGGCCGGATCCTCCGCCGTCACCAGCGTGCGGGCGTGGCCCGCCGACAGCGCGCCATCGACCAGCATGTCGCGGATCACGTCGGGAAGCTTCAACAATCTCAACGTGTTGGCGACATGGCTGCGGCTCTTGCCTATGACCTGGCCGAGATCGGCCTGGGTGTAGCCATGGTCGTCGATGAGCTGCTGGTAACCCTGCGCTTCTTCGACCGGATTGAGGTCGGCGCGCTGTACGTTCTCGATGATCGCCAGTTCCAGCGCGGTGCGGTCGTTGACGTCGCGGATGATGACCGGGATCTCGGTCAGGCCGGCGCGCTGCGCCGCCCGCCAGCGCCTCTCGCCGGCAATGATCTCGTAGCGGCCGGCCTGCGTCGGCGAAGGCCGCGCCACCACCGGCTGCACCACGCCGTGTTCGCGGATCGACTGGGCAAGGTCGGTCAGTTCGGCATCGCCGAAATGCCGGCGCGGATTTTTCGGATTGGCGCTGATGAACTCGATCGGCACCTTGCCGTCGGCGCTCATGCCGGGCTTTTCCGGGGCCGCCGGGCGATCGATCTCGCCGATCAGTGCTGCCAGTCCGCGACCCAGTCTTTTCCTCGATAGATCTTCGCTCATCTTTATTCCACGTCTATTTCGGCTCGTTTCGGTATCGAATCGGCTGTTAAATGTGCATCGGTTCTAATCAAGCGGCGCGCAATTTGCGCTCGCGGCGGATCACTTCGGAGGCCAATTGCAGATAGGCCTGGCTGCCCGAGCATTTCAGGTCATAGAGAATTGCCGGCTTGCCATAGGACGGGGCTTCGGACACCCGCACATTGCGCGGAATGATCGTCTCGTAGACCTTGTCGCCCATATGCTCGCGCACATCCTGCACCACCTGATTGGCCAGATTGTTGCGGCCGTCATACATGGTCAGCACGATGCCCTGGATGGTGAGGTCCGGATTGATCGAGCGACGCACCTGCTCGACCGTCTCGAGCAGCTGGCTGAGACCCTCCAGCGCGAAGAACTCGCATTGCAGCGGCACGAGAACGGAATCGGCCGCCGCCATTGAATTCAAAGTCAAAAGATTGAGCGAGGGCGGGCAGTCGATCAGCACATAGCCGAAGGGCGCCCCGCGCTCGGTCGCGGCACGCAGCGCGTTGCGCAGCTTGAGCACCCGGTCGGGTGCCGAGGCGATCTCCATCTCGATGCCGAGCAGGTCCAGCGTCGAAGGAACGATGGAGAGGCCGGGCACCGCGGTCGGAATGGCGGCGGCTTCCAGATCCAGTTCGCCCGTCAGCACATCGTAGGACGAAACCGTCCGGTCCTTGCGGTCGATGCCGAGGCCGGTGCTGGCATTGCCCTGCGGGTCGAGGTCGACGATCAGCACTTTCTCGCCGATTGCCGCCAGCGCGGTGGCCAAATTGATGGCGGTGGTGGTCTTGCCGACGCCGCCCTTCTGGTTGGCTACGGTGATGATTCGAGGGCCGTTCTTCATCATGGGTCTATGCCAGAAATTCATCTTGGGTCGCCGAACACTCAGACCGGTCTCGGTTCAGACAGGTCGCACATTGGACAATTCGAGGATGACGCCGCTGGCGTCGGTCACGCTTGGATGTTCTACCAGATCGAAGGTCCACCGGTTAACGCTTTCTTGCACTTCGGCGCGATAATCCCGGCCTTTGTGGAACAGCGCCCGCGCGCCCGAGGCCAGCCATGGGGCCGACAGGTCCAGCAGCACCGAAAGCGGTGCCAGCGCCCGTGCGGTGACGATTTCCGGCTTCGAAACAAGCACATGGCTGTCCTCGATGCGGCGCGCCACGACCCGCGCCGGCAGACCGAACTGCCCGACGACCGTCTGCAAAAACGACGCTTTCTTGCGGTTGCTTTCGACCAGATCGATGCTGGCGCCCGGGCGGTCGCCGAGCAGAAAGGCCATGACAAGCCCGGGAAATCCGCCACCAGAACCGATGTCGACCCAATGCATGGCATCGGGCTCTATCCCAGCAAGTTGCGCGCTGTCCAGGATGTGGCGCTGCCAGACATCGCCCGAGGTCGACTGCGCCACGAGATTGATGCTGCGGTTCCATTTCTGGAACATCGCTTCGAACGCCACCAGGCGATCGAATGTTTCACGTGAAACGGGGCCGGCGGCCTCCTGCAGGCGCTCGCGAGAGAAGGAACTCACGCCACATCCCTCTGCTCGGCTTTCCGCACCGATTCCCAATGGCGGACATGCGCGACGATGATCGCCAACGCCGCCGGCGTCATGCCTTCCATGCGCTGCGCCTCCGCGATGGAGCGCGGCCGCCGCGCCTGCATCTTCTGCTTCAGCTCATTGGACAGGCCGGGCACGCCGGCAAAATCTACGGTGTCCGGAATCAGCCGGCTCTCTTCACGCCGGATCTGCGCGACATCGGTGCTCTGGCGATCCAGATAAACCGAATATTTCGCTTCCGTTTCGAGCCGCTCCGCGGTCCTGGCATCGACGTCGTGAAATTTCGGTTCAACCCCAGCCAGCCAAGCCACATCGACACCGGGATAGGCCAGCAGTTCAAAGCCGGACCGGCGCACGCCGTCGCGATTGATCTCCAAACCGTGCCGTGCCGCCTCGTTCGGCGTCATGGTCAACGAAAGCGCCATCTCGCGCGCTTCATTCAGCCGCTGCATGACATCGCCATAACGCTGCATCCGCTCCGGCGAGGCGATCCCCAGCGTCTGCGCCAGCGGCGTCAGCCGCTCATCGGCATTGTCGGCGCGCAGCGAGAGCCGGAACTCGGCCCGCGAGGTGAACATCCGATAGGGTTCGCTGATGCCGCGACTGGTCAGATCGTCGACCATCACGCCGATATAGGCCTGGGTGCGGCTGAGCACGACCGGTGCGCCGCCCGCCGCCCGCCGCGCCGCATTGAGGCCGGCGAGCAGGCCCTGCCCTGCGGCCTCTTCATAGCCGGTCGTGCCGTTGATCTGCCCGGCCAGAAAAAGCCCAGCAACGCGCCTGGTCTCAAGTGAGGGATGCAGTTCGCGCGGATCGACATGATCATATTCGATGGCATAGCCAGGCTGCAGCATGACCGCATGCTCCAAACCGGGAATAGTCTTCAATATCTCCAGCTGAACGTCCTCGGGCAGCGAGGTCGAAATGCCGTTGGGATAGACGGTATGGTCGTCGAGCCCCTCCGGCTCGAGGAAGATCTGGTGGCCGTCCCGGTCGCCGAACTTGACAATCTTGTCCTCGATCGACGGACAATAACGCGGCCCAACTCCTTCGATCGAGCCGGAATACATGGCCGAGCGGCCAAGATTGGCGCGGATCAGCTCATGCGTGGCTGTGGTCGTGCGGGTGATACCGCAATCGATCTGCGGCGTCACGATGCGGTCGGTCATCAGCGAGAACGGTACGGGATTCTCGTCCGCCGCCTGGCTTTCCAGCGACGCCCAATCGATGGTTCGTCCGTCCAGTCGCGGCGGCGTGCCGGTCTTGAGCCGCCCGAGCTTGAAGCCGGCGCGGTCCATCGTTGCCGACAGTCCCATGCTGGCCTTCTCGTTCATGCGGCCCGCGACGATCTTCTTTTCACCAATGTGAATGAGCCCGCGCAGGAAAGTTCCCGTCGTCAGCACCACGGCGCCGCAGGCAAGCCGGCGGCCGTCAGCCAGGAGAACCGCGGCGATCTTTCCATCGGAGATCTCAAAATCGAGAACTTCGCCCTCGACGATCTCAAGACCGTTCTGCTGCCGAATCGCTTCCTGCATGGCAAGGCGATAGAGTTTTCTGTCGGCCTGCGTCCGCGGGCCGCGCACCGCCGGACCCTTGCGGCGGTTGAGCAGGCGGAACTGAATGCCGGCTGCGTCCGCCACACGGCCCATCAGCCCGTCCATGGCGTCGATCTCGCGCACCAGGTGCCCCTTGCCGAGCCCGCCGATGGCAGGGTTGCACGACATCACGCCGATCGTGTCGAAACGCAGCGTCACCAGCGCGGTGCTCGCGCCGGCGCGCGCGGCGGCGCTGGCCGCTTCGCAACCCGCATGGCCGCCGCCCACCACAACCACATCATAATGATCGGTCATTCCATATAGGTCCCGGACTCGAAGAAGATGAGCGACACATGTCCCCGCGAGGCGGGACTGTCAAGAAAACTTCCGCGCAGGCGTTTCACGTGAAACAGCAAAACCCCGCTCCCAGCGGCGTTTCAGGTGAATTACCGTTTGATTGCTTCACGTGAGTCAGCACGAGCTTCGGCAGCCATCGTGTTTCACGTGAGTCATTTTCCAATGCAGAACTGGGAGAAGATCACGTCGAGCAAGTCTTCGACGTCCACCGCACCCACTATCCGTCCCAGGCGATCCGCTGCCAGGCGCAGCTCTTCGGCGCGCAATTCCTGGGGCATGCGTTCATCGGCGGCGCGGTGCAGATGCCGGTTGGCCGCGTCGAGCAACTCGACGTGGCGTAGCCGTGATGGCAGCACATCGCCGCTATCGCCGGCCGCCTCGGCAGCGCGGCGACCGATCTCCGCCAGCAATCCATCCACACCCGTCCCGTCGATCACCGATATACCAAACTCGTAGCGCCCGGCTGCATCCTGGGTCGCTCTCTTATCGAGCAGGTCGAGCTTGGTGCCGACGCGCAATGCCGGCGTCGACATCGGTAGCGGACCGGCGTCCTTGGGGTCCGCGGCGTCCTCGAGCAGCAGCAGCAGATCGGCGCGATCCGCCTTGGCTCTTGCCTTCTCGATGCCGATCGCCTCGATTTTGCCAGGCGCTTCCCGCAACCCGGCCGTGTCGGTCAGTCGGACACGCAAGCCCCGGAGATCCAGCACCACCTCCAGCAAATCTCGGGTGGTGCCGGGTTCATCCGTTACAATAGCGGCATCGCGCCGCGCCAAGGCATTGAACAGGCTGGACTTGCCGGCATTGGGCGCGCCGAGAATGACGACTTCGAAGCCATCGCGGATGATCTCGGCGGCATGGAAACCGGCGATGTGGCGGTCGATCTCCGATATCATCGACCTCACGTCGGACCAAACCGTATCCGAAACGGAACCCGGTACATCGTCTTCATCGGCGAAGTCGATCTCGGCCTCGATCATGGCCCGCGCATGGATCAGGCGCCGACGCCAGCCGAGGTAGAGCGCGCTCTGCGCGCCCCCGGCGTTCTGGATGGCAAAACGCCGCTGCGCCTCGGTTTCAGCATTGACGAGGTCGGCCAGCGCCTCCGTCTCGACCAGATCGACCTTGCCGTTGAAGAAGGCGCGGCGCGTGAATTCTCCGGGCTCGGCATGCCTGACGCCGTCGAAATCAGCGATCGTTTCCAGCATCCTGGCCACCACGGCGCGCCCGCCATGAACATGGAACTCGGCGACATCCTCGCCGGTGAAGCTCGCCGGACCGGGAAAGAACAGAACCAAGCCGTTATCGAGCACGCTTCCATCCGGAGCCCTGAATCTGCGCAGAACCGCACCCCGCGCCTTAACCATGCCTCCGGCGATCGTTTCGATTACGAATCGAGTCTGCGGGCCGGATATGCGCAGCACCGCGACTCCGGCCGGAAGCCGGCCGCTCGACAGCGCCACGATCGAATCGCCTGAAATCATTTGCCCGCTCTACCGAACCGCCCTAGCTTTCGCTTCATCACCGCCCCGGATTGCTCCTGAAAGTTGGCCATTGTGACATTGCCCGCGCAAAACCTGCTTGCCGACGAGGCCAGCCCCTATCTGCAGCAGCACAGCGGCAACCCCGTGCATTGGCGGGGATGGTCACCGGCATCGCTGGAAGAGGCAAAGGCGCTGGACAGGCCTATCCTGCTCTCCGTCGGATACGCCGCCTGCCACTGGTGCCATGTCATGGCCCATGAAAGCTTCGAGAATGACGACGTCGCCGCCGTCATGAACCGTCTGTTCGTCAATATCAAGGTGGACCGCGAGGAGCGACCCGACATTGACCAGATCTATATGGCGGCCCTGTCCTCGATGGGCGAGCAAGGCGGCTGGCCGCTGACCATGTTCCTGACCCCCGACGGCAAGCCGTTCTGGGGCGGCACCTATTTCCCGCGCGAGCCGCGCTATGGCCGTCCGGGGTTCATCCAGGTGATGGAAGCGGTCGACAAGGCATGGCGCGAGAAACGGGCAAGCCTGCACCAGAGCGCCGACGGCCTGACTTCGCATGTCGAGGCGCGGCTCTCGGCCACGCATTCCAAGGCACTTCTCGATCGCGATACGCTGTCCGACCTTGCCGGCCGCGTCAGTGGCATGATCGACCGCGACCGCGGCGGGCTCGCCGGCGCGCCGAAATTCCCGAACGCGCCGTTCATGCAGACGCTGTGGTTGTCCTGGCTGCGCGACGGCAATGCCGCGCATCGCGACGACGTCCTCGTCAGCCTCGAACATATGCTGAGCGGCGGCATCTACGATCACATCGGCGGCGGGCTCAGCCGCTACTCGACGGACGCCGAATGGCTGGTGCCCCATTTCGAGAAGATGCTCTACGACAATGCGCAGCTCATCCGCTTCTGCAACTGGGCCCTCGCGGCGACCGGCAATGATTTGTTCCGGGTCCGAATCGAGGACACGGTCGACTGGCTGCTGCGCGAAATGCGTGTCGAAGGCGGCGCCTTCGCCGCCAGCCTCGATGCCGATAGCGATGGCGAGGAAGGCCTGTTCTACACCTGGAGCAGGGGGGAGATCGAATCTGTTCTTGGAGACGATTCAACCTTGTTTTTCAACTACTTCACCCTTTCCAGCCCGCCCGGATGGGAAGGCAAGCCGGTGCTCCATCAGACCCTCTCCCAGCAGGCGTCTGGTGTTGCCGACCGGGAGCGGCTTGTCCCGCTCAAGACAAGGCTTCTCACTGTCCGGGAACAGCGCGTCAGGCCGGGCCTGGACGCAAAGACCCTTACCGACTGGAACGGCCTGATGATCGCCGCCCTCGCCGAGGCGGGTCGTTCGCTGGCGCGACCGGATTGGATCGAGGCCGCGGCCAAGGCCTTTGCCGATATCGGCAAAGCCGGCCGCGACGGTCGCTTGCCGCATTCCATGCTTGGTGTCCGGAAACTGTTTCCCGCACTGTCGAGCGACTATGCCGCCATGACCAACGCGGCGATCTCGCTGTTCGAGGCCACTGAGGACTGGAGCTATGTCGAGCAGGCCAGCCAGTTCCTTGAACAGCTCGACCATTGGCACGCCGACGCGGAAGGCACGGGTTACTATCTTACCGCCTCGGACAGCACCGACGTGCCGATCCGCATCCGGGGCGATGTCGACGAGGCCATCCCCTCGGCCACCAGCCAGATCATCGAGGCGCAGGTCCGGCTGGCTTCTATTACCGGCAACCTCGACTTGCAGGAGAAGGCGTGGAAAACGGCCGAGCATGCCGCCGGCCGAGCGGCGCACCAGGCCTATGGCCAGGCGGGTATCGTCAATGCCTGCGCGCTTGCCCTCGAGCCGCTGAAACTGGTCATCGTGGACGGGCTGGAGGATCCGAAGCTCATTCCGGTGGCGAATCGAAACCCGGATCCGCGTCGCGTCGATATCGTCGTGCCAATCGGTACGACGGCGAATCGACCCTTGCTCCCCGGCGGAATCCTGCCTCCGACCAACCGGCGCGGCGCCTGGTTGTGCACCGGCCAGGTCTGCCTGCCGGTGGTTACGGATGCTGACGAATTGGAAGGATTGTTGCGGCGAAAGTGATTCGTCATCCTCGGGCTTGATCCGAGGATGACGAAGATAAGGCTCTGCCGCGCCGCGATTACGTGTTCATCGAATCGAAGAAATCGCCGTTGGTCTTGGTCTGCTTCAGCTTGTCGATCAGGAACTCGATCGCGTCGGTGGTTCCCATCGGCGCCAGGATGCGGCGCAGCACGAAGATCTTCTGCAGGTCCTGGCGCGACACCAGCAGGTCTTCCTTGCGGGTGCCGGATTTGAGGATGTCGATGGCCGGATAGATGCGCTTGTCCGCCACCTTGCGGTCGAGCTGGATTTCGCAGTTGCCGGTGCCCTTGAACTCTTCGAAGATGACTTCGTCCATGCGGCTGCCGGTGTCGATCAGCGCGGTGGCGATGATGGTGAGCGAGCCGCCTTCCTCGATGTTGCGCGCGGCGCCGAAGAAACGCTTCGGGCGCTGCAGCGCATTGGCGTCGACACCACCGGTCAGCACCTTGCCGGAGGACGGCACGACGGTGTTGTAGGCGCGGCCCAGGCGAGTGATCGAATCCAGAAGGATCACCACATCGCGGCCGTGCTCGACCAGCCGCTTGGCCTTCTCGATGACCATTTCGGCGACCTGGACGTGGCGCACCGCCGGCTCGTCGAAGGTCGAGGAGATGACTTCGCCTTTGACCGAACGCTGCATATCGGTGACTTCCTCGGGCCGCTCGTCGATCAGCAGCACGATCAGGTAGCATTCCGGATGATTGGCGGTGATCGAGTGCGCGATGTTCTGCAACAGCACCGTCTTGCCGGTGCGCGGCTGTGCGTTGATCAGCGCGCGCTGGCCCTTGCCGATCGGCGCCACCAGGTCGATGACGCGAGGCGAGATGTCCTTGCCGGGCGGATTGTCGACCTCCATCTTCAGCCGCGAGGTCGGGTAGAGCGGCGTCAGATTGTCGAAGTGGATCTTGTGGCGGATCTTTTCGGGATCATCGAAATTGATCGTGTTGACCTTGAGCAGCGCGAAATAGCGCTCGCCCTCCTTCGGGCTGCGGATAGGCCCTTCGACCGTATCGCCGGTCTTCAGCGAAAAGCGCCGGATCTGCGACGGCGAGATGTAGATGTCGTCGGGACCTGGCAGATAGTTGGCATTGGCGGAGCGCAGGAAGCCAAAACCGTCCTGCAGCACCTCGACCACGCCGTCACCGATGATCTCGATGTCCTGGGCGGCGAGCTTCTTCAGGATCGCGAACATCAGTTCCTGCTTGCGCATGACGCTGGCGTTCTCGACCTCGAGCGATTCGGCATAAGCGATCAGCTCTGGCGGCTTCTTGTTCTTGAACTCGGTGAGTTTCATTTCTTGCATTAGACGGACTCTGGGTAGGCTTTGGGGGAAAGATCGGCGGGATGCGACAAATGCCGGGCGCGGCCGAAAGCAATGACGGGCGGCGCATGACGGGAAGGAAGACCCGTCTTGTATCGTCGGTCGGCTGAAAGAGCAAGCCGCCTTTTGAGCGGGTCCGATGAAGCCTCAGAAGGGCTTCACGACGACCAGGATCACGATTGCGATCATCAGCAATGTGGGGATCTCATTGACGATCCGCCAGTGCCTTGCCGGTTTTTCGTTGCGGTCCTCGGCGAATTTGCGCACCGCGCCGGCCAGATAGCCGTGAATACCCGACAAAATCAGCACCAGGCCGATCTTGGCATGCAGCCAGCCGCCCTGGAACGCAAAGATCTTCCAGGCCAGCCACAGCCCGAACACCCAGGTGAGGATCATCGCCGGATTGATGATGCCGCGCAGCAGGCGCCGCTCCATCACCTTGAAAGTCTCCGACTGCACGGAGCCCTTCTGCGCATCGACGTGATAGACGAACAGCCGCGGCAGATAAAGCATCCCAGCCATCCAGGAGATGACGGCGAGGATATGGATCGCCTTTGCCCAGGGGTAGAAGCTTTCCGGCGCGAAGAAAAACAAAAGCGCGGTGAGAACGATCAGGACAGCGATGCCAACGACCATGCGCTTCATCGCCTGGCCGGTGCTGTTGGTGTTATCTCTGTCAGCCATCAGCGTGCGGCGCTCCGAACCTGTTTCACCATCGCCTCGACATGCGCCACCGGCGTCTCCGGCGTGATGCCGTGGCCGAGATTGAAGATCAGCGGCCCGTTCCCCAGCACCTGGAGGATCGCCTCGACGCCATCGGCCAACGCTTGCCCGCCGGCGACCAGTCGCAAGGGATCGAGATTGCCCTGGACGGCGCCTTGCCGCTGCAACGCCTTCGCGGCCTCCAGCGGCACCGTCCAGTCGATTCCCAGCCCTGTCACGCCGGTCTTCTCGCGGTAGCTCTGGTAGCGGGCGCCGGCGCCCTTGGGAAAACCGATGATCGGCACGCCGGGATGAACCGCCCGAACCTGCCTGACGATCTCGGCCACCGGCTCGACGCAGAAGCGTTCGAACGAGGCATCGTCGAGCACCCCCGACCATGAATCGAAAATCTGCACGACATCCGCACCGGCCTCGATCTGCTGGATCAGATAGGACGCCGAATGGTCGGCGAGCACTTTCAGCAGCTGCCGAAACGCCGCCGGCTCGCGGTAGGCGAACAGCCTCGCCGGCGCCTGGTCCGGGGTGCCGTGGCCGGCGATCATATAGGTCGCCACCGTCCACGGCGCGCCGCAAAAGCCGATCAGCGTCGTCTCGTCGGGCAATTTCGCCCGCAGCCGGCGAAGCGTCTCGTAGACCGGTTCGAGATTCACGTGAAACACATCGCTTCCCAGCGCCGGAATCTCGGCCGCCGAAATCGGCGTCAGGAGCGGCCCACGCCCTTCCTCGAAGCGCACGTCGCGGCCAAGCGCATGGGGAACGACAAGGATGTCCGAAAACACGATCGAAGCGTCGAAGCCAAAGCGCTCGATCGGCTGCAGCGTCACTTCCACGGCAAGCTCGGGATCGTAGCAGAGATCAAGGAACGAGCCGGCCCGTCTTCGCGTCTCACGGTATTCCGGCAGATAGCGCCCGGCCTGTCGCATCATCCAGAGCGGAGGAGGAAACACCGCCTCGCCTTTCAGCACATCCAGCATGATCCGTCTTGCAGGCATCGAGCGCTCGCCTCTCCCGGCTTCCTCTTAATCAAATATCTTATTTTAAAAGAGTCTTCTGATTCTAAGAGTCTGTTGGTTGTGGTGGTTGTCACCTGTCCCGCTTTGGCCGCCAAAACGCCAGCAAGCATATTGTCGCGCACTACCGATCGCGGCTGGCAGGGTTCTGGGGACAATCAGGAATCCGCCACTGGAGTCAATGCGCTAGGTCTGATGCCCTGGAGACCTGCCCTGTGGACGAGCAAAAGGCAAAATGCTTCGTCCACGGACTTGTCCCCAGCCGCCAGGAGAAGCTGACAGCGCATCGAATTGTGGACAAACCGGCATCTGATACAGTCGCCTTCGGCCGGCCCGTCGGCCCGTCCGATCTTATCCACATCCGCCCACAGCCCCAGGTGATCCCTGTGAACAAACCCCAGAGCTTCTTTCACCTGCATCTGATTTCCGATGCCACGGGCGAAACCCTGCTCGCCGCCGGCCGCGCGGCTTCAGCGCAATACAAGGATGCACGCGCCATTGAGCACATCTACCCGCTCATCCGCACCGAAAAGCAGATAGCCAAGGTCTTCGAGGACATAGAGGAGGAGCCGGGCATCATCCTCTACACGGTGGTCGACCAGAAGCTGGCACGCGGCATCGACGAACGCTGCGCGGCCATGGGCCTGCCCTGCGTGTCCGTGCTGGAGCCGGTGCTGACGGTCTTCCAGTCCTATCTCGGGACGCCGGCCGGCCGCCGCGTCGGCGCCCAGCATGTTCTCGATGCCGAATATTTCCGGCGCATCGACGCGCTCAATTTCACCATGGACCATGATGACGGCCAGCTGCCGGCAAACATGGATGACGCCGATGTCGTGCTGATCGGCATATCGCGCACCTCGAAGACGCCGACCAGCATCTATCTCGCCAACCGCGGCATCAAGACCGCCAACATCCCGATCGTGCTCGGCGTGCCGGTGCCAGAAAGCCTGGTCAACGCCAGGGCGCCGCTGGTCGTCGGGCTGATCGCCACCGCCGAGCGCATCTCGCATGTGCGCCAGAACCGCATCCTCGGCAATTCGAGCACCTATGTGCCGACCGAGTATGTCGACCGCGCCGCCATCAACGAGGAACTCGCCTACGCCCGCCAGATCTGCACCCGCCACGGCTGGCCGATGATCGACGTCAGCCGCCGCTCGATCGAGGAAACGGCGGCGGCCATCGTTGCCCTGCGGGGGAAGACGCGATAGATCAGCCAAGAGGTTTTCCGAGGCTTGCCGCGGAAGGTTAGCGCCGCCCCTCACCTGCCTGCCGGCATCCTCTCCCCGTATAGAGACGGGGAGAGGGGGCCTGTCATCGATGGCTTCGCCAATCACCAGCGTGGCCGAAAAGAGGGCCCGCGTTGAAGCTGCCCTTTCTCCCCGTCTCTATACGGGGAGAAATGTCCGGCAGGACAATGAGGGGCGGCGCTAACTTTACAAAGTAAAACAGCTCACACTCCAACCGCGCCTGTGTCTGCGCCCGAGTGCAAAATGACAGAAAAAATCATCCTCGCTTCAGGCAGTCCGTTCCGCAAGGCGATGCTGGTCGATGCCGGCGTCGACATCGAGGCGGTTCCCGCGACGCTGGACGAGCGGACGCTGGAGGCGCCGTTGCAGGACAGCGGCGCCTCGCCCGAGGACGTCGCCCTGGTGCTCGCCGAAGCAAAGGCCACCGAAGTCAGCGAGCGCCGGCCCGGGGCGCTGGTGCTTGGCTGCGACCAGACGCTGTCCTTGGGTGACGAGGTGTTCCACAAGCCGGCGGAGATGGAGGGCGCGCGCCGCCATCTCCTGGCGTTGTCGGGCAAGACCCATCAGCTCAACAGCGCCGCCGTTCTGGTGCGCGACGGCAAGGTGCTGTGGCGCCATGTCGGCATCGCCTCGATGACCATGCGCAAGCTCGACCCCGCCTTCATCGGCCGGCATCTGGCCCGGGTCGGCGTCAAGGCATTGTCGAGTGTCGGCGCCTACCAGGTCGAGGGCGAAGGCATCCAGCTGTTCGAAAAAATTGAAGGCGACCATTTTACCATTGTCGGCCTGCCGCTGCTGCCGTTGCTGGCGGAACTGCGCGCACTGGGAGCCATCGATGGCTGAAACCTCGAAAAAGGCCTTCGTCACCGGCCACCCCATAAAACATTCGCGCTCGCCGATGATCCACGGCCACTGGCTGGCCGAGCATGGCATTGATGGCAGTTATCAGGCGATCGATGTGGCGCCCGAAAACTTCGCCGAATTCCTGGCGGCGCTGCAGGCGAACGGTTATCGCGGCGGCAACGTCACCATCCCGCACAAGGAGGCGGCTTTTGCCGGGGTCGCGCGCCGCGACCATGCGGCCGACGAGATCGGCGCCGTCAACACGCTCTGGTTCGAGGACGGCACTTTGTGGGGCGGCAACACCGACGGCCACGGCTTTGCCGCCAATCTCGACGACCACGCTCCGGGCTGGGCGGCCAATGGCCCTGCCGTGGTGCTGGGTGCCGGGGGCGCCGCCCGTGCCGTCATCCATGCGCTGAAGGCGCGCGGCCTCGGTGATATCCGCATCGTCAATCGCACGCTCGCCCGGGCAATCGAATTGCGCGACCGCTTTGGCGCCGGGGTGTCCGCGCATCCGTTGGCGGCGACCGGCGAATTGCTGCGCGACGCCGGCCTGCTGGTTAACACCACGGCGCTGGGCATGCAGGGCAACGGGGATCTGGCCGCCGACCCCAGGGGTCTGCCCGCCCACGCCGTGGTCAACGACATCGTCTATGTGCCGCTCGAGACCCCACTGCTCGCCGCCGCGCGGGCACGGGGGCTGAAGACGGTCGACGGGCTCGGCATGCTGCTCAACCAGGCGGTGCCCGGCTTCGAACGCTGGTTCGGCGTCAGGCCGAAGGTGACGGCTGAACTGCGCGCACTCATCGTTGCCGATCTGGTACCCAAATCCCGGGTGCCGAAATCATGATCGTGCTCGGCCTCACCGGCTCGATCGGCATGGGCAAGTCGACCACGGCCAGGATGTTCGCCGAGGCAGGGGTGCCGGTGCATGATTCCGACGAGACGGTGCACCGCCTCTATGCCGGCAAGGCGGCCCCGCTGGTCGAGGCCGCCTTTCCCGGCACCACGGTTGGCGGAAGCGTCGACCGCGCAAAACTCGGCGCTCGCGTGCTCGGCGATGCCGCGGCGCTGAAAAAACTCGAAGCCATCATCCACCCGCTGGTCCGTGCCGATGCCGATGCCTTCCTGGCCAGGCACCGTGAAGCGGGCGAATCGCTCGTGGTCCTCGACATCCCGCTGCTATTCGAAACCGGCGGCCGTGGCCGCGTCGACAAGGTCGTCGTGGTGACGGCGCCGGCCGAAGTCCAGCGCCAGCGCGTGCTGGCGCGGCTCGGCATGAGCGAGGAAAAACTGGCGTCGATTCTGGCCAGGCAGGTGCCGGATGCCGAAAAGCGCCGGCTGGCCGATTTCGTCATCGACACCGGCGAGGGGCTGGCCGCCGCGCGTGCGGCGGTTGCTTCGATCATCGCCGAAATCAAGGGATAAGTCGGGCTGCTGACGGCAGGCCGTCAGCATTGCCCATTGCCATTTTGTTCCGGTCTGGCGATTCTGCTCCCAGGAGCGACCTGATTCGATGCGTGAGATCATTTTCGATACGGAAACCACCGGCCTCGATTCGCGTGACGACCGCGTCATCGAGCTTGGCGGCGTCGAGCTGGTCAATCGCTTTCCGACCGGCAGGACCTTCCATCATTATATCAACCCGCAAGGCCGCGCGATCCATGCCGAGGCGCAGTCCGTGCACGGTATCAGCGCGGCCGATCTCGCGGGCAAGCCGAGCTTCGCCGAAATTGCCGAGGAATGGCTGAAATTCACGGAAGGCGCCAAGCTGGTCGCCCACAACGCCACCTTCGATATCGGCTTCCTCAATGTCGAATTCGGGCGGCTCGGCCACCCGCCTGTCGATAACGGGCTTGTCGTCGACACGCTGGCACTGGCGCGCCGCAAGCACCCGATGGGACCCAATTCGCTCGACGCGCTTTGCCGGCGCTACGGCATCGACAATACCAAGCGCACCAAGCACGGCGCCCTGCTCGATTCCGAATTGCTGGCGGAAGTCTATATCGAGCTGATCGGCGGCAAACAGGCAGCACTGATCCTCGACAGTGCCACCGCGCCGGCCCAGGGCGGCAACAATGTCAGGCATATCGAGATCATCGTTGCCGAGCGTCCGGCGCCGCTGCTGCCCCGCCTGACCGAAACGGAGCGCGCCGCGCACGCCGCCATGGTCGCGACGCTCGGCGAAAAGGCGCTGTGGCTGAAAGCCTCCCCCCAGGAAGCAGCCCAGGCGCTGTCGTCATGAAGCCATCCGAGAAGCGGCCTCAGTAGGGCCATTCCCCCCGGCCCAGCGCGGCAACGGCCGCAATGATGCGCGCAAAAGCCTCCGCCGCGGCCGGCACGGTCGTGCGGGCGCGCAGGAAACTGTGCACGAGGCGGGGCTCCTCATGCCACCAGGCCTTGCCGCCGGCCTCCAGGATATGGTCGCGATAGACTTCGCCGTCCGACGACAGCGGATCGCATTCGGCCGTGATGATCACCGTTGGCGGCAGGTCGGAAAAGTCGCGGTCGCGCAGCGGCGCGAAGGTCGGATCGCCGGGCGATTGCTTCCGGGCTGAGCGGACGTCGCGGTAGAAGGCGGCGTCGCTTGTCGACAGCAGCGGCGCATCGGCGTGTTCCACGTAGGAGCCGATCGCCTCGTCGCCGCCGAGATCGGGATAGATCAGCACCTGGCCGATCGCGGCGCGCGGATGGTGACGCGTGGCCTGTGCCACCGCCGCCGCCAGATTGCCGCCCGCACTTTCACCGCAGAGCACGAGCGGCGGCTCGCTGGTCGCCGCCGCCCATTCGAAAGCCACCAGCGCATCGTCGAAGGCGGCGGGGTGGAGATGCTCGGGCGCCAGCCGGTAATCGACCGACACAACGTCGAAGCCGGTGCCGGCACAGATTTCGGCGCAGATGTCGTCATGGCTTTCGAGCCCGCCGAGGATGAAACCGCCGCCGTGGAAATAGAGCACTGTCGCACGCGGTGTGGAGCCGGCGAGCCGGTAACGGCGAACCGGGACATCATGGTTCGAAGCGCCGACCAGGCTGTCGGTGGCCTTGACCCCGGGCGGTCGGCCCTGGTGGAAGGCCCGGCACATCCTGGCATAGACCGCGCGCTGCTTGTCGATCGGCAGGCCGGCAATCTCCGGCGGGTACCAGGCGTTGACGCTGTCGATATAGGCCCAGAGCGCCGGGTCGAGCCATGGTCCGTATTTGCCGCGGCTGGTCATTTCAATCCGAGGGGTACGTCAAAGCTCGGCATAGAGACGGGCGGCGTTTTCAAAAGTGAAGCGCAGGGGTACCGAGCCTTCGACCTGCCAGACGGTGACCGGCTCGCCGGCCAGCAGCCGGCAGGCGCCGTCGGTGTCGGTAACCGCGCCGCCATAGAGCCGGTTGGCAAGGTTGAGGATGCCGGTCTGGTGCATGGCCGCGCTGCCGCTGCCGCAGGCATCCTTGACCAAAAGCACGCGAAAGCCCCTTGCCACGGCATCCCTGACCGACGCGTCGATGCAGGCCTCGGTCCACACGCCAGCCATGACGAGCCATTCGATGCCGGAAGCCTTGAGCCGATCGCCGGCCGGACCGGAGCGGAAGGCGCTGGCCTCGGCCTTGATTAGCAGCGCCTCGCCATTCGCCGGCGCCACTTCGTGGCAGATCTCGGTCAGCGGGTCGCTCTTGTCGGAAAAGGCCGACTTGCCGTCTTCGCCGACCGGATGGAAGGGCCGGTCCTGGCTGTCGAGATCGACGATATAGGCCCAGTGATAAAGCGGCACATGGTTTTGACGCGCCGCCGCCTGCAGGCGCTGGACGTTGGCGAGGATCTTTTCATAGCCCTCGACGAGGTAGCGCTTGTCCCGCCGGTGCTCTTCCTGCAGGTCGATGAACACAGCGGCCACCGTGCCGCGCCTGATGGAAATGGGGGCTTTCATGCGGAGGGTTTTCCGGCTGACGCTGTTTCTCTCGGCCTTTTGGCGCAGGCTTGGACGATTGTCCGAAAAGGCCCCGCGACTTCGTCATTCCAGGGCGCAGCAGCCGCGAAGCGGCGTCGCGAAGACCCTGGAATCCATGCCGTGATGTTTGTCGAAGGATGCAGCGGAGCGGAATTCTGCTCCGTGGTGACACGTTGGGGTCGCGGCATGGATCCCTTGGGCTGCGGAGCAGCTCCAGGGGTCTGCGCCGCGTCGCTTCGCTCCTTGCTCCGCCCTAGGATGACGAAGCGAGAGGCGTGGCGGCTAATCTCTAAGGCTGGCAGTACCGCGTGTAGGCCAGCGGCGGAGACCACCATCAAACCTCTTTCTCCAAAAACTCATCCTCATACGGAAAGCGCGACAGAAGCTCGGTGCCGGTCTCGGTGATCAGGATTTCGTCCTCCAGCTTGACGCCCTCGCGGCCGCCCTTCTCGCCAATATAGCTTTCCACGCTCACCACCATGCCTGGCACGATATGGCCGTCGCGGCCATAGGTCTCGTAATCCATGGCATGCGCGATAAATGGTGTCTCGCCATGCATGCCGACGCCATGCATGACCGAGGTGTAGCGCTGGTCGACGAAGCGGTCCGGAATTTTCCACGCCTTCTCGGCGATCTCGCGGAACGCCATGCCGGGCTTCACGATCGAAATATTGTGCTGAACCTGATCATGCGCCATGCGGTAGAGCGATTTCTGATAAGGCGTCGGTCTGCCCGGCCCGCAGCGGAATGTGCGGGAAAAATCCGAATAATAACCGTAACAGCCGATCGTGTCGGTATCGAGCGCCAGCAATTCGCCGGGCCTGATCTTGCGGCCGCTGGCTTCATTGAACCACGGATTGGTGCGCTGGCCCGAGGTCAGCAGCCGCGTTTCGATGAACTCGCCGCCCTGGCGTATGACCTCGCCATACATGATGGCGAACAGCTCGTTCTCGGAAACGCCGGGCTTGATCGCTTCGCGCACCGCATAGACGGCGGCTTCGGCGCCGGCCATCGAGGCCAGCAGGCATTTGACCTCCTCCGGCGTCTTGACCGCGCGCACGGCGAGGATCTCGCCCTGGCAGTCCCGGACCTCGCAGCCGCGCTTCTCCAGGGCGAGTGCCTGCAGATGACTGCAGCGGTCGAGCCCGAGCTTCATCGAGCCGCCGCCGTGCTTTCTCAAGAGTTCGGCGATCTCGTCGGCGAAGGGGCCGGCGGTTTCGTCGTCGCGGCCCGACACGGAAGACCAGACGAGCTTCGAAGGACGCGCCTCGTCGATCGTGTCGAGCACCATCGAGACATGGTAGCTCTGCGGATATTCGAACAGCACGATCGGCCCGTCGGCCGGAATGAAGAAATAGCGGGTCGAGTTGCGCAGGAAATAGCCGAACATGTTGCGCGAACCGGTGGCGTAGCGCTGGTTGTAGGGGTCGAACAAAACGACGCCGCCATAGCCGGCCTCGCGCATCCAGCCGCGCAGTTTGTTGAGCCGGCCTTTGCGCAGGGCGTCGGCATCGATGAAGGACGGCTCGGTGTCGGACAGCCACATGCCGCCGGCCGGATCGGCCGCCGCCGGGTGGCGCATGCGATCCTTGAAGTCGACGTCCTCGGTGCTGTCGGGGTCGAATACGACGATGCTCATGGGGTCTGGCCTTGGGTGGGTTGCTGATTCGACCATGGCGCAGGAGGAGCGGGTTGATTGTGCGGAAAACCGCGTGGGTTGTGCGGGATGCCGCTCTGGAATGCGTGGCGCTGCCCCTCACCCAGCCTCCGCTTCACTCGGCTGACCTCTCCCCGAGGGGGAGAGGAGACTACCGGCGCCGGCGCCAACCTCTTCTCCCCACCGGGGAGAAGGTGGCCGCGGAGCGGCCGGATGAGGGGGCCCTCGCAGAACGCGGCCCCTAATGCCTTCTCGCCAGCTTCGGCGCATGGCCATGCTCCTCGCGAAAAGCGCGGGCAAAGCTCGACATCGAGGCAAAGCCGCAGGCCAGCGCCACGTCGCGCACGGCAAGCGTCGAATGCGCCAGCAGGTCGGCGGCGCGTTTCAGCCTGAGCCGTCGATAATAGCCGTTGGGCGAGATGGCGAGTTCGGAGCGGAACGAGCGCTCGAGCTTGTCGGAGGAAACGCCGAGCTTCGCCGTCAGCTCGGCCATGCCGAGCCGCTCCTCCACCGCGTCTTCCATGATGGCGATGGCCGACAGCACCAGTTCGTTCTGGACCCCGGTGCGCAGGCGCAGCGGCATCAGCTTGCGGTCGACGCTCGAGCGCAATTGGCTGTGCACGAACCACTCGGCGACGCCCGCGGCAAGCTCGGCGCCGTAGTCGCGGGTGATGATCTCCAGCATCATGTCGAGGCTGCCGACGCCGCCGGCCGAGGTAAAACGCTTGCGGTCGATGACGTAGAGATCGCGGCGCAGCTCGATGTTGGGGAACGCCTCGGTGAAGGCGGCCTGGCTGGTCCAGTGCAAGGTGCAGGCATGGCCGTCGAGCAGGCCCGCGCGTGCCAGGAAGAACGCCGCATCCGCCACGGCCCCGATATGGGCGCCATTGCGCAGGCTGCGGCGGATCCAGCTCGCGGCGTCCTCGGCGACGAGATGGTCGGCGTCGCCGCCCGAGCAGACCACGATGCGGTCGACCTTGGGCGCTGCCTCGGCGTAAAAGCCTGGCTGGATGACGACGCCGTTCGAGGCCTCGACCGTCCCTTCCGTCGCCCCGACGATGATCCAGCGGTAGCATTCCCGCTTCGCCAGTATGTTGGCGGCGCGCAGCGGCTCGATGACGGAACTGAACGCCATCATCGGAAAGCCGGGGAACACCAGCACCGCGAAGGTGAGCGGGGCGTCCGTGGGTTTGGGTGGTTCGCGCGTGGCCATGGCGTCCGGAGCCGGAAGGATCGGGGGCTACAATTCGGGCAGATGGGCTTCGGGGTCAACGGTGTTCGGCCGAAGGCGAAGGAGCGAATGCAAGCGCTCAGTCCAGATACCGGGACACGCGCGCCTTCAGAAGCGCGATCAGCTCCGGGTCCATGAATTCATAATCGTCGGGGATATCGAGGCAGATCACCTTGGCCGCCTTCAGGCTGGCCTTGAACTGCTTCTGCAGTTTCGTCCGGTGGGTTTTCTCCATGACAAAAATGATGTCCGCCCAGCCGACGAGCTCGTGGGTCAGCGGCGTGTCGGCGTCATGATTGGTGCCAGCCGAGGCGACTTTGATGTCGCGCCGCGTGGAAAACACCTGTTCGGCGGTCGGGCTGCGCAAGCGGTTCTGGCTGCAGACGAAGAGGACGTTTTTCAAGGTTTAGCGCGCCAAATCCGCGACCACGGCGTCGAGCACGATCATTCCGGCCGGCGTGGCGCGCAGGCGGGCGTTGCCGATCGGCGCCACCAGGCCCTCGCCCTGCAGCACCGACAGGCGCGCGCTCGACAGCCCTCGCCCGGAGAAGGCCTCGTAGCGCGAGAGGTCGATGCCTTCGGCGAGCCTGAGCCCCATCAAAAGAAACTCGTCGGCCTCTTCGGAGCGCGTCAGCAGCTCGCCGCCGGTGATGCCATGGCCCTTGGCCTCGACCAGATTGGCCCAGGTTTCCGGCATCCGTTCGGCGATGGTCACCACACGGTGGCCGTTCTCGACGAAGCGGCCATGCGCGCCGGGGCCGACGCCGACATATTCGCCGTAGCGCCAATAGGTCAGATTGTGCCGGCTCTCGGCGCCCGGCCTGGCGTGGTTGGAGATCTCGTAGGCCGGCAGGCCGTGCGCCGACGTGATTTCCTGCGTCAGTGCATAGAGATCGGCGGCGTGGTCGTTGTCGGGAACGACGAATTTTTTCGCCGCGTGGAGCGCATGGAAGGGCGTGCCTTCCTCGATGGTCAGCTGGTAGAGCGACAGGTGGTCGGCGGCATGGCCGATCGCCTGTTCGAGTTCCGCCTGCCAATCCTCCGGCGTCTGCCCAGGCCGCGCATAGATCAGGTCGAAGGACAGGCGCGGAAAGATTTCGCGCGCGAGCCCGATGGCGTGCAAGGCTTCGCTTACATTGTGCAGCCGGCCGAGAAAGCGCAAATCCTTGTCGTTCAGCGCCTGCACGCCGAGCGAGACGCGGTTGACACCGGCGGCGCGGTAACCGCGAAACCGCTCCGCCTCGACCGAGGACGGGTTGGCCTCGAGCGTCACCTCGATGCCGTCAGGCACTGTCCAATTCCTGGCCACGGCGTCCAGAACCCTGGCCACGGTTTCCGGCTTCATCAGCGACGGCGTGCCGCCGCCGAGGAAGATGCTGGTCACTTCGCGTGGCCCGGTGCGCTGGCGCATCGTTGCCAACTCGGCCTCGAAGGCGGCGGCGAAGCGCTCCTGGTCGACCGGCTGGTGGCGGACATGGCTGTTGAAGTCGCAATACGGGCACTTGGCGGCGCAGAACGGCCAATGCACGTAGACGCCGAAGCCGGGACCGCGGTCGAGCGCCATGGTGGTGCCGGGTCCGATCATGCCGAGCCAGGCCTCACCGAACCAAGCCGGGCTTGGGCGAATTTCTGGAAGGCGCGGGCGCGGTGCGACAGCGCCGTCGCCTGGCCGGGTTTCCAGCCGTGCTTTTCCTCCGCGCTCATCTCGCCGAAGGTCTTGTCGAAGCCATTGGGCAAAAACACCGGATCGTAGCCGAAGCCGAGCTCGCCGCGCGGCGGCCAGACCAGCGTGCCCTCGGCCTCGCCGCGATAATATTCGGCCTCGCCGTCGGGAAAGGCGAGGCAGATGACGGCGACAAAGCGGCCCGTGCGCCGTTCGGGCGTGGCCGCGCCGACTTCCTGCATCGCCACTTCGGTGCGCTGCATGGCCATGGCGAAATCGCGCGAACCGTCCGGAGTCTCGGCCCAGTTCGCGGTATAGACGCCGGGCGCGCCGTCGAGCGCGTCGACGCAGAGGCCGGAATCGTCCGACAGTGCCGGCAGGCCGGTCGCCTTTGCGGCGGCAAAGGCCTTGATGTAGGCGTTTTCCTCGAAGGTGGTGCCGGTTTCGTCCGGTTCGGGCAGGCCATACGCCTTGGCTGATTTCGCCTCGAAGCCGAACGGTCCCATCAGCTCGGCGAATTCGCGCAGCTTGCCTTCATTGTGGCTGGCGACGACGATCTTCTTGCCATCAAGCGTATGGAGGTTTGGCGAGTGCATCAAAGGCCCCAGATTCTCGCCTCGGCGAACTCGATCGAATTGCCCGAAGGGTCGCGTATATAGATCGAACGGCCACCTTGCGGCCATTCGAATTCGCTTTCGATGGCGATTTTCTTCGCCAAGAGATGGGTTTTCCAAAGCTCGATTTCAGCGGCGTTTGCGGCAAAGCACAGATGGCCTTCGCCAACCGTGCCGTGCGGCGGCACCTTCAGCCGCGCATCGGACGCCGGCGGAATCTTGGTCGCCTCGGCGTTGAAGATCAGCAGCACGCCCGGGCCACAGCGGAAGAAAAGGTGGCGGCCATCTACCTTGCCAAGCAGGGTGAGGCCGAGGATATCGGTGTAGAAGACCTCTGCTTCAGCGAGGTCGGTGACATAGAGGGCGGATTCAAGAATGGCAGAGGGAGTCACGAGGCACCCCCCTCTGGCCTGCCGGCCATCTCCCCCGCAAGGGGGGAAATTGGCAGCGTGAGCGCCGGCTCATGGTATTCTATGCTGATTGTTGGCGAAGCTCTCGACAACATCCGATCTCCCCCCTTGCGGGGGAGATGCCCGGCAGGGCAGAGGGGGGTGCCCAGGCTCCGCATGAATAAACTAAGCCACCGCCATCTGCTGCAGGCTGACCAACCGGGAAATGCCCTTCTTGGCCAGGCCCATCAAGGCCGCGAACTGCTCTTCGGAGAAGGGCTCGCCCTCGGCGGTGCCCTGGATCTCGACGATGCCGCCCTTGCCGGTCATGACGAAATTGGCGTCGGTGCCGGCCGAGGAATCCTCGATATAATCGAGATCGATGACCGGCTGGCCGTCATGGATGCCGCAGGAAATCGCCGCGACATGATCCTTCAGCACTTTCGAAACGCTGGCCATCTGCCGCGCTTCCATCCAGCGCAGGCAGTCATACAGCGCCACCCAGCCGCCGGTGATCGACGCGGTGCGGGTGCCGCCATCGGCCTGGATGACGTCGCAGTCGACGGTGATCTGCTGTTCGCCCAGCGCCTGCAGGTCGACCACGGCGCGTAGCGAACGGCCGATCAGCCGCTGGATTTCCAGCGTGCGGCCGCCCTGCTTGCCGGCGGAGGCCTCGCGGCGCATGCGCTCGCCGGTCGAGCGCGGCAGCATGCCATATTCGGCCGTCACCCAGCCCTTGCCGGAATTGCGCATCCAGCCAGGCACCTTTTCCTCAAGGCTGGCAGTGCACAGGACATGCGTGTCGCCGAACTTCACCAGGCACGAGCCTTCGGCATGCTTGGAGACGCCGCGCTCGAAGGATATGGCGCGCATTTCGTCGAATTGGCGTTTGGAGGGGCGCATTCGGCCTGCTTTCTTGTCATTTTTTGAATCGTGGCCGGCTTGTAGCCCCACCAAGCCCATGGCGCAAAGGAAAATGGCCGAGCGATCCGACACAGACACCGGGTTGCGCGCGGCCCACCGAAGTCTATATCCTTGAACCGGAGGTTTTTAGCCGAATGACCAAGGCAGTCGATCCCGCCTCGCAGTCGCTGGCTCTTCAGTCGCTCGACATGCGCTCGCGCGACATCTTCCGGCGCATCGTCGATTCCTATCTGCGGGACGGCGAACCCGTGGGCTCGCGCAGCCTGTCGCGCATCCTGCCGTCCTCGCTGTCGCCCGCCACCATCCGCAACGTGATGAGCGACCTCGAGCATCTCGGGCTGATCTACGCGCCGCACATCTCGGCCGGGCGCCTGCCGACCCAGGCTGGCCTGCGTTTCTTCGTCGATGCCTTCATGGAGCTTGGCGACCTCTCCGACGAGGAGCGCCGCACCATCGAGGCGCAGGTGCGGGCCTCCGGCTCCGGCGCGACGCTGGAGCATATGCTGACCGAGGCCAGCCAGATGCTGTCGGGCATGTCGCGCGGCGCCGGCCTGGTGCTGGCGGCCAAGAACGAGGTGGCGCTCAAGCATATCGAATTCATCCAGCTGGAGCCGACCAAGGCGCTTGCCGTGCTGGTATCGCAGAATGGCGATGTCGAAAACCGTGTCGTCGAGCTGCCCGCCGGCATCACCGTCTCGCAACTGCACGAGGCCTCGAATTTCCTCAATGCGCATATCCGTGGCCGCACGCTGGCCGAGGCGCGCACCGAGATCGCCCGCATCAAGGAAGAGACGAGAGCCGCCCTCGACACGCTGTCGCAGGACCTCGTCGAGAAGGGGCTTGCGGTGTGGGCGGGGGCCGAAAGCGGCCTGCCGGCGCGGCTCATCGTGCGCGGCCGCGCCAATCTGCTGGAAAACGTCACCGCCCAGGCCGACATCGAACTCTTGCGCCACCTGTTCGAGGACATGGAGACGCAGGACGGGCTGATCCAATTGCTCGACCTCGCCGAGCAGGGATCGGGCGTGCGCATCTTCATCGGCTCGGAAAACAAGCTGTTCTCGCTGTCGGGCTCGTCGCTGGTGGTGGCGCCCTATCGCGACAAGGACGCCCGCGTCGTCGGCGCGCTCGGCGTCATCGGCCCGACAAGGCTGAACTATGCCCGCATCGTGCCGATGGTGGATTATACGGCACAGCTGATTTCCCGCATGCTGAGGTAAGGAGTCCGAGGAATTATTGCTTTGGTTTCCATGCCGGAATTCGACCGCGAACGACTTTCCTGGCGGGACCGTAAATCCAGACAGGCTGCAAAGGAGAAAAAGAATGGCGCTGGAATCGTTCAAGGCCCAGATCAGTCTGTTGCTCGAGGAGATGGTCAACCAGCCGGAGGACCAGCACGAAATTCAGGAACAGCTGCGCGAAAAACTGCGCGAGATGCGCGCCATGGGCCTGCCATTGCCGGCCGATCTCGTTGAATTGGAAAAACGCCTGGACGACGATTTTTACGCAGCCGGGACATGATCCGAGAGGTTTTGCGCATCGTGCGCAACGGAACCCACGGGCAAACCGATCGTTGCTTTCCTTCATGACGGATTGGAGGAAGTGATGCGGTTAGCCGGACTGGCGATGTCCGCACTGTTTGTCACGACAGCGGCGCTCGCCCAGCAAGCCGACCAGCCTGTGCTCAAAGGCCCGGCCGCCTTCGGCGACTGGCGGGCGGACAGGCCCGGCGTGCGCCGGCTGATCAAGCCGGAAGACCTGCCGAAACCCTATGTCACCAAATCCGCCTCCAACAGCGCCGGCGTGATCGACATGCCGGCGGACGCAAAGCCGCATTTGCCGCCGGGGTTTTCGGCCGAGTTGATCGCCTCGGGGATCGACAATCCGCGCGTGGTGCGCATCGCGCCCAATGGCGACCTGTTCATTGCCGACAGCAAGGCCAACCAGCTCCGCGTCTATCGCCTGGCGAAGGGCAGCGCGAAAGCCGCTGAGAAAAGCATCTTTGCCGGCGGTCTCAACCGGCCCTATGGCATTGCCTTCTATCCCCCGGGCAAGGACCCGCAATGGGTCTACGTCGCCAACAGCGACAGCATCGTGCGTTTTGCCTACGGCAATGGCGACCTGAAGGCCTCGGGCGAGCCGCAAACCATCGTCGCCGACATTCCTTCGACCCACCACTGGACCCGCGACATCGCCTTCTCGCCCGACGGCAAGACACTTTATCTTTCCGTCGGCTCCGGCTCGAATGTCGCCGAGGACATGGGCAAGAGGCCCAGGGGCGGGCTCGACGCCTGGGTCAAGGCTAAGCCGCTCGGCGCCAGTTGGGGTTCCGAGGCGGGCCGGGCCGAGGTCCGGGCCTTCGACCCCGACGGTAAGAACGGTCGCACAGTGGCCACCGGCTTGCGCAACTGTTCGGGCATGACCGTCCAGCCGGCGACCGGCGCGCTATGGTGTGTCGTCAACGAGCGCGACGGGCTCGGCGACAATGTGCCCGCCGAATACGCGACATCGGTCAGGGAAGGCGCCTTCTATGGCTGGCCCTGGTATTATATCGGCGACAATGAGGACCCGCGCCACAGGGGCGAGCGCCCCGATCTCGCCGGCAAGGCTGACAGTCCCGACGTGCTGATTCAGGCGCACTCGGCGCCGCTCAACATCGCCTTCTACGATGGCAAGGATTTGCCCGCCGACGCCGGCTTTCCCCAGGACTATCGAGGCGACGCTTTCGTTGCCCTGCACGGTTCGTGGAACCGCGGCAACAGGACCGGCTACAAGGTGGTCCGGCTCAAGTTCAAGGGCGGCAAGCCAACCGGCGAATACGAGGATTTCATGACCGGCTTCGTCGTTTCGAACGGCGAGGTGTGGGGCCGCCCGGTCGGCGTTGCGGTGGCCGGCGACGGATCCTTGATCGTCTCCGAGGACGGCAACGGCACGATCTGGCGCGTGACTTATGGTGGCGACCGCTCCTGATCCTTGCTTGCGAACCGGGCCATGCCGTCTGGTGCAAGCGAATCCCGCGCTCAGGGGTTCACCTGGAGACCCGCCTCGTGCGACAAGGGGCGCGACCGCCCTTGGACACCAACGCCAATGACCCTCACCGGATTCCTCGCCTATAGCGCCGCTCTTGGTATCGCCGCCGCCATTCCTGGCCCCGGCATCACCGCGTTGGTCGCGCGTGCGCTGGGCTCGGGCTTTCGCTCGTCGCTGGCCATGTCCTTCGGCCTCATGCTGGGCGATCTCACCTACCTGACCGCCGTGGTGCTGGGCCTCGCCTTCGTCGCGCAGGAATTCGGCATGGTTTTCCTGGCCATCAAATGGGCCGGCGTCGCCTACCTGGCTTTTCTCGGCTGGCGCTTCTGGACCGCCGGCATCACACCCGAAACCATCGAAGCCAGGAAGGGAAAGGGCGGCTTGCTGTCGAGCTTCGTCGCCGGCCTCACCGTGACGCTCGGCAACCCCAAGACGATGATCTTCTACCTCGCCATCACGCCGACCATCGTCGACCTGAAGACGATCACGCTTGCCGATTACGGCATTCTCGTCGCGCTGACGGTCGTCGTCCTGTTCGTCGTGCTGGTGCCTTACCTGGCGCTGGCGGCCAAGGCGCGCTGGTTCCTGAAGTCGCCGCGCGCGCTGAAGGTGCTGAACCGCACTGCCGGCGCCTTCATGGTTGGCGCGGCGGCGGCGATCGCCGCTCGTCAGTAGGTCGTTTCGGCCAAACCATTCCCTACTTCGGCTGTTTCGGGAAATGCTTTTCCGAGTGCCAGGCGTTTTCAGCACGCGCCCCACTCGGATATTTTCCAGCCGCAGCCTATCTTGCGCGGTTGAAAGCCCTATTCTGTCGGCTACTGCCAATTGCCTGAAATCCAGGGAGCGAAACCAATGAACAAGCCCGTCACTTCAGCCCGCGTGCCCGGCCGCGGCCGCATCTACGATTCCATCACCGACACGATCGGCGACACGCCCCTGGTACGGCTCGACAAGTTCGCCAAGGAGAAGGGCATCGTCGCCAATCTGGTCGCCAAGCTCGAATTCTTCAATCCGATCGCCTCGGTCAAGGACCGTATCGGCGTAGCGATGATCGAGGCGCTGGAAGCGGCCGGCAAGATTGCCCCCGGCAAGACCACGCTGATCGAACCGACATCCGGCAACACCGGCATCGCGCTCGCCTTCGCCGCCGCCGCCAAGGGCTACAAGCTGATCCTGACCATGCCGGAGACAATGTCGGTCGAGCGCCGCAAGATGCTGGCGCTGCTCGGCGCCGAACTGGTGCTGACCGAAGGCCCGAAAGGCATGAAGGGCGCCATCGCCAAGGCCGACGAACTGGCCGCGACGATCCCCAACGCCATCATTCCGCAGCAGTTCGAAAACCCGGCCAATCCAGAGATCCATCGCAAGACGACGGCGGAGGAAATCTGGAACGACACCCAGGGCGGGATCGACATCTTCATCGCCGGCATCGGCACTGGCGGCACCATCACCGGCGTCGGCCAGGTTTTGAAGAAGCGCCAGCCCGCGCTGCATGTCGTCGCCGTCGAGCCGGATGCTTCGCCGGTCCTGTCGGGCGGCCAGCCCGGCCCGCACAAGATCCAGGGCATCGGCGCCGGCTTCGCGCCAAAAATCCTCGACACCACGGTCTATGACGAGATCGTTAAGGTCTCGAACGAGGATTCGGTCGCCAATGCGCGCCTCATCGCCCGCCTCGAAGGCGTGCCGGTCGGCATCTCCTCGGGCGCGGCCCTGCAGGCGGCCATCGTCGTCGGCTCGCGGCCCGAGAACAAGGGCAAGACCCTGGTCGTGGTCATCCCCGATTTCGCCGAGCGGTATCTGTCGACGATCCTGTTCGAGGGGCTGGGAGCTTAGGCTTCGATACCCAAGAACAGCAGCGCTAACGTAGCTTGTTTAGCGTCCTGAGCCTGGCCCGTTGAAAAACCTGCCGTGGAGTCCTTACCCGACTTGAGTAGCCCCTGCTTCCGGTGCAAATCTCGAGCGCGCCCTGGTTCGGGCCGGGGGGAGGATTTCATGTACAAGCTCTACACGCGTCCGGGCAGCGGCGGCTTTGTCGTCGAGGCGGCGCTGGCGCTGATCGATGCGCCTTTCCAGCAGATCGACGTGCTGAAGAGCGAGGCGCCCGATCCGGCCTTCCTCGCCATCAGCCCGTTGAACCAGGTGCCGGTGCTGACCTTGCCGGACGGACGCTCGGTCACCGAATCGGCGGCGATCTGCATCCTGCTCGCCGAGCGCCACCCGCAAGCCGGCCTGGCGCCGACCGCCGATGAACCGGCGCGCGCGGAGTTCCTGCGCTGGATGGCGTTCATGTCCTCGGTGCTCTACCCGGCGATGCTGCGGCTCTACTACGCCCATCGCTACACGACGGATGCCGAGGGCACGAAGGCGGTGAAACAGGCGGCGGTCGCCGAGATGGACCGCGGGTTTGCCGTCGTCGATGCAGCCTTGCGCAACCGCGACTGGCTCGCCGGCGATCAGATGTCGCTGGCCGACATCTATCTCGTCATGCTGGTGGCTTGGCATCCCGACATCGACATGGCGCGGGCGGCCTGGCCCGGTATCGAACGCCTGTGGGCGCGGTTGCGCGAGCATCCGCTCATGAAGACGCTCAACACGTCGCACGAAATGTGGCCGGCCTGAGCGGACACTTCACTGTATGAGCGCGGCGCGTCTTGCCTGCAGGAAGCGGCGCACCGCCGGATCGCGCTCGAGGCCGATCGCCCGATCATAGGCTTCGAGCGCCTGCGGTGCCTGGCCGAGCCTGGCCAGCAGGCCGGCCCGCGCGGCCCAGTAGGGCTGGTAGTCATTGAGCCGCTTGTCGTCTCCCAGCACGTAAAGAGCCGCCAACCCCGCCACCGCGCCCTCGGTCTCGGCGATCGCCACCGCGCGGTTGATCGCCACGACCGGTGATCCCGCGATCGAAAACAGCGCTTCGTAGAGCGCGCGGATCGCCGCCCAGTCGGTGCGGCCGCTCAGCCGTCGCGCCACATGCGCCGACTGGACCGCCGCCTCGAGCTGATAGCGGCCGATCGTGCCCATGGCGGCGGCACGGCAGAGCAGGGCTTCGGCCTCGTCGACCAGGGCGTGATCCCACAGTGCATGGTCCTGCTCGGCGAGCGGCACATACTCTCCGGCCGTGTCGCGACGCGCGGCGCGGCGCGCTTCGGCGAACAGCATCAGAGCCAGCAGGCCCAGCGCTTCCGGCTCGTGCGGCAGCAGCGAGGCCACCAGCCGGCCGAGCCAGATGCCTTCGGTGGCGAGGTTCCGGCGCCGCGTCTCGGTACCGGCCGGGTCGGACCAGCCCTCGGCGAAAGCGGCGTAGATCGCCTCCAGCACCGCGTCCAGCCTTTCGCCGAGTTCGGCTCGCTCCGGTACGCGGAACGGAATGCCGGTCTCGCGGATGCGGCTCTTGGCGCGCACCAGGCGCTGGCCCATCGTTGACGGCGAGAGCAGGAAAGCGGAAGCGATCGTCGCGGCATCGAAGCCGAGGATGGTCTGCAGGATCAGCGGCGCCCGCACGCCCGGTTCGATCGCCGGATGGGCGCAGGCGAACATCAGCCGCAATCGTTCGTCGGGCAGGTCCTCATCGGTCATGCGCGCCTCCGCCTCCTCGGCAATCAGCTTGAGATGGTCGCGGCCGGCTTCGCTGGTCAGCCGCCGCCGCACCGCGTCGACACGCCGCCGCCTTGCCACCGCGAGCAACCAGGCTTCCGGCTTTTCCGGCACGCCGGTGCGCGGCCAGCGTTCAAGCGCCGCCGCAAAGGCGTCGGCCAGAGCATCCTCCGCGGCAGCCACGTCGCGCGTGCGCGCCGCCAGCCAGGCGACCAGCTTGCCGTAGCTCTGCCGGGCGGCCGTCTCGGCGGCCACCCGGGCGATTTCGGGGCGTGTGTCCATCACGCCGTCATTTCCTGGGCAGATAGTCGGCCATTTCCCAGATCGGCCGCACCTCGACAGTCCCGGTGCTGGCCGCCGGACAGCGCGCCGCCCAGGCGATCGCGGCGTCGGCGTCCTCGGCTTCGATCATGTAGAAGCCGGCAAGCTGCTCCTTGGTGTCGGCATAGGGGCCGTCGAGCACGCTGGTCTTACCGTCAGTCATCCGGACCAGGGTGGTCGCCTGGCTCGGGCGCAGCCTGTCGCCGGCCAGCCAGGTGCCGGACTTCTTCAGCGCTTCCGTGTAGGCGTCATAGGCGGCGCTCATCTGATAGGTCGCCTCGGTCGGCACGTTCGCCATCGCGGCTTCGTCGGCGTAAATCATAAGCATGTATCGCATGGGTCTTCTCCCGTGGTTTCGAAGGCCGCTTCGTTGCGGGCCGAACGTATGTCGCGCGACCTTGGCCGATTTCGACAGGCGCTGGAAAAACTTTCGGCTCCGGCCGCGCCTTGTGCAAGCGGGCATATGTTTGGCGACACTCTCAACCATTCGTCTAACGAGCGGAATTGCGGGTTGGCATTTCCCCTCCGCTGTCTAAACTCGCCCGGTTCGCGTCAGGGAGGCGATGCGGCCAATATTTCAGGGAGGAAACCGGATGTTGAACTTCAGAAAGACGTTTATTGCTGCCGGCGCGATGGCGCTTTCCCTTGGCCTTGGTGCGGTGTCCGCCACCGCGCAGGAATTCATCAATGTGCTGACCGGCGGCACTTCGGGCGTCTATTATCCGCTCGGCGTGGCACTGTCGGAAATCTACGGCAAGGGCATCGAGGGCGCCCGCACCCAGGTGCAGGCGACCAAGGCCTCGGTCGAGAACCTCAACCTCCTGCAGCAGGGCAAGGGCGAGATCGCGTTCGCGCTCGGCGATTCCGTCAAGATGGCCGCCGAGGGCAATGCCGAGGCCGGCTTCCCCGGCAAGCTGGACAAGCTGCGCGGCATCGCCGCCATCTATCCCAATTACATCCAGATCGTCGCCAGCCAGGAATCCGGCATCAAGACGCTCGCCGACCTCAAGGGCAAGAGCTTGTCGGTCGGCGCGCCGGCATCGGGCACCGAGCTCAACGCGCGGGCCATCTTCGCCGCCGCCGGGCTGAAATACGAGGACCTCGGCCGCGTCGAATATCTGCCCTTCGCCGAATCGGTCGAGCTGATCAAGAACCGCCAGCTCGACGCCACGCTGCAATCGGCCGGGCTGGGCGTCGCCTCGATCCGCGATCTCGCCACCTCCTTGCCGATCAATGTCGTTGCGGTGCCGGCCGAAGACGTCGCCAAGATCGGCTCGCCCTATCTGTCGGTGGTCATTCCCAAGGGCACCTATGAGGGCCAGGCAGAGGATGTCGCGACAGCCGCCGTCGGCAATTTCCTCATCACCCGGGCCGATGTCTCGGATGAGACCGCCTACCAGATGACCAAGCAGATGTTCGAGCATCTCGACCAGCTTGCCGCTGCGCACGCCGCCGCCAAGGCGATCGACCCGGCCAAGGCCCTCGACGGCATGCCGGTGCCGCTGCATCCGGGCGCGGAGCGGTATTACAAGGAGAAGGGGCTGCTGAAGTAGGCGAGGACTATCTGAGATGTCTTCGCGACGCGCCTCGCACTATCATTCGCTCATTTTGGAGTGCGTCGGATGAGCGAAGCAGTCGACGGCAAATCCTCCACCTTCCATCTCCCCGTCGCCGAAGAGCAGGTCGAAGGACTGCCGCCGGGTTTCGGCGACGGCATCGCCGGCAAGGCGGCCTTCGCCATCGCGGTCGCTTTTTCCGCCTTCCAGATCTACATCGCCGCCTATGGCAGCCTGCCGAGCCAGGTGGTGCGGGCCATGCATGTCGGTTTCCTGCTGCTGCTCGGCTTCGGCCTGATCGCCAATCTGCGCGCCACCAGCCTGCCGGCCAAGGCCGCGTTCTGGACGCTGGGCGTGCTCGGCTTCGGCACCGGCCTGTACAATTGGGTGTTCTATACCGACCTCATCCGGCGCTCCGGCTTCCTCACCACGCCGGACCTGATCGTCGGCGCGGTGCTGGTGGTGCTGGTCTTCGAGGCGGCGCGCCGGCTGATGGGGCTGCCGCTGGCGGCCATCGCCTTCATCTTTCTCGCCTATTGCTTCGTCGGCAATCATCTGCCGCCGCCCTTCATCCATCGCGGCTATGACTTCGCCCAGCTGGTCGACACCTTCGCCTACGGCACCGAAGGCATTTACGGCACGCCGATCTATGTCTCGGCCGCCTATATCTTCATCTTCGTCGTCTTTGCCGCCTTCCTCGAACGCGCCGGGATGATCGCGCTGTTCAACGATTTCGCGCTCGGCCTGGTCGGCACCTGGCGCGGCGGCCCGGCGCAGGTCTGCGTGCTGTCCTCGGCGCTGATGGGCACCATTTCCGGTTCCGGCGTCGCCAATGTGGTGGCCAGCGGCCAGTTCACGATTCCCTTGATGAAGCGCTTCGGCTTCCGCTCGGCCTTCGCCGGCGCCGTCGAGGCGACCTCCTCGATGGGCGGCCAGATCATGCCGCCGGTGATGGGCGCGGTCGCCTTCATCATGGCCGAGACGCTGAACATCCCCTATGCCGATGTGGTCAAGGCGGCCATCATCCCGGCGCTGCTCTATTTCGGCGCCTGTTTCTGGCAGGTGCATCTGGAGGCAGGCAAGGCCGGCCTGCGTGGCATGGCCAAGGCGGACCTGCCCAACCCCTGGGACGCGGTGCGACAGCACTGGCCGCTGGTGCTGCCGCTGGCGGCGCTGATCTATCTGCTGTTCGCCGGCTACACACCTGTCTTCGCGGGTACGATGGGCCTGGCGCTGACCATCGTGCTGATCCTCGGCACGCCGCTGGCGGCGCTGATCGGGCCGCTCGCCTTCCGCGTCGTCTTCTGGCTGGCGCTGGGGCTTGCCGCCGCCTCCTTCATGAAATTCGGCGTCAACATCCTCAGCCTTGTCATCGCCGCACTCGTCATTGCCTGCCTTGCCTTCAGGGGTGGCCGCGAGACGCTGCGGATCTGCATCGTTTCGCTTGCCGAAGGCGCCAAGAACGCGCTGCCGGTCGGCATTGCCTGCGCCATCGTCGGCATCGTCATCGGCACGCTGACGCTGACCGGCATCGCCTCGACCTTCATCGGCTGGATCATCTCGATCGGCGAGAACAATCTGTTCCTGTCGCTGGTGCTGACCATGCTGACCTGCCTGGTGCTCGGCATGGGCATCCCGACCATCCCCAACTACATCATCACCTCGTCGCTGGCCGGGCCGGCGCTGCTATCGCTCGGCGTGCCGCTGGTGGTCAGCCACATGTTCGTCTTCTATTTCGGCATCATGGCCGACCTGACGCCGCCGGTGGCGTTGGCCGCCTTTGCCGCCGCACCCATGGCCAAGGAGAGCGGCCTCAAGATCGGTATCCAGGCGACAAAACTAGCCATTGCCGGTTTCGTCGTTCCGTTCATGGCGGTCTACACGCCGGCGCTGATGCTGCAGGACGCCGGACCGATCGCCGCCCAGTTCGGTTATCCCGTCGAGGTCACCTACATCGTTCTCAAGGCCTGCATGGGCATCGTGCTGTGGGGCGCCGCCGCCGTCGGCTTCCTTGCCACGCGCATGGCCTGGTGGGAACGGCTGGTCGCCTTCGCCGCCGGCGTGCTGCTGGTGGCGGCGGTGCCGCTGACCGACGAGACCGGCTGGGCGCTGTCGCTGGCCTGGATCGGCTGGCATGTCTGGCGTGCCCGGCAGGCGCCGGCCAGGGCATGATCCCGAAGCGAAGGTCGGCGAACGCAAAATGCGGCACCCGGCTGGCGGCGGCGATCCTGCTCAGGCGAGAAACCGCATGAGCCTGTGCATCCTCGCCGCCGGCAAGAGCGTGACGCTCGGCGTTGCCGCCTTCACACTGTTCTGGACGCATTCGGTGGAGCGGACGCTCTGGGAGGAGGACTGGAAGGTGACGCCCTCCGGCCTGCAAGTGGTGGAGGCCCGGATCAAGGGCTCGGGTGCCGGCATGGAGCCGCCGGAAGGTGCCGTGCTGAAGGATGGCTGGTGGGTCTATGCGCCCAAGGTCGGGCCGCAGCCCCGTCTCGTGCTGGCGGCCTCCGGCGCGACGGCCGGTGGCTGGACGCTGTGCACGTCCCAGGATTGCCGCGAACTGGGTAAGGCGGCGGGCGGCGCGATTGTGCTCCAACCCTGTGTGGCCGATCGCTCGAGCCGGCCGCGGTAGCGCGCATTCATCCGATTGGCCGCAACCAGGCGCGACGCTCTCGAAGATGATCAGCGGCTGCACCGAAGGGTTCAGAGGGGCGGCTTGCCTGGGGAGGGCTCGTCCGCGGCGGTCACGCTGGCCTCGGCTGCTTATGTCCTATGACATCAAGCCGGCCGATGGCGGCATCAAAGACGCGGCGTTGCCGCACGCCGGCGGTCGGCCAGGACAGGGCGTTCGGCGCGATAGGCGGTGGCGCGGCTGTCGGCGTCCGGCCTGCAGATGCGGCTGTTGTGGCGGCTTTCGAAGCTCATGGTCAGTGCGCGCCCAGCGACGTGCCGCGACGGGCGCAGGCCGGACCGGGGCCACGCATGTAATAGCGCTCGGGCCGATAGGTCGGCGCGACGAATTCGCGGATGGCGGCGGCATAGCCGATGAGTTGCGTGAGGAAGTTCATTTTACCTGGTCCCTGTCCCGATTTTCGGACGTCCCTTCCGAAGTGCGAGAACGATAGCATCGAGGCGTGAATACTCAGTGAACGTGATGTTAATTTTTGGTCGAAAACCCGTCGCTTCATGGCCGGATTGCGGCTGATTCGGGGTGTTTCGACGCCTTTTGTCATCATTTCGGTTGGTGTGACTTTTGCATCACATATGTTTCGTTTGAATGTCGCCTTGGCGCGCTTGTGTTTCAACTTTCGTGCCGCCCGAGAATTTCGTTGCCGTGCGGCCGCGAGCGTTCGGAACCGGCCCCACCAACGGACGTTGAGTCGCAGGACCGGCATTGCCGGCTCACAGGCACTGCCCAGGCAGGCCGGGATCTCCCGAACAAGCAAGAGCAATGGAAAGGTTGAAATCATGGGCTTCTTTTCGAAGGACATCAAAACGCTGGACGACCTCTTCGTGCACACGCTGCGCGACATCTATTATGCTGAAAAGCAGATCGAGAAGGCGCTGCCGAAGATGGTCGACAAGGCAACCGATCCGCAATTGAAGGCCGGCTTCGAAAAACACCTCGAGCAGACCAAGGGCCATATCGAACGCGTCGAGCAGGTGTTCGAGCTGCATGGCGTCAAGGCCAAGCAGGTGAACTGCCCGGCCATCGACGGCATTCTCGAGGAGGCCGACGACGTCAGCGGCGATGTCGACGATAAGGACGTTCTGGATGCCGCGCTGATCGCCTCCGCGCAGGCCGTCGAGCACTACGAAATGACCCGCTACGGCACCTTGATCGCCTGGGCCAAGCAGCTCGGCCGCAGCGACTGCGCCAATGTGCTGGCCAAGAATCTCAAGGAAGAGCAGGCGACGGATCGCAAGCTGACCGAAATCGCGGAAAGCAAGATCAACCTGCAGGCCGCCGAATAGGGGCTGAAGGTCGGGGCCGGCGGCAACCGCGCCGGCCCCGGCCCGACCGGGTTGGAACCGAGCGGGGTGGTCGCCCGTTCCACCCGTTCCAGCTGATCTTTTTCACGGGGAAATCATCATGGCGCCGCGCCCGGCCTGGAAAGGCTATCTGAAGCTCTCGCTGGTCACCTGCGCCATCGAACTGACCAACGTGGTCACCCATGCCGACAAGGTCTCGTTCCACATCCTGAACCGCAAGACCGGCAATACGGTGAAGCGGATCTATGTCGACGCCGAGACCGGCAAACCGGTCGAGGACGGCGACGAGATCAAGGGATACGAGATCGAAAAGGGCGACTTCGTCCATATAGAGGAGGACGAGATCGAGGCGGTGCAGATCGAAACCTCGCACACGATGAGCCTCGACGGCTTCGTCGACAAGTCCTCGATCCGGCAGATCTATCTCGACACGCCCTACTATGTCGCGCCGGCCGACAAGGTTTCGGAGGAGGCGTTCGCCGTCATCCGCGACGCGATGGCGGGCAAGAAGATGGCCGGGCTGGCGCGCATCGTTCTTTATCGGCGCGAGCGTCCAGTGGTCATCGAGCCGCTCGGCAAGGGCATGGTGCTGACCACGCTGCGCTACGACAACACGGTGCGCCAGCCGGAGACCGTCTTCGGCGACATCGAGGCGGTGAAGACCGACCAGGAGATGACCGATCTGGCCGAGCTCATCATCGACAAGAAGAAGACCAAGTTCGATCCCTCGAAATTCGACGACAAATATGAGGAAGCCCTGCTCGAGCTGATCCGCGCCAAGAAGGCGGGGCACAAGGCGCCCAAGGCCAAGGAGGCGCCCAAACCCTCCAATGTCGTCAACCTGTTCGACGCGCTGAAGAAGAGCTTGTCGTCGGATTCGGGTTCAGGACAAACCAAGTCGTCCCCGGCGAAAGCCAAGCCGGCGGCCAAACGTGCCAAGGCGAAAAGCGTTGCGCCGAAGCGCAAATCGGCCTGAGGATACGAGATGGCCAGCAGCCTCGAACAGTATCATTCGAAGCGTGACTTCAAGAAGACCGCCGAGCCGGCGGGCAAGGTTGCGCGCGGCAAGAAGGACGGCGGCATCTTCGTCGTCCAGAAGCATGCCGCCACAAGGCTGCATTACGATTTTCGCCTCGAGCATGACGGCGTGCTGTGGAGCTGGGCGGTGACGCGCGGCCCGAGCCTCGATCCGCACGAAAAGCGGCTGGCCGTGCATGTCGAGGATCATCCCATCGACTATGCCGGCTTCGAAGGCACCATCCCCAAGGGCGAATATGGCGGCGGCTCGGTCCTCGTCTGGGACGAGGGCACCTGGATGCCCGAGGGCGATCCGGCCAAGATGATGGCGAAGGGGCACATCAACTTCGAGCTCGAGGGCCACAAGCTGCGTGGCAAGTGGCATCTGGTGCGGCTGCGGCCGCGGCCCGGCGAAAAACGCGACAACTGGCTGCTGATCAAGTCGGACGATGCCGCCGCACGCCCCGGCGAGGATATTCTGCAAGACGAGCCGAAATCGGTGAAATCAGGCCTGACGATCGAGGAGGTCGGCGAAGGCAAGGCGGCCAAGGGCGAGAAGCCGAAGGTCTGGCATTCGAACAAGCCGGCCGCCGGCAAGGCCAAGACCGGCGGCAAGAAGCTCGATTTCATCGAGCCGCAACTCGCCACGCTGGAGCGCGACGCACCGTCGGGCCAGGACTGGCTGCATGAGGTGAAGTTCGACGGCTACCGCATGCAGGCGCAGATCGCCGGCACCGACGTTCGGCTCTTGACCCGCACCGGGCTGGACTGGACGGAAAAATTCGGCGGCGAGATCGCGGCCGAACTCGCCGGGCTGAAATGCAGCGACGCCATCCTCGACGGCGAGATCGTCGTGCTGGCCGACAGCGGCGTGTCGTCCTTCGCGCTGCTGCAGCAGGATCTGTCGGCGAAGCGGACGAACCGCTTCATCTATTACGTCTTCGACCTGATGCGGCTCGACGGCAAGGATTTGCGCCGCGAGCCGCTTGTCGAGCGCAAGCAGGCCCTGCAGGCGCTGCTCGGCGAGCCGTCCGACACCGCGGCGGTGCGTTTCTCCGACCATTTTGCCGAACCCGGCAAGATCATGCTGGAACATGCCTGCCGCATGGGGCTGGAAGGCGTCGTCTCAAAACGCGCCGATGCGCCCTACCGGAGCGGGCGCGGTCCGGCATGGGTCAAATCGAAATGCACGGCACGGCAGGAATTCGTCATTGGCGGCTATCTGCCGTCGGACAAGACCGGGCGCGGCCTGCGCTCGCTGCTGGTCGGCTATTTCGAAGGCGGCAGCCTGCACTATGCCGGCCGTGTCGGCACCGGCTTCTCCACCAAGAGCGCCAACGACCTGAAGAAGAAGCTCGATGCGCTGAAGGCGGACGCCTCGCCCTTCGATGCGGCCGTGCCGAAGGGCAAGGGCCTGGTCTGGGTCAAGCCGGAACTGGTCGGCGAAGTGGAGTTTCGCAGCTGGACGTCGGACCGTATAATACGCCATGCTTCGTTCCAGGGGCTGCGCGAGGACAAGCCGGCGGAGGAAGTCGTGCAGGAAAAGCCCAATGCAACGGGAACAGGGGCAACGGGAACAGGGGCAGCGGGAACCAAAACAGCGACAGGCAAGAGCCCCGCCAAGCCCAAGCCGGCGGCAGGCAGCGCCAATACGGCAGCACCGGCGGCGAAAACCAGCGTGAAGCTCTCCCACCCGGACAAGCTTCTGTGGCCCGACGAAAAGATCTCGAAGCAGGCCCTGCTCGATCACTACGCGCTGGTATGGCCGCGCATGAAGCAATTCGTGGTCGACCGCCCGCTCAGCCTGGTCAGGGCGCCCGATGGTGTCGGCGGCCAGCGCTTCTTCCAGAAGCATGCCTCGCCCGGCATGCATGCGAAGATCGAGAAGACCAAGGATCCCACGGATGGCGAGGAAATCCTGTTCATCCGCGATTTCGACGGCATCGCGGCGCTGGTCCAGCTCGGCGTGGTCGAGATCCACATCTGGGGCTGCACCATCGACAAGCTTGAACAGCCCGACCAGATCGTCTTCGACCTCGACCCCGACGAGGGCGTCGATGTGAAGGCGGTGCGCGAGGCGGCGCTCGACATCAGGGGCAAGCTCGACGAGCTGTCGCTGCCCAATTTCGTCAAGACATCGGGCGGCAAGGGCTTTCACGTCGTCGTTCCGCTGAAGCCGTCGGCGGATTGGGCCGAGGTCAAAGGCTTCGCCCATGATTTCGCCAGGGCGCTGGAGCAAGGCGCGCCGGATCGCTACACCGCGACGCTGTCGAAGAAGGCGCGCACGGGGAAGATCTTCGTCGACTACCTGCGCAACGGCAGCGGCGCGACCACCGTCGCGCCCTACTCCTCGCGCGCCAAGAAGGGCGCGACGGTGTCGATGCCGGTGACCTGGGCCGAGATCGAGGCCGGCCTGCCGCCGAACGCCTTCCCGATCGGCGACAAGACGACGTTGAAACGGCTCTCGGAAGCCGATCCGTGGGTGGATTTCTTCAAGAAGGGGAAGGTGCTGAAGCGGGGCTAGCTCGACTTTCGGCGCGCCGACCTCACCCCAAAAACACCCTCTCGAACGCCTGCTTGCCCGGCGGCGAGAAAATCACCGCGCGGCTGTCCTTCTCGCGGCGCGCCCATTTCTCGGCAAGGATCTTGTCGAGGATGGCGGCGCCAAGCGTCCCGGCGAGGTGCGAGCGCCGCACGCTCCAGTCGAGGCAGGCGCGGCACACCGGCCGCCGCGGCTTGGTGTAGACATCGATGCCGATCGCCGCGAAATGCGATGCGGCGGATGGCCCGAGCCTGATCTCCTTGTCGTTGCGGACCAGTATGTTTTTCTCGACGAGGCGGTCCAGCATCGCAACGGCCTGCTCGCCGGCAAGGTGATCGTAGCAGACGCGCGCGCCGCGCATCGCGCCGTCGCGCGGGCCTGGCCGCACGCGCCTGGGGCCAACGGCTTCCGCCACGCCGGTGATGGCCTCGATCATGCCGGCCACTTGCGGGCCGGCCAGACCGTAATAGCGATGCCGGCCATGGCTGGCCAAGGTCAGCAGCCCGCCCTCCATCAGCTTGGACAGATGCGAGGAGGCGGTCGGCAGCGACACGCCGGCCTCCAGCGCCAGTTCGCTCGCGGTCAATGCCGTGCCGCCCATCAGGGCGTTCAGCATGTTGGCGCGGGCCGGATCGCCGACCAGGCTGGCGATGCGGGCAATGTCGGGTCCTTCACGCATGGTTTGATCCTCATCGAAGCATTCTTGTCAGATAACCATTATTCTCCGACGGGATCAAGGAGACGAGGATGGCCGCACGAATCGCTTTCACCCCCGAACCGGTGCCCCGCCGCCAATCGTTCCCGTTCGTCACCTGGGTCCGCTCACGGTTGCTGGCCCGCTGGTATGACCGCCATTCGCAGCGCCGCGACCTCTCGGAGATCGACGACCACCTGCTGCGCGACCTCGGCCTGACACGGGAGGACGTGCGCCGCGAATGCGCGAAATCCTTCTGGCAGGCGTGATCGCCAAATCATCTGCCTAGCAGATCGGGTGGCACGACGTTTCGAGGCCGCTCGAACTATCGGCGCGAAAGCCCATCAAGGAGACCGACATGACCATCACCTGCTTCATCCGCTACGAGATCGACCCGTTCGGCAAGGCCGCCTTCGAGGAATATGCCCGCAACTGGGGTCAGGCCATTCCGCGCTGCGGCGCCGATCTGATCGGCTATTTCGCGCCGCATGAGGGCTCAGCCACGACGGCCTATGCCGCCTACAACATCGAAAGCCTTGCCGCCTATGAAGCCTATCGTGCTCGGCTTGCCGCGGACCCCGCCGGCAAGGCAAACTATGAATTCGCCAAGCGCGAACGCTTCATCCTCAAGGAGGACCGCATGTTCCTGAAACTGGCTTCCGGCCCGTATGCGCCGCTGGTGAGGACATGATCGCCGTCATCTTCGAGGTGCAGCCTGCGCAGGGCCGGCGCGAGGCCTATCTGGGCATAGCCGCCGACCTGCGGCCGCTGCTCGACGGCATTGACGGCTTCATCTCCGTCGAGCGCTTCCAGAGCCTGGCCGACCCGGACCGGGTGCTGTCGCTGTCGTTCTGGCGCGACGAGGAGGCGGTGAAGGCCTGGCGCAACACCGAAGAGCACCGGCAGGCGCAGCGGGCCGGGCGCGGCGGTATCTTTGCCGGCTATCGATTGCGGATCGCGCACGTGGTGCGCGACTACGGACTGGCCGAGAGGGACGAGGCGCCAGCGGACAGCCGGGCCGTGAATGGGTAGAGTTATTGGGCTGACGTTGGCGCCGCCCCTCACCTGCCTGCCATCGCCGGTTTCGCCAATCGCCAGCGTTGGAAGAAAGGAGCCAGCGCTGCAGCCAGCCTCCTTCTCCCCGTCACTATACGGGGAGAAGTGCCCGGCAGGGCGATGAGGGGCAGCGCTGACCTCGCCACTTTGTTTACGCATTCCCGATCAGCACGCCCGCCGCGAACACCAGGGCGCCGCCCAGCACCACCTGGAAGGCGGCGCGCAGGAACGGGGTCTGCATGTAGCGGTTCTGGACGAAGGCGATGGCCCACAGTTCGAAGAACACCACCACGGCGGCTACCGCCGTCGCGGTCCAGAAATGCGGGATGAGATAGGGCAGCGCGTGGCCGAGGCCGCCCAGCGTCGTCATGATGCCGACGGTCAGGCCCCGCTTGATCGGTGAACCCCTGCCCGACAGCTTGCCGTCGTCGGAAGCGACCTCGGTGAAGCCCATCGAGATCCCGGCGCCGATCGAGGCGGCGAGACCGACCAGAAGCGTCTGCCAGGTGTCATGGGTGGCAAAGGCGGCGGCGAAGATCGGCGCCAGCGTCGATACCGACCCGTCCATCAGCCCGGCCAGGCCCGGCTGCACATAGGTGAGGATAAACTGGCGCTGCTCGGCGGTCGCCTCCTCGACCTTGACTTCGCCCGGCACGTGTTTCTGCTCCAGCGCATGCGCCGAGCTTTCATGGCCCTGTTCGGCCGCGGCCAGATCGTCGAGCAGCTTGCGGGTCGAGGCGTCGGTGGTGCGCTTGGCCGCCTCGACATAGAACAGATAAGCCTGTCGCTCCATCGCCTCGGCCTGGCGGCGCACGGCCTCGATGCCGAGCGGCCGCACCAGCCAGTCGGGCTTGCGCTCGAAATAGCCCCTCACATGTTCACGGCGGATCAGCGGAATGCGCTCGCCGAAACGCTTGCGGAAGAGTTCGATCAGCGAGTCGCGATGGCCGTCTTCCTCCTCGGCCATGGCCTCGAAGAGTTTGGCCGATTGCGGAAAGGTCTCGGACAATCCGTCCGCATAGGCCCGGTAGATACGCCCGTCATCCTCCTCCGATGAAATGGCCAGCGCCAGGATCTCCTGTTCGGAGAGCGATTCGAAGGAGCGGCGGCCGAAGCCGAAAACACGGGAAAGCATGAGGAAATCACCCTAGTTTAGAATTGTTCTAAACTATGATTTGCAACGTCCTTGGTCAATCGTGCGCTTGGCCACGGTCAAGAATAGTTGAGCCGGCACCGGGCATCCCTCTTCATTATCAGCGAATGTTTACCTATATATCGGGCCAAGCCAAAAAAGGAACGAGCTGATGACGGCCAAGAAGCCTCCGCACCCCTACGACCCGAAACCGGTCCTCGATCTCATCGCCAGCATCGAGGCCGACCTGCAGCGCCTGAAGGGGCTGGTCGAGCAGCAGATCGAGAAATTCGACCCCGCCAACCCGCACAACAAGGCACCCGACGGCAAGCTGACCGAGGAAGGCGTCGAGTGCTGCTACCGCATGTTCGACGAGGGCAAGTCGCGCTATTCGGTCGCCCAGCAGATGAAGATCTCGTTTGCCGCCGCCACGCATCGGTTCAACAATTGGCGCAAGCTGGGCGGCAGCAAGCGGCAGCGGACATTGCTGGGGTGAATTTCGATATGCGGGCGTGACGGCCGCAACGCAGGATGTGTTTGTGTCTTGATCACAACGCGAACTTTGTCCCGGTCACATCTTTTCGTTGGCATCGCGCGCGCCTTTGCGTGCACCATGGCCGGATCGCATCGCCACAGGACCCGCCATGACCACCCCTCCCGGCATCGCCGACATCCATGCCGCCGCAGCGCGCCTCTCGGGCCTGATCGTCGAGACCCCCTTGATCGAATCGCAGGAACTGAACAGGCGCTTCGGCGGCCGCATCCTGTTCAAGCCGGAGACGCTGCAGCGCACCGGCTCGTTCAAGTTCCGCGGTGCCTACAACAAGCTGTCGACGCTGAGCGAGGCGGAGCGCTCGCGTGGCGTCGTCGCTTTCTCTTCGGGCAATCACGCGCAAGGCGTGGCGGCTTCCGCCGCCATGTTCGGCGTCAAGGCGGTCATCGCCATGCCGGCGGATGCACCTGACATGAAGATCGCCAATGTCCGCAGGATGGGCGCCGAGGTGGTGCCCTTCGACCGATTCAAGGACGACCGCATGACGGTGGTGCGCCCCTATCTCGACAAGGGCATGGCGTTGGTGCCGCCTTTCGACGATCCGGCCATCATTGCCGGCCAGGGCACGATCGGACTGGAGCTGGTCAAGCAGGCGCGGGCTCTGGGTGTCGGCCTCGACGCGGTCGTCATCCCCTGTGGTGGCGGCGGCCTGACCAGCGGCATCTCGGTCGCCGTGAAGGATACCTCGCCCGGTACCGCGATCTGGGCGGTCGAACCCGAGCATTTCGACGACACGCGCCGCTCGCTGGCGGCGGGCGCCAGGGTTTCGAACGAGCCGGGCCATAGTTCGATCTGCGACGCCATCCTCACCGCCGAGCCGGGCGCGATCACCTTCGAGATCAACCGCCGCAACCTCGCCGGCGCCGTCGCCGTCTCAGAGGATGCCGTCAGGCGGGCGATGCGCGACGCCATGGCCTATCTCAAGCTGGTGGTCGAGCCCGGCGGCTGCGTCGCGCTGGCGGCGCTGTCGTCGGGCGAGATCGAGCTGTCGGGCAAATGCGTCGCCGTGGTGCTGTCCGGCGGCAATGTCGATTTCGGCACCTATGCCGGGATCATGGCGGCGTAGGGCGGCACAGGTCAGCTCTCGTCAGTCCAGCGTGCGCCTGAACCGCACCAGCGCCACGCCGGCGAACAGCGCCACGAAAACCGCCAGCCAGCCGATCTCGGTCGCCACCGCCGGCAGTTGCGCGCCCTTCAGCATCACCGCGCGGGTGATGCGCAGGAAATGCGTCAGCGGGAAGATCTCGCCGAAGGTCTGCGCCCAGTCCGGCATGCCGCGATAGGGGAACATGAAGCCCGACAGCATGATCGACGGCAGGAAGAAGAAGAAGGTGAGCTGAAGCGCCTGCATCTGCGTGCGTGCGATCGTCGAGATCGTGTAGCCGAGCAGCACCAGCGACAGCACGAACACCAGCACCGCCGACAGAAGCAGCGTCATCGAGCCGGTGAACGGGATGGCGAACAGAAGCTTCGACGCCGCCAGCACCACCACCACTTGCACGGCGCCGACCGCCAGGTAGGGCAGCACCTTGCCCATCATGATCTCCAGCGGGCTCGACGGCATCGCCAGGAGATTTTCCATCGTGCCGCGCTCGGTCTCGCGCGTCAGCGCGATCGAGGTCATCATCACCATGGTCATCTGCAGGATGACGCCGAGCAGGCCGGGCACGATGTTGTATTGCGAGATGCCTTCGGGGTTGTAGCGGCGGTGGACGACGACATCGAGCTGCCCCCTGGCGGCTTCCGCCGCGGCTTCCTGCGTGCCCTGCGCTCTCAGCAGCGCCTGGCCAGCGATGGTGCCGAGCGTCGAGATGGCGCCGCTGGCGACCGCCGGATCGGTGGCGTCGGCCTCGATCAGGATTTGCGGCTTGTCGCCGCGCTCGACCCGCCGGGCGAAATCGGCCGGGATGGTGACGACGAAGGCGACGTCGCCGCGCGCCATCAGGAACTCGGCCTCCTCGGCGCTTTGCGCGACATGGTCGAAGCGGTAGTAACCGGTGGTCTGCAGCGCCGCGACCATGGCGCGGGTATAGGGATCGCTGCTGGTCGCCACCAGGGCCGCCGGCAGGCTTTTCGGGTCGTTGTTGATGGCGTAGCCGAACAGCACGAGCTGGATCAGCGGCACGCCCAGCATCATGGCGAAGGTGATGCGGTCGCGCCGCATCTGGATGAACTCCTTGATCAGCAGGGCGCCGAGCCTGGCGAAGGAAAAGACGCTGTTCATGCCATGTTGTCCTTCGATCCCGACATGAACTGGATGAAGACATCCTCCAGGCTGGTCTCGCCCGGCGTCACCGTCACGCCGTTGTGCTCTCTCTCGACATCGGCAAGCGCGGCCTCGAGCTTCTCGCGGTCGGAACCGACGACGTGCAGCGTCGCGCCGAACGGAGCCACCTGGTCGACGCCGGGGCGGCCTTGCAGCGCTTGCGCCACCTCGTCGAGCTTTGGACCCTGCAGCACGAAGGTGGTCAGGCCCGCATTCTTCACCACCTCGGCGACGGTGCCGGTGGCCAGCATCCTGCCATAGGAGATGTAGCTGATGCGGTGGCAGCGCTCGGCCTCGTCCATGTAATGAGTGGACACCAGCACGGTCAGCCCGCCGCTCGCCAAGCGATGGATCTCGTCCCAGAACTCGCGCCGCGCCTTCGGGTCGACGCCGGCCGTCGGCTCGTCCAGCAGCAGCAGTTTCGGCTTGTGCATGATGCAGGCGGCCAGCGCCAGCCGCTGCTTCCAGCCGCCGGACAAGGTGCCGGCCAGCTGGTTGCGGCGCGTCGTCAGGCCGAGCTCCTCCAGCGTGCGCGAGACATAGTCCTCGACCGGCCGCAGCCGGTAGAGCCGCGCCACGAATTCGAGGTTCTCGCCAATCGTCAGATCCTCGTAGAAGGAGAATTTCTGCGTCATGTAGCCGACTTCGCGCTTGATCCTGAGGCTGTCGGTGCGGATGTTGAAGCCCAGCACCGTGCCTTCACCCTCGTCCGGCGTCAGCAGGCCGCACATGATGCGGATGGTGGTGGTCTTGCCCGAGCCGTTGGGGCCGAGGAAGCCGACGATCTCGCCCTCGGCGACCGACATCGTCACATGGTCGACGACGGTCTTGTCGCCGAAGCGCTTGACCAGGCCGTGAACGTCGATGGCGTTCATTTTCCCATATCCGCGAGATCGACATCGACGATCTGGCCGGGCTGCAGCGGCCCCGCATCGCCCTCCGGCCGCGCCTCGACGAGGTAGACCAGCTTCTGCCGGTTTTCCAGGGAGTAGATCACCGGCGGGGTGAATTCGGGATCGGGCGAGACATAGCTGACGCGCGCCTTCACCTCCGGGCCACAGCCGTCGCAATGGACGCTGAGCAGGCTGCCGACCTTGACCGAGGAGAACGCGCTTTCCGGAATATAGACGCTGAGCTTCACCGCGCCGTCGGGAAGCACCGAGATGACCGGCGCGGTCGGGCCCGCCGTGTCGCCGGGATTGCGGATGACGTCGTTGACGCGGCCTGGCGAAGGCGCGGCCAACACCCGTTTGGAGAGCCGCCATTGCGCCTGATCCAGTGCCGCCTGCGCCTGTTTGACCTGATTGTCGGCGGCCTTGATCGTTTCGGCGCGCGCCGGCAGGCCGCCGACCGCCAGGTTGGCCTCCGCCTGGCCGACCTGCGCATTGGCCGTCTCCAGCGTCGCGGAAGCCGTGTCGAAATCTGCCTGCGTGCCGGCGCCGCGTTTGAACAGGTCGCTGGCGCGGTCGAATTTTCGCTTGGCGTCGGCGGCCTGTGCCTTGGTCATGTCGACCTCGGCCTTCAGCACGGCGATCTCTTCCGGCCGCTTGCCGACCTGGAGATCGGCATACTGCGCCTGCGCCTGGGCCAGCGCCGCCTGCGCTTGCGCCACCGCGATCTTGGCGTCGGCATTTTCGAGTGTCACCACGGTGGCTCCCGGCGTGACGCGGTCGCCGCGCTTCACCGCCACCGTCTCGACCTGCGCCACCTCGATCGGCGCCAGGAGCACATAATCGCCCTCGACATAACCGACGGCGAGCGGTGCCGCCGGCGCGCAGGCACCGAACAACTGCGCGGCGAGCGGCAGCGAACACAGAAAGCTCATTGTTTTGATCCCTTCATCCCTGGCCCCTTCCGGGCGGCCAGTATGGCGCCGAGATTGTCCGTGGTGACCGCCACCACCTTGGCGACCTCGGCGGCGCCGATGTCGCGCCAGCCCATGCGGCGCATGACAGCCTCGCGGCCGATGCGGAAATAGATGACCTGGCCGATCAACGTGAACACGGTGAGCCGGGTGCGTTCGCTCTCGGCCGGCTCGCCGGTGGCCTGCTCCCACATCTGGCACAGCCGGCGGTGCGTCGGCTCGAAGACACCGTCATAGATGCGGTCGAGCGCCGCCGTCGGATGCGACAGCTCGCGCAGCACGAATTGCACGATTTCTCCGGCCTGCGGCTGTGCCACGATGAAGCCGACCATCCGCTCGAGTGCCGTGAAGAGCTGCGCGCGCGCCGCCTCAGGATCGCTTGCCGCCGCCTGTCCGTGGCCGAGCCCCTCGCCGGCGCCCAGTGCCTGCCCTGCGACGCCCTGGATGGTCTCGACGATGAAGTCGGCGGCAGCGGCGCGAAGACCTTCCTTCCCGCCGAAATGATAGGCGATCGAGCCGATATTGGCCCCCGCCTCGGCGGCAATTTCGCGCGTCGAGGTGCCGTCGAAGCCCTGCCGCCCGAACAGTTTCAACGCCGCCTGGACAAGCGCGGCGCGCGTCGGCTCTGCCGGGGAGGTCTCGCGGCGGGGTCTCTTGGCGTCTGGCAATTTGATCATCCAAAGACCTTAATCAATCGATTGATTAAGGTCAACTTGTGTGCGGCGCTGTCTTGCCATCGCGCGCGGCAACCGCTTTAGTGCGCGGCCATGGGCAAGGAAGTCGAGCGTAAGTTCCTGGTCTCCAGCACCGCATGGCGGGATCTGGCGGAAGCGGATATCCGCATTCTCCAGTTCTATCTCGCCACGGCACCCGGGCGAACCGTCCGCATCCGCATCAGCGATGGCGCCTCGGCCAGGCTGACGCTCAAATTCGGCAGCAGCGCGCGCGAGCGCGACGAATTCGAATACCCGATCCCGCTGGCGGAGGCGGTGGAGATGCTGGACTTCGCCATCGGACGTGTCATCGAGAAGACACGTCACCATGTTAGGCATCGCGGCTATCTCTATGAAGTCGATGTCTTTGGCGGTGCACTGGCGGGACTTGTGGTGGCCGAGCTCGAGACGCCGGAAGAGGTTCCGGACGAAATGCTGCCTGACTGGCTCGGCCGGGAAGTGACCGGCGAGCAGAAATTCTACAACGCGTCGCTCGCCCTCGGGGGGATACCGGAGATCGCCGCATGAGCTTTCGTATCGATCCGCGCCTGCCGCTGACCGGCGAGGTCAGGCGTATCCTTGCCGAGGAGATCGGCAAGGCCCTGCTGCATCTGGAGACCGCGCACACCCGGCCGGAACAGGGGCTGCACAAGTGCCGCAAGCGGCTGAAAAGCGCGCGTGCCTTGTTGCGCTTAGTTCGTTCCGGTGACGAAACATTCTGCACTACGGAAAACCAGTGCTATCGCAATGTCGCGGCGCTGCTTGCCGGTCCGCGTGAAGCCACGGCCCTGATCGAAACCATCGATCGGCTGGCGGCGGGCTTCGCCAGGGAAAGCGTCGATGGCGGGCTTGATGCCGTGCGCGACAGGTTGATCGCACGCCAGCATGATCTGCACGAAGGCGCCGGCCTGAAGGCGGCGATCGGGGCGGCCACCGCCGCCTGCGAAGACGGCCTGAAGCGCATCGAAACCCTTGCTTTGCCCGATCAGCCGGAACAGGCCGCCGACGTGCTTGCCGAAGGCGCCCGCGTCGCCTTGCGCCGCGCCAGGAAGGCGCTCGACAAGGCCGGCACGCGCGGTGAGGCCGACGATTTCCATGACCTGCGCAAGGCGGCCAAGACGCATGGCATGCACCTGTCGCTGCTGGGCAGGCTATGGCCGACCCCGATCAAGGCGCGGCGCAAGGCCGTGGATGAACTGGGGGAGCGGCTCGGTGAACTGCATGATGTGTTCGTCATGCGCGCGCTGCTCGAGGCGGACAGCGAGCCGCTGGGGCCGCCCGAGGACACAAAACTTCTCGGCAAGTTGCTCAAGCGCTCGGAAAAGAGCCTCAGGAAAGCCTGTCTCGCCGAGGCCGCCGAACTGTTCGGCGACAGCCCCAGGCACGCGACGAAAAAGCTCGCCCGCAAGGCACGCGACGATCTCGCCGGTGCCTCGTCCGCTGATGATCTTGCCGCCAGTGCCGGCTGATGGGCGGCGGACCTCGGCCGGTCTAAGCTGGTAGCGGCCGCCGGCCTTTTGCCAGGGAAGGCTGGTCCTCCATCCGCGCCCCGGCGTCGCGTGGATGCGGCCCGATCGGCATGATCGCCTCGAACGGCGTGGCGCCAAAGGCAAAGGTCCACTTGTAGCCGATCAACCCGTCCTCGGGCGTGGTGTGCTGGTCGTGATGGGCCAGCAGTCTCGCCCGGTCGGCCAGTTCCTCGGCCTCGCGCCGCACCATCTCCGCCGTCTCCGGACGCATTCGCCTGGAGAAGCTGACGAAGGTCGCCTCCTTCTCGATATGGGTGATGGCCCAGCCGATGAAATTCTTGTTGGTCATTTCGAACAGCGGCCTGAGCGGCCCCTCGAAATTCCACTGGATCGGCGTTTCGACCAGCAGTTTCGCCGACAGGCCACGGCCAAGCGCGATCAGGCCGAGTTGCTCAAGGTCGCGCAGATAGAGGAACATCGAGGCCTCACTCAGGCCTTGCGAGCGCCTGATGCCTTCAGGCGTGAATTTTTCCGACAGCATGACGAAGACGAACAGCAGCGCCGGCCGGCTGGCGAGCCGTCGCTCGATCTCGGGCGCGATGTGGTTGACCGGCCCCGGCCCGCGGTTCATCGAGCCGAGCACGTTTTCCAGTTCGACGCCGGCGGCGGCGCAGATCTCCACCAGCCGGTCGAGCTTGCAGTTCTTCTCATGGAAGATGCGCTTCACCGTCGGCTCGGAAACGCCCATCCGTTCGCCGAGCTCACGATAGGTGACACCCTTGGCCTTCAGTGTCCGTTTCAGCGCCTCGAAGATTGGGCCGTTCATGGGATGCGCCTCTTGCTGGCGGTTTCGTATCGATATTCGATACTAGCTTCAATCCGGCTTCCCGAGAAGTATCGAAAATCCTAGCTGTTCACTGACATCACAGGAGAGCAGCCATGAACATTGTCGTCACTTCCGCCGTCATCGCCGCCATCGGCATTGCCGCCGCCCAGGCCGCCCAGGCCGACGAGCTCTGGCGCGAAACGGGCCTCGAACAGCCTGAATCGGCGCTGTTCGACGCCGCCAACGGCCGCATCATCGTTTCCAACATCGTCGGCAATCCGGGCGACGCCGACGGCAACGGCTACCTCAGCCTGCTGTCAACGGATGGCAAGATGGTGAGCCAGCACTGGACCGACGGCATGGACGCGCCCAAGGGCATGGCGATATCGGGCGGCAAGCTCTATGTCGCCGACATCACCAAAATCCGTGTCGTCGACCTCGCCAGCGGCAAGCTCATCGCCAGCATCGTGGTCCCTAACGCGGTCTTCCTCAACGACATGACTGCGGATGCCTCGGGCAAGGTCTACGTCACCGACATGCTGGCGGATGCGATCTACCGCATCGACGGCGACAGGCCGGAGCTGTTCGTCAAGGATCCGCTGCTGGCCTCGCCCAACGGCGTCTTCGCCGATGGCGACAGGCTGATCGTGGCCTCCTGGGGCAAGGGCATCAAGGCCGACTTCAGCACGGCCGAGCCCGGCGGGCTGCTGGCGGTCGACATCGCCAGCAAGGCGGTGACGCCGCTGGCGGGCGCCCAAAACTTCGCCGACCTCGACGGCGTCGTCGCCATCGGCGGCACCATCTATGCCACGGCCTACATGACCGGCACGCTCTATCGATACAGGACCGGCGGCGGGCCGGAAGCGGTGGCGCATTTCAAGCCGGGCAGCGCCGATATCGGCACCGACGGCAAGTCGATCCTCTACGTGCCGCTGATGAACGAAGGCGAGGTCGCGGCGCTCAAGATCGAATGAGCGCTGGCGTCCGCACGACCTTCGCTGACAGCCGTGGATGGAGCGTGGTAGGACGGTCCCTCCACGGCAATGGTCAAGGAGGTGTGCCATGGACGACCGGGAGATCAGAGCGGCCCGATGGATCCCGTGAGCCACAGCGACAAGCATCGTCCGCTCGCGCGAGAGGAGCTGCCGGACGATACGGCCGCGCTCGCCCGGTTTCTCCTAGGCAAGCTGGTGGTGCGCGACTTGCCCGAAGGCAGGGTCAGCGGCCGCATCGTCGAGACGGAAGCCTATGTCGTCGGTGATGCGGCCGGGCACGGCTTTCGAGGGATGACGCAGCGCAACCGGTCGCTGTTTCTCGAAGCCGGGCACGCCTATGTCTACCTCGCCTATGGCACCTCCTTCATGCTGAATGTCTCGAGCGAGACGAAAGGGGTCGGAACCGGCGTGCTGATCCGGGCGCTGGAACCGCTGGAAGGCGTTGCGATCATGCGGCTGAACCGAGGCGTCGAGCGCCTGCGCGACCTGGCGCGCGGTCCCGGGAGGCTGGCCGCGGCGTTGCGGATCGATCGTTCGCTCGACGGGACCGACCTGTGCCGGGAAGGCCCGCTGTGGCTCGCTCAGGACGAATGTGAGCCCGGCGCGATCGGACAGGGGATCAGGATCGGCATTTCGAAGGACGCCGACCGGCTGCTGCGGTTCTACGTCAGGGAAAGTCCGTTCGTCAGCGGCCCGGCATCGCTCAATCGCTGAGAGACGGCTGCTCCGCCTCTTGTTTCCCCGCCAATTGGCCCCGCGCGTCGCGGATCGACGCGGCATAGGTCACCAGCGGCGGCTTGACGCCGTGGTTGATCAGCATGCGCCGGATCTGCGGCGAGGCGCCCGAAATGATGAAGCGCACGCCGGCGCGCCCCGCCTTGTGGGCCGCACTTTCGATGACATTGGCCGCCGTCGAATCGAAAAGCGGCACGGCCGAACAGTCGAGCACGAAGTTGCGGCGCTGGTCGGCGATGCGGTCGAGCACGCTGCCGACAGTGGACGCGGCACCGAAGAAGAAGGCGCCCGAGATGCGGTAGACGACGGTGTCGGCGTCGCTTGCCTCCGCGGAATCATAGGCGCGGGCGACGCCGACGCTGTCGGCGATATCGTCCTGCGCCAGGTCCGCCTCGACCGCGACGGACTTGGCCATGCGGTCGATGAACAGGATCGAGCCGAGCGAGAAGCCGACGACGATGCCTTCGGTGAGGTCGCGGAAGACGACGATGAGGAAGGTCGCCATCAGCACCAGCGCATCGCCGCGCGATGCCCTGAGCAGCGTGGCGAAGGCTTGTTTCTCGACCATGTTCCAGCAGACCACCGCCAGGACGCCGGCAAGGGCCGCGAGCGGGATGTAGCTGGCAAGCGGCGCCGCCACCAGCATCAGCACCAGCAGGATTCCCGAATGGACCATGCCCGAGACCGGACCGTGTGCGCCGGCCCGCACATTGGTGGCGGTGCGGGCTATGGTGCCGGTGGCGCAGATGCCGCCGAACAAAGCGGACGCGACATTGGCGAAGCCCTGCGCCACCAACTCGCAATTCGAGCGGTGCCGCCGGCCCGTCATGCCGTCTGCGACGACGGCCGACAGCAGCGATTCGATGGCGCCGAGCAGCGCGAAGGCGATGGCGTCCGGCAAGACGTCGAGCATCCTGCCGAAGCTGACGGGTGGCATGCCAGGCCATTGCAGGCTGCGCGGAATGCCGCCATAGCGCGTGCCGATCGTCTCGGCCGGCAACGCCAACAGCGCCACGACCAGCGAGGCGAGCCCGATGGCGATCAACATGGCCGGCCATTTCGGCCGCCAGCGCTTCAGCAAGACGATGGTCGCGATGGTCAGCGCCGCCACGCCGGTCGCCGCGAGGTTGATCGTGCCGGCTGCTTCGCCAAGCGCGATCAGCTTGGGCACGAACGGTCCGGGCTCCCGGCCCGGCAAGGTCAGCCCGAACAGTTCGACGATCTGGCCGGAGAAGATGATGACGGCAATGCCGGCGGTGAAGCCGACGGTGACCGGATAGGGAATGAACTTGATGTAGGTGCCGAGCCGGAGATAGCCGATGGCAATGAGGAACACACCGGCCATCATCGTCGCCAGCAGCAGGCCGTCGAGGCCGACGCGCGCCACCGTCGCCGCCACCAGCACGATGAAGGCGCCGGCCGGGCCGCCGATCTGGAAGCGGCTGCCGCCCAAGGCCGAGATGATGAAGCCGCCGACGATGGAAGTGTAGAGGCCACGCTCCGGCGTCACGCCCGAAGCGATCGCGATCGCCATCGACAGCGGCAGCGCGACGATGGCGACAGTCAGCCCGGCGATGACATCCGCCTTGAAATGCGGCAGCCGGTAGCCCTCCCGCCAGACCGTCACCAGCTTCGGCGTGAACAGCTCGGAGAATGTCGGCTTCACCGCCTGATGCACTGCCTGACGCGATTGATCCACGGACTGCCCCTGCAAAAGCGGCGGGATCGTCGGCAGGACTGTCGGCGGTCGCCGTCGCGACTTATTCCGGCCCGGCCTTGGGTTCCGGCGGCATGGCGGCCTTGAGGCGCACGCCCCTGCCGCCGCGCTCGCTGGCCTGGTTCTCGCCGATCAGTTCCACCCCGGCTTCGTCGAGAGCCTGGATGACCTTCATCAGCGTATCGACCACGCCCCTGACCACGCCGCCGCTCGCCTCCATGCGCTGGATGGTGGGAAGCGAGACGCCGGCGCGCTCGGCGAGCGTCCTCTGGTCGATGCCGGCCAGCGCCCTTGCGGCGCGCATCTGCGCGGCAGTGATCATCGGCCGGAATCCCCGTCTGAGCCTGCTAGCGTAACGTATAATACCATCATTATCATGTTTCAAGCATCATCATATCGGTTTTAAACGTAACCACACCTGATGCCCATTTTCTTCGATACCTGCCAGGGATTTCAGGTAGGGTGGCATGCATCAGACGCAGGGGGTACGCGGGTGAACGTTTTCAAGACCATGGTGATATCGGCAGGCTTGCTGTCGACGGTTCTGATACTGACGGGCTGCGGAGGGCACCTCATCAACAGGTTGATCTGACTCAGTCAGGCTCCTCGCTCACCGCCTTGCGCCGTTGCAGAAGCCTCGCCACCAACCAGCATAGCATCGCCCAGGCGAAGCCGGCACACCAGCCCGCCAGCACATCCGAGGGCCAGTGGACGCCGAGATAGATGCGGCTGACGCCGACCAGCACTGTCGTCAGCACCGCCAGGAACAACACGTAGACCTTGGTCGTCCGGCCCGGCAGGAAGCGCGCCGCCAGCGAACCGAGCGTGAGGTAGGTCACCGCCGACAGCATGGCATGGCCGCTCGGGAAGGAAAGCGACGTCTCGTTGACGAGATGCGAAACCAGTTCCGGGCGCGGCCGGTCGACGCCGACTTTCAGCAGGCTCGACAGCACCTGGCCGCCCGCCACGGCAACGAACATGAGAAGCGCCGTCGCCGGGCGGCGGATCAACAGCAGATAGATGATCGTCGCCGCCGTGATCAGCACCAGAACACTGGAGCTGCCGAGGCTGGTGATGTCGCGCATCGCGCCTTCCAGCCATGGCGGACCGATCGGGATCGCCGGTTGACCGGCCTGGCGAAATGCAAGCAGGATTTCGGTATCGAAGGCGTGCGGCGTGGTGGCCCGTGCCACCTCCATCAATTCCTCGAACGCCCACAGCCCACCGGCGATGACCAGGCCGGCCAGCAGCACCGGGAATTCGACCCGGTTGAGCAGAGCTTTCGCGGCGTTCTTCATCGGCACCGTTACATCCGCCCTTGCAGATAGGGCCCAAGCGTGATCAGCGCCACGGCTGCGATTGCCAGCGCGATGCCGGCCGCCTGCAGCGCGTTGACGCGCTCGCCGAAGAACACCAGCGCAACGACATTGACCGAAACCAGCTGGATCACCGCCGAGAGGCTGAACGATACCGACATGCCGAACTCGCGGATCAGCCGCAGCATGATCAGATTGCCCAGCGAATAGAGCGCCAGCGTCAGCAGGATCTTGCCCAGGCTGGGCGCCAGCCCCCATTGCTTGGCGGCGGTCGCCGCCAGCAGGAAGATCACCGTCGAAAAGCCGAGCTGCAGAAGTCCCGAAAAACTCAACGTCCCGTCCCCCTCGAAGCAGCTTTCGCCTGATATCGCCGACCTTGTTTCCGAAGCGTGCCGGAACGTCAAGCGACGTCGTTCAAACGAGGGTCTTGGCAACGGCGAGACTGAAGCTCAATGTGCCGGAATCGCCCAGCCTGTCGATAGAGGGGCGGTCAGGGGTTCATGATTCGTATTTTTCAGAACTTGGCGCGGCGCTGGAGCGAGCTTTCCCTTGCCCTGCAATTCGTCGTTGCCGGCGGTTTTGGGCTGCTGGTCGTCATGGTGGTCGTCGGGACCTGGGTGACGACGCAGATCCGGGACGGCGTCACTCGCAATTCGGCCGCCACGACGGCGCTCTATGTCGACAGCGTGATTGCGCCGCTGCTGCCCGACCTGCGCAAGAGCGAGGAGCTCAGCGCATCCGTCAAGCAGGCGCTCGACGAGACGCTCGGCCAGGGCGCGCTCGGCAAACGCCTGGCATCCTTCAGGCTCTGGCGCCGCGACGGCACGATCCTCTATGCGAAGGACTCGGCTTTGACGGGTCGCCGCTTCGACCTGAACGACAATCTGCGTTCTGCCTTCCAGGGCAGCGTCGTTGCCCAGTTCGATACGTTCGACGAGAACGAAGACAAGGAGCGGGCCGCGGGTGTGCCGTTGCTCGAGATCTACAATCCAGTGCGCGAGCCCTGGTCCGGCGAAGTGGTCGCCGTCACCGAATTCTACGAGGTCGCGAGCGATTTCAAGGCTACCCTGGCTTCCGCCCTGCTGTCGAGCTGGCTGGTCGTGGCCGGCACCACCTTGACGGCATTCCTGCTTCTGTCGGGCATCGTCCTGCGCGGCAGCCGCATTATCGACGACCAGCGCGGGGCGCTGCGCCGCCAGGTGTCGGAGCTGCAGGGCCTGGTGACGCAGAACAGCGCCTTGCGGCATCGTGTGCAGCGGGCGTCCCGCCGCGCCACCGCGCTCAACGAAAGATATCTGCGCCGGATCGGCGCCGACCTGCATGACGGCCCTGCCCAGCTCGTGGCGCTGGCCGCGCTGCGCATGGACAGTCCGGTGTTTACCGGCGACGGCCATGGCAGCGAAGGCCGCTCGACCGAAATCGCCATGATCCGCAAGACGCTGGAGGATGCGATGCGCGAGATACGCGGCATCTGCACCGGCCTGGTCCTGCCGCAGATAGAAACGGCGGCGGCGGCGGACGTGCTGCGGCTGGCCGTCGAGGAGCATGAGCGCCGGACGGGCACATCGGTGACGCTTACGATGCCGAGACATTTGCCGGAGCCCGGCGCTTCTGAGAAGATCAGCATCTATCGTTTCGTGCAGGAGGGGCTGAACAATGCCTACCGCCACGGACGGGGCAAGGATCAGGCGGTGCGTGCAGGCATGAAAAATGGTAGGCTTTTCGTTGAAGTATCGGACGGCGGACCGGGCTTCGATCCGGCGCGGGCCGAGGGGTTGGGCCTTGCCGGCCTCAGGGAGCGGGTTGAAAGCATTGGCGGCCAATTCGAAACACTCACAGGGCCGAAAGGCACGAAGCTGGTGATCCGTCTTTCGGTCGAGGAGCAAGCATGATCGGCGCCATCCGCATTGCCATTGTCGACGATCATCCGCTGTTCCGCGAAGGCGTGACGCGCAGCCTGTCGGAGATCGGCGGCTTCGAGATGGTCGGCGAAGGTGCGACCGCGCAGGACGCGGAGCGCATCGCCTCGACCATGCAGCCCGACATATTGCTCATCGACATTTCAATGCCGGGCGGCGGCCTGGCCGCGGTTGCCAGCATCCTTGCCGACCATCCCGCCCAGAAGATCGTCATGCTGACCGTTTCAGAGGCGAATGCCGATGTGACCAAGGCCTTGAACGCCGGGGTGCTCGGCTATGTCCTCAAAGGCGTCGGATCGCGTGCGCTTGCCGATATCCTGCGCAACGTGGCGGCCGGCGAAAGCTATCTTTCGCCGATGCTGTCGGCCCGGCTGCTTTCCGACGTGCAGTCCTTGCAGCCCGCCAACGGCGTGGCGGACCGGCTGCGGCAACTCACCGGCCGGCAGACCGAAATCCTGCGGCTGGTGGCGGAGGGACTGAGCAACAAGGAAGTCGCCTTACGCCTGGAGCTGCAGGAGAAGACCGTCAAGCACCACATGACGGGGGTGCTGTCGAAACTCAACGTGCGAAATCGTACTGAAGCGGCCCTCATCATGCGCGAGTTTCGCGACCGCGACAGGGACCGTTCGTAGCCATCGTGGAACGCCGCGAAACGAGGTCACCTCCGCCGGGGGGCGGCGGAGGTGACGTGTGAAACTGGTCGTTGCCTGTTGACCAGCTTCACAAGGCGAAATTCATAGGGCCGAAATTCAAAGGGTCGAAATTCATAGCGCCTTGAGACGGCTGGCGTCGGCCGGTGTGGCACGGCGATCGATGATCGTGCGGCCGAGCTTATCCTTCATGCTGAAACGGCCGTTCTCGATTTTTTCCGTCAAGCCATCCGGGTGCTGAACTGTAATCTTGTTCCCATCCACGTCGACCGTGTCGCCGGTCGTGGCGTTGACATGGCTTGTGCTCTGGTTGCCCTGGCCCTTACCCTTTCCGCTATTCCCGCCGCCGCTGTTACCGCTATTGCCGTTGCCGCTGTTTCCTCCATTGCCGCTGTTGCCGCCACCGCCACCGCTGTTACCGCCACCGCCATTCCCACCGCCACCGCCGTTCCCACCGCCACCGCCGTTGCCACCCTTGTCGGCCTGTGCGGTCGCGGCATCGAGTCCAGGCACGAAGCCATGGAAGACGATTCCATAGGGAGCGATGGTCAGCGCCAGGACGGCCGCCGATCTGAGAGCCAGACGGCAACAACGGGCCGTGATCGATCCACGCATACTGATCTCCGTCGATTGAGCCGGCGCGCCCACCCCAACGTTGCAGTGCAACAACATCGCCGAAAGACGTGGTGACCGGAAGCGACCTCCGACCGTTGCGTTTGTCCCCCAGGACCTTTGCAGGCGCAAGCTTGGACCAAAGTCCCAGGCGAGGCGTGAAAAATCGGTCTCGTGAGCGAGCGGCAGCGGAGATACCATGTCACGAAAATGTGATCAGCCGACTGTAAGCCGGAAGCTCCAGGCAAAACCCACCAGAGGTTCCCATGACCGAACATCGCTCCCCCGACGCCCGATTCCGCACCAGCCTGCTCGAGGAAAACGAAGGCCCGGCCAACAATCCCAGCGAGAACCGCACCATGGGCGAGATCATCGCTGCGCGGTTCTCGCGCCGTGGCTTCCTCAAGGGTTCGCTTGCCGTTTCGGCGATCGCCGCCACCGTCAGCCCGCTGGCCATGATCGCCGCCGACGATGCCCGCGCCGCGGAAGGCTCAGCGTTCAAATTCGACGAGCTGGAGGCCGGTATCGACGATAAGCACCACGTCGCGCCGGGCTACGACGCCGACGTTTTGCTGCGCTGGGGCGATCCGCTGTTTGCCGATTCGCCGGAATTCGACCCGACGAAGCAGTCGGCGCAAGCCCAGGCCAAGCAGTTCGGCTACAACAACGACTATGTCGGTTACATCCCGCTCGATGGCTCGGCCGAGCATGGCTTGCTGGTGGTCAACCACGAATACACCAACCCGCATCTGATGTTCCCAGGCATCGTCAAGATTGTCGAGAAGGACGGCAAGAAGTCGGCCGAGGTGGCGCCGCTCTCGAAAGAGCAGGTCGATGTCGAGATGGCCGCCCATGGCGGCACCATCGTCGAGATCCGCAAGGATGGCGGCAAATGGCGGGTAATTCGCGACGGCAAGCTCAACCGCCGCATCACCGCCAACACCGAGATGGCGCTGTCGGGCCCGGTTGCCGGCCATGACCGCGTCAAGACCAATGCCGACCCGTCCGGCGTCAAGGTGTTCGGCACCATCAACAATTGCGCCGGCGGGGTCACGCCCTGGGGCACGTATGTGATGTCCGAGGAGAACATCCATGGCTATTTCTCCGGCGAGCTGCCGGAGGGCCACAAGGAGGCCGCCAACTACAAGCGCCTCGGCATTCCGGAAGGCGCCTATGAATGGGGCGCGCACTATGACCGCTTCAGCCTGGCCAAGGAGCCGAACGAGCCCAACCGCTTCGGCTGGATCGTCGAGGTCGATGTCAACGACCCGGCCTCGGTGCCGCGCAAGCGCACCGCCATGGGCCGCTTCAAGCATGAGGGCGCCGAATCGATCGTCGCCAAGGATGGTCGAGTGGTCTTCTATCTCGGCGACGACGAGCGCTTCGACTATGTCTACAAGTTCGTCACCAAGGGCATGTTCAACGCCGGCGACCGCGCGGCCAACAAGGATCTGCTCGACGACGGCACGCTGCATGTCGCCAAATTCGCGGAGGACGGCTCGGTCGAATGGATGCCGATCGTGTTCGGCCAAGGGCCGCTGACGGCGGAAAACGGTTTTGCCGGCCAGGCCGACGTGCTGATCGAGACACGTCGCGCCGCCGACCTCCTTGGCGCCACCAAGATGGACCGGCCCGAAGACATCCAGCCCAATGCCAGCAACGGCAAGGTCTATGTCATGCTGACCAACAATTCCAAGCGCAAGGCCGATCAGGTCGACGCCGCCAACCCGCGTGCCGAAAACGCCTTCGGCCACATCATCGAAATCGTCGAGGACGAGGGCGATTTCGCCGCCACCAAGGGCAAGTGGGAAGTGCTGCTGAAATGCGGCGACCCATCGGTAGCCGCCGTCGGTGCCACCTTCTCCACCGCGACGACGGCCAATGGCTGGTTCGGCATGCCCGACAATTGCGCGGTCGATTCGGCCGGGCGCCTGTGGGTCGCCACCGACGGCCAGGGCCCGAAGGCCACCGGCCGCACGGACGGCCTGTGGGCGGTGGACACGGAAGGATCGGCGCGGGCGACCTCGAAGCTGTTCTTCCGCGTGCCGATCGGCGCCGAAATGTGCGGCCCGCTGTTTGCGCCGGACGACCAGACCGCCTTTGTCGCCGTCCAGCATCCGGGTGACGGCGGCGAGGATTGGGAAGCGTTCGGCCGGCCCTCCTATTATGAGGACCTGTCGACCCGCTGGCCCGATTTCAGGCCCGACATGCCGGTGCGGCCGGCGGTGGTCGCCATCACCAAACAAGGTGGCGGCAAGATCGCCGTCTGAGGTCGGGCGAGACAAAAATGAGAGGGGCTCCGGCGATCTGGGGCCTCTCTTTTGTGCGATATCATATTCAAGCCTCGGGAAAGATTGGCAATTTACACGTGGCGCCCTAGATCGTGATCAGGAGATCATCGCCATGCCCAAGTCGATCTACGACCGTGGCCTGCTCAAACCTGACGAAGTGGCCACCTTGCAACGTGTCTTCGACGAGGCCTGCCGCCGACGGCAAGCGCATCCCGAATCCGTCGAGGCGCGTGAATTGGCGCTCACCTTGCTGGCCCTCTACAATGCCGGCATGGTCGACGAGGAGATGCTGACCGAGGCTGTCGGTTTCCGGCGGCTGGAGCCGAAATCGGCGTGACGCCGACGGGAAATGTTGTCCTATGCGGTCGCTCAGCGTGAGGCGCCGGAGGGGCGGGATGAGCCGGCGATCCGCGCAGCTATCGCCTTGGCCAATATGCCGGCATTGGCAAAGCAGCCGCGGATGCTCGGCCGCATGCCGGTGAACCACAGGCCGGGCAGTTTCGGATCGGCCTGGCCGCCGTTGAAGAGCGGAACGCCCTTCTCGTCGAGCACGCCGAGATTGCCGACCATCCGCTCCAGCCCGGTGCGGTAGCCCGTCGCGGCAATGACGATGTCGGGAGCGATCAGGCTGCCATTGGCCAGGATGACGCCGTCGCGGGTGAACTCCCGTACCCCGGGCACCACCACGATCCTGCCCGATTTGATGGCATCGACGGCGCCATCGTCGGCGGCGATCGCGGTATAGTCCGAGCTCAGGCGGCTGGCGCCGCCCGCGGGCGCGGGTGGCACGCCGAATTTGGTGAGATCGCCGAATACCAGGCGCTGCGTCACCGCCATCACCGCATCGGCGACGCGCAGCGGCAGGCGCGCCATGAGCGGCGAGAGGCGGTGCACGGCGATCTTGCCGACCCGCTTGGGCAAAAGGGCGGGGCCGTTGCGGGCCGACAGCCAGACAGCGGCGGTATCGACACCGGCCAGATGATTGAGTGCGTCGAAGCCCGAATTGCCGGCGCCGACAACCAGCACCTTCTTGCCCGCATAGGCCTGGGCATCGCCAAAATCCGCCGAGTGGATGATCCGGCCCGCGAACGCCTGCATGCCCGTCCACTGCGGCGTGAAGGGTTCCCGGTCGCGGCCGGTGGCCACAACGACATGGCGCGCCAGGCGCGAGCCGGCACTGGTGCGCACGACCCAGTGATCGCCCCTGAACGTGATGGACTCGACGGAAACGCCAAACTCCACCGGCAAACGGTTCGCCTCATGGAAATCGTTCATATGGCGGATGACGACGTCCCGGTGCGGAAAGGCGGGGGTGCCCTTGGGATAGGCAAGGCCGGGCAGCGCCGAGAGATCGCGGTGGGTGTTGAGGTGCAGCTGCTCGTGGCGCCGGCGCCAGGGCTCGGCCAGCCGGCTTTCCTTCTCCAGGATCGCCGTCGCCACGCCGGCCTTCATCAAGGCCCTCGCGACGGCCAGCCCGGCGGCGCCGGCGCCAACGACGATCGCCGGCTCGACCGTCACCGCCTGCTCCACCATCGATCTGCTTGTCGTATCAGCCATTCACTCTCGAACCCCATTCGCCCTCGCGGCAGCCCCTGAAGGCTCGCAGGCCGCTGTAACAGTTTGATCGCGCGCAGGACCCGAACGGCAACTCGATGCTTTTCGATGGTCCCACGCCGAGGCGGCTTCGCTTCCGGAGCATTCCGCCGCCCGTCGGAAACAGCCGGTCGCGCACCGCGTCAAAACCACGACATGGAGCGCATTACCCGCTTCCGTCCGAATACATCCAGCCCTATATGGCATATCGGCGGCATCGGCGATAATCAGGTCGCGGCAAAGTGATTGATTCGAGGTCCGGGGGCTGGCGGATCTCGTCACGGACGCGGGCATTCGAAACTGGCAACCCGATTTCGGCTACCCTGCGAAAAATCAAGACGCCGTGGCGCGTCTTGCGTGTCGTCGGACACGTCGCGCCATGGACGGCACGCGGAATCTCGACCATGCCCTCCTTGCGGATCTATTTCGACAACCTCCTTGAGGGAGCCTCGCCCAAGGTCGAGCGCCGGGCGCTGACGCATGTCGAACGGCTGGCGCTGGTCCGCCGCCATGGCGACTTCTCGCTCGCCTATTCCACCGCCGTGCAAAGCAAGCTTTCCTATTTTGGCGATGCCGACGGTTACATCGCCTTCGGCACCAAGATGAGGCATCATTTCGCGCTCGGCGATCCGGTGGCGGCGCCGGATCGGCGGCCCGATTACATCAGGCGCTTCGTCGAGAGCGCTGGCGGCCCGTGGTTCGTGCAGATCGGCGAACAGACCGCCCAGGTCCTTGCCGGCCTTGGCTACAAGATCAACCGGCTGGGCATCGACACGCGCCTCGCTCTGCCCGACCATGATTTTTCCGGCAAGCGCAACGAAACGGTGCGTTATTCCGAGCGCTGGCTGCTGAAGAAGGGCTTTTCGTTCGAGGAGGACAAACGCACGATCCACCTCGACGAGATCTCCCGGCTGTCCCAAAACTGGCGCGGCGACCGCATCGTCAAGCGATGGGAGATGGGTTTCCTCAACCGACCATTTTACGATCAGCTCGGCACCGATATGCGCCGTTTCGTGCTGCACGGTCCCGATGGCGACCTCGTCGCCTTGCTCGATTTCGATCCGATGTTCGCCGACGGCAAGGTGATCGGCTACACCACGGCCTTCAAGCGCAAGCACATCGATGCCTCGCCGCATGCCGAGATCGGCCTGACCAAATTCGCCGTCGACCGCTTTCGCGAGGAAGGCATTTCGGTGGTGACGCTCGGCCTGTCGCCGCTGCTCGATGTCGGCCCGAGCGGATTTGCCGAAAGCGAGTTCTGGCGCAACGCCTTCCAGCGCGCCTACGACTCGCCCTGGGTCAACCGCCGCAGGTTCAACCTGCAGGGACAGGCGGCATTCAAGCGCCGCTTCCACGGCGCCGAGGAACCGGTCTATATCGCCTTTCGCGAGGGGACCTACATCGAGATGCTGGGGTTGCTGCGGCTGGTCAAGGCCATTTGAGGCCTCTCTCACGACTTTAGGGCCGCGTCAGTTCCTCAGCCGGTAGCCGGTCCGGAAGATCCAGGCGACGATCGCGATGCAGACGGCCAGGAACACCAGCGTCATGCCGAGGCTGACGACCACCGAGACATCGGCCTTGCCGTAGAAACTCCAGCGGAAGCCGCTGATCAGGTAGACCACCGGGTTGAACAGCGTGATCGTCTTCCAGATGCCTGGCAGCATGTGGATCGAATAGAAGCTGCCGCCGAGGAAGGTCAGTGGGGTGATGATCAGCAGCGGCACCAGCTGCAGCTGCTCGAAGCTTTTCGCCCAGATGCCGATGATGAAGCCGAACAGGCTGAAGGTCACCGCCGTCAGGATCAGGAAGGCGAGCATCCAGAACGGATGTTCGATGTGCAGCGGCACGAACAGCGAGGCGGTGGCCAGGATGATCAGGCCGAGGATGATCGACTTGGTCGCGGCGCCGCCGACATAGGCGATGACGATCTCCAGGTAGGAGACCGGCGCCGACAAAAGCTCGTAGATCGAGCCGACGAATTTCGGGAAATAGATGGCAAAAGAGGCGTTGGAGATCGACTGCGTCAACAGCGACAGCATGATCAGTCCCGGCACGATGAAGGCGCCGTAGGCGATGCCGTCGATTTCGGTTATGCGCGAGCCGATGGCCGAGCCGAAGACGACGAAATAGAGCGACGTCGAGATGACTGGCGAGATGATGCTCTGCAGCACGGTGCGGAACGCACGCGCCATCTCGACCCGGTAGATCGCCCAGACCGCGCGAAAATTAGGGGCCGCACGCAGGTTCATGGCTCTTGCCTCAGGAGATTGACGAAGATCTCTTCGAGCGAGCTGTTCTTGGTATCGAGATCGCGGAACTGGATGCCGGCCGCCTCGAGATCCCTGATCAGCGAGGCGACGCCCGGCCGGTCGCTCTGGTTGTCGTATGTGTAGGTGAGTTGCGTGCCATCCGGCGACAGTTCGAGCGCATAGCGCGAGAGCCCGTCGGGCACGCTGCCGAGCGGCGCGCGCAGCTCCAGCCTCATCTCCTTGCGGCCGAGTTTGCGCATCAGTTCGGCCTTGCCCTCGACCAGGATGATCTCGCCGCGGTTGATGACGCCGACGCGGTCGGCCATGGCCTCGGCTTCCTCGATATAGTGCGTGGTAAGGATGATGGTGACGCCGTCCTCGCGCAGCCGCCGGACCATCGCCCACATGTCCTGGCGCAGTTCGACGTCGACGCCGGCGGTCGGCTCGTCGAGGAACAGGATGCGTGGCTCGTGCGACAGCGCCTTGGCGATCATCAGCCGCCGCTTCATGCCCCCCGACAGCGTGATCGCCTTGGCGTCCTTCTTGTCCCACAGCGACAGGTCGCGCAGCACCTTCTCGACGAAGGCCGGATTGGCCGGCTTGCCGAACAGGCCGCGGCTGTAATTGACGGTCGCCCAGACGCTCTCGAACGCGTCGATGGTGAGTTCCTGCGGCACCAGCCCGATCAGGCTGCGTGCGGCGCGATAGTCCTTGTTGATGTCATGGCCATCGACGGTCACGGTCCCCGACGAGCGGTTGACGATGCCGCAGACGATCGAGATCAGCGTCGTCTTGCCGGCGCCATTGGGGCCGAGCAGCGCGAAGATCTCGCCGCGCTGGATATCAAGGCTGACTTCCTTGAGCGCGGTGAAGCCGGTGGCGTAGGTCTTGGAGACCCCGGAAATGGACAATATGGAGGGCATGGTTGAAAACGGCTGCCTGAAAGAGGTGACTTGATATAGGCCTGTTGTCGCCCAGTGCAACCGCAAGTCAATGCCCTGCTGCCAGTTCTGGGCATCGAAGCGCGGAGCTGGCTGGGAATGCGCCGCGACCATCCGGTAAAATTGTCCTGTGGCGTTCAGCCTCGCGGCAGGAGGCCGCTTTGACCTGACCCCGCTTCGGGCCTATCCTTCGCGAGTATTTACAGCCGGAGCCCGCCATGGACCCGCTCATACTGTCGCGCATGCAGTTCGGCGCGAATATTTCGTTTCATATCCTGTTTCCGACAATCACCATTGCCCTTGGCTGGGTGCTGCTGTTCTTCAAGCTGCGCTACAACGCGACCAATGATTCCGCCTGGATGCGCGCCTATTTCACCTGGGTGAAGGTGTTCGCGCTGTCGTTTGCCATGGGCGTGGTTTCGGGCGTCACCATGAGCTTCCAGTTCGGCACCAACTGGCCGGGCTACATGCAGCATGTCGGCAACATCGCCGGACCGCTGCTCGCCTACGAGATCCTCACCGCTTTCTTCCTCGAGGCGGCCTTTCTCGGCATCATGCTGTTCGGCTTCCGCCGCGTCTCCAACCGCATCCACACGCTGGCGACGGTGCTGGTCGCCGGCGGCACGACGCTGTCGGCGTTCTGGATCATCGCCCTCAATTCCTGGATGCAGACGCCGGCCGGCTTCGAGATGCGCGACGGCGTCGCGCACGCCGTCGACTGGTGGGCCATCGTCTTCAACCCGTCCATGCCCTACCGGCTGGTGCATATGCTGCTCGCCTCGGGGCTTACGGTGTCGTTCCTGATCGCCGGTCTGTCGGCGCTGCGCTACCTCAACGGCGACCGTTCGGAATCGATGTGGAAGGCGCTGCGCACCGGCGTCTTTACCGCTGCGATCCTGATCCCGATCCAGATCCTGGCCGGCGACCAGCATGGGCTCAACACGCTGGAACACCAGCCGCAGAAGATCGCCGCCATGGAGGCCAACTGGAACACCGGTCCCAACGTGCCGCTGGTTTTGTTCGCGCTGCCCGACGAGGCGGCCAGGGAAAACAAGTTCGAGGTCGCGATTCCGGACGGGGCCAGCCTTATCCTGCGGCACTCGACCGACGGTGTCGTGCCGGGGCTGAACGACTATCCCGGCAACCATCCGCCGGTCTTTCCGCTCTTCTGGAGCTTTCGCATCATGGTCGGCACCGGGCTTTTGATGCTCGCCGTCTCCTGGTCGGCCGCCTTCTTCCTCAAGCGCCGGCACGCGCTGCCAAAGCCGCTCGCCATGCTGATGGTGCCGATGGCGTTGTCGGGCTGGCTGGCGACGCTGGCCGGCTGGTACACGACCGAGATCGGCCGCCAGCCCTGGCTGGTGACCGGCGTATTGAAGACCGCCGACGCCGTCGGGCCGGTGGCCGGCAGCCATGTGGCGCTGACGCTCGCCATCTATCTCCTGCTCTACGTGCTTTTGCTGATCGCCTATCTCGGCGTGCTGGTGCACCTGGCGCTGAAGGCGGCCAAGGACGGCGACATCTCGCCGCTGCCGGGTGTTCTCGACGCACCGCTGTCGCAGCCGGCCGCGGGGGAGTGAGCATGTTTTCATTGCAGGCCCGCGCCGCCCCTCACCTGCCTGCCGGCATCCTCTCCCCGTATAGGGACGGGGAGAGGGGCGCTGAGTCCTATGGTTTCGCCAATCGCCAACGTTGCATGGATGGCGCCGGCGTTGCGGCCAGCCCGCTTCTCCCCGTCCCTATACGGGGAGAAGTGCCCGGCAGGGCGATGAGGGGCGGCGCTAGCTTCGCAAACCGAAATCATGGCGTGAGGAGAGCAAGATGACCTACGGCTGGCCAACCCTGCTCCCCCTGATCTTCGCCGGACTGATGGGCCTTGCCATTCTGATCTACGTCATTCTCGACGGTTTCGACCTTGGCATCGGCATCCTGTTCGCCGCCGCCGAGGACACCGAGCAGGACACCATGATCGCGGCGATCGGCCCGTTCTGGGACGCCAACGAAACCTGGCTGGTGCTGGCCGTCGGCCTGCTGCTGGTCGCCTTTCCGCTGGCGCATGGCGTCATCCTGACGGCGCTCTACATTCCGGTCTTCGTCCTGCTGGTCGGCCTGATCCTGCGCGGCGTCGCCTTCGATTTCCGCGCCAAGGTGCCGGCGGGGAAGAAACATCGCTGGAACCGTATTTTCTTCCTGGGCTCGCTCATCGCCTCGCTGGCGCAAGGCTATATGCTGGGCGTCTACGTGCTCGGCCTCGATGTCGGGCCAGGCGGCATGGCGTTTGGCGTGCTGGTGGCGTTCTGCCTGGCGGCGGCCTACGCGGCGATGGGCTCCGCCTGGGTGATCTACAAGACCGAAGGCGCGCTGCAGAAGAAGGCGGTGCTCTGGCTGCGCACCGCGCTGGTGCTGACCGCGCTCGGCATGGCCGCCGTGTCGCTGGCGACGCCGTTCGCCAGCCCGCGCATCTTCGCCAAATGGTTCGTCTGGCCCGAGATGCTCTATCTGTCGCCGCTGCCGATCCTGTCGGCGCTGCTGTTTGCCTGGCTGTGGCGGCAGACCTTCCATCTGCCGAGGCCTGACGATCGCCATTCGCTGACACCGTTCCTGACGCTGGCCACCATCTTCGCGCTCGGCTTTGCCGGCCTGGCCTGGTCGTTCTATCCCTATGTGGTGCCCGATCGCCTGACCATCTGGCAGGCGGCGTCGGCGCCCGAAAGCCTGGCGATCATCCTGGCCGGCACCGTGGTGGTGCTGCCGGTCATCATCTTCTATTCGTTCTATGCCTACCGCGTGTTCGGCGGCAAGGCGACGGATCTGACGTATGATTGAGGCGCGATGACAGCGCCTTTCTCCCCGTATAATGACGGGGAGAAAGGCCAGAATGGCGCGCCTCGCAATCTCAGTTGCTCGCCGACAGCACCAGCACCGGCTTTTCGCTGTAAAGCGCCGGGAACAGCGTCTTCAAATTCGCCACCTTGGGCAGGTCGTTGTAGACGATGTAGGGATAGGTCGGGTTCAGCGTCAAAAAGTCCTGGTGGTAGGTCTCGGCCGGATAGAAGGTCTTGCCGGTCTCCAGCGTGGTGACGATCGGCTCGCCGAACACTTTGGCCTTGTCGAGCTGCGCGATGTAGCTCTGCGCGATTTTCTTCTGGGCGTCGTTTTCGGCGAAGATCGTCGAGCGGTACTGGGTGCCCGAGTCCGGACCCTGGTAGTTGAGCTGGGTCGGGTTGTGGGCGACCGAGAAATAGACCTGCAGCAGCTGGCCGTAGGTGACCTTGGACGGATCATAGGTGATCTCGACGGACTCTGCGTGGCCGGTGCGGCCGGTGCCGACCGTCTCGTAGACGGCGTCGTCCTTGGCGCCGCCGGTATAGCCCGAGACCGCCTTGCTGACGCCCTTGACGTGCTGGAACACGCCCTGCACGCCCCAGAAGCAGCCGCCGGCGAAGATCGCCTTCTCTGTGCCGGTGGCCGCTTTTTCGTCGATTGCCGGCGGCGGGATCTTCACGGCATCCTCGGCGGAGATGGCCGGCGTCAGCCAGAAGGCGGCGCCCGCGACGGCAAGGGCGAGGGCGGCGAGCGCGCCCCGGACAAAGCCTGTCGAACGTTTGTTGATAGTGGTCATGGTTGCACTCCTCATGGCTTCCATTGGGATCAGTCTATTGGATCAGCTACGGTGGCGCGATGCGTGAGTTGCGGCGGAGGCTCACATTCGCGTGCGCCTGCGGACTTTCTGTTTCGACCTCGTTGCCGAAGCAAAACCGCTTCAAGCCTTTCCCGGGGGCTTCAGCAACTGTCCCCGGCTGGACAGGGAGCCCGCCAGGGACAGAAGGCCACGCACCAATCTCAATTGGCGGTGGCATCCGTTGCCGGCTTCATCGCGTCGGTCGCCGGTTTCATCGCATCCGTGGCAGGCTTCATGGCGTCCGTAGCGGGCTTCATGGCGTTGGTGGCCATCGGGTCGGCGGGCTTCATCGCATCGGTTGCCGGCTTCATGGCGTCCGCGGCCGGCTTCATGGCGTTGGCGGCGGGCTTCATCGCATTGGTGGCATCGTCGGCGCGGGCGATGCCGCCGGCAAACAGCGCCGTGGAGCACAAAGCGAGGGCGAGCGCCGGCAGCGTCAGGCGGGAGAAAGTGGTCATGGTCGGTTCCTTGGGTTTACGGGTTGATGGCACGCCCTTTGGGCGGCCGGGCTCTTGCACCGCTGCTCATGCGGCGGTGCAAATCTCTGTTTGGCAAATCTCTGCTCGAACGCGATCTAGTTGGCGGCGGCGGCCAGGATCGGTCCGCCGCCGGGCGACTGCACCAGCACGGCGGTGCTGAGGCCGCCCGAGGCCGCCGGCAGATCGAGCGTCTTGGCGTCGCCGCTCCAGCTGCCGAGTTTTGTCAGCGCATGCACGACATTGGCATGCGGCAAGGTGCGGCCGGTGTTCTCGCCGCGCGCCACGGGCACCTCGACGACACCCTTGGTGTAGCGCACCAGCCAGACATCGGCATGGCCGCCCGGAGCGGCGCCGGCGCCGATCGCGACCTTGCCGCCCTCGAGCGACAGCGACGGGCCGCCGGTCTTGGCCGTGGCCGCGATCAGATGTTCGATCTCGCCGGGTGCGGCGCCGACGACGTCGGCATGGCCGTTGACCACCACTTGCGGCGTGAATGGCCCGTCATGGCCGAGCGGCGGCTCATAGGACACCTGGCGCTGCGTGAATTCCTGCTTGCCGAACGTGTCCTTCCAGCCGAGGTAATCCCAGTAGGTGACGTTGAACGACAGCGCCAGCACGCCGGGCCGGTCCTTGACCTTGATGAGGTTGGCGTTGGCCGGCGGGCAGGACGAGCAGCCCTGGCTGGTGAACAGCTCGACCACGGTGAGCGGCTGGGCGACGGCGCCGGCAAGCGATCCGGCGAGCGCCAGCGCGGCGAGGCCGGACAGTACGAAAAACCTGCTTGGTAGGACTGGCGACATCGGCTTGCTCCGTGGGGACGACGCCACGATGCGCCGCTCATATCCCCACTTCGCCGCCACGGACGGCTTCGTTACAACGCTCACCGGTTTGTGATTGAAGAGCGCCTCTTCCCTGCGGGCCCCAGAGATTGGCGAACACGGTCGCCGCATCCAATCTCACCCACGAGGGGAGATCGGCAGCGTCACTGTGTCAGCGCCGTCTCCGAGGGCCGCTTGTTGTAGTCGCATTTGCCGGTCACGTTGTAGAAGAAGTCGGCGTTGCTGACTGGCGCCGGGACCGAGTTGCCGCCATCTTCCCAAGCCTGGTAGGCTGTCGCGCCGCAAGGCACGACGCTGAAGATGTCGACAGGCTGACCGGTGGCCGTCTCGGTCAGGGTGGTCGCGCTCAAACCGCTATAGAGCCGGTTGGACGTCGTTGGATCGTTTGAGATCAGCTTTTTCGGGTTGCCCGACGGTACGTCCATCTGCAAATAGAGGCCGCCCATCGCGCTGACGTCGATCGCCGCGCCGGCGCTGTTGGCCGGATACATCGTATCGACGCAGTAGTATTTCGTGCCGCTCGCATCGGTCTTGAGGGTCACGCCGCTTGGCGGATTGTTGCCGACGGTGCAGACCTGCTTCTGGACCAGCGTGGTGACGGTCTTGCCGGCTGAATCGGTGGTGAGGACGTTGACATTGGTCGTGCCGTAGCCCTTGGGATCCTTGGTGTTCCCATAGGTATAGTCGATCGTCATCAGCGGCTTGGCCACTGTCGCACCGAATTGCGTGCCGTAAAGCGTCATTGTCTTGTTCCAGTAACCCGAAACCCCGGAGACCTTGAAGGTAGCCGCAACCAGCGCGGGCGGCTTGCTGACCGCAGAGGCGACGGCGATCGGTACGGTGTTGATCCTGGCGATGCTCATGAAAACGGTCGGCATGGCGAAACTCGCCGTGGCCTGCGCCGTGGTGGCGGTGGTGGTGTTGCCGGCCACGAAGTTGGTCAGCGTCGCGGTGCCTTGTCCACCGTTTGCGGCGAAGGAATCCTGCAGCAGCGTCTGGCGCTGCGCCAGCGTCGACGTGATGTCCATGGTCGTGATCGTCAGGATCGCGGCATCCAGCGCCTGCTGCTGGTTGGATTTGGTCTGGACCGCGCTTGTATAGTCGACCGAGAAGCCGATGACCGCGATCAGGGGCATCAGGCTCATCAGGAAGAGCGGCATCATCGACCCGCTGCGGGAGCGGGCAAAGCCGCGCAAAATCCTGAACATTTCAAACCCCCGACAGACATTAGCGAGCGTGCAATTACCACGAGCCGGCGAACCAAGCTCTAATGTGACCCATCAAAGTTTATGCATTCTTTGCCCGTAGGCCGGTTTTTTCGATTTTTTCGCTGATCTCACCGCTTTGTGAGCGGCAAGGCAGCCCTTGGGCGCCAAGCCTTGCCGCCGCTTGCCGCCCCTGCTAAAGCGCGCGGCATGAGCACGCCCCTCGACCACATCCGGAATTTTTCCATCGTCGCCCACATCGACCATGGCAAATCCACGCTTGCCGACCGCCTGATCCAGTCCACCGGCGGGCTGGAGCTGCGCGACATGAAGGAGCAGGTGCTGGACTCGATGGACATCGAGCGCGAGCGCGGCATCACCATCAAGGCGCAGACGGTGCGGCTGAAATACCGCGCCAACAATGGCGAGGACTATATCCTCAACCTCATCGACACGCCCGGCCATGTCGACTTCGCCTATGAAGTGTCGCGCTCGCTCGCCGCCTGCGAGGGTTCGCTGCTGGTGGTCGACGCTTCGCAAGGCGTCGAGGCGCAGACGCTGGCCAATGTCTACCAGGCCATCGACAACAACCACGAGATCGTCGTGGTGCTGAACAAGGTCGACCTGCCGGCCGCCGAGCCCGAGCGCATCCGCGAGCAGGTCGAGGAGGTGATCGGCATCGACGCCTCCAACGCCGTGCTGATCTCGGCCAAGACGGGGCTTGGCATTCCCGACGTGCTGGAAGCCATCGTCCACCAATTGCCGCCGCCGCGCGAGGGCGATGCCACGGCGCCGCTCAAAGCCATGCTGGTCGACAGCTGGTACGACGCCTATCTCGGCGTCATCGTGCTGGTGCGCGTCATCGACGGCGTGCTGAAGAAGGGCCAGACCATCCGCATGATGGGCACCGGCGCCAAGTACCTGGTCGAGCGCACCGGTGTGTTCACGCCCGCCCGCATCAATGTCGACGAGCTCGGCCCCGGCGAGTTCGGTTTCTTCACCGGCTCGATCAAGGAAGTGGCCGACACGCGCGTCGGCGACACCATCACCGAGGACAAGCGCCAGACCGCGCATGCGCTGCCCGGCTTCAAGCCGGCGCAGCCGGTGGTGTTCTGCGGCCTGTTCCCGGTCGACGCCGCCGATTTCGAGGATTTGCGCGCCGCCGTCGGCAAACTGCGCCTCAACGACGCCTCCTTCTCCTATGAAATGGAAACCAGTGCAGCGCTCGGCTTCGGCTACCGCTGCGGCTTCCTGGGCCTGCTGCATCTGGAAATCATCCAGGAGCGGCTGGAGCGCGAGTTCAACCTCGACCTGATCGCCACCGCGCCCAGCGTCGTCTACCGGCTGCTCCTCAATGACGGCTCGATGAAGGAACTGCACAACCCGGCCGACATGCCCGACGTCGTGAAGATCTCTGCCATCGAGGAGCCGTGGATCCGCGCCACCATATTGACGCCCGACGACTATCTCGGCGGAATTCTAAAGCTCTGCCAGGACCGGCGCGGCATCCAGGCCGACCTCTCCTATGTCGGCAAACGCGCCATGCTGACCTACGACCTGCCGCTCAACGAAGTCGTCTTCGACTTCTACGACCGGCTGAAGTCGATCTCGAAAGGCTACGCCTCGTTCGACTATCACCTGACCGACTACCGCGAGGGCGACCTGGTGAAGATGTCGATTCTGGTCAACGAGGAGCCGGTCGACGCGCTGTCGATGCTGGTGCACCGCACGGCGGCCGAAAAGCGCGGCCGCCAGATGGTCGAGAAGCTCAAGGAGCTGATCCCGCACCACCTGTTCAAGATCCCGATCCAGGCCGCCATCGGCGGCAAGGTCATCGCCCGCGAAACCATCTCGGCGCTCCGCAAGGACGTGACCGCCAAGTGCTACGGCGGCGACGTCTCCCGCAAACGCAAGCTCTTGGACAAGCAGAAAGAGGGCAAGAAGCGGATGAGGCAGTTCGGCAAGGTGGATATCCCGCAGGAGGCGTTTATCCAGGCGCTGAAGATGGGGGATTGAGGGTTATTCAGCTAAGGTTAGCACCTAGGTTGTTTTTAACAAGAAACCAATCAACGACTGCCAGAGTCGATCCGAATGAGAGTTTGCTAGATATATTTACATCAGGCAATTCGTTTAGTCGAACGCTACCGAATTCTTGTACTGACAGACCTGTATTCGTGACTAAGTTGATTTGCGTTGCAACGGGGACGATATGTGACGGCATTACAACGACTCTTCCATCACAAAGTCGGAATTCTGCCTGCGTTTGTGACACCTTATCTGGCGGCCTGAAAAGCGACGCCCACTCAAAGGATGGCGTCGTAAACAAGAGAAAGCCGCCTCTTTTTAGAATCTTGGTACAGTTTTTCCAAAACGAAGGCTTATTGTACGGATCACCCAAGCTACATAGGATGAAATCGGCCTTCTGCGGCAATGCAAGCGTTTCTGCGTCTGCCACAATGGCTTCGGCGCCCTCCTCTAGCGCGCTTTGTGAATATAATAGCATTTCAGAAACGCTATCGTTCAGTATTAAGGTTTGACCTCGCCTTCGCCAATCAGGCACGCATTCGGTATAAAGAGATTTACCTGCACCTACTTCACAAATAACTGCTCCATCTATAGCAAGATTCGAGTAATTGGTTAAAGTAAGTAGAGACGCTGATCGGAAATTTGCGCAAGTAGGATGTCTACGAGCGTCGTAGTACTCCGCAGCGACTTGTCGGTAGCTTTCGGAATTATTGTTGTATCTGGATATCGATATTTGTGGCATACCTGTTGAGTTCATTTGTTATTTCTTCCAACGCCTTCGATAGACCGTTTCGCTTAGCGCTCTCGTGCAATCTTCCACAAAGGGCTCTCGCTTCCGCGTCGCTACCAAACGCCTGCTTGTCCCGGGAATCAAGATACAGGATGCCTATAGGTTGACGGCTTTCGCCGCGCATGACCACACATACATAGGAGGGGCGATGCCGGGATATCTTTTGGCTCTCTTCCTTCGTCATTCCCCAAACTTCGATTAGCTCGTATTGTGAAATTTCCGTAGCGAGTCCCTTTTCAAAATCCTCTTCGAGACGCCACGCTCGCCCCAATGCTCCATAACGAATTGAGAACCGGCGCATCGCTCCGCCGCCATCTGGATAATAGTCGATAAGCTGCAGAAGGTTGTCGGAAAAAAGTATATCAGGGACGTGAATCGTACAACGCGCGTTAGTTGCCTCTAGGACGGGCTTTGGCCCGTCACTGGTCGGGATGGTAGTCTCAGCTAAGGTGCTCTCTAATGCGTGTCTTATGCGCTTGATTCTAACCTGCCGCCCAAACTCCGCATCAGCTTGCGATCGAAATTCAAGAAATGCCATCTTGGCAGAGGTACTTAGTTTGCGTGCGCCCTCCTCGGATAGCTCGATCTCTAACTGAGAAAGCTTTATCCTCTTCGCCCTATTTGCGAATTGCGAAATGAACGCGCGCCCCCTTTCAGACAGTAAAGCGACAACAGAAATTAGCGTTACTATTGGCCATGTAATCAAGCTAGAAAAGAACGTGGGTGTTTTTACGACCAATTGCCCAGCGACAGCCCAAACGGTCGATGTGAACACCCAGAAACCGGTTGCTCCCGATTGCGCAGAAAGGGTGTGGGATGGAGATAAGTAATAGTCTTGGTAAAAAGTATCATACGCGACAATAACTGCAATGAAAGTAAGAAAGGCAAGGGCAAGGGTTATTATAGTTAGCCCGATCGCGATGGATATGTATCTTTCCATCTTTCGTTCATAACCAGATATCATTCCCCACTTCTCCCAAATTAGCGCTAGCGATCAGGCCGATCAGCATATACCACGAAGAGAATCGCAGATATCGTAGGTTTTATCATCAAGTTAGCCGATGACGCGTAGCTTCCAAGCCTTCTTCAAAACGCGCGAAGTTCACTTCGGCACGTCCACTAGTGCACCAGCGGCCTTGCGAAACCTCTGGTACTGTTATCCTACGGCTCAGTAGTAATCGCGGCCTCATATGCAACCATTAGACGAGAACGATCCCATTAGAAACATTTATGTGGACGAAAGCAGCCAGAACCCCTGATAGGTGGTGTAGCGTTCCATCTGGACGGACATAGGAGGGCCGCTGACGCGTCTCCCGCAAAGTGCTTTTTGTCCGACTACATACTAGATCAAGCGCGCATTGTGGACGTTACGCGAGATACCGCGATGCGGGGCAAATTCACGATCTGGCATCGAAAAATGAGAGGCGTCCCGCAGCCCTAGCTTTCGCATCCGTCTTGGACGGGTTCCCTACGTTTGGCAGGGGATTCAGGCCGCAGGAGACCTCTAGCATAGGCGATTCAGCCTTTAGGTTCAATGCACGGGGAGAACACCGCATGCGCACTACTCTAGACACCACAGCCGCCCTCGGCCTCGTCATCGGCGGCATCTTCGGCCTCGCCGGCACCTTTGTCGCCAGCGCTCCGCTCCGCGAATCCCTCTGGGCGATCGACGGCGTGTCGCTGGTGGTGGCGACGGCGTTGCTCACCATGAAATACTAGCGCGCCTCGGCAACGACTGCGTCGCGGCCGGGTTCCTGACCTTTCTTGCCGGCGAGAGCCTGCTTTTATCAGGCAATGCGGCGCGGCTGCAGGCCAGCGTGCCCTCTATGTCGGCGGCATCTCGCTTTGGGCGGCAGCACTGATCATGGTCAGCGCGCCGGACACTTTCGCGCTGTGGATACGGGTGACCGGGCTCCTTGCCGCCGTGCTGTTCCTGGTGTCGGTGGGGCATGGTGCTGTGGGGCGCGCCCTTGCTGCCGAACTCGGCGCCGCTGCCGGCGGCTGGCTATCCCTGGTGCTGACGTTTGTGGGCTGGATCTGGATGCTGCTGAAGCCGGGACGGTGAGGGGCGGATGGCTGTGCCACCCCAAATCGGCACAGCAGCGCCACGAGAGAGTAAGTCGGACGTCGGCGCCGCCCCTCACCTGCCTGCCGGCATCCTCTCCCCGTATAGGGACGGGGAGAGGGGCGCTGTGATCGGCGGCTTCGCCAATCGCTGACGTTTGCAGAAAAGGCACCGGCGTTGCGGCCTGCGTCTTTCTCCCCGTCACTATACGGGGAGAAATGCCCGGCAGGGCAATGAGGGGCGGCGCTAACCTCTCCGGTAAGGCCCTCAACGCCGCTCAGTAGGATTCCGCTGGCTCTACGCCAGCCTCACCCCTCAATCCAGACCTTCTCGAAATGCTGCTCCAGCGCCTGGTGCTGTTCGCAGCCTTCGATGCCTTTGCGGTAGGTCCGGTAGACCGAACGCCAGTAGGGCTGGATGATGATGCCTGAATCGCGCAAATTCTGCTCGATCTTGGCCATGATCTCCTTGCGGGCCTTGGGGTCGGGCATGGCGAGCGCCTTGTCGAGCAGTTCGTCGAACTCCTTCGAGGCGTAGGCGCTCTCGTTCCAGGCGGCGCCCGATTTATACGCCAGCGCCAGCACCTGGACGCCGAGCGGACGGCCGAGCCATTCGGTGCAGGAATAGGGGAACTTGCTCCAGTCGTTCCAGAAGGTGGCGGCCGGCAGCACGGTGCGCTTGATCTTGAGGCCCGCCTCGCGCATCTGCGCGGCGATGGCGTCGCCGGTGCTCTTCTGCCATTCGATGTCGACCGAGATCAGGTCGTATTCGTGGTCTGATTTGCCGGACTCGGCGAGCAGCGTCTTCGCCGCCTCGACATCGCGCTTGGCCGGACCGATATCGGCATATTCGGGGTGCATCGGGCCGACATGGTGGTTGTCGGCGGGTTTGCCGCGGCCATCGAGGCCGAGCTTCAGCACGGCCGAATTGTCGACGGCAAGCTGGGCGGCGCGGCGTACCTTGACGTCGTCATAGGGCGCGTTGGCGACGTTGAAGCGGGCGACGATGGTCGAGCCGGTGGCGATCTCGGAGTTCTTCAGCCCCATCTTGTCGGTCTGCGAGACGGCGTCGGAAGCGGTCTCGTGATCGGTGTCGATCTCGCCGGATTCGAAGGCCGACAGCATGGCGTTGGGGTCGGAGCCGTAGTCGATCCACTGGATGCCATCGAGGTAGAACTCGCCCTTCCACCAGGGCTTGTCCCGGCGCTTGACCTCCGCGGCCGTCTCGGCGTCCCATTTCACCAGCTCGCACGGGCCGGTGGTGATGGCGAGCGCCTTCATCGGGTCGCCGTCGCCCTCATAGGAGCGGTGCATGATCAACGCGGGATAGTCGGCCATGCCGGCGATCAGCGAAATGTCCGGCTTCGGCAGGTTGAGCTTGATGGTGTAGTCGTCGACCTTCTCGATGCCGCCATCGACCACCTTCTTGGTGTCGGCATTGACCAGCGCGCCCATGCGCGCGGCGACCGAATTGCCGGCAACGCCGGCCTCGCACCAGCGGGTGAGGTTGTGGACGACGTCGTCGGCGTTGAAGGCGTCGCCGTTCGACCAGGTGATGCCCTTGCGCACATGCAGCGTCAGCGTCTTGGCGTCGTCGCTCATCTCCCATTTTTCGAGCAGCCAGGGCTCGAAGGTGAAGTCGGTGTTCCAGCGCACCAGATATTCGTTGCAGTGACGCGCGACATTGGACATTTCGACACCGTCGAAGGTGCGCGGATCCTTGAAGCCCTTGACGTTCATGGCGACGCGCAGCACGCCGCCCTTCTTCGGCTCGGCGGCGCGGGCGGGCGTCGGGGCGATGCCGCCCAGCGCAAAAGCGCCGGCGGCGCTGACGCCGAGGCCGGCCATCAGCGCCAGATATTCGCGGCGGCTGATGCCGCCCGTCCTGAAATCGTCGGCGACAGGTTTGGCGCGCGGGTGAAGTTTGCGGTCGGTCAGCATGAATTTCATCGTCGTTCCCTCTTTTGTTGGTGCATGCCCAAAATTGCCCAGCGGTTTTGGGACGACGGCATGCACGGAAACAGGCTCGCCCCGGCGGACAAGCCGACGCGGCGCGGCTGCGACCGCCGGGGCGCCATTGCCTGAGAGGGAATGATAGGGCTGGGTGACGTGGCGGAATGTTCTGGAATCCGCAGGACTTGTGCGATGCTCCGCAGGGGGTGGACGGACCTGGTCGCACCACCTCTTGTCTGCTAGCCATCTCCCCCGCAGGGGATCGGTCGGATTGCGAGCAAGAGCGATGCGTTTGCCTGCGGCTTCGCGTTTCACCAGGGGCTTCCCCCACTCCGTCTCGGCTTCGCCGAGCCACCTCTCCCCCCTCCGGAGGGAGAGGAAGGAACGCGCTTGGCGAGGTCGCGCCTTTCCTCTACCCCGTCGATCGGGGGAGAGGTGTCGAGCGAAGCTCGACGGAGTGGGGGTCGACCCATGGCGCGATCGGTCAATCCACCAGAACAAAAAACCCGGCGCGAGGCCGGGTTTTTCAAGCGATCCCTGTCAGCCGAGGATCAGCTCACCTGGGTCTTGGAGGACGCGGCCTGGTCTTCGGCCAGCTTCTGCTGGAACATCTGCGCGAAGTCGATCGGGTCCAGCATCAACGGCGGGAAGCCGCCATTGCGCGTCGCCTCGGCGATGATCTGGCGGGCGAAGGGGAACAGCAGGCGCGGACATTCGATGAACAGGATCGGCAGCATGTGCTCCTGCGGGAAGCCCGAAATGGCGAAGACGCCGCCATAGACCAGCTCGACGTTGAACAGCACTTCCTGGTCGAAGGAGGCCTTGGCGTTCAGCGTCAGATTGACGTCGAACTGCTTGTCGGAGAGCGGGTTGGCGTTGACGTTGACGTTGATGGCGATGCCGGGCGCCTTGTCGCGGCCGCGCAACGAGTTCGGCGCGCCGGGGCTTTCGAAGGACAGGTCCTTCACATACTGGGCCAGCACGTTGAGCGACGGCTGTGCCGCGTTGCCGTTGCCATTGGCGCCGACCGGCGCGTCATCATTGCTGGCCATGAGCCACTATCCTTTTCCCCTGGGCAGTCTCGCTCACCGAATTGAATCGGGGCTGACCGAATTGAAATCGGGCGTTCGCTACCATGGCCGGCATGACAAGACAAGGTTTGCCGCCGTGTGACCGGAGCGGACCCAGACTGCATCGAGATTCAGGTCAGGCCGAGGCGAAAAGGGTGGTTTCCGAGAACCGGAGCGGAGCGTACTTGAAGTACGTGAGCACCGGAAGCGCAGGAAGCCGCCCTTTGCAGACCGGCATCACCTGAATATCGATGCAGTCTCAATCGTCCTTCAGCCGCCGCCACGGCGAATTGTGGTCCGGGCCGCGCTTGAGGTCGTCCTCGCGCGAATAGTCGCCGTCGCCGAGGTCGATGACCTTGTCGCGCTGACGGCGGAAGCCGCCGGTGGAGAAATTGCTGGCCACGACGATGCGGCCCTTCAGCCTGCTCCAGGCAAGGTCGCGCACCGGCGGCAGGAACAGGAGCAGGCCGACAATGTCCGTGATGAAACCGGGAATGATCAGCAGCACCGCCGCGACCACGATCATGGCGCCATGGGCGAGCTGGCCGCTGGGGTCGCGGCCGGCGGCCATCTCGGCGCGGATGCGGGTCATGACGCCGAAACCCTGTTGACGCAGCAAGAGCACGCCGGCGAAGCTCGAGGCCAGCACCAGGCCGACCGTCGCCAGCGCGCCGACCTCACGGCCGACGACGACGAAACCGGCGATTTCCAGCAGCGGAAGCGCGAGGAGAAAGAGGGGAAGCAGCGAAATGCGCAAGTCTTTACCGATCATTCAATTGTTTTGTCCCGCTGGCGGCCAATCGCCGCTGGCACGGAGGCTGTTAGATAGGTATGCCTGCCTTTGATTTGAATGATTGCGCCTTGCGTTCTATATGCTTTGAATGGTGAACGCTATGCGACCGCGGCCTGCTGGGCTGGACGGTCCGGCCTAGAGGCAGGGATTGATTGGCGGAAAATATGGGCTTCTTCGACTTCGGCACGATTTTCTTCCTGATCGCGGCGGTGGTGATCTTCTTCCAGCTGCGCAACGTGCTGGGCCGCCGGACCGGTAGCGAGCGGCCGCCCTTTGACCCCTACACGGCGGCGCGCACCGACAAGGACGCCACGCAGAAGCCCGAGAACGTCGTTTCGCTGCCGCGCAAGCGGGCGCCCGGCGAGCCGGCGCCGGCCGACGCCTATACGGCCATCGACGCCTTCGCCAAGCCCGACACCGATCTCAACAAGGGCCTGCGCGCGATCAAGGACAACGACCCCTCCTTCGATCCCAAGGGGTTCGTCGACGGCGCCAAGATGGCTTACGAAATGATCGTCATGGCCTATGCCGACGGCGACCGCAAAACGCTGAAGAACCTTCTGTCGCGCGAGGTCTATGACGGCTTCGTCGCCGCGATCGGCGAGCGCGAGGCCAAGTCGGAAAAGATCCAGTCCTCCTTCGTCGGCATCGACAAGGCCGACATCGTCTCGGCCGAGATGAAGGGCGGCGAGGCGCATGTGACGCTGCGCATCATCAGCGAGCTGATCTCGGCGACGCGCGACCAGGCCGGCACGGTGATCGACGGCGACCCCGAGACGGTGGCCGAGGTCAAGGATGTCTGGACCTTCGCCCGCGACACACGCTCGCGCGATCCGAACTGGAAGCTCGTCGCCACCGAAGAAGAAGACTGAGTCCAGCAAAGGCAGGCTCCGGTGTCGCTGTCGCCTCTCCTTGTTGAAAGGTCCTTCGGCGACCTGCCCGGCTGGGGCGACGACGACCATCTGCCGGCTTTCGCCGCCTTTGCCCGGTCCGCCTTCCATGTGCCGGTAAAACCCTATCGCAGCGGCGCGCTGGGCGTCGATTTCAGCGGCTTCGCCGAGGCCTATGCGCAAGCACGTAAAGCCCCCGCCGCCAGTTCGTCCGAAGCGCGCGCCTTCTTCGAGCGCCATTTTGTCCCCATGCTGGTGCGGCCCGAAACTGGCGCCGGCCTCGTCACCGGTTTCTACGAACCGCAAGTCGAGGCATCGCCAGTACGGACGGAGCGTTTCCGCGTGCCGCTCTTGTCGCGGCCGGCCGATCTCGTCGATGTCGACGACACCAACCGGCCCGCCGGGATGGATCCTTACCTCGCCTTCGCGCGCCGGACCGTCGATGGGCTGGCCGAATATCCCGACCGTGGCGCGATCGAGCGCGGCGCGCTCGCGGGCCAGGGGCTGGAGATCGCCTGGCTGGCAGACAAGGTCGATGCCTTCTTCATCCATGTCCAAGGCGCGGCCCGGCTTGTCATGACCGACGGGCGGCTTTGCCGCGTCACCTACGCCGCCAAGTCAGGCCAGCGCTTTACGGGTCCCGGCAAAATCCTGAGCGGGCTCGGCGAAATCCCGCTGGCCGACGTGACCATGCAGTCGATCCGCGCCTGGTTCAAGGCGCATCCTGGGCGGGTCGACGAAATCCTGTGGCAAAACCGCTCCTACATCTTCTTCCGCGAGGCTGCAGTGGATGATGCCGCGCTCGGTCCGATCGCGGCCGCCAAGGTGCCGCTGACGCCGGGCCGCTCGATGGCCGTCGACCGGCTGCTGCACACATTCGGCACGCCTTTTTACATCGACGCGCCGACGCTCACCGCCTTCGACAAAAACCCGTTTCGGCGGCTGATGATCGCGCAGGACACCGGCTCGGCCATAACAGGGGCGGCGCGTGGCGACCTGTTCGCCGGCTCGGGCGATGCCGCCGGCGAGATCGCCGGCGTGGTGCGCGACGCCGCCGATTTCTATGCGCTGGTGCCGCGCGCGCTGGCCCGGGGCGCGAGATGAGCAAGCGCGGGGATAAACTCAGCGACGACGACCGGGTGCTGTGGAACCTGGTGGCGCGCACCGCCAAGCCGCTCAAGGGCCGCGCCGCCGTCGACATTCCGGACATGGCCGTCGATGCCAGGCCGACACCGGCGCAGCCGGTCCAGCCCGCCGCCAATGCGCCGGGCGCGGCAAAACCGAAGGTCCAGCATGTCACGCACCGGCTCGACGAGCCGACGCTGGACAAGCTGCAAAAGGGCCGGCTGCCGATCGAGGGCCGCGTCGACTTGCACGGCATGACGCAGGACGAGGCCTATTCGCTGCTGTTCTCGTTCCTGCACCGGGCGCATGCCGGCGGCGTCCGCTATGTGCTGGTCATCACCGGCAAGGGGTCTTCCTCGGGCGGCGATGGCATCTTGCGTCGCGCCGTGCCGGCCTGGCTGTCGACACCGGCGTTCCGGCCGCTGGTCTCCAGCCACGACCATGCCGCCCGCAACCATGGCGGCTCGGGAGCGCTTTATATCAGGCTGCGGCGGGCGCGCTCGTGACGCCGTTCGGCGAGCGGCTGCGGGCGCTGCGGGCCGAGCGCGGCGTCAGCCAGAAGGACATGGCGGCGGCGATCGGCGTCAGCGCCGCCTATCTCTCGGCGCTCGAGCATGGCCGGCGCGGCGCGCCGACCTGGACGCTGATCCAGAAGATCATCGGTTATTTCAACATCATCTGGGACGATGCCGAGGAGCTGGCGCGGCTGGCCGAAACCTCGCATCCGCGGGTGAAACTCGATACGTCAGGCCTGTCCCCCGCCGCCACCGAACTTGCCAATCTTCTGGCCGAGACCATCGAGAAACTCGACGAGGCCGAGCTTCTGCGCATCACCGCGTCGATCCGCGCGGCATTGGGCCGGCGATCGTAGAAGACAGTGCCCGCCGGCGAGCAGCCAGCGGGCAGCCGTGGTGCGATCAATTCTTGCCGGCCGTGCTGCCGCCATTGCCGCCGCGACCATGGTCGCCATGGCCCTGGCCGCCATTGCCACCGCCCAGGCAGTCCGACGCGCCGGCCTCGCCGCAACAGCGGCCGGCCCACAAATCGTTGAGGTTGGCGTTGGCGCAGCTTGGAATGGTCTGCCCGGCCAGAGCTGATCCGGTGAGCGCCGAAACGGCGGCGGCGGCGAGAAGCGTGTTGCGCAGAAAAGCAGTCATTTGAAGTCTCCATGATTTGGGTTGGTTCGGTTCACGGCTGTGTGTCGCCGGGCGAACGGAAATGGTTCACGGAGGGATGCGGAAATTTTCTGGAGGGTCCCCAAAGGGAGCCGTGGGTCAAGGCAGTGCGGCAATGGCAGAGGCCCCAGGGATTGCGGAACCTCCACGGTTCATCATCCACGGGCGGAGCGGGAGCGAAGCGGACGCGCAGCCCCGAGGATCCATGCCGCGATCTGCGAGCTTCGCAACGTGCAGAATGTAACGGTATGGCAGCGCCGGGGTGGCGCCGCCTCTGGCAGGTGCCCCGCTATGGCCCTACTGCACCGAGCCGACCAGAACCTGCTGGCCGCCGCGGATCGAGACCCAGCGGCCGGTGTTGTCGATCGCCTGGCGCTTGAGGAAGCGGTAGCCGGTCTGGTCCCAGAACTTGACCTTGTCGGTCAGATTGTCCAGCACATAGTCGCCGCCGTCGGTGCGCACCGTCAGCACGGCGTGGCCTTCACCGTCGGGCTTGCGGACCACGGTTATCAGGAGATCGGCGAGCGACATGCCCATGTGGGACAGCTGGCGCCGCTTCTCCAGCACATAGTCCTCGCAGTCGCCGACGCCCTTGTCCGGATAGGCCCAGACCTCGTCCTTGCCGTAGATGTCCATGTCGCTCATCGGCTTGACGGCGGCATTGACCCTGGCGGTGACGTTGACCATCTTGCGCATCAACCCGTCGGTCAGCACCGCCGGCGCGAGATTGGCCGGGCGGATCGAACATTCGCCCGGACGCTGCTTGCAGAAATCGTAGTGGCCGATCGGCTGCGAGGTGAGGCCCCCGGTGGCCATGGCGCCCGAAGCCCAGGCCGGTGCCATCCAGCCCCCCGTTAACGCCAGCCCTGCTGCCGCGCATACGCGCAGCCTTCGCATGGTTGAGGAATTCATTGTCCCCGCTCGCCCTGTTGTTAACGAAACGTTAAGGGCGATTTACACTCCGTGTCAATTACGACGTCGGCCTGATTTGCAGCATGGTTACCCGCGGGGAGGCAGAGCGGCACTTGTGCAACAAATCGGACCCGCGGCCGGTTCCGTTTCAAACCGTCTACCGCTTGGCGGTGCGCACCAGCTTCGGCTTCACCGCGACGCGGTTCTGGCGGCCATAGCTGGTGATGAAGTCGACGATGCGCGGCACGATCTCGGAGCGGAAGCGCGAGCCGTTGAAGACGCCGTAATGGCCGACTGCCGGCTGCATGTAGTGGGCCTTCTTGTCGGCGGGAATGTTGACGCACAAATCCTGCGCCGCCTTGGTCTGGCCAAGACCCGAAATGTCGTCGTTCTCGCCCTCGACCGTGAACAGGGCAACGTTGCGTATGACGGACGGATCGATCCTGGTGCCGCGATGCGTCATCTCGCCCTTGGGCAGCGCATGGCGCACGAAGACCGTGTCCACCGTCTGCAGATAAAACTCCGCCGTCAGATCCATCACCGCCAGATATTCGTCATAGAAGTCGCGGTGTTTTTCGGCATTGTCGCCATCGTGCTTCACAAGGTTCATGAAGAATTCCTTGTGGGCGATGATGTGGCGGTCGAGGTTCATGCTCATGAAGCCCGAAAGCTGCAGGAAACCGGGATAGACCTCGCGGCCGAAGCCCGGCACTGGCCAGGGCGCGCGCATGACGACGTTGTCGCGGAACCAGTCGATGCCCTTTTCCTCGGCCAGCAGATTGACGGAGGTCGGGTTGCGGCGGGTGTCGATCGGCCCGCCCATCAGGGTCATCGTCGAAGGCACGAAGGGATCGCCCTTGGCCTCCATCAGCGCCACGGCCGCAAGCACCGGCACGGAAGGCTGGCACACGGCCATCACATGCGTGTCCGGACCCAGCGTGTGCAGCATGTCGATGACGTAGTCGATATAGTCGTCGAGATCGAAGCTGCCATCGGCCAGCGGCACCATGCGGGCGTCGACCCAGTCGGTGATATGGACATCGGCATAGGGCAGCATCGCCTCGACCGTGCCGCGCAGCAGCGTGGCATAATGGCCCGACATCGGCGCCACGATCAAAAGCTTCGGGTCGGCCTTGCGCCCGGCGGGAACGGCGCGCTCGAACCGGACGAGATTGCAGAACGGCTTCGACCAGACGGTCTTCTCGGTGACCGCGACGCTCTTCCAGTCGACCGCCGTCTTGGCCAGGCCGAATCGCGGCTTGCCGTAGCGGCGCGTGGTGCGCTCGAACAGTTCGGCGCCGGCGGCGATCGAACGGCCCCAGGGCGTATGCGAAACGGGGTTGAGCGGGTTGGAGTAGAACAACCGGACCGCGTCGGCATAGAGCCGCGCCGGCTGCAGGGCCGCGTGGTTCATTTCGTAGAGCTGGTAGAACATACGTTACCCCGCGACCGAAGGGACGACGATCAGCGCCGAGCCCTAGATGTCTCGCGGGGAAGTTAACAACTAATTGCTGCGATGCAATACGTCACGTGGCGTGACCAAATGCTTCTTTCGCCGAAAGCCTTGAAAACCCGGCACGGCCGGCCCAGCCGGCTCAATGTGCAGTGCCGAAATGTGTAGGATATGTGTCAGGCTTTCGCGGCGACCTGACCATGATGGTCCTGCGGTCGGGAAGGGGTCATGGTCAGGAGACGATCAGATCAGACGCGCGCCATGCAGACGGAGGTCTGCCCGGAGCCGATGAAGCCGAGCTGGCCGGCGGCGCCTTTCGACAGGTCGAGCACCCGGCCCTTGATGAAGGGACCGCGATCGTTGATGCGCACGACGACGCTGCGGCCGTTGTTCTTGTTGGTGACCCGCAATTTGGTGCCGAAAGGCAGCGTGCGGTGGGCGGCGGTCATCGCCGAGGGGTTCATACGCTCGCCCGATGCGGTCCTCGAGTGCAGCGCGTACCAGGAAGCGCGGCCACACTGACCGGCGGCGGCGGTTGCCGAAGTGGCGGAGGCGCCGACCATCAGGCCAGCAGCGATCGTTACCGCGACAAGCGCGGTCTGTTTCGTGGTCTTCATATTTGGGGGATGGCTCCGTTTTTGACAGACCCAAGCCGTTAGGTGGGAAATAAGGCAGGAAATGCGGCAGTGATCTGGCGGTTCCATGGCAAGATCACACGTTTGGAGTCAGGGGGTAACAGTTTGTCAGGGATTTTCGGACCAGATTTCATCAGTTATCGATGATGTTCGTGCCGATATCCGAGATCCGTTTGACAAGATCCGGGATTAATCTCCAAGTAGAAACCGCTGGGATCGAGCCACTTCCTTTGGCTCTTTCATCGCGGCTGTGGCGCCGCTCTCGATCGACTGGGAAAGCGAGATCCGACAATGAGACTGACCAAAAATCTGCTGGCGTTGATTGTGCTGGCGATCGGTGCGTTGTGGTCGCTGCAAGGGATCGGCGTGGTCGGCGGCAGCTTCATGACCGGCCAATCGCAATGGCTCTATATCGGACTCGCCGCCATGCTGGTCGGCCTGGCCGGCCTGGTATGGGCGAACCGTGGGCATGGTTGATTTTCGAGCAAGCGCGCCCGCTGCTGAGCGCGCCGCCCGTGGCGACTGCGTTCACTGCGACCAGTACTGCCAGGCCCAGTAAAAACTCTCGTCGCGAGGTGGCAGGCGATCGCGCCCGGCGCGGAGATGGACCGGCGCCGGCGAGCGCGGGCTGTCGTCTCTTGCCGCGTTCTCGTCGGAAGCAAGGCCGAGCAGCCAGGCGCCGACATGGGCAAACAACACGGCGGTGGAATGGGTCATCGTCATTCTCCTTTTCCGATCATTCCCGCCCCGCCCATGGGACCAGCACGCGCTCGATGCGGCGGATGGTGAATTCGAGCACGAAGGCGATGGCCGCGATCACCAATATGCCCATGATCACCACGTCGGTGACGAGGAACTGGGCCGCCGACTGGATCATGAAGCCAAGCCCGCGCGTTGCCGCCACCAGCTCGGCCGCGACCAGTGTCGACCAGCCGGCGCCGAGCGCGATGCGCAGGCCGGTCAGGATCGAGGGCAGGGCGCTGGGCAGGATCACGTGGCGGACCACTTGGCGTCGAGTCGCACCAAGCGAACGCGCGGCGTTGACGCGCTCCCGCGAGACGCCGCGGACGCCCGAGGCGGTCGACAGCGCGACCGGCGCCAGCATGGCGATGGCGATCACCAGGATCTTCGACGGCTCGCCGATGCCGAACCAGATGATGACCAGCGGCAGGTAGGCCAGTGGCGGGATCGGCCGCAGGAATTCGAGCAGCGGATCGAAGATGCCGCGCCCCACCGTGCTGATACCTATGGCGAGCCCCACCGGTACGCCGACCAGGATGGCGGCGACCAGCGCGGCAAAGACCCGGCCCAGACTGGCGACGACATGCTGCGGCAGCGTCGCGTCGACGAAGCCGTCGCTGATGACCACGATGAACTTGTTCCACACGGCAAGCGGCGAGGGCAGGAACACCGGCGACACCAGTTGCAGGCGGGCCGACAGTGTCCAGAGCGCCAGCACCGCCAGGATGGTGGCGGCGCTGACCATGCGCGCCGAAACGCCCGTCCGTTTCGCCCGTGGCCTGGACCAAGGCACCGACAGGCCGTCGGTTTCGTCTGTCCTTGAACCGGGCCGTTCGGTGTAGGAGGAAATTGTCATGCCGCCTCTCCCTCGAAGATCGCGTCGGTCAGTTCGCCGCGCGCCGCCGCGAAGGCCGGATCGGCCTTGATGGCGCGAATGGGCTCGCCCGCCGCGTAACGCCTGGAGAAGCTCGGCTCGAAGGTTCGCACCACGCGGCCCGGGCCGGGCGCCAGCACGACGATGCGGGTGGCGAGCACCAGCGCCTCCTCGATGCCGTGCGTCACCATCAGCACGCCGGCATGGCTTGCCGTCCAAAGGTCGAGCAGCGTCGTCTGCATGCGCTCGCGCGTCAGCGCGTCGAGCGCGCCGAGCGGCTCGTCGAGCAGCAGGAATTCGGGTTCGGCGGCGAGCGCCCGGGCAAGGCCGACACGCTGGCGCATGCCGCCGGACAGCTCCCAGATGCCTTTGTCGCCGGCTTCAGCGAGCTTGACCAGCGCCAGCAGTTCATCGGCGCGGCGCGCCCGTTCGGCTGGCCTCACACCGCGCAGCCTGAGCGCGAAGGCGACGTTCTCGCGCGCCGTGAGCCACGGAAACAGCGCATCGTTCTGGAACACCACGGCCCGGTCCGAACCGGGCCCGGTGATCGGCTTGCCATTGACCGTGGCACTGCCGCGCGCTGGTATGACCAGGCCGGCGGCGACGTTGAGCAGCGAGGTCTTGCCGCAGCCGGAGCGGCCGACAAGGACGACGAAATCGTTCTTGGCAACGCCGATCGACACGTGCTCGACGGCGGGTGCCGGCTGGCCGTCATAGTGGATGGAGATCTTGTCGAGCACGAGATGCGGCATGGGCCCTCGTCGATTGGAAGAATATCCGCCTGCCCCGAAACCGCGCCTCGTCGGCGGCTTCGGGACAGGCAACACGTGGCGTCAGGGAAGGAGAGCCGCGTGTGCGACGCGTCAGTTCGAGGCCAGCGCCTCGGTGACGTATTTCGAAGTGACGTATTTCGAATATTCCGGCAGCACCGCGTCGACCTTGCCTTGCTCCTTGAGGAAGGCGGATGCCGCCGCGATCGCACTGACCGTACCGCCGCCGAGGAACTTCCCGGATGCCTGCTGTTCCAGGGTGGGAAAGACATAACCCTTGAGCAGCTCCGGCACCTCTTCCAGCTTGGCGCCGGTGAGCTTGGCGATCGCGGCGGCCTGCGGCGACGACACCGACCAGGCGTCGGGCTTGGCGAGATAGTCCGCATAGGCGGTGCCCGTCACCTTGACGAAGTCGCGCACGGCTTCCGGGTTCTTCTCGGCGAAGTCGGTGCGCACGATCCAGGCGTCGAAGGTTGGCGCGCCCCAGGCGGCGACCTGCGAGGAATCCAGCACCACCTTGCCGGATGTCTTGATCTGGCCCAGCGCTGGGTCCCAGACATAGGCGGCGTCGATGTCGCCGCGCGCGAAGGCGGCGGCGATTTCCGGCGGCCGCAGGTTGAGGATCTGGACCGATTTCGGATCGACATTCTCGTGCTTGAGCGCGGCAAGCAGGCTGTAATGCGTCGTCGACACGAACGGCACGGCGACCTTCTTGCCGGCGAGGTCTGCGACCTTCTTGATGCCGGCGCCGTTGCGGGCGACCAGCGCCTCGGATTGCCCGATCAGGCCGACGACGAAAATGGTCTGGATCGGCAGTTCGCGGCTGGCGGCGGCCGCCAGCGGGCTCGAGCCGACATAGCCGATATCGACCGAGCCGGAGGCGACCGCGGCGATGACATCGGCGCCGGAATCGAATTTGCGCCAGTCGATGCTGGCCTTGGTCGCCTTTTCATAGGCGCCATCGGCCTGCGGCACTTTCGAGGGTTCGACCACCGTCTGGTAGCCGATGGTGATCTTCAGGTCTTCGGCGAGCGCCGGGCTGAGGAAGGCGGCGCCGGCGAGGGCGGCCGACGACAGAAGGAGAATGCGTCGCGAAATGGTGGGCATCAAAGGGCTCCATGAAAAGGGAAAACCGGATTGCATGTCCATAGTTCGCTAATTCCATGGTTCTTGTAGAGTTAAATCCTTCCAAGGAAGGAGAGCTTGTTGGAAAAAAGCCACTGGCGGCGGGCCGCCACGGCGGAAGTGACGGTTGCCGTCGTCCAAGAGCGGCGAGCCCATCAACTTTGCCCGAGGGCTCGACCTCGACCGTTGCAGATACAGACAGGTTCAAACGAGAATTCCGGGTTTTCCCTACCTCCAGCAAACTGATGCTTCGAATGGCACGGAATTTAGAATGAGGTTCCACGTGTCGGCACCTAAGTATAGTAATCTTATGGACATAGGTGCGGGGTGCCGATGACAGGGCATCCCAAGCGTATCGTGGAGATCGCTGGCGTCGTCGGTTCCCAGCCGCGGGCCGTCATGCGAGCAAGCTTGGCGTCTGTGTCCTCGAAATCACAAGGCGGGCCTAAAATCGCCGCAACGAGTTGAAAATCAAGCAAGATTAACCGCAATTGGCTTGTATATCATGTCACTGGAATTTATGTGTCGTGGAGGCTTCGGCGCGGCGGGGAGGCACGCGAGGCGTTTCGCAACGGATGGCCTAAGGCCATCGCACGACAGAGAAACGTTCGGTTCATGCTCACCAAAAAAGGCAAGTACGGCCTCAAGGCGCTCGTCCATCTCGCGCACATGCCGGCCGGACGGCTCGCCTTCGTCGGCGATATCGCGACCGGCAACAACATTCCGAAGAAATTCCTCGACGCTATACTGGGCGAGCTGCGCAATGCCGGCTTCGTCCAGAGCCGGAAGGGCAAGGAGGGCGGCTATCGCCTGGCCCGGCCCGCCGACGAGATCAAGGTCGGCCACGTCGTGCGCGTCCTCGACGGTCCGCTGGCTCCGATCCCCTGCGCCAGCCGCACACAGTATCAGCGCTGTGAAGACTGCAACGAGGCGACATGCCAAGTCCGACATCTGATGCTGGAAGTCCGGCAGGCGATCGCCGAGGTGCTCGACCAGCGCAGCCTCGCCGAGATGCGCGACATTGCCGACGACCTCCCGGTCGCGAGGGACGACCTGCCGGTGGTGCGGAACGACCTGTCGGTCGCGGTGAAGGTCCAGGCCTGAAGCCGGCACTTCGCATGGGGCTCGCTTGCGCATGACCGGGCGAACGAACCCGACCCGTTCCATCATCATCGTCGGCGGCGGCGCCAGCGGCGTCGTGCTGGCCGCGCATCTGCTCAAATCGCCCAATCCGGACCTGCGCGTCACATTGATCGAAAAACGCCCGCATTTTGGCCAGGGCATTGCCTATTCGACGCTGCTGTCGGCGCATGTGCTGAATGTCAGCGCCGCAGGCATGAGCGCCTATGCCGACGATCCCGGCAATTTCTGGCGCTGGCTGCTGGAGCGGGGGCTTGCGACACCGGAGCAGGTTCCGGTCTATGCGCCGCGCAGCCTCTATGCGCGTTATCTCAAGGAATTGCTCGACGACCTGGAAACGCGCGAGCGCGAGAGCGGCCGGCTGCGCCTGATCCGTGAGGAGAGCCTGTCGATCACGCCGACGGCGTCCGGGGTCGAGGTGGCGCTCGCCAACGGCACCAGCGTGGTCGCCCATCTTGCCGTGCTCGCCACCGGCCATGACGAACAGCCCGCGCAGGGCCACGCGATCCGGATGGGCTCGGAAGCCGACACCGCGCTCGATCCAGATAGCCGCATCCTGGTGCTGGGCACGGGCTTGAGCATGGTCGATGCATTCCTTTCCCTGGAGCAGCGCGGCCATCGCGGCGACATCATCGCGGTGTCGCGGCGCGGCCTGCTGCCCTCGCCGCACCGCAAGGGCAATCCGATCAAGCTCGACGTCGCCGACATCCCGCTCGGCACCCAGCTTTCCTATTTCGTCGGCTGGTTCCGCGACCTCATCCGTCAGAACCAGAAGGCCGGCGTCGACTGGCGCGACGTGGTGGACGGCCTGCGCCCCTTCAACCAGAAGATCTGGCAGAACTGGCCGGCCTCGGCCAAGCGCCGCTTCGTCGAGCACACCAAGGCCTGGTGGGACATCCATCGTCACCGCATGGCACCGGAGGTCTACGCCAGGGTGACGGAGGCCGTGCAATCGGGCCGCATCCGGCCGCTCGCCGGGCGCGTCGTCGCCGTCACGCCGGGCGACGGTTTCGCGGTGGAGGTCCAGTCGCGCCACACCCAGCGCCTCGAAACATTCGGCGTCGCCCGCATCTATGATTGCTCCGGTATCGTGCGCGACATCTCGACCTCGTCGAACAGCGTGGTGCGCTCGCTGGTCGACCGCGGCCTGGCGCGGCCGGACCCGCTGCGCATCGGCCTCGACGTCTCGGCCAATTGCGAGATCATCGCCGCCGATGGCACCGTTTCGCGAAAAATTCTCGCCGTCGGCCCGCTGACGCGCGGCACCTTCTTCGAGATCGACGCCATTCCCGATATCCGAGTCCAGTGCGCCAGGCTGAGCAAGCGGTTGCTGGGGTAGACAACCCCAGGCGGCGATTGTCTTTGGCAAGTGGTGCCCGCCTTAAGCGGCGAGCGTCTTCCGTGATCGCACCATATTCGGCTGGGCGTAGTCTGGTATTCGTCCTGAGCGGCCCTATGTCGGTCTGAACAACTTCCGTTCTTAACTATAAAACGGCAGGACTAAAGTCTTGCGCGCTAGCAGGCCTTGGTCCGAGGGGTCTTCGAACGTTCCATGCTTGTCCATTGGACGTTCCATTACTTTAGTCAATCGAGATATACGTGGTTTGATATGGGCCGCGGTAATGGGGGTGCGAAATCGGCCTGCCAAAAGGCGCGATCTTCCTTCCGTCGAGTGCCCCAATGCCTCCCCAGCCCGGTTTCGAGCCAGTGCTTTCCTATGCCCTCGGACCAAAAGAATGGCCGGTGCGGGGATGCTTGGGTTGGAAGCAGGTCGCACCGGCCATCGCGGGTTAGGCTTCGATTGGGATCGTCCCCCGCACGACCAAGCTACATATATATTAGCTATTGCTCAACTAAGACTGAAGTCCCTCCAGCTACCAGCCGGAGGGATGGCGTTCAGCCCAATGCCTCACATACGGCGCGCGGTCTCGGCGGCTAAAAGGTTCTGCTGGCCGGTGATGCCATCGCGCACCGCAAAAGGCGCGCCACAGCGTTATCGAAGGCGGGAAAATGCCATTCCAGCAGCCCGGCCTTCGACAGCGGGATGCCGTCGGTGTAGTTTCTGCTTCCTTGCGGGGGAGATGCCCGGCAGGACAGAGGGGGCGCTGTCCCGCTGGCGTCTCGGTCGGAACCGCGTCGCCTGGATGACGGGCCCATGGAATTTCATTCCCCGTCTGGCCACCGGATTGGCACGATCTATCTTCTTTCCAACTGCGATCGGCTGGAAAAGACGCTAGGGTTGACCCATGGAGGCTCCGACATGAGTGAGCATAGAAAAACCACGGCCGACAGTGGCTCCTCGGATAGGGCGCTCTCGCGCCTGCGGCCGCCCTATGCGTCGTTGCTCGATCTGATCGGGCAGACGCCCATCGTCGAGCTGACCAAGTTCGACACCGGAAAATGCCGGCTGTTCATCAAGCTCGAGAGCCAGAACCCGGGCGGCTCGATCAAGGACCGTATCGCGCTGTCGATGATCGCGGCGGCCGAAAAACAGGGCAAGCTGAAGCCCGGCGGCACCATCGTGGAGGCGACAGCCGGCAACACCGGCCTTGGCCTTGCCCAGGTCGGCATTCCCAAGGGTTACCGCATCATACTGGTCGTGCCCGACAAGATGTCGCGCGAGAAAATCCAGCATCTGCGCGCGCTCGGCGCGGAAGTGCGCATGACGCGTTCCGATGTCGGAAAGGGCCATGCCGAATATTACCAGGACATGGCGGAAAAAATCGCCGCCGAACTGCCCGGCGCCTTCTACGCCAACCAGTTCGCCAATCCGGCCAACCCGCTGGCGCATCAGACGACCACCGGCCCGGAGATTTTCTCGCAGCTTGACGGGGATGTCGACGCGGTGGTGGTCGGCGTCGGCTCGGGCGGCACGCTGACCGGGCTTGGCCGCTACTTCGCCGAGGTGTCGCCGAAGACGGAGATGGTGTTGGCCGATCCGGTCGGCTCGGTGCTGGCGCCGCTGATCAAGACCGGCAAGATGGAAGAGGCGGGAAGCTGGACCGTGGAAGGTATCGGCGAGGATTTCGTACCGCCCAATGCCGATCTGTCTTTGGTCAAGAAGGCCTATTCCATCACGGACAAGCAGAGCATGCTGGCGGTGCGGGATCTGTTGTCCCGCGAAGGGATCCTGGCCGGGTCGTCTTCGGGCACGCTGTTGTCGGCGGCGTTGCGCTACTGCCGCGAACAGACGGTGCCCAAGCGCGTCGTCACCTTCGTCTGCGACAGCGGCAACAAGTACCTGTCCAAAGTGTTCGACGATTTTTGGCTGGCCGAGCAGGGCCTGGCCGAACACGAACAGCATGGCGACCTGCGCGACCTCGTGATGCGCACTCACCGCACCGGCGACACTGTCTATGTCGGGCCGGACGAGAGCCTGCTCAATGCCTATGGACGCATGCGCCGCTCCGATGTCTCGCAACTGCCGGTGCTCGACAATGGTAAGCTCGTCGGCATCGTCGACGAGAGCGACATCCTTGCCCATGTCGACGGCCCCTATGACGGGCGCTGGGAGCGCTTCAACGGCCCGGTGCGCACAGCCATGACCTCGAACCTGCACACGCTGCAGGCCAGCCAGACGCTGGACGCGCTGCTGCCGGTGTTCGACCGCAACGAGGTTGCCATCATCTTCGACGGCGACGAGTTCGTCGGCCTGATTACCCGCATCGACCTGATCAACCATCTGAGGCGCGCACGATGACAACATCCGGAAAGAACCGCCTGGCGTTTTCGACGCGCACCATCCATGGCGGCCAGAGCCACGACCCGCTCACCGGTGCGGTGATGGTGCCGATCTACGCCACCTCGACCTATGGCCAGCAGTCGCCCGGCGTGCACAAGGGTTTCGAATATGCCCGCAGCCAGAACCCGACGCGCTTCGCCTTCGAGCGCGCCGTGGCCGATCTCGAAAGCGGCTCGGCGGCTTTCGCCTTCGCTTCCGGCCTGGCGTCGATCGCCACGGTGCTCGAATTGCTCGATTCCGGCGCGCATATCGTCGCCACCGACGACATTTATGGCGGCTCGTTCCGGCTGATGGAGCGGGTGCGCAAGCGCTCGGCCAGTCTGCAAATTTCCTTCGTCGATTTCACCAATCTGGCCGCGGTTGAAGCCGCGATCCGGCCGGAAACAAAAATGCTTTGGGTCGAGACGCCGACCAATCCATTGCTGCGCATCGTCGATCTCGAAGGCGTCGCGGCGTTGGCGAAGCGCAAGGGGATCTTGTCCGTCGCCGACAACACCTTCTGCAGTCCCTACATCCAGCGGCCGCTGGAGCTCGGCATCGACATCGTGGTCCATTCGACGACGAAATATCTGAACGGCCATTCCGACATGGTGGGCGGCGTCGCAGTTGTCGGCGACAAAAAGGATTTGGCCGATCGCCTGAAATTCCTGCAGAACGCCATCGGAGCCATATCCGGCCCGTTTGATAGTTTCCTGGCGCTGCGCGGTTTGAAGACCCTGGCGCTCAGGATGGAGCGTCATTCCGCCAACGGCCTCAAAATCGCGCAATGGCTGGAAGCGCGAAAAGATGTTCGCCGCGTCATCTATCCCGGCCTCGCCAGCCATCCCCAGCACGCCATCGCGGTCCAGCAGATGCATGCCTTCGGCGGCATGATCACGGCTGTGCTCGATCGCGACCTTGCCCGCACAAAACGCTTTCTCGAACGCACGCAGCTGTTCACGCTGGCCGAAAGTCTTGGCGGGGTGGAGAGCCTGATCGAGCACCCGGCGTTGATGACGCATGGCTCCATTCCCGCCGAGAAGCGGGCGGAGATCGGCATATCGGATTCGCTGGTGCGGCTGTCGGCGGGGATCGAGGATGGCGACGATCTGATCGCCGATCTGGATCGGGCGCTGGGAGGCTGAGTGCCTTTCGGCCGACCGAGGAGCCCGTTGCTTTCGGGCATGCGTTGCGTCGCGCCTTGCTCCGTCCATGACGACGAACTGATGGTCGTCTCGCCGATCTGAACCAGATCAGGCGTCGTGTTTGTGGCGATGCTTTCCGCGGTCTTTCTCGGCGTGGGATTCTCCGGAGCGCACCGGCTTGGCGTTGTCCTTGTCGCGGCGCCCTCGGTGCTGGTCGCCTATCGGAGATAGCGGCACGCCGTGGCGCGCGGTTTTCGTTTCGAGACGGGTGATGAAAATATCGAAGCGATTGGGCATCGTCCGGTCAGTGCTCCGTCGTGCTGTCGGGTTTGTTGTCGGAAAGCCTGACATCCGTCGGCAAGGCAATCGAGGCCTGCTTGGTCAGGCTGGTGTCGTCCCGGGCCGGCAGCCGCTTGTCCTGGCGTGCGACAATCCGGCCGCGGCCGGCATAGTAGGGCTCGAAAGCGTCCTGTATCGTCAGGCTGTCCATCCTGTCCTCCCTTGGGAATCAGGGGCTAAATCTGCCAAAACCGGTTTCGTTCCCTACTGTGGCGAAGGAATGGCGATTGCCTTACATCGGTGTGAGTTTTGCAAGCCGGCGCCAGCCATGCCAAATGGGTTTGGCAGGCCAAACAGGGCTGAACGGAGACGGCATCGGTGACTGGCGAGACGGGCAAGCGCAGCTATGTGGTCGGGCAGACCGAGATCGCGGCCCGTCCGCTCGACCCGGCGCTCTATCTGGTGGCGACGCCGATCGGCAACCTCGCCGACATCACGCTGCGCGCGTTGGAGACGCTGGCCGCCGCCGACATCGTCGCATGCGAGGACACGCGCGTGTCGCGCGTGCTGCTCGACCGCTACGGCATTCGCCGCCGCACCACGGCCTATCATGAACACAATGCGGGCGAGGCCGGGCCGAAGCTGGTCGCCGCACTCGAAGCCGGCCAGAGCGTGGCGCTGATTTCGGATGCCGGCACGCCGCTGGTCTCCGATCCCGGCTACCGGCTGGTCGGCGAGGCGCTCGACCACGGCATCCGCGTCGTGCCGATCCCCGGCCCCTCGGCGCCGCTTGCCGCGCTGACGGCGTCGGGCCTGCCGTCGGACGCTTTCCTGTTCGCCGGCTTCCTGCCGGTTAAATCCGGACAACGCCTGGCCCGGCTGGAGGCGCTGAGAGCCGTGCCGGCGACGCTGATCTTCTTCGAATCGCCCCGCCGGCTGGCCGAGTCGCTCGGCGCCATGGTCGAGGCGCTCGGCGGCGAGCGCAAGGCCGCCATCGGCCGCGAATTGACCAAGACGTTCGAGGAGATGCGCACCGGCACGCTGCGGAAGCTTGCCGAGCATTATGCGGCGGCCGATACGCCCAAGGGCGAGATCGTCGTCTGCGTCGGCGCCGCCGAGGCCAAGGCCGACGAACCTGAAGACATCGATCGCCTGCTCTTGTCGCTCGCCGCTGAAATGCCCGCCTCCAAGGCGGCGGCGGAAGCGGCGAAAATGACCGGCGGCCAGAAGCAGGCGCTGTATCGGCGGCTGCTCGAGCTCAAGGACAGACCATGATCGCGAAAAGCGGAAACCGGTTTTCTCGGACAAACGGTTCCGTTTGTCCAAAAGTCATGGCCGAGCAACGAGAAACCAGCGGTGGCTGAGCGCCCGAGCGCCAGCCGCCAAAAGGCCTACCGGCGCGGCCATCGCGGCGAATGGCTGGCGGCGGCCGCGCTGATGTTGAAGGGCTACCGGATTCTCGCGCGCCGCCACCGCACCCGCTTCGGCGAGATCGACCTGATTGCGCGGCGCGGCGACCTCGTCCTGTTCGTCGAGGTCAAGGCGCGCCGCACGCTGATAGAGGCCATGGAGGCGATCGGTCACGAATCGGAGCGCCGCATCGAGGGTGCTGCCGATATCTGGCTGTCCCGCCAGCCCGACTATGGCAGGCTGTCGATGCGCTTCGACATGGTCGCCGTGCTGCCGTGGCGCTGGCCGGTGCATGTCCCGAATGCGTTTTACGGAAGGAGTTGACAGAAATCCGTGCGAGGCAGCCCCCTCATCCGGCCGCTAGGGGAGAGCTCGGGTTGCCCCGAATTGCCCCTCTCAATTCGGTTGGCAATCCCGGTGAGGGGCCTGCAACAACGCACGTTCAGCCCCAGATCATCAACGCCACCAGCCCGACGATCCCCACCACCAGGCGCCACCAGCCGAACAGCGAGTAGCCGTTGCGCGAGACGTAGTCGAGCAGGTAGCGCACCACGACCAAGGCCGTGACGAAAGCGGCGACGAAGCCGATGGCGATGATCGGCAGATCGGCCGAGGTCAGCACGTTGCGGTTCTTGAACAGGTCGAAGGCGAAGGCGCCGACCATGGTCGGGATGGCGAGGAAGAAGGAAAATTCCGCCGCCGCCCGCTTGTCTACACCCAGAAGCAGCGCGCCGACGATGGTCGAACCCGAACGCGACGTGCCGGGGATCAGCGACAGGCACTGGAACAGGCCGATCTGCAGGTAGAGTCTGGTCGGGAACCGCTCGACGTCGCGATAGACCGGCTTGAGGTTCATTCGGTCGACGACCAGCAGCACGACGCCGCCGATGATCAGCATGATGCAGATCAACCGGGGTGATTCGAACAGCACAGTCTTGATGAAATCATGCGCCAGCGCGCCGATGATCGCCGCCGGCAGGAAGGCGATGAGGATGCCGATGACGAAATGCCGCGTCAGCCGGTCATGCGGCAGGTCGAGCAGCATCTGCCACAGGCGCCGGAAATAGACGCTGAGGATGGCCAGGATGGCGCCGAGCTGGATCAGGATCTCGAAGGCCTTGCCGGTCGACTGGAACCCGAGGAAATGGCCGGCGAGCAGGATGTGGCCGGTCGAGGACACCGGGATGAATTCGGTCAACCCCTCCAGCAGGCCAAGCAGCAGGGCTTCGACGATGGTCTGGCTTTCCATTTCTACCTCGGCATTGGCGTGACGGCTAACAGAATGGCTTGCTTGTCATGGCGCCGAAGTCCCCCTATAGGTCGCAACACCCCTGACGGCCCGCTAGCCGGGCGGCCAAGACTTACCGGTGCGCCCTGCGATTCGCCAGTGTGGCAATCCGGAATTCGCCACACCTGGGACGAGCGCGATGCGCGAATTCCGGATTCTGAACGACACCAGTGCGCTTTATCACCGCGGAACCATGCTGACGCTTTTCCACCATCCCATGTTCGCCACCTGCCGCTTCGTCCGCCTCGCCTTTGGCGAGTATGGCGAGGAGCTGGCGCTGATCGAGGAAAAGCCGTGGACGCGGCGCAAGGAGTTCCTGGCGCTGAATCCGGCCGGAACACTGCCGATCCTGCTGGCCGAAGGCGACGTGCCGATCATCGGCGCGACGGTGATTTCCGAATATCTCGACGAGACGCGCGGCGTGCTCAAGCGCGACAAGCGGCTGTTCGCCGAGGACCCGATGCAGCGCGCCGAAATCCGCCGGCTGATCGACTGGTATCTCAACAAGGCCGAAAGCGAAGTGACGCGCCATCTGGTGCGCGAACGCGTGCTGAAGCCGGTGATGCCGGAAACGGCGGGCGGCGGCTCGCCCGATTCAGGCGCCATCCGCGCCGCGCGCGCCAACATCCGCCAGCACATGAAATACACCAACTGGCTGGCGGGCACCCGTCATTGGCTGGCCGGCGGCAGGGTCACCTATGCCGATCTGGCGGCCGCCGCGACGCTGTCGGTGCTCGACTATCTCGGCGAGATCGACTGGCGCGAACACCCCGCCGCGCGCGAATGGTACACGCGGGTGAAGTCGCGGCCCTCCTTCCGGCCGCTCCTGACCGACCGCGTGCGCGGCCTGTCACCGGTATCGCACTATGCGGATCTCGACTTCTGACGCGTCGAAACTGCGCGCGCTGATCGACGCGGAGGCGCGGGGCGCCGGCTTCGACGCGGTCGCCGTCACCACCCCCAATGCCATCCCGCTGGCGCCGGCGCGCCTGGCCGAATTCGTCGCCGACGGCTTTCACGGCTCGATGGACTGGATCGCCGAGACGATTGCGCGCCGCGGCGAGCCATCCACGCTGTGGCCCGACGTGCGCTCGATCATCGTGCTGGCGATGAATTACGGGCCGGACCATGATCCGCGCGACGTGCTGGCCAGACGCGATCGCGGCGCGATCTCGGTCTACGCGAAAAACCGCGACTATCACGAGGTCATGAAGGGCCGGCTGAAGGAGATCGCCGGCAAGATCGTCGCGCGCGCCGGCGGCGACGTGAAGGTCTTCGTCGACACGGCGCCCGTGATGGAAAAGCCGTTGGCGGAAGCAGCGGGGCTGGGCTGGCAAGGCAAGCACACCAACCTGGTCAGCCGCGAGCACGGCTCCTGGCTGTTCCTTGGCACCATCTTCACCACGGCCGAACTGGAACCGGACAAGCCCGAGATCGACCATTGCGGCTCCTGCCGCGCCTGCCTCGACGCCTGCCCGACCGACGCGTTCCCCGCGCCCTACAGGCTCGATGCGCGGCGCTGCATCTCCTATCTCACGATCGAGAACAAGGGGCCGATCCCGCATGAATTTCGGGAAAAGATCGGCAACCGCATCTATGGCTGCGACGACTGCCTCGCCGCCTGTCCTTGGAACAAATTCGCCCGTGCCGCGTCCGAGGCCAAGCTCGCCGCGCGCGACGATCTGCGCGAGCCGCCGCTCGCCGATCTCTTGGCCCTCGACAATGCTGGCTTTCGCGCCTTCTTCTCCGGTTCGCCGATCAAACGCATCGGCCGCGACCGTTTCGTCCGCAACGTGCTGATCGCCGCCGGCAATTCCGGCGACGGCGCGCTTGCCGGCGTCGTCCGGGACCTGCTCGGCGATGCTTCTCCCCTGGTGCGGGGCGCGGCAATATGGGCGCTGGCGCGGCTGGTGCCGGAAACCGAATATGCCGAACGGGCCGCGAACGGCTTGAACAGTGAGGACGACGCGGCGGTGCGCGAGGAATGGCGCCTGGCGCGGCCAAACAGGGCACATGCATGAGCGGAAAACAGGTCTTCATTTTCGGTGCCGGTTATTCCGGAAAGGCCTTTGCCCGCGCCAATAGGGGAACCGCCAGCATCTTCGGCACGACACGCTCCGAGGAAAAATTCGAAGCGCTGCGCCAGGCCGGCATCGTCCCACTGCTGTTCGACGGCAAGTTGACGAACGAAATCGGCGCTGCGCTGGAGAAAACCACGCATCTGGTGGTTTCGGTCGGTCCGGAAGAAGCCGGCGATCCGGTGTTGAATGCCGCTCGCCAGGCAATCGCAGGGATGCCGGCGCTGGAATGGATAGGCTATCTCTCGACCGTTGGCGTCTATGGGGATCATGGCGGCGCCTGGGTCAACGAGACGGCCGCCTGCCGGCCGGTGTCGAAGCGTTCGGTGATGCGGGTCGAGGCCGAGCGGGCGTGGTTGAGGCTTGGCGAGGACATCGGGCGCCCAGTGGCGATCCTGCGGCTGTCCGGCATCTACGGCCCCGGCCGCAACGCGCTGGTCAATCTGGAGAACGGCACTGCCAGGCGGCTGGTCAAGCCGGACCAGGTGTTCAACCGCATCCATTGCGACGACATATCAGGCGCGCTGTGGCTTCTGATCAGCGGCAATAGAGGCGGCATCTTCAACGTCACCGACGATGAGCCGGCGCCGCCGCAGGATGTCGTCGCCTACGCCGCACATCTGATGAGCGTTGAGCCGCCGCCCGAAATTCCCTTCGACACCGCCCAACTTTCGCCCATGGCGCGGTCCTTCTATGGCGAGAACAAGCGGGTCGCCAATGCGGCGATCAAGGCGGCGGGCTATCGGTTTCGCTTTCCCGACTATCGCGCCGCTTTCGACCATATGTGGGCAAGCGGCGACTGGCGTGACGGTGCGCCGCGCAGCCCGATGAGGGGCGTGAAGGGATAGGATGATCGAAGCGTGGCGCTTGGCGTGGTATGATTCGGCGATTGCAGGCACGGGGGTGCGGTTCATGAAATCATCGATGCGGTCGCTTTGCCCCAGAAATGCGGTATTGGCGGCAGCGCTGGCTCTGGCAGGCCTGGCCGCGCAGCCGGCAGCGGCCGAGGAGCGGGCGAAAGACCTGTTCGGCGCCGAGAAGCTGCCGACGGCCACCGCCCCGCAATCCTTCGGCTTCTATTCCAAGGGCTGTTTTGCCGGCGGCGTCGCCATTCCCATGGATGGTCCGACCTGGCAGGTGATGCGGCCATCGCGCAACCGCCGCTGGGGCCATCCGGCGATGATCGCGCTGATCGAGAGATTGTCGCGCGACGCCGTCGCCGACGGTTGGCCGGGCCTGTTGATCGGCGACATCGCGCAGCCACGCGGCGGCCCGATGCTATCAGGTCATGCCTCGCACCAGATCGGGCTCGACGCCGACATCTGGCTGACGCCGATGCCCGACCGCACCATGACCAGGGCGCAGCGCGAGACCATGAGCGCCACCTTGATGGTCGACGACAAGACGCATCTTGTGAAGGACGCGCTGTGGACGCCGGCGCACACGCGGCTTTTGAAGCGCGCGGCGAGCTATCCGGAGGTCGAGCGCATCCTGGTCAATCCCGGCATCAAGAAAAAGCTCTGCGACACGGTCAGGGGTGACCGCTCGTGGCTACGCAAGATCAGGCCGTTCTGGGGCCATGACTACCATTTCCACATGCGCATCGGCTGCCAGCCTGGCTCGCCCAATTGCAAGGCGCAGGAAGCAACGCCGGAGGATGATGGCTGCGGCAAGCCGCTGGCCTGGTGGTTCACGCAGGAGCCGTGGCGACCGAACAAGAACCCGGATGCGCCCAAGGCACGTGACCTGATGACGATGGCCAACCTGCCCAAGGAATGCCGCGCGGTGCTCGACGCGCCGGGGCCTGCCTCGGCCGAGGCCGCGACCTATCACGGCGACGCCGTGCCGGTCGCGGTGGCGGTGCCTGAGCCGGAAGCGCCGTCGCTGCCCGCCGTCACGGCAAGCGGCACCGCCGGCCTGCCAAGCGCGGTGAACGCCTTCACCGCGACGCCCGAGGTCGGCGTACCGGTGCCGCGGCCACGGCCGCCAGCGAAGTGATTGGCGCGCCACCCGCAGGCTCAATCGGTTTAGCCCCCGTTTTCATGAAACAGTGGCCGTTTGGCCGCAGAACCTCTCCCTGCGCGCCACCAGGCCCGAAAACCGTTTCCCTTTTCAAACTCATGCGCTAGTCAACGCAGGAACGGCGAATGCCGTCGCGGGCGCCGGGGGACGGACGAGAGCATGCCAAGCACAGGCGATGACGAGACTTTGCTGCGGTTTCCGATCCTGATCGGCGATATCGGCGGCACCAATGCGCGCTTTTCGATCGTGCTCGACGCCAATTCCGAGGCCGGCGAGCCGATCATCGTCCAGACCGCCAACTACAACACCATCGACGAGGCGATCCAGGCGGCGGTGCTCGACCGCTCGTCGGTCCGGCCAAATTCGGCGGTGCTGGCCGTGGCCGGCCCGGTCGACGGCGATGAGATCGAGCTCACCAACTGTCCCTGGGTCGTCAAGCCGAGGCAGATGTTCGCCAATCTGGGGCTGAGCGACATCGTCGTGCTCAACGATTTCGAGGCGCAGGCGCTGGCCGTCGTGGCGCTTGGCGAAGAGCACATGGAAAAGATCGGCGGCGGCGCGCCGGAGCCCAATGCCGGCCGCGTCGTCCTTGGCCCCGGGACCGGGCTCGGCGTCGCCGGGCTGGTCCACGCGCTGCATCACTGGATCCCGGTGCCCGGCGAAGGCGGTCATATGGACATCGGGCCGCGCACGCCGCGCGATTTCGAGGTTTTCCCGCATATCGAGAAGCTCGAGGGCCGCATTTCGGGCGAACAGATCCTGTGCGGACGCGGTCTCGTCAACGTCTACCGGGCGGTGGCCAGGGCGGATGGAAAGCCGTCGCCCTTCACCACGCCGGCCGAAGTCACCGGTGCGGCGTTGGCCAAGACCGATCCGGTGGCGCAGGAAGCCCTCGAGACCTTCGTCACCTGCCTCGGCCGCACCGCCGGCGACCTGGCGCTGGTGTTCATGAGCAGGGGCGGCGTGTTCCTAACCGGCGGCATCGCGCAAAAGATTGTGCCGGCGCTGAAGCAAGGCAATTTCCGCGCTGCCTTCGAGGACAAGGCGCCGCACAGCGCGCTGATGCGCACCATGCCGGTCTATGTCATCACCCATCCGCTGGCTGCCCTTCTCGGCCTTGCCGCCTATGCCAGGAACCCCTCGCTGTTCGGCGTCCAGACATCGGGCCGGCGCTGGCGCGACGAAGTTAGTCACCCCAAGGCATAGGCAAGCCGGCTGCTTGGCGGTAATAGGGGTGCCGAATTGCCCGGCCACGGGAAGCGAAACCGACAAAGCCCTCTGATTTGACACTTCAAACTCCAAACAAGCTGAAAGCCCGGCCCGGCGAGGTCACAGCGGTGCTGCGCCGCATTCTCGCTGAGAACAGCCACGACTATCGCTGGACTTATGTGATGGTCATCACCTGCTCGCTGATCGTTTCGGGCACGACCGCCTTCACGGCCTGGATCATGGCCCCGATGGTCAACCAGATCTTCTACGAACGGCGTGGCGACGCGATCGTGTGGATCTGCGCAGGCTTCATGGCGGCCTTCCTGCTGCGCGGCTTTGCCGGCTATGGCCAGGCGGTGGCGCTGGCCAAGATCGGCAACAATCTGGTGGCGCGCTACCAGAAGCGCATTTTCGATCACCTGATGAAGCTCGGCGTCGGCTTCTTCAATGATACACGCTCCGGCCGGCTGGCGGCGCAGGTCAACGAAAACGTCGGCGGCATCCGCGACCTCCTGTCGTTGACGCTGACCTCGATCACCCGCGACGCGGTGACGCTGCTCGGCCTGCTCGGCGTCATGGTCTACCAGGATCCGGTCCTGTCACTTAGTTCGCTGCTGATCGGACCGCCGCTGATCTGGGCCGTCGTCTATCTCACCCGTCGCGTGCGGCGCATTACCCGCGAATCCGTGCTGATCAATTCGCGCCTGATCGGCGCCGTTCAGGAAGCCACGCAAGGCATCGCCATCGTCAAGGCCTTCACCATGGAGGACGAACTGTCCAGCCGCATCGGCAAGCTCGCCAGCGACGCCGAACAGCGCTCGAACAAGATTGCCCGCGTCTCCGAACGGCTGTCGCCGATTTCCGACATGCTGGCCGGCTTCGCCGTCACCTCCGTCATCGCCTATTCCGGTTACCGGGCTCTGGTTCTCGGGCAGCCGCCTGGCGCGGTCTTCTCCTTCATCACGGCGCTGATCCTGGCCTATGATCCGGCGCGCCGCCTGGCACGCATGCAGGTCGGCATGGAACGGGCTCTGGTCAATGCACGCATGATCTACGAGCTGCTCGACCTCGAGCCGAAGCAGGGCGACGCGCCTGGCGCCACCAAGGCAAACTTCACCACGGGCGAAGTTCGCTTCAACAACGTGTCCTTCCGCTATGTCGAGGAGACGCCTGTCCTTCAGGACCTCAGCTTTGTCGCCGCCGCCGGCAAGATGACTGCCGTCATCGGCGCCTCCGGTGCCGGCAAGACCACACTGGTGGCGCTGCTGCAGCGCTTCTACGACGTCGAGAGCGGTACGATCGAGATCGATGGCCAGGACATTTCCAAGGTCACCAAACAGTCGCTGCGCGGCTCGATAGCCTATGTCTCGCAGGCGCCCTATCTGTTCGAGGGCACCATCCGCGACAACATTCGCTATGGCCGCCCCTCGGCCACCGATGCCGAGATCGAGCAGGCCGCGCGGCTGGCGGCGGCCGACGAGTTCATCCGCCAGCAGCCGCAAGGGTATGACACGCCGGTCGGCGAGAATGGCGCTACGCTTTCCGGCGGCCAGCGCCAGCGCGTGTCGATCGCCCGCGCCATCGTGCGTCAGGCGCCGATCCTGCTGCTCGACGAGGCGACATCGGCGCTCGACAACGAGGCCGAAGCGCGCGTCCAGCAGGCGCTCACCAAGGTCATGGAAGGGCGCACCACCATCGTCATAGCGCACCGCCTGTCCACCGTGGTCAATGCCGACCACATCATCGTGCTGGAACAGGGCCATCTGGTCGAAGAGGGCACGCATGCCTCGCTGATGGCCGACCCGCACAGCGTCTATGCCCGTTTCCACCGGATACAGGGCGTCAAGGGCCTGGGGCTTGTCGACGACAGCGCCCCGGCCGAAACTTCGGTTCAGGAACTAGAGACCCAGGACATCGCCGGGAGCACGCCATGAGCGAGACCACATCAGGCGAGCCGGCCGGCGATATGGGCCTTGTGGTGGTCGGCGCGGCCGGCCGCATGGGCCAGACGCTGATCCGCGCCATCCACGCCATTCCTGGCGCCCGCGTCATCGGCGCGGTGGAGCGCCCGGATTCGCCTCACCTGGGCAAGGATGCGGGGGAACTCGCCGGCGTCGGCCGCATCGACGTGGCGATCGGCAGCGATCCGTTGCCGGTCTTCGCCAGGGCCGACGGCGTGCTCGATTTCACCACCCCGGCCTCGACGGTCGAGTTCGCCGGTTACGCGGCGCAGGCGCGCATCGTCCATGTCATCGGCACGACAGGCTGTTCGGCCGACGACAACGCGAAAATCGCTGCCGCCGCCCGCCACGCGACCATCGTCAAGTCGGGTAATATGAGCCTCGGCGTCAATCTGCTGGCGGTGCTGGTCGAACAGGCGGCACGCGCGCTCGACGCCGACGATTTCGACATCGAGATCCTCGAAATGCACCACAGGCACAAGGTCGACGCGCCTTCGGGCACGGCGCTTCTGCTCGGCGAAGCGGCCGCCGCCGGGCGCGGCATCGCGCTGGCCGGCAATGATGTGCGTTCGCGCGACGGCCATACGGGTGTGCGACAAACCGGCTCGATCGGCTTTGCCACACTGCGCGGCGGCTCGGTGGTCGGCGACCACAGCGTGATCCTGGCCGGCACCGGCGAGCGCATCACGCTGTCGCACCATGCCGAGGACCGCGCCATCTTCGCCCGCGGTGCCGTCAAGGCCGCACTTTGGGCGCATGGCCAGAAGCCGGGACTGTATTCAATGCGGGACGTGCTTGGGCTTGCCTGAAACGACCCTGAACCATCTTCGTTCTTACGCAGAACGGAAAACCACTACACACTTTTCCTGGAATGCTCAGACCCCAGAGGAGCAAAAATGTCGAGAACCCTCGTGCTCGTGCGCCACGGCCAGAGCGAATGGAACCTGAAGAACCTGTTCACCGGCTGGCGCGACGTCGACCTGACGGAGCAAGGCCATGCCGAGGCCAAGGCCGCCGGCCAAAAACTCAAGGCGCGCGGCCTGAAGTTCGATATCGCCTTCACCTCGGCGCTGATCCGGGCGCAAAAAACCTGCCAGCACATTCTCGATGCGGTCGGCCAGAGCGACTTGCAGACCGTTCGCGACCAGGCGCTGAACGAGCGCGACTATGGCGACCTCTCCGGCCTCAACAAGGACGACGCGCGCCAGAAATGGGGCGAGGAGCAGGTGCATGTCTGGCGCCGCTCCTATGATGTGCCGCCGCCTGCCGGCGAAAGCCTGAAGGACACCGGCGCCCGCGTCTGGCCCTATTACCTGCACGATCTGCAGCCGCATGTGCTGCGCGGCGGCACGGTGCTGGTCGCCGCCCATGGCAATTCGCTGCGCGCGCTGATCATGGCGCTGGACGGCAAGTCAGGCGAGGAGATCGTCAAGCTGGAACTCGGCACCGGCGTGCCGGTGATCTACCAGCTCAACGCCGATTCGACCGTGGCTTCGAAGGAAGTGCTGGAAGGCTAAGCCGGCAAGCGAGCAGCGGGTTTAAAAAAGCGCGTTGACAGCAATCGCTTGCCCGCTTATTGAGCCCGCACCAGCCCAGATGGCGGAATTGGTAGACGCGCACGGTTCAGGTCCGTGTTCCGCAAGGAGTGGAGGTTCGAGTCCTCTTCTGGGCACCAAATTCCCGTTTCGAACCATTCGATCGGTTCAGGAACCCTGAGAAAAAGCCCGGTTCGTCCGGGCTTTTTTCTTGCCCGATGACCTGCCCTCCTGGCCAGTCCCCGAACAAACCGCTTCAAACCGCGCGCCCCCTTCGCTACGCTCGCGACCATGTCTCAATCCAGCACCGCGATCTTCGGCGCCCGCCGCGACCAGGCTTTTCCCGTCCTAGCCGAGGCGGACATCGAGCGCATGCGCCGGTTCGGCGAGGCCAGCGCCTATGCCGCCGGCGAGCACATTTTCGAGGCCGGCGATGTTTCCCCGGGGCTGATCGTGGTGCTGGCGGGCAAGGTCGATATCACCCAGGACGGCAAATTTGGCCGGCGCGAGACGATCGTCACGCATGGCCCGGGCAGCTTCGCCGGCGAGCTGGCGCAGCTTTCGGCCCGTCCCTCGCTGGTCAATGCGCAGGCGACCGAGCCGGTCGAGGCGTTCGTCATCCCGTCGCAGCGACTGCGCGACCTGATGGTGCAGGAGGCCAATCTCGGCGAGCGCATCATGCGGGCGCTGATCCTGCGCCGCGTCGGGCTGCTCGAGAGTGGCACGATCGGTCCCATCATCGTCGGACCTGCCGACAATGGCGACGTCCTTCGCCTGCAAGGCTTTCTCGTCCGCAGCGGCCAGCCCCACCGCGTGCTCGATTCCAAAACCGATCCTTGCGCGAAGACGCTGTTCGAGCACTTCCAGGTCGATCCCCACCACCTGCCGGTCGTGCTGTGCCCGAATGGCAGGCTGCTGCTCAATCCGGCGGAGAAAGACCTCGCCCGCTGCATCGGCCTGCTGCGGCCCGTCGACGCCAGCAAGGTCTATGACGTCGCCATCGTCGGCGCCGGACCGGCCGGTCTGGCGGCGGCGGTCTACGCGGCCTCGGAAGGGCTGTCGACGATCGTGCTCGATTGCCGTGCCTTCGGCGGCCAGGCCGGCGCCTCCGCTCGCATCGAGAACTATCTCGGCTTCCCCACCGGCATTACCGGCATGGCGCTGATGGCGCGCGCCTACAACCAGGCGCAGAAATTCGGCGTCGAGATGGTCATCCCCGACGAGGTGAAGCTGCTCGGTGCCGCCACCGACGGCGCGCGCTATCAGCTCGCGGTCGGCGACGGCGAGACGGTGCGCACGCGCTCGGTGGTGATCGCCAGCGGCGCGCGCTATCGCCGCCTCGATGTCGCCAATCTCGCCGAGTTCGAGGGCACCTGCGTCCATTATTGGGCCTCGCCCATCGAAGCACGGCTTTGCGGCGGCCAGGAAGTGGCGCTGGTCGGCGCCGGCAATTCGGCCGGCCAGGCGGCCGTCTACCTGGCCAGCCAGGTCAGGAAAGTAGCGCTGCTGGCGCGTGGCGGCAGCCTCGAGGCCTCGATGTCGCGTTACCTCGTCGAGCGCATCAGGGCGCAGCCGAACATCGAGGTGCTGACCGGCGCCGAAATCGAGGCGCTGGACGGCGAGGCAGGCAATCTCGCCACGGTACGCTGGCGCGACCGCTCGAGCGGCGCCTCGACGACGCGGCCGATCCGCCATCTCTTCCTGTTCATCGGCGCCGACCCGAACACCGATTGGCTCGCCCAATCCGACGTGGCGCTGGATGCCAGGGGTTTCATCCGCACCGGATCGGACATAGCATGGGCCCATGGCGTGATGGAGACCAGCCGCAGCGGCGTGTTCGCCATCGGCGACGTGCGCTCCGGCTCGGTCAAACGCGTCGCGGCGGCTGTCGGCGAGGGCGCCCAGGTGGTGGCGGCGCTGCATGCATTTCTTGCGCGGGACGGCAGCCAGGCCGACGCGCCTCAAGTATGATCCCGAAAGGTGGGAACCGGTTTTCGGAAAAGATCATGCTTCAATTGAGAGATAGGTCGGGAGAGTGTGATGGCGGATGAATGCAGACACGCCGCTGGGATCAAGGACGTAACGCCGAGCGCGCTCGGCTGCGAGGAGTGCCTGAAGAGCGGTTCGTGGTGGGTGCATCTGCGGCTCTGCCGCACCTGCGGCCATGTCGGCTGCTGCGACGACTCCCCAAACCGCCACGCCACCAAGCATTTTCACGCCACCAGCCATCCCGTCATAGAGGGTTACGACCCGCCGGAAGGCTGGGGCTGGTGCTACGTCGACGAGGTTTTTCTGGACCTCGGCGACCGCACCACCCCGCAGAACGGCCCGATCCCGCGCTTCTATTGAATGCTGCGAAGAGCAGGGGGAAAGCGGGTTCGGCCTGATTTATCGCACCGAGCCCGTAACAGTTCGGTCGACATCCGGAACGGACTTGCGATCGTTGCCGGCAAGGGCAGCGATGAGCAGCAGGCTGGCCACGACCGGAACGAACAGCACGGCGATGCGGGCCTGTACATGAAGGATGGCGCGCCATTCGCTGCGCTTGTCGGGGCTGTCGCTCATCATACTCACTTTGCCATGGACCCCCCCGCGAGGTCACATAGCCGTCAACGGTTAAACAACTCCTTCCGACTTCGTTAACGCAGGGTTCGAGCACGAAATTCAGCCGAGCCCGATCCGCCTGGCGCCTTGCCGGAACAACGCCTCGGCGTCCGGCTCGAAGCGGAACGTGGCGATGAAATCGTCGGCGCGGTAGTCCGGCAACGCCTTGCGAATGGCGGCGGCAAAGCCGCGCGCCTCTTCGAGCCGCCCCGCCAGCGCCAGGCAATGTGCTGCGATCGCCAGGATGATGGCGTGCGCGTTTGGCCGGGCGGCTGCCTTCAGCGCCCATCCGGCCGCCTCCTCGAACTGGCCGAGCCGGACATGCGCCATGGCCCGCGCCCCCAGCATGCCGAACAGCAGCGGATCGAAAGGGCTGAGATGGCGCGAATGATCGGAAGAGCCGATCGCCGCCCGCGGGTCGCCCGACTGCGAATGGACGAAGGACAGCGCATAGTGGCCGAGCGCGAAATTGGGGCTGAGCTTGACCGCCTGTTCCAGTTCACCGAGCGAGCCGTCCTGTTCGCCCCGCAGCCACAGCGCCCGCCCCATCGCCCAGTGCGCGGCCGGATTGTGGTCATCGACCAGCAAGCTCTGCCCGGCGCTCTCGAAGGCCAGCGCGCTTTCGCGATCGCGGTCGCCCCAGCGCTGGAAGGCGTTCTGCCAATGGGTGAAGGACAGGCCGGCATAGGCGCGGGCGAAGGTTGGATCGAGCCGCAGGGCGCTGGCAAAGAAGTGCCGCGCCGTTTCGTTCTCGGCCTGCGTGAAACGGTACATGTGCCAGAGGCCGCGGTGGTAGGCCTCCCAGGCATTGAGCGAGTTGGGAGCCTTGAGCAGGGCGCGGTTGCGCTCGACCGTCTCGATCTCGGACGAGATCGACGACACGATGCTGTCGCCGATCTCGTCGAGCACGGTGAAGAGATCGTCCGACCGTCGCTCGAAGGTTTCGGCCCAGACGATTCTGGCCGTGCGCACCTCGATCAGTTCGATGTTGACGACCAGCCTGCCGGCCGGGTTGCGCACCGCGCCGGTGGCCACATAGTCGACATTTAGCCGGCGGCCCGCCTCCTCGGGCGCGATGGCTTCCTCGGCCAATGCAAACACCGACCCGCGCGCGATTACGAAGAAATCGCGAAGCTTGGCCAGCCGGGTGATGATGTCGTGTGTGAAACCGTCGGCCGGTCCGCCGCGCGCCTCTCCGGCAAACGGCATCACCGCCAGCGAAGCGTGGCTCGGCTCGGTGGTCTCGGCGACGGTCGGCCCGGCCACCGGCTGCGATACCATGGACAAGCCGGCCGGCCGCCGCTCGCGGATCGCTTGCCAGGCCGCGTGCAGCGGCGCGAAATCCAGCTCTTCCGACCCGAACAGCTGCTCGGCCGCCGCCAGATGTTGCTCGGCCGCGCCGACGGCGCCACGCCGCGCCAGACTGGCCAGCAGCGCCCGGTGCGCGCGCTCCTCGAACGGCGACAGTTCCAGCCATCTGTCGAGATGAGCGACCGCTTCGTCGCAATCCGCCGGCAAGGTTTCGACGAGCCTTTCCAGCACGGCCACGTGCCAGGCACCGAAGCGACGACGTTGTGCCGTCAGCCAGCTGTTGAAAAGCGGGCTTCGCTCGAGCTCCAGGCCGTCAAGGAACTCGCCGGCGAACAATTTCGCCAGCGCCCGCAGGCGCTCGACACCAAGCGTTGCGATGCCTTCGAAGCAGGCGCGGCTGACCTCCAGCGCATCGACAGGGCAATCCTCGAGATCGAGCGCCACCGTATCGCCTTGTGTGACGACCCGACCCCGTTCCGGCCCGTCCAGAGCGGTGCGCAACTTACTCAGGCACCAGCGCAGCTCGCCACGCGGATCGTTGGGCACATCCCACAAAAGCTCGCACAGGCGGGAGCGGCCGACGGGGTGCGGCGCCAGCGCCAGATAACCCAACAGCGCCCGCAGCTTGCGCGAGCCCGGCAGGGTGGCTGGCACTTGGTCGCGTGTGATCGCCAGCGGTCCGAGCAGGCGCACGGACGGGGCCGTTGCCCTGCCGTCCCGCCTCGCCTGTGCGGTTTCCACGTCGGTTTCCACGCCTGTTCCCACGTTGGCCTGTCGGCCCTTACTCTATCACAGACCCGACACGGCGCATCCGGTGGCGATGCTTTCGCGCCCGATGTCACCTTTGCCGTATGAGCGGCACGTCATATCGCGGCAAGGTGTCGAAACCTCGCCGCCCAGGCCGCCGGTTTGTAACCGGCCCGTGAGAACACGATCGAGGAGATCGACGATGTTGAACAAACAACAAATCAGAACCACCGCGGGGCGCGGCCGATTGTTCGACAGCATCCTGGACACCGTCGGCGACACGCCGGTGGTGCGCATCAACAATCTCGCGCCGGCCCATGCGACCATCTACGTCAAGGCCGAGTTCTTCAACCCGGGCGCCTCGGTGAAGGATCGGCTGGCGCTCAACATCGTCGAAGAGGGCGAACGCAGCGGCGCGCTGAAGCCCGGCCAGACCGTGGTCGAGGCGACCAGCGGCAATACCGGCATCGGGCTTGCCATGGTTTGCGCGCAGAAAGGCTATCCGTTGGTCGTTACCATGGCCGACAGCTTTTCCGTCGAGCGCCGCAAGCTGATGCGCATGCTGGGCGCCAAGGTGGTGCTGACGCCACGCGCCGAAAAAGGTTTTGGCATGTACAAGAAGGCGGTCGAACTGGCCGAGGCCAATGGCTGGTTCCTTGCCCGCCAGTTCGAGACGGCCGCCAATGCCGCCATCCACGAGTCGACGACCGCGCGCGAAATCATCAATGATTTCGCCGGCTCGCGGCTCGACTGCTTCGTCACCGGCTATGGCACCGGCGGCACGGTCGTCGGCGTGGCGCGGGTCTTGCGCCGCGAACGGCCCGATGTCCGCATCGTGCTCTCCGAGCCGGCCAATGCGCAACTGGTCGGCAGCGGCAAGGCGCAGCAGCGGGGGGCCGGCGGCGCCCCTGCCGCCAGCCACCCGGCCTTCGAGCCGCATCCCGTCCAGGGCTGGACGCCGGACTTCATCCCCAACGTGCTGCAGGAGGCGATCGACGCCAGCCTCTATGACGAGGTGATGCCGATCGCCGGGCCAGAAGGCATCAAATGGGCTCGGGCGCTGGCCCAGAAGGAAGGCATCTTCACCGGCATTTCCGGCGGCGCCACCTTCGCCGTCGCGCGCCAGGCCGCCGAGAAGGCGGCGGCCGGATCGGTGATCTTGTGCATGCTGCCCGACACGGGCGAGCGCTACATGTCGACGCCGCTGTTCGACGGCGTCGAGGCTGAAATGGATGCCGATGAGCTGGCGCTCTCGCGCTCGACGCCCGGCTGCCAGTTTCCGGCGGCTTGACGGGAGGCTGTCATGGACATCGCGCAGGAAAGCCTCGGCATGGCGGCCGAGGAAACGCTTGACCCCGCCGACTGGGCCGATGTGCAGGCCTTCTCGCATCGAATCATCGACGATGCGGTAGACTACCTGCGTGAGGTGCGCGAGCGCCCCGTCTGGCGGGAGATGCCCGGCGAGGTGCGGGATCTTTTCACCGCACCCCTGCCGCGCTCGCCGGCACCGCTTGCCGTCGTCTATGGCGAGGTCTCCCGCACCGTGATGTCCTATCCGATGGGCAACATCCATCCACGGTTCTGGTCGTGGTATATGGGGTCCAGCAACTTCACCGGCGCGCTCGGCGATTTCCTCGCGGCGATACAGGGCTCCAACCTCGGTGGCGGCAACCATGCCGCCGGACTGATGGACGGCCAGGTGGTGAACTGGTGCAAGCAGATGCTGGGCTTTCCAGACTCGGCCTCCGGCACGCTGGTCAGCGGCGGCTCGATGGCCAACATCATCGGGCTGACGGTGGCGCGCAACGTCAAGGCCGGCGTCGACGTGCGCGAGCACGGCGTTTCAGCCATCGAGAAGCCGCTGCGCTTCTATGGCTCGGACCAGATCCATTCCTGCCACCGCAAGGCGATGGAAGCGCTGGGCCTCGGCAATCGGGCGCTGCGCCGCATCCCGACAGATGCCGGGCTGCGGATCAATATCGACGCGTTGCGCGCGGCGATCGTCGAGGACCGGGCAGCCGGCTTCAAACCGGCCTGCGTCGTCGGCAATGCCGGCACGGTCAACACTGGGGCGATCGACGACCTGCGGGCGCTTGCCAAACTCGCTCACGAGGAAGGCCTCTGGTTCCATGTCGATGGCTGCATCGGCGCGCTGATCGCCATCGCCCCGCAAAACGCCCACCGCGTCGCCGGCATCGAATGGGCCGATTCGGTCGCGCTCGATCCCCACAAATGGCTGCATTCGCCCTTCGAGGTCGGCTGTGCCCTGGTCAGGGACGCCGCCGCGCACCGCCGGACCTTCGCGGTGACGCCGGAATATCTGGAATCGACGCCGCGCGGCCTCGCTTCCGGCGAATGGTTGCACGATTATGGTCTGCAGACGTCGCGCGGCTTTCGTGCCTTGAAAGTGTGGATGGCACTGAAGGAACATGGCGTCGAAAAATTCGGCCGCCTGATCGACCAGAACATCGCGCAGGTCTCCTATCTGGCCGGGCTGATCGAGGCCGAGCCTTCGCTGGAGCTTGCGGCGGCGCCGACCATCAACATCGTCTGCTTCCGCTATCAGCCCGGTTTGGCGGGCGAAGCGCTGAAGGCGCTCAACACCGAGATCATGTTGCGGCTGCAGGAGCAAGGCATCGCTGCACTCTCCGACACCACCGTGCATGGCGGGCACTGGCTGCGTGTGGCGATCACCAACCATCGCACCCGACGCGACGATCTCGATCTGCTGGCGCGTGAAGTGGTGAGGCTGGGACGTGAGATCACCGCGCAGGGCCACGTGTCTTCCTAGTTCCGGGCCGCCGTGCGAACCTGCCCGCGGTGATTCGGGGAGATCGGCGGTGACGCTGTTTCGCATGCTTGCGCTGGCGGCACTGGTCCTGGCCAATTCGGCCGAGGCCGCCGACATGGCCTTTTTCGTCAAGAACCTGCGCAAGGAGGGGGTCGCGGTCGAGCTGTTCAGCCGCGATCGCGAGACCGTCTGGCCGGGCAACGACAAGGTGTTCGTTGTCGATCCGGGCTCGCAGAAATCAGTGCCGATCTCCTGCAATGAGGGCGAACGCATCTGCTATGGCGCCTGGGTCGACGGCAATGACAAGATTTCCGCCGGCGTCGGGCCAGACAACGACCAGCCTTGCGATGCCTGCTGCTTCATCTGCGTGGAGCACACGACCGAAACCATCGACCTGGTGCCGTAGCGGCGCTTCGGTGCAGGAGCCACCCCGGCGCGTCAGTCGGGAAGGCCGGCCTTGCCAAAGCCATCGACGAAGTGCTCGCGCGTCGCGTCGTCGCGGAAGGGCTCCGTCCAGACCCAATGGCGGGTCGTGAAATGCGGGTTGCCGACGAGGAACAGTTCCACCTCCGTGCGCGCCTCCTCGAGCCGGCCAAGTTGCGCAAGGCTTGCCGCCAGGAAGCGGCGTGAACTGGTGCGGTAGGTCTCGTCCCGGCGCAGCGTCTCGACGGCGCCTGCGTAGTCGCGCGCCGCATATTGCGCCTGGCCGAGCGTCAGATAGTACCAGCTCGGTGGAAACGGGTTCAGCCGGAACGCCTTGCGGATTTGCTCCAGGGCCTCCTCGACCCGCCCGGCCAGGGTCGTTATGTCGGACAATGTCGCCCAGGCATCGGCCTCGTTCGGGTCGAGTTCGAACGCCTTGGAGAATTCGGCCTCCGACTCGGCGAACTCATGCTCATAGGCAAGCAAATTGCCGAGCACCCAGTGGCACCCGGCATCGTTGGGATCGATCGCGACCGCCTTGCGCGCCAGCTCCAGGGCAATGCGGCGGTTAGGGTCGATAGGCTCGCCCCAATGCACCCATCCCATCCAGTGGTTCATGGCAAGCCAGCGATAGGCCTCGGCGTAGTGGGGATCGAGCGCAACCGCGCGCGTCAGCATCAGATGCGCTTCCCGTGCGGTCTGCGGCGAATCATCGATCAGCTTGCGCGCCCGCACGCACAGGTCGTAGGCGTCGAGATTGGCGGGCCGGTTGCGTGGCGGCGGTGCGCGCAGCCGGCCGAGCAGCGCCTCCACGATCTTGGCGGTCACCTCGTCCTGGACGGCAAAGATATCGTCCAGGCCGCGGTCGAAGCGTTCCGCCCATAGATGGTCGCCGCTCGCCGCGTCGACCAGCTGCGCGTTGATGCGCACCCGCCCCGCATCGCGCCGCGCGCTGCCCTCCAGCAGATAACGAACGCCGAGTTCCCGGGCGATCGCGCGCACGTCCATTGCCTTTCCCTTGTAGGCAAAGGTCGAATTGCGCGCGATGACGAACAGGCCGGAGATCCTCGACAGGTCGGTGATCAGGTCTTCGGTCAAGCCGTCGCAGAAAGAGTCCTGCCCGGCATCGTTGCTGAAATTGACGAAGGGCAGCACCGCTATCGAAGGCTTGTCCGGCAGCGGCAAGGGTTTTGGCTTGGCGCCGGCGAGCTGTTTCACGGCCCCCGTGAAACGATAGCCGACGCGCGGAACGGTCGTGATCCATTCCCCGCCCCCTTCACCCTCAATGCCAGGCCGGCCGAGCAGCTTGCGCAGCTGCGCGATCTGGACGGTGAGGTTGCCTTCCTCGACGGCCGCGCCCGGCCACGCCGCGTCCATCAGTTCGGCTTTTCCCAAGATTTCGCCGGGTTTTGCGACGAGCGCCGCAAGCAGCTTCAGCCCGCGATAGCCGACGGCGACGGGATCGTCGTTCCGAAGCAGCGTTCCCGCACCCGGATCAAGCACGAACGGACCAAAGGCGAAGCGCTCTCCCTGCATTGGCGCATCTATAGACAATTCCGGGAAAAGTGCGAAGCGGTTTCGCCAGAAAACGCGGGGCTAGCCCTCCCGAGAGTGGCGTCAAAACAAAGAGTTAGCGCAAGTTTGGAACTTTTGAGAACTATTTGGGAGGGCTTAATTACGGCGCCGCTCGTATCCTGCAGAATTCAATCTCTTTCCGGGTGAGGTCCACGGTTCCCAACGGTGTGGGCCGCCAAACCCAATGGAGGTTGCCATGAACAATACAATCGCATCGGTCCAGCATCGGGCAGTGCGGCCGGGTGTGCCCGTCCAACGATCGTCGCGTCCGCGCTCCCTGCGAAGCATGGTGGCAAGCTGGCGCGAGCGGACACGCTTTCGCTGGGACCTCAAGCGAATGTCCGAGGTCAGTCCGCATCTGATCGACGATATTGGCCTGACGCAATTGCAGGCCAAGGCTGAGATCGCCAAGCTGCCATTCTGGCAGCGCTAAGGCGAAATGCCGCGACGATCTGGAAACAATCGCCGGCATCATCCCTTTAGCGGCGGGCCGTGTCGTGCCATGATCCCCTATCGGCCGTGGGGGCCGATTCTACATCGGGGGTTTTCCATGTCGTTCACATTCGCGCGCCGGCTCGCCGCCGCGTTTTCGCTTGCTGTCCTGTTTGTACCAGCCGCCCAGGCCGGCGACGTCACCTTCGCTGTCAAGAACAGCCATCCCAATGCCATGCGTCTGGAACTCTATAGCCAGGACCGCGACTATGTCTGGCCCGGCAGTGGCAAGGATTTCTATCTCGACGACGGCGAGACCAAGCAGCTGCCGATTTCCTGCAACGAAGGCGAATCGATCTGCTACGGGGCCTGGGTCGATGGCGACGAGGGTACATATTGGGGCGTCGGCCCCGGCAACAAGGAAAAATGCGAGGATTGCTGCTACACCTGCAGCGGCGGCGAGACCGAGGAGATCGACCTGGTCCCCTGACCGGTTTGCCAGCTTGACGGTTTTCCTGTTCGAGCCATAGCTTGGCCATGCATGCCGCCCAAAACCGGCTTCCGGTTTTGGCGCGACGACATGCGTCGAAACAAGACCATACCAAGGGCACGCCGCGCCTGTGCATTCAGGAGCGGCGTACTCCAGGCAACAGGAGCACCGCGATGGCCGGCACGGTCGAGGGCGAAAAAATCGACGTCGGGTTTTCCGGCAAGCGCTGCATCCATTCGCGCAATTGCGTGCTCGGCGACCCGCATGTCTTCGTGCCCAACGCGCCGGGCCAGTGGATCCATCCCGAGGCGGCCAGCGTCGAGAAGATCGTCGCACTGGCCGAGAACTGCCCCTCGGGCGCGATCACCTATGCGCGCAAGGATGGCGGCCCGCCGGAAAAGCCGCCCGTGGTCAACACCGTGCGGCTGCGCGAAAACGGCCCGCTGGCGGTGCATGCCGAGATCGTGCTTGGCGCCGAGACGTTTTTCCGCGCCACGCTTTGCCGCTGCGGCGCCTCCCAGAACAAGCCGTTCTGCGACAACAGCCATATCAAGGCGGGCTTTGCCGCCACCGGAGAACCGGCGCTGAAGGACACGCCGGCGCTGGAGGTCCGCGACGGACCGCTGCAGGCGACGCCGACCACGAACGGCCCGCTCAAGCTCGAAGGCAATGTCGAGATCGTCACCGGCACCGGCCACACGATCGACCGCACCACAAAGGTCTTCCTGTGCCGCTGCGGCCACTCGGCCAACAAGCCGTTCTGCGATGGCAGCCACAAGAAGGTTGGGTTTGTGGGATAGATGGGTAGCCGATCTCCCCCACGAGGGGGGAGATCGCTTGTGGCCTATCTCTCCCGGCTTTATCCGCAAGCCGGTATCGGCTAAGGGCAGGCAACCAAACAATCTGCCCGGACTTTCGCCCAAAATGACCGCCAAGACCAAGTCTGCCCCTCTCTTCCTCGGCATCGACACCGGCGGCACCTACACCGATGCCGTGTTGTGGTCCGAGACCGAAGGTCCACGGGAGGGGCCGAACAAGGGCAAGGTGCTGGCCAAGGCCAAGGCGCTGACCACGCGGCATGATCTGGCCGTCGGCATTTCGGGCGCCGTCGATGCTGTGCTGGAAAAGGCGGGCACCAATCCGGCCGATATCAAACTGGTCTCGATGTCGACGACGCTCGCAACCAATGCGCTGGTCGAGGGCCAGGGCGGCCGCGTGGCTCTGGTCATGATCGGCTTTTCCGAGGCCGATCTTGCCCGCGACGGCTTGAAGACGGCACTCGGCACCGACCCAGTGGTGTTTTGCGCGGGCGGCCATGATGTGCATGGCAATGCCGCCAAGCTCGACCTGTCCGGGCTGGAGGCGATGCTGCCGGAACTCGGCGTGTCGGTGTCCGGCTTTGCCGTCTGTGCCTATTTTGCCACCCGCAATCCGGCGCACGAGATCGCCGCCCGCGAGCTGATCCGCGACAGGACCGGCCTGCCGGTTACGGCGAGCCATGAGCTGTCGGCCAAGCTTGGCGGTCCGCGCCGGGCGCTCACCACGCTGCTCAATGCCAGGCTGATCTCGATGATTGACCGGCTGGTGGCGGCGACGGAGGGGTTCCTTCAGGCCCGCAACATCGCCGCTCCGTTGATGGTGGTGCGCGGCGATGGCGCGCTGGTTTCGGCGGCGTTTGCCCGCCAGCGGCCGATCGAGACGATCCTCTCCGGCCCCGCCGCCAGCCTGGTCGGCGCCCGCCACATGACCGGGCTCGACAACGCGGTGGTCTCCGACATTGGCGGCACCACCACCGACGTTGCCGTGCTCGATGGCGGCCGGCCGCGGCTCGATCCGGAAGGCGCCACCGTCGGCGGTTTCCGCACCATGGTCGAGGCGGTCGCGATGCGCACTTTCGGCCTCGGCGGCGATTCCGAAGTGATGCTCGAGGACGGCGCGCTCAATCCGAAAATCCTGCTCGGGCCGCGCCGCCTGGTGCCGCTGGCGCTGTCCGGCATGGCGCATGGCGAGGCGGTGACCGCAGAACTCGAACGCCAGTTGCGCGCGCCCAACACAGGCCGCATGGATGGCCGCTTCGCGGTCCGCACCGGCGTGCCCGACAGGCTTGCCGCAGGGCTGACCGCCCCCGAGGCAAAGCTCTACGAAGCGATCGGCGCGACGCCGCTTGCCCTCGACAGGCTGCTGACCTCGAATGCCCAGAATGCCACGCTGAACCGGCTGGTCTCGCGCGGGCTGGTGCATATCTCGGGCTTCACCCCGTCGGACGCCGCGCACGTGCTTGGCAAACAGGCGAACTGGGATGCCGCCGCCGCCCGCCTTGGCGCCGAACTGTTCGCCCGCAGGCGCGACGGCCGTGGCCAGGCGATCGCGGCCTCGCCGGAAGTGATCTCTGAACGGGTGCTCTTGACCCTGACGCGCTGGTCGGCCGAATACATCCTGGAAACCGCTTTTGCCGAGGACGGGCTCGACGGCGCGGCGACGGTGGCGCACGCGCTGGTGCAGCGCGCCGTCGACGCTCACCCCGGCATCGCCCGCCTCAGCGTCGCGCTCGACCGGCCGGTCATCGGGCTCGGCGCTTCGGCGCCGCTGCACTATGCCGGCCTGGCGCCCTTGGTCGGCAATGACTGCGTCGTGCCCCGGGATACCGACGTCGCCAACGCGCTCGGCGCCGTCGTCGGCCAGGTCAGGGTTTCGGCGGAGGCCCGCGTCAGCCAACCCAAGGAAGGCCTGTTCCGGCTTGCCTCGGGTGAGATGGTGCGCGATTTCCTCGACGAGGCGGCGGCGATCGCGGCCGCCGAGGCCGATGTGCGCGCCATTGTCGCCCAGCGGGCTCTTGATGCCGGCACCGACAGCGCCGAGATCGATGTGGCGACGGAGTTCCGGGTCTCGACTGTCGAAGCGCAGCGCATGTTCATCGAAGCGCATATCGTGGCGGTGGCCTCGGGCAGGCCGAGGATCGCGGTTTGAGGAAGAAGAGCATCTCCGCCCTCCTCGGGGAGATTGGCCAACCGCCCAAAATGCCCCACCTACACCCTAAGCTGAATTGACCCTGCACCCCTGACATGCCAAACGCCCGCAAAGCCTTTCATCTGGAGTAGCCTGATGACCGATCGCATCGAGATCGCCGGATTGCGCATTGCCCGCGAGCTGCATGACTTCGTCGTCGACCAAGCTTTGCCCGGCCTCGACATCGAAGCGGCGCGTTTCTGGGACGGGTTCTCGGTCATCGTCCATGATCTGGCGCCCAGGAACCGGGCGCTGCTGGCAAAACGCGATGCCATGCAGGAAAAGCTCGATGGCTGGTATCGCGACAATGGCGCGCCCATCGACATGAACGCTTACAAGGCGTTCCTGAAGGAGATCGGTTATCTCGTGCCGGAAGGGCCGGCCTTCAGCGTCTCGACCGACAATGTCGACCCGGAAATCGCGGTCGTGGCCGGACCGCAGCTGGTGGTGCCGGTGATGAATGCGCGCTATGCGCTCAACGCCGCCAATGCACGCTGGGGCTCGCTCTATGACGCGCTCTATGGCACGGACGCCATCCCCGAAACGGATGGCGCTGAGAAGGGCAAGGGCTTCAACCCGGCGCGCGGCGCCAAGGTCATCGCCTGGGCCAAGGACTTTCTCGACCAGTCGGTGCCGCTCACCTCGGGCAAATGGGCAGGGGTCAACGGCCTGTCGATTGCCAACGCCGCCCTGAAGCTCAGCGCCGGCGCCGGCTCGACGACGCTGGCCGATCCCAGGCAATTCGTCGGCTATCGCGGCGACGCCGCCAATCCGCAAGCCGTGCTCCTGGTGAAAAACGGGCTGCATGTCGAGATCGTCATCGACCGCGACAACCAGATCGGCCGCACCGATCCGGCTGGCATTGCCGACGTCATCCTGGAATCGGCGCTGACCACCATCCAGGACTGCGAGGATTCGGTCGCGGCCGTGGATGCCGAGGACAAGGTCGTGGTCTACCGCAATTGGCTCGGCCTGATGAAGGGCGACCTCGCCGAAGAAATCAGCAAGGGCGGCAAGAGTTTCGTCCGCAAGCTCAACCCCGACCGCGCCTACATCGCCCCTGCCGGCGGCACGGTGACAGTGCCTGGCCGCTCGTTGATGCTGGTGCGCAATGTCGGCCACCTGATGACCAATCCGGCAATCCTGGACCGCGACGGCAACGAGGTGCCGGAAGGCATCATGGACGCGGCGATGACGGCCCTGATCGCGCTGCACGATGTCGGGCCGAAGGGACGGCGGATGAACTCTCGCGCCGGCTCGATGTATGTCGTGAAACCCAAGATGCATGGCCCGGAGGAAGTCGCCTTCGCCGTCGAGATGTTCGATCGTGTCGAAGCCCTGCTCGGCATGGCCCGGAACACCATCAAGATGGGCATCATGGACGAGGAGCGGCGCACCACAATCAACCTCAAGGAAGCGATCCGCGCCGCGAGGGAGCGCGTGGTGTTCATCAACACCGGCTTCCTCGACCGCACCGGCGACGAGATCCACACCTCGATGGAAGCCGGCCCGATGATCCGCAAGGGTGACATGAAGCAGGCCGCCTGGATTTCCGCCTATGAGGCCTGGAACGTCGACACGGGCTTGGAATGCGGGCTCGCCGGCCACGCCCAGATCGGCAAGGGCATGTGGGCGATGCCCGACTTGATGGCCGCGATGCTGGCCGAGAAGATCGCCCACCCCAAGGCCGGCGCCAACACCGCCTGGGTGCCATCGCCAACGGCGGCGACGCTGCACGCCACGCACTATCACAAGGTCGATGTCCATGCGGTCCAGGCGGCGCTGAAGAGCCGGCCCAAGGCCAAGCTCGACGACATATTGTCGGTGCCGGTGGCCGTGCGGCCGAACTGGACGCCCGACGAGATCCAGCGCGAACTCGACAACAATGCCCAAGGCATTCTGGGCTATGTCGTGCGCTGGATCGACCAGGGCGTCGGCTGCTCCAAGGTTCCCGACATCAACGATGTCGGCCTGATGGAAGACCGCGCCACGCTGCGCATTTCCTCGCAGCACATCGCCAACTGGCTGCGCCACAAGGTCTGCTCGGAAATCCAGGTAATGGATTCCTTGCGGCGCATGGCGGCAATTGTCGATCTGCAAAATGTCGGCGACCCGCTCTACCGGCCGATGGCCGCCGACTTCGACGCTTCCATCGCCTTCCAGGCCGCCTGCGACCTGGTGTTCAAGGGAACAAGCCAGCCCAACGGCTACACCGAGCCTGTGCTGCACAAGCGCAGGCTGGAGTTGAAGGCCCGTCAAGGTAGGGCGATGCCACGTTGAAAGGGTTTGGAGCGCCGACTGGATGTCGCCGGTCCGCGTAGTCGGCCATCGAGCGGCGAAGACGGCGGCGTCAGCCCCAGCGGCAATGTCGTGCCGAAGGCGGCAGGCTCTTATGGCTGGATACGGTTCCTTTGCTTTTTTCAGTTAGTGCTGGCTGGAAGGCTCGGGAGCATTGGCATGGCCAACACGATGGCGATCGAAAAGAAACTGTTGAATTCCGTCCATGACCGGGCGGTTTTCCAGCGCCGCGTGCGCATCCTGTCCGACCGGCTGGCCGACGAACTGGGCCCGGCCGGCACCGTTCTCGATCTCGGCTGCGGCGACGGCTCCATCGCCAAGGCGATCATGGAAAAAAAGCCGGGGCTGACGTTTCGCGGCATTGACGTGCTGATCAGGCCGCAAACCCATATCCCGGTAGAACTGTTCGATGGCAGCACCATTCCCGCCGCGAATGGCTCCTATGACTGGGTGACGATTGTCGATGTGCTGCATCATGCCGACCACCCGGGCCATCTCGTGCGCGAGGCGGCCCGGGTGGCGCGCAAGGGCGTTGTCATCAAGGATCACCTGCGCGAAGGCTTCGCGGCCTACCAGACGCTTCGTTTCATGGATTGGGTGGGCAACAAGGGGCACAACGTGCGCCTGCCTTACAACTATCTCTCCAAGGCCGAGTGGGACACCATTTTTGCCGCCGCGGGCATCACACCCCGCACCTGGCGTGAGAAGCTGTCGCTCTATCCGTTCCCGGCCAGCGTGTTTTTCGACCGTCGCCTGCATTTCATCGCGACCTTGCGATAGCTAACCGGAGCTGCGCGGAACGCGGCTACGCCGCCTGCGCCATGCGCTCCGAACTCATGCGATAGGAAATCGCCTCGGCCAGATGGATGCGGCCGACACATTCGCTGGCGTCGAGGTCGGCGAGCGTGCGCGCCACTTTGAGCACCCGGTGGTAGGCCCGCGCCGAAAAGGCGAGTTTTTCGCTGGCATCCTTGAGCAGCGACAGGCCTGCGGCGTCGGGCATGGCGATCGTCTCGATGACGGCTGGAGAACAATGCGCGTTGGTGGTAGCGCTGTTGACGCCGAGCCGCTCGAAACGCTCGCGCTGGATGGTGCGGGCACGCGCCACGCGCAACGCCACGTCGGCGCTCTTTTCCGCTCGATCCGGCCGGATCAGGTCGCTGGCCGAGACCGCCGGCACTTCGATCCTGAGATCGATGCGGTCGAGCAGCGGACCTGAAATGCGCGCCTGGTAATCGGTGCGGCAACGATCGCCGCGCAGGCAGCGATAACCCGGTTCGCCGGCCATGCCGCAGCGGCACGGGTTCATCGCCGCCACCAGCTGGATGCGAGCCGGATAGGTGACGCGATGGTTGGCCCGTGCGATCATGCAGTCGCCGGTTTCAAGCGGCTGGCGCAGCGCATCGAGCGTCTGCGGCGTGAATTCGGGGAACTCGTCGAGGAACAGCACGCCGTGATGAGCGAGCGACACCTCGCCTGGCCGCGCGCGTATGCCGCCGCCCACCATCGCCGCCATCGAGGCCGAATGGTGCGGGGCGCGGAACGGCCGCCGGTCGGTCAGCTTGCCTTCGCCGAGCTCGCCGGCCACCGAGGCGATCATCGAGACTTCGAGCAGTTCCTTCGGCGCCAGTGGCGGCAGGATCGACGGCAGGCGCTGCGCCAGCATCGATTTGCCTGAGCCTGGCGGACCGATCATGAGCAGATTGTGTCCGCCGGCGGCCGCCACTTCCAGCGCCCGCTTCGCCGTCTCCTGGCCCTTGATGTCGGCAAGGTCGGGCAGGTCGCGCGCCGCCGCGCGGATGCCGGCCTCCGGGCGCGACAGCACCTGCGTGCCGCGAAAATGATTGGCGATCGCAATCAGGCTGCGGGGCGCGAGAATGTCGAATTCCCGCCCCGCCCAGGCCGCTTCCGGCCCGCAAGCGAAGGGACAGATCAGCCCTTTGCCTTCGGCATTGGCGCCGATCGCCGCCGGCAAGGCACCGGCAACGGCGGTGATCGTACCGTCGAGCGACAGCTCGCCCAGCACGACATAGCCAGCCAGCATGTCGCCCGGAATGGCGCCAAGGGCTGCCATCAAGCCGAGCGCGATCGGCAGATCGTAGTGGCTGCCTTCCTTCGGCAGATCGGCGGGCGCCAGATTGACGGTCACCTTCTTCGACGGCATCGACAGGCCCGACGCATGCAATGCCGCCTGCACCCGCTCGCGGCTTTCCGCCACCGCCTTGTCTGGCAGGCCGACGATATGCATGTTGACCTTGCCGGGCGCGATCATCACCTGCACGTCGACCGGCACTGCCTCGATGCCCTGGAAAGCAACCGTACGAACCCGCGCCACCATTGTCTGCCCCCGATGCCGGCTCGCCCTTGCCTCTGTGAACAGGCCGCGAGCGACGTCAACGCAAGACAACCACAGATTTCAGCCCAGGGCAAGAACATTACAGGAACAAGTGAGGTGAGCGCATGGAGCGGCTACTGGCCGGTGCATTCCGAAAGCCGCCGCAACACGCCTAAGATCAAGCTGTTCCGAGATTGGGTCCTGGCCCAGACGGCTGACGTCAGGGAGCGCGAACAGCGCCGGCTTTGAGGCGCCACCCTTGATCAAATCGGGAACATTGGCGCAACCGGTAGCCGCCCAGGTTGCGCGCCGGTTGTGCCCGGCTGCAAAAGCGGAACATGGTTAACACAAACTGAAAACAAATTATGTCCGCTTCCCCTCCACCGCGTCCCAGAACAGGCCGGCGATGTCGGCGCCGCCGAAGCGCTTGACCTCGCGCACGCCGGTCGGCGAGGTGACGTTGATCTCGGTCATGTAGTCGCCGATGACGTCGATGCCGACCAGGATGAAGCCGCGCTCTTTCAGCGACGGCCCGATGCGGGCACAGATTTCGCGCTCGCGTGTCGTCAACTCGGTCTTCTCGGCGCGGCCGCCGACATGCATGTTGGAGCGGGAGTCGTGCTCGGCCGGCACCCGGTTGATGGCGCCGACCGCCTCGCCGTCGATCAGAATGATGCGTTTGTCGCCCTTGCGCACATCCTTCAGGTAACGCTGCACGATATAGGGCTCGCGAAACATCTGGCCGAACATTTCGAGCAGCGAGGCGAGATTGCGGTCGGCTTCAAGCATGTGGAAGATGCCGGCGCCGCCATTGCCGTAGAGCGGCTTGACGATGATGTCGCCGAATTCCTTGCGGAAGGCGGCGACTTCGAGCGGATCCTTGGTGATCAGCGTGTCCGGCATCAGGTCCGGGAACTCGGTGACGAAAATCTTTTCCGGGCTGTTGCGCACCCAGGCCGGGTCGTTGACGACCAGCGTCTTTGGATGGATGCGCTCGAGGATGTGGGTCGTGGTGATGTAGTTCATGTCGAAGGGCGGGTCCTGGCGCAGCAGGACGACGTCCATTTCGGACAAGTCGGTGCGCACCTTTTCGCCCAGCGAATAGTGGCTGCCCTTTTCGTCGCGCACCGTCATCTCCTCGACGCGGGCAAACACCTTGCCGTCGCGCATCGACAGCCGGTCAGGCGTGTAGTGGAACAGCTGGTGACCGCGCCGCTGCGCCTCCAGCGACAGGGCGAACGAGGTGTCGCCGGCGATCGACACGGTGGAGACATGGTCCATCTGGACGGCGATTTTCAACTTCATGGCAGGTCCCCAGCATAGTCGACGCAAGCGATATAAGCGTCGCGGCGCGTTCTGCCAATCGCGACCTTTTGAACGTTGGGATCAGCAAGGCGCGCCTGCCGGTTGCAGACAAGACGAGGACTGACATCATCGCTTTCTTAAGCCTTGCCGTGCGACGGTAGGCTCCGAATGCAGCCGGCCGACCTGACGCAGCGCCGGGCACCCGATGGAACGACGATCATGAACGCGCTCACTGCCGTCCGCGCAGTCTCGACCCAGCAGCTCGAACTCACCATCCTGATGCCATGCCTCAACGAGGCCGAGACGCTCGCCGTCTGCATCGGCAAGGCCAAGGCCTTTCTCGACCAATCCGGCATAGCGGGCGAGGTGCTGATCGCAGACAATGGCAGCACCGACGGCTCGCGGGAGATCGCCGCGCAAGGCGGTGCTCGTGTCGTCCCGGTGGCGCAGAAGGGCTATGGCGCGGCCCTTCTGGGCGGCATCGCCGCCGCCAGGGGACGCTTCATCATCATGGGCGATGCCGATGACAGCTATGATTTCGGTGCACTGGAGGCATTCGTGGCGCGGCTGCGCGGCGGCGCCGACCTGGTCATGGGCAACCGCTTCCGCGGCGGCATAGAGGCTGGCGCCATGCCGGCTCTGCATCGCTATCTCGGCAATCCGGTGCTGAGCTTCGTCGGCCGCCTGTTCTTCCGCATCAAGACCGGCGACTTCCACTGCGGCCTGCGCGGCTTCAACGCCGACAGCATCAGGAAGCTCGATCTGCAGACCACCGGGATGGAATTCGCCAGCGAAATGGTCGTGCGCAGCGCGCTTGCCGGCCTGCGTATCGAGGAAGTGCCGACCACGCTCAAGCCCGACGGCCGCAGCCGGCCGCCGCATCTCAGGACCTGGCGCGACGGCTGGCGGCACCTCAAATTCCTGCTGGTCTACAATCCGCGCTGGATGTTCTTCATTCCAGGGGCGGTGCTTTCCGGCCTCGGCACGCTGTTCGCGGCGCTGCTGGTGTTCGGCCCCTTGCGGGTGGTCGACAATCTTTCGCTCGATCTCAACACCTTCGTCGCCGCCTGTTTCATGATCGTCACCGGCATCCAGCTCATCACCTTCGGTGCCATTTCGCGATACTATGCCGAAATTACCGGCATCCTGCCGCCAAGCCGCGGATCGGACTGGCTGACCAGGACCATCAGCACCGACCGTCTCGCCGCCAATGCCGGCATCTGCTTTGCCGCCGGCTTCCTGTTCTTCGGTTATGCCGTGGCCCGCTGGGCCCATCTCGGCTTCGGTCCGCTGAACGATTCCGAAATTCCGCGCATCGTCGTGCTGGGCTTGAGCCTGATCGTCATTTCGTTCCAGGTCTTCTTTTCGGCATTCCTGCTCGGTGTGCTGGAGATACCTGTCAAGCGGCTGAAGGCCGGGCTGTCGCGGGAAACGACGGCACGCGAGCAACAATGACCGACGTGCTGCCGGCGCTTGTCCAGGCGCGCGCGTTCCGCTTCATGGTGGTGGGCATCGGTGCGGCGGGATTGTTTTTCGCGCTCTCGTGGCTGCTGGTTTCGCTGGGCGTTCCGCCGTTCGCCGGCAGTGCCGTCGCTTATGCGACGGCGTTCGTCGTTGCCTATCGGGCGCAGCGGGGCTGGACGTTCGGTGCGGAACACGATCACAAGGTCGCGTTCCCGCGCTATCTTGCCCTGCAAGCCGGATGCGCCGCTTTTGCCGGCCTCGTCTCGCAGGTGGCGGTGACGCGTTTCGGCCTGTCGCCCGTCGCGATGTCGGCGCTGACGACGGTCGTGACAAGCACCATCAGTTATCTGGTTTCGAGGCTTTGGGTGTTTCCGGCGCGCGGCCACGGCTATCCCGGCAAAATGACCGCTGGACATGCCGCGATGCCTTCCAAGGACACCGCCCGTCCCTCCTGGCGGGCGGACATGCTGGCGGCGCTGCTCGCGGCCCTGGTGCCGCTCACGGTCTTTGCCGTGACCGGATTTCCGCAACTGGCCAACCCGGCGGGCGACAACGACAGCCTGCTGCAACTGGTCGAGGTCCGCGATCTTCTGGCCGGCCAGGGCTGGTTCGACCTGCACCAGTACAGGATGGGACTGGACGGCGGCTTCGTCATGCATTGGTCGCGGCTGCTCGACGCGCCACTGGCCCTTGGCGTCCTTGCCGTATCGGCCCTGACGGGCAACGTCGCCCTGGCTGAACAGGTCGTGCAGGTGGCCTGGCCTGCCCTGCTGTTCTGGCTGGCGGTCTTCTTCATTATCCGCGCCGCGCGCGCTTTCGCCGGCGGCCACGCTGTCCTGCCCGCCGCCGTCGTCGGTGGCGCCGCGCTCTATTACCTCGGCATTTTCTCCCCAGGTTCGCTGGATCATCACAATGTGCAGCTGATGCTGATCCTGGCGAGCCTTGCCTTGCTGCTCGAGGCTCCCTTGCTGCGGCCGGCCGCCTTGCTTTCGGGCATCTGCGCCACGCTGAGCGTGGCCATCGGCATGGAAAGCGCTCCCTACGCCGGAACCCTTGGCGCCGCCGTCGCGCTGCTGTTCCTTGGCAATGGCGCTCGGGAAAGGCTGACCGCGAGGGACTTTGGCCTCGGCGTCGCCGCTGTTTCGGCTCTCGTCTTCGTCGCCACCGTCCCGGCATCCGCATGGACCCAGGCACAGTGCGACACATTTTCGATTGTGCAGTTCGCCGTCGCCGGACTTGCCGGCGCGGGGCTGGCGATCATCGCTTCATGGAAGGCCACCAGTGCCACCGTCGCCGGCCGCCTGGCCTCGCTCGGCCTGCTTGGGCTAGCCATTGCGGCTGTCGTGGTATTCCTGTTCCCGCAATGCCTGGCCTCGCCGTATGCCAACATCGATCCGCGCCTGAAGGAGATGTGGCTCAGCCATATCGACGAGGCGCAGCCGATTTTCCAGATCGTCACCGATGATCCGGCCAGGGCGGTGGCCCGGTTTGCCACCCCGCTGGTGGCCATCATCCTGATGGCGCTCCGTATCGGCCACGGCTGGCGTCGGCAGGACAGCCTTGTCGGCTCGCTGCTGGTGGTGGCGTTCCTGGTCAGCGCCTGGGAAGTTCGCGGCTCGACCTTCTCCATCCTCTTCGCGGTGATCCCGCTTGCGGCATGGATCGCCCGCTGGCGGCAGCGCGCGCAAACCAGTCCGTCCAACGGCTCGTTACTCAGGATGGCCGCAGCCTGGCTGATATCGGTAAATGCAATCTGGGCAGGCGTTGCCGGGGCGGCGTCGAGTGCTTTCCAAACCGACGCGGCTGCCACCGGTGCCAAGGCCGCAGACACGGCTTGCCTCGGCAAGGCATCGTTCGCGGCGCTCGGCCGGATGCCGGCCACGACAGTCCTTTCGCTGTCCAACCTTGGCTCTCCGATTCTGGCCTTTACCAGTCATCGCGTGCTCGCTGGGCTCTACCACCGCAATGTCACGGGAAATCTGGTCGCGCTGGATGCCTGGCTGGGCTCGGAGGCGGACGCCAAAGCCGTCATCGAAAGCCACCATGTCGGCCTTGTCGCACTCTGCCGTGGCAATGCGGAAAGCCGCCTGCTCCTGGCCAGGGCGCCGGACGGATTTTTAGACAGGTTGATGAGCGGCGATGTGCCGGACTGGCTGGAGCCGGTGGCGGAGACCAAGGGCAGCCCCCTGGAACTGTATCGCGTCAAGCCAAACGGCTGAAAATCCAAGTGTTTGACGGATCCAATAGCCGGCTCGCGAAGCAGTCCGGCTTCCTGTTGGGCACGGCTCACGGCGAAAGCCGGACCCCGTTTTTCGGGATCATGCTCCGGCCACAAAAATCGGTCCGTGGGATACGTTTCCTAAAGGGTTTGCTGCCAGTCTGGAAATAAATTCCGACTACAAAAGCAGGGACGAACAGGGACACCGATGCAAACTCCGTTTGGCACCGGTCAGGCAAACAGGGAAAGTACGGATCTGGCGTTCACCGATCCGTTGACCGGGCTTGGCAATCATCGCCGCTTCTTCGACAAGGTCGATCGTCTGATCAGCGACCGTTCCGACGATCCCGCGCCCTTCACCGTCGGGATTCTCGACCTCGATGGCTTCAAGCCGATCAACGACCTGTTCGGCCACAAGGCCGGCGACGACATCCTGATCCAGGTCGCGATGCGGCTGCGCGCCTCGATGGACGGCCATTCGACGGTCTGCCGCATCGGCGCCGACGAATTCGCCTTCCTCTACCCGCTGGTGTTCTCGGAGGAGGCGGCGGCCGAAAAATCCCGCATGCTGATCGAGATCCTGTCGGCGCCCTACGATGTCGGCGAACGCACCGCCAGGCTCTCGGCCTCGGTCGGCTGCTCATTGTTCTATTCCGGCGACGAGACCACCGAGATCCTCATCAACAAGGCCGAAACGGCGCTCTACCATGCCAAGCGCTCCGGTCGCGGCCGCGTCGTCGTCTATACCCGTGAGATGGAGGAGGCCGCCAAGCGCGTCACCCGCATCGAACAGGCGCTGCGCCGCGCCGTCTCGGCCGGCGAGGTGGAGCCGCATTTCCAGCCGATCGTCGATCTCACCACGCGCCGCACCATCGGCTTCGAGACGCTGGCGCGCTGGACAGACCGCGACCTCGGCTCGGTGCCGCCGACCGTCTTCATCCCCATCGCCGAGGAGCGCGGCATCATCGGCCCGTTGTCGCAGCTTGTGCTGCGCAAGGCCACGGAGGCCGCCAGGAGCTGGCCGAAAGACCTGTTCCTGTCCTTCAACCTGTCGCCCTCGCAGCTCGTCGACCAGAACACCGGCCTGCACATACTGGCGATCCTCGACCGTACCGGCTTCGACCCGCGCCGGCTGGAGATCGAGATCACCGAGACCGGCCTGATGAACGACCCGGCCTCGGCCGCGCAGATCGTCGAGGATCTGCGCCGCGTCGGCATTCGTGTCTCGCTCGACGATTTCGGCACCGGCCAGTCCTCGCTCGGCCGCCTGCGCGAATTCCATTTCGACAAGCTCAAGATCGACCGCGCCTTCGTCTCCTCCATTCTCGACGACCGGCCGTCCGAACACATCATCCGCGCCATCCTCGCCATGTGCGAAGGGCTTGGCATGGACGTGGTCGCCGAAGGCATCGAAGAGGAGGCGCAGGCCCATCGCCTGGTCCAGTTCGGTTGCGCCGGCGGGCAGGGCTATCTGTTCGGCAAGCCGGCCGATGCCGACGCGACATTGGGCTACCTCCGTGATTCCTTCCGTGGCGCCTTGCGCGCCAAGGCGATCTGAGCGGCAGGTTTCGGCCCTGCCCGCGATGCGGCGATGCCGCCTGGCGGGGTCGAGCGCGGGCGCGATCGCCTTTTTGTCAGACATAAGCCCCGAAATCGGTCTTTTCGCCCTTGCCCGCCGGACGTGTCTGGCTAGGATGCGCGCCGGTTGACCCGGGAGACGAAAAATCATGATGCCATCGGCGCGTTTTGCCGACCTCGAAGGCGCTTCGGTGCTGATCACCGGCGGCGGCTCCGGCATCGGCGCGGCATTGACCGAAGGGTTCATGCGCCAGGGCGCCAAGGTCGCCTTCATCGACATCGCCGACAAGCCCAGCATCGCACTCGCCGACCGTATCGAGGAAGAGCTCGGCCGTCGGCCGCTCTATCTCAGGACCGATCTGCGCGATATCGAAGCACTGCGGGCGTCCGCCGCGAAGGCGGCCGAAGCGCATGGCGACGTCACCGTGCTGGTCAACAACGCCGCCTGGGACGAACGCCACGCCATCGAAGACGTGACGGTGGAGTTCTGGGACAACAATCAGGCGATCAACCTGCGGCCGCATTTCTTCACCGCGCAGGCGGTGGCGCCGGGCATGAAGCGCGCCGGCGGCGGCTCAATCATCAATTTCACCTCGACGTCCTATCTGATCAATCATCCCGACCTGCCGGCCTACACCGCCGCCAAGGCCGGCATCCTCGGCCTCACCAAGGGGTTGGCCGGCAAGCTCGGGCCCGACCGCATCCGCGTCAATGCCATCGCGCCCGGCTGGGTGATCACCGAGCGGCAGAAGCAGCTCTGGGTCACCGAACAGGCGCTTGCCGCCCATGTCGCCAAGCAGTGCATCAGGGACGTCATGCGGCCGGACGACATGGTCGGCACGGTGCTGTTCCTGGCCTCGGATGCCTCGCGCATGCTGACCGCGCAGATGCTGATCGTCGATGGAGGTTTCCTGTGAGCCCGGGGTTTGCCAGCAGCGTGCCGGCAGTCGCGGCGCTCGATTGGGGCACGACCCGGCTTCGGGCCTGGCTGATCGACGGCGGCGGCAAGGTGCTTGCCGAGCGTCGCGGCGACGATGGCCTGATCACCGCGCGCGAAAAGGGCTTCGCCAACGTTCTGGAGGGCCATCTGGCAGCGATGGGCGCGCCGGAGGAATTGCCAGTCATCATCTGCGGCATGGCTGGCTCCCGCCAGGGCTGGCTGGAGGCGCCCTATGTCGGCGTTCCGTCGCCGCTCGGTGCCATTCTCGGCGGCGCCGCTAGGGTGCCCGGGCAGAAGCGCGACATCCGAATCATTCCCGGCCTTGCCCAGCGCCTGGCCGACGCGCCCGATGTCATGCGCGGCGAGGAGACGCAGCTTGCCGGCGCCGGCCTGCCGGCCAAGGGCCGCGAACTGGTCTGCATGCCCGGCACGCATTCGAAATGGGTGCTGGTCGAGGACGGCGCCGTCGCCGGCTTCGGTACCTGGCCGACGGGCGAGCTGTTTTCCGTGCTTGCCGCGCACTCGATCCTGCGCCATTCGCTGGGTGAACATCCAAGCCCGGTTGCTCCAGACAATCCGTTCTTCCGCCGCTGGTGCGAAACAGCGCTAGGCGATGGCGGCGATGTCACCTCTCGGCTGTTTGCCATCCGCGCCGCCGGCCTGCTCCAGGACCTCCAGGCCGATGATGCCGCCGCCTGCCTGTCCGGCTTGCTGATCGGCGGCGAGATCGCGTCTGCCCGGCGCCGGCATGGCGCCGGCGCGACATCGGTCGTGCTGATTGCCTCGGGCGCGCTGGCCGGGCTCTACCAGGCCGCCCTCGGCCTTGCCGGGCTTGGTGTGCGGACAGTCGACGCGGACGAGGCTGTACGCGCCGGTCTCATCGAGGCCGCGCGGGAGAATGGCATGATTGCCAGAAGTGGAGCCGCCATATGACCGAGACCGCACCCTTTCCAAAACTTAAGCGCGGTCTGGTCGCCATCCTGCGCGGCCTCAAGGCAAGCGAGGCGATCGCCATCGGCCAGGCATTGTTCGATGCCGGCATCGAGGCTATCGAGGTGCCGCTCAATTCGCCCCAGCCGTTTTCGTCGATCGCCAGGCTTGTTCAAGTGCTGCCGAAGACAGCTTTGGTCGGCGCCGGCACGGTGCTGACCGCGGCCGACGTCGATAGTCTTCACGCGGCCGGCGGACAACTGCTGGTCAGCCCCAACATCGATGCCGAGGTGATGGGCCGCGCCGCGCATTACGGCATGGTCACCATGCCTGGCGTGTTCACTCCCACCGAGGCCTTCCAGGCGATCCGGCTCGGTGCCTCGGCGCTGAAATTCTTCCCCGCCAGCGTGCTCGGCGCATCGGGCATTTCCGCGATCCGGGCGGTGCTGCCGGCGCAGACGCTGGTCGGCGCGGTCGGTGGCGTTTCGGAAAAGGACTTTGCCGGCTACAAGGCGGTTGGCGTGACGGTCTTCGGGCTCGGCTCCAGCCTGTTCAAGCCAGGCATGAGCGTCGATGATGTGGCGGCGCGCGCCCACGCAGCCGTCACTGCCTGGGATGCGGTATTCGGAGAAGCATGATGAGTGAACCGATCGTTTCCGTCTTTTCCGATCATGTCTGCCAGCTCGGCGAAGGGCCAAGTTACGATCCCGGCACGGATGCGCTATTCTGGTTCGACATCGTCAACAGCCAGCTCCTGGAAAAGCCCTTGGCAGGCGGCGCGCTGAAAATCCACGAGCTTGGCCAGATGGCAAGCGCGATCGCCATCATCGATGACAAGCGACAGCTGATCGCCACCGAAACCGGGCTTTTTGTCCGCGACGTCGCCACCGGCGGAATGACGCTGCACACCGCCATCGAGGCCGACAACCCGGTCACCCGTTCCAACGATTCCCGCGTCCATCCCTGCGGTGCCTTGTGGGTCGGTACCATGGGCAAGGGCGAGGAGAAGGGCGCGGGCTCGATCTACTGGTTTTTCAAAGGCGAACTGCGCCGCCTGTTTTCGGATATCACCGTCTCGAACTCGATCTGCTTTTCATCAGACGGCACGCTTGCTTACTACACCGACACCTCGACCGGATTGCTGATGCGCGTTGCCTGCGATCCGGCGACCGGCCTGCCCGTCGGCGAGCCGAAGATCTTCGTCGATCACCGCTCGGCCAAGGGCTATATCGACGGTTCGGTGCTCGACCGCGACGGCATCCTGTGGAACGCCGTCTGGGGTGGCAGCGTCATCGAGGCCTATGGGCCGGACGGCGAGCTCGTCCGCACGGTCGCCATGCCGGTGACGCAGCCATCCTGCCCGGCCTTCGTCGGCAGGAATGCCGATCGGCTGGCCGTGACCTCGGCCTGGTCGGGCAAGAATGAAAAGCAGCGTCTGCTCGACCTGCAGGGCGGCATGACCTTCCTGCTCGACATTCCTGTCAATGGCCGCCTGGAACCGCGCGTGCTGATCGCCTGACATTGCCGGACGCGGACCCGGGGCTACGGTCGCAATCCTGGCGCTGTCACACAGGCGCCCGGGGCGCGTCGATTTCGCGAAAGCCGATTGTGCGGGCCGTGCGATGGTAGGTCATCGCACCGTCGGGAACCGCCACATCATGCCAACGCACAAGCCGAAACTGGTCCTTGTCCACGAGCCCGAAAAGGCTTGTTTCGACCGCTTGCTCGCCGGTGGTCATGCATCGCGGCGTGCCGCCGAAATCTCGTCCTATCTGGCGCAGTCGACCGATCTCGCTCTCGAATTCGATGCGCTGGCCGCCGCCTGCGAGGCGCGCGGCCTGTCCTTTGCGCCGGTGGTGCTCGACGATGCGGCCAAGGTGCTCGACGGTGAGGATCCGCGAAGCGCGCTGGTCTGGACGCTGACCGACGGCGTCGCCTATTTCCGTGGCGGCGCGGCACCCGCTTTGGCAAGACTGCGCGGTTTCAACACCATCGGCGCCGACGATTCGCTGTTCGCGCTCTGCCAGGACAAGTTCCGCTCCGGCGCCGTGCTTGGCGCGCTCGGCCTTCCGGTGCCGCAGGCCGGTCTCGCGCGGGATGGCAAATGGCTGGTCGAGGCGCCGGCCTCCGCCGCCGGCTGGTTCGTCAAGCCCAACCGGCTCGGCGCCAAGATCGGCATCTGGCCGGATTCGCGCGTAACCGATCTCGCTCACGCGCTGGAGCTTAGCCGGCGTGTTTTCGCCTGTTATCGCGACGATGTCGTGGTCCAGCCCTATGTCTCCGGCCGCAACGTCCGCGCCAGCTTCCTAGGGCTGATGCCGGATACCGGCGTCGAAGCGCTCGGCGTCGCCTTTGTCGAGTCGGGAGGTGATTTCCAGACCATGGAAGACAGTTTGGCGCTCTATGGCGAGACCGGCGAGGCGGCGAAGGCTGCCGGGCAATACGCCGAACCCGAACTCGCTGCGGTCGCGGACAGCCAGCCGGTGGCCGATGCGAGGATCAGGGGGATCGCCGAACGGCTGATCATCGGGCTCGGCCTGCGCGATGTGTTTTCCATAGATCTCAGGGTGGAGGCCGACGACACGGCTCACCTCATCGAGTTCGAGGTCTGTCCTGGCCTGCCTTGCTTCGATTTTCGCGACTATTGCCGCCGGCAATGGGGGCTGAGCCTTACCGACGCCATGGCCGAGACGGCAGCCAATCGACTTTCCGCGCGGACCTAAATCCCTTCGACCAGCACGATCTCGCCGTCGGCGACCTTCTGGCGGATGGCCACCGCGCGCTGATATTCCGGCGAGTGGTAGCAGTCATGCGCGGCCGCAAGCGATTCGAATTCGATGATGACGTTGCGCCCGCGACCAGGCCCTTCGGCCTTTTCATGCGCACCGCCGCGCGCCAGGAATTTCCCGCCGAAACGGTCGAAGGCCAGCTTCGAAGCGGCGACATAGTCCTTGTAGCCTTCTGTGTCGCGCACATCGACGCGAGCGATCCAGTATCCCTTGGGCATGATTGTTCTCCGGTTTTAATCTGGGACCTCAGGCCGAGCGCATTTCATCGAGGATGGCCTCGGCCGCCTCGCGTTTGCTGGCCGCGGCAACGATCGGCCGGCCGACGACGAGGTGGCTGGATCCGTTGCGGATCGCTTGCCCCGGCGTTACCACCCGCTTCTGGTCGCCATGGTCGCTGCCGACAGGCCGGATGCCGGGCGTCACCACCGCCATGTCGGGGCCGACGATGCGGCGCACCGCTTCGGCTTCCGCGGCCGAGCAGACGATGCCGCCCATGCCGGCATGGAGCGCCTGTTCGGCCCGCCGCAGCACCAGCGTGTGCGGGTCATATTCATAGCCGGCATCGATCATGTCCTGCTCGTCCATCGAGGTCAGCACGCTGACGGCGAGCAGGCAAAGCTCGCTGCCGCGCGCCGCCTCCACCGCCGCCTGCATCGCCTTGGGATAGGCGTGGATGGTCAGCATGGTCATGCCCATCCTGACGATGTTCTCGACGCCCTTGGCCACCGTGTGGTCGATGTCGAGCAGCTTCATGTCGAGGAAGATTTTCGTTCCGCCGCTGGCCAGCTCCCTGGCGAAGTCGAGGCCGCCGGCAAAAGCCAGCTGATAGCCGATCTTGTAGAAGGAGACGACGCCGTCGAGCTCGCGCACCGCTCGCTCGGCCTCCTTCACGGTCGGCACGTCGAGGCCGACGATCAATCGCTCCTGCATGGAATGAGGCTGCAGGGGTGCGGCGGTCACGCCTCGACCCTGGTCGACAGCATGCGCGAGGTTTCGATCAGCGTGCGGCATAGGTGCTCCATCGATTTGTGCAGTCTTTCGTCACGGAAATGGCCGTCCCCGTCGAAGGCGTCGCCACCCTCCGGCACCGAGCATTCCGGTGTCACCACTTCCATCTGGCAGCGCACCAGCACGGCACGCAAATGGTTGATGCAGCGGATGCCGGCGAAGTGCCCGTTGGAGGACGAGCAGAGGCCGGCGACCTTGCCGGCAAGCGGCCTGACCGACCGGCCGCCATCCCGTCGCACCCGGCTCACCCAGTCGATCGTGTTCTTGAGCAGCGGCGGGATCGAACCGTTATATTCGGGCGTCGCGATCAGCAGCCCGTCATGGGCTGATATCAGCCGCGCCAGCCTCTGGGCGTTTTCAGGAACGCCGTTTTCCTTTTCCAGGTCCTCGTCGAGAATCGGCAAGGGGTAATCGGCAAGCGAAATACGGGTCACCTCGGCACCTTGCACCGCAAGTTCCTTCTGCGCCACGTCGGCGGTCCTGCCGCTATAGGCGCCGCCGCGCACCGAGCCGGCGAAGACGAGGATTTTCGGGATCACTGCCATTGGCCACCCTTGTTCTGGGACACGTACAGCCAAGGTTCGATCAAATCAACGGCTGGATGGGGGGAAAGGCAGTAGGGCAGTAGGGCAGTAGGGCAGTAGGGCAGTAGGGCAGTAGGGCAGTAGGGCAGTAGGGCAGTAGGGCAG